>PBGD01000001.1 GCA_002718895.1 Flavobacteriales bacterium
CATTATCACAGATACCATTTCCGTTTATGTCTTCTAGACAGTTTCCATTACAGTCGTAACCTTCTTCAGCATACTCACATGTTCCATCATATGCAGTTGCATTAGCATCATAGTTACACGCTTCTAGGTCAGTACATCCTAGGATTTCTAATTCATCGCAGATTCCATTTTCGTTTGTGTCATTTAAACAGTTTTCATCACAATCGTAAGGGAAATTTGGATATTCACAACTTCCATTATCATAATCGGCATCTGAATTATAGTTACATGCTGTTTCGTCAGTACATCCACAAATTGAGTTTTCAGTATTTGAAGTTGTAGGCCCATCAAAATTGAATTCTACTCTGCTGACATCTTCTGGATTTCCGTGATTGAAAAACTGTGCATGAATTGTTCCACTTATTTCTCCATCAGTTGTTACTTGAGCGATCAAGATTCTTTGATTTGTATCTGGATAAGCATTTGCGCTTGCAGAAGGATTTGGATCAAGAGAGAACCACGACCCTCCAACTTCGTCAGAAATATCGATGTTTCCACCATTTTCAAATTGAGTTACCCATGAAAACATGGTTGATTCTATGATTTGTGGAGCACTTTCGTTTGGCCCCGGGCTTTGGTCTAATCCAATAGTAACCCAGCTATCAAATTCAAGTTCAGTGAAGAAGGAGTAGAGATCAGGATACATATCAGATCCTAAGACTGACCCAAATGGATCTTGGTAAAAATTTGTAGAGGAATTTATGTTTAGTTGCTCATTTCCATCTCCAAATACAGCGCTTAAATAATCATCGTTGTGAGGAGTTGCGATATACATTCTGTATGTCGTCATTCCAACAAGATTACCTGATGTATGTTCAGCTATGATGTCAATATTGAGGCTATACCCATCGTCTGTTGGGATATTACTGTCAACTTCCTCTACACATGAACAGTAATCACATGAACCATCGTTATCTGTCGCGTCAGCATCGAAGTTGCATGCTGCGTCGTCATCACAACCTAGGATCTCTAGTTCATCACAAACACCATCTTGATCATTGTCGTTTACGCAATTTTCATCACAATCGTATGGGAAATTTGAATATTCACATGTTCCGTCATCGAATTCTGCATCTGCATCGTAGTTGCATGCATTTGGATCTATACAGCCGAAACTTAAACATGATGTAAAATCACAACTACCGTCGTTCCATGTTGCATCAGAATTGTAATTACAAGCTACAACTATTGTGCAGCCAAACACTTCCTCATTATCACAGATACCATTTCCGTTTATGTCTTCTAGACAGTTTCCATTACAGTCGTAACCTTCTTCAGCATACTCACATGTTCCATCATCTGCAGTTGCATTAGCATCATAGTTACACGCTTCTAGGTCAGTACATCCTAAGATTTCTAATTCATCGCAGATTCCATTTTCGTTCGTGTCAGCAGCACAATCGCCACCACATACTCCTAAAGCGTCTACATGGTTTCCGTTACAGTCACAACTTTCCTCAGGTATGTTTGCACATCCGCACTCATATATAGCGCCAGGACCGTTACATATGCCACATTCGTCATATGCTCCAACACACTCGTCCTCGTCGTCACATACTCCATCAGCGTCAACATCTGAAGTACAATCTCCACCACATACTCCTAGAGCATCAAGCTGGTTGCCGTAACAATCACAATCTCCCTCTAAAATATATGTACATGAGTTGTCGTCGTAATCTGCTTCAGGATCATAGTTGCAAGCAGTTGGGTTTGTACAACCAACATCCATACATGAATAATCACATGAGCCATCGTCAATTGTAGCTTCTGAATTGTAGTTACATGACCCAGGGTCTATACAGCCAAGGCAAGAAGAGTATTCACATGAGCTGTCATCGTCAGTTGCACCAACCTCATAGTTACATGCAGAAGGATCTGAACATCCAAATATTTCAAAGGCATCACATATCCCATCTCCATCGTTATCGTCAAAACAATTGCCTTCACAGTCATATGGGAAATTTGGATACTCACATGAGCCATCATCATAGTCAGCTTCTTCTATATAGTTACAGGCTAATATGTCAGTACATCCCATTTCTAAACAAGAAGTGAAATCACAAGATCCGTCATCGTCAGTTGCGTCTGGGTCATAGTTACAAGCAAGTTCTGAAGTGCAACCTGCTACTTCTTCAAAATCACAAATACCGTTGTTGTTTTCGTCTATAATACAGTTTCCATCACAGTCGTATCCCTCCTCAGCATAAAAACAATCTTCATTAGATCCAGTTCCACATGCATCAGCAATGTTTACTAGAGTTCTGACTTCGTTTTCGCTATCACCGTTGACAAAAATCTGCATATAGATTTGGCCTTCAAGGTTGCCTGAAGTTGTAAACTGACCAATCAAAATTTCAAGGTCATCACCCGCAACTGCGTTTGAATAGTTAGAGAATGTATACCATCCGCCTCCAACTACTCCAGTTAAATCAATATTTCCTCCTGACTCAAATGGATTTACCCATGGTTCACTACCTTCTTCTAAGATGCTTATTGACCCTTCACCAGCTGATGGTGCGTATTCGATACCTATCGTTACCCAACTGTCAAATGCAAGGGAAGGGAATGGTGTTAAAAATGCTGGATTTATTCCACTGGGTGTAACACCACCGATTGTGTGTTGGAAAAAGTTTGTTGTAGTTGTAAAGTATCCAGGATGCTCGATGTCTCCAATTAGAGCGCTTAGAACGTCATCGTTGTTTGCTAATTGAGCATATACCCTGTAGGTAGTCATTCCGTCAAGGTTATTCATACCAACCATTCCAGAGTGGGATGCTACAGTTTCTACTCTGATACAGTAGGAAGTAGGAGATGCGTAGTTACAAGCGTTCTCATCGCTACAGGTCTGTGATGTTGCTAGATTTGGTAAAGCTCCAAAAGCAAATAGACAGACAACAAAGAACTTTATTGAGTATGAGAAGCTAGATGTAAGATTAAATATGTGTGAATGTGTCATTTTTGGCACAATAAAATTAGGCATCATTATAAGGGGTTAATATCGAACAAAACCTAGATAAAACCGAATTTTTTTAAGACAAAACCACTAAAAATTCAAACAAAATTAACCATGGATTTTAGGTGAGATAAAATCTACCTATCTTCATCTTACTTGTCATAGATAGCATGAGCATATTATTTACTCTTATCATACTGATGAATTGACATACTCTGTTGCGTTAAATTATAATTCAAATGCAACCTTTGTCGATTTAACTTGTTTGTTTTTTGAATTTATATCTTAAAGTTTTGGTGATGTTAACAACGATGATAGTGTAACTGTCCATTATATTCTACAGATTTATGCACTTTTGAACTAATTTGTATTTGATTGAAAATTATATAGATGAAAAATTTTCTTACCCTGCTAGCTTTATGTTATTGCAACTGTGTCCTTGCAGTTGATCCAAGTGGATTTGACCCAAATGAAATTAGATTAGGAATTACTTCATATTCAATTGATGATTCTCAGCAAGCTCAACTTAGAATGAATTCTGGTTGGCAAAACTGGAATTCAACAACTAATGGTTGGATGGTCATGATGAGTGAAAAAACAGGACTACCTCATCGAGCTTGGGGAAAGGGTATTGAGTTTATTGGAAATGATATTGAAACAAATCATATAGATTTTGTTGCCACTGCTTTTCCATATTTTGATGTAAATCCAAATATTTTATCTGATGATTTTAACGTTAATAGATCGTCAAAACACGAGAGAGTTTTTCAAAATCAACAGGTTGATGGATATACAGTTTTGTTAAGCCAAGTTCAAACAAAATGGACAGACGGAAAATTGGTAATGTGGGGCATTGATGTTTGGCCCGATGCTCATGTTCCAGATGGTGAAATATTAAATGATAATCAAATTTTAAACTATGCAATTGAGGATGTGGAATTTGAAAATTACGATGTAGAATGGGGAGAGTATTCTATACTTCCTGACTCTTATGCAGAAGGTGAGTTTAGATTGGTTAAAATACTGAAAGTCAAGGGTAAGGTTGATGGTCTTATTAGAGATTATGAAACTTGGGTAGATGCTATTACAGGTAGAGTATGGTATAGACAAAACAAGATTGTACACCACGTTGGGAAGAAAACTGTTTTGCCTATGGGATTCATAAAATCAACTAATGAAACAGAGACGAAAATTCACTTTGAAAAGTTATCTGAAATTGCGGTAAATACTCCTCCCGTAATTTCAGGTCAAACAAACGCAATGGCACATTCGATGTATCCTTATGAGGTTGCTGAAGAATTGGAAATGCCACATCTTAGATTGAACCTAGATGGAGATATTTATCATTCCGATGAAAATGGAGGTTTTGTGACAAATATTAATCAAGCATTAAATAACGTGCCTGTAAGTTTAGAAGGACGTTGGTGCACTATATACACAAATGGACTTACTCCTTCAAGTAATCTTAATTTCAATAATGGATATAACATTTTAGATATTCCTGGAAATATTAAGGAGGCAAGTGCATATAGGAGTACAAACCTAATTCACGATCATATGAAGGAGTGGCTTCCTGATTTTGATGATTTAGATTTCTCATTAACAACAAATATTGATGTTGATGGAGAATGCAATGCGTTTTTTGATGGAGTTAGTATCAATTTCTTCGATACTGGTGGCGGTTGTAATCCAACATCTTTAATTGCTGATGTTGTATACCACGAATATGGACATGCAATAAATGGATACTTCTATAACAGTTTGGGATTCGGGTTTAACAATGGAGCAATGAATGAAGGATACGCTGATTTTTGGGCTATGTCTTTGGGAGATGTGGCAGAAATTGGTAAGGGATTCTATACAGATAATAACGATGGTATTCGCAGATATGACATTGATCCAAAAGTATATCCTGAGGATATTGTAGGTGAGGTTCATTCTGATGGTGAAATTATTGCTGGAGCTTGGTACGACACTCATCTACTATTAGGTGGAAATTGGGATGAGACTCTACAACTCTTTGTAGATGCATTTCCAGGTTTACAAGCAACAGCTACTAATGGTGATGAAGGGCAGGCTTTTACTGACGTTCTACTTGATGTACTTCAAGCTGATGATGACGATGGAGATTTAATGAATGGAACACCTAACGCCACTGCCATAATTGAGGGATTTGATATTCACGGAATTTCACTATTTAGTTACGCGGAAGTTGAGCATGATCCTATTGAATTTACTGAACCTCAAACATCAATTGAAATCAATGCAGAAGTTGAAATAGTTTTCCCATACAATGTGTATTTCGACGCTGTTATTCTTTCTTATAGAACAGGGCAAAACCAAAGTTGGTCTCAAATAACCATGGACCAAGATGGAGACGACTTTACAGCATTAATAGATGGATTTCCTGCAGGAACAGTTGTAGAATACTTTATGCATATTGAGGATGTATTTGGTGGAATTAGTGGAGTTACTCCAATAGCATCTAATTATTCAAGTAACGCGAACCTACCATATTATGTAATTGTTGGATCCTACCCTTATTTAATTAATGATTCTGATGATTATGCAGAGTTTGGATACTGGGAATTAGGAATTCTAGGAGATAACGCAACAACAGGGGAGTGGGAGGAAACAATTCCATTAGGTTCATATTCTGAACCAGGAAATTCAAGTACAGTTTGTGCTCCTCCAATGGATCATACTGTAGGATTTTCCGGCTTTTGCTTCTTAACAGGTGTAAGTCCCGGGTCTGATGCAGGAATTGGTGAAAATGATGTAGATGCTGGGCATACTACTCTACAATCGCCAGTCATTGACCTTACTGAATATGAAAACCCTGTTATTGAATATTGGAGGTGGTATGTAAATGCGCCTTCATCTGGAGCTAATCCTGCATCTGATTGGTGGCAAGTTGAAATTTCGAGTGACGGAGGAGAAAATTGGCAGTATTTAGAAAACACATCTCAACAAGATATTTCTTGGAGAAGAAAAGCTTTCAACATTTCTGACCACGTTGATTTAACAAGTGAGTTCGTTATGCGTTTCATCGCTTCTGACAGCACTACAATTGGAGAGTATCTTGATGGTGGCAGTTTAGTTGAGGCTGCTTTAGATGATATAATTCTATACGATGTTGTTGATCCAGATCATGACAATACAAATGATTTTGACGCATCAGTTAGTCTTCTTTTAATGCCAAACCCAGCAACTGATGTTGTACGAATTGAAAACATGCACAACTCAACTCCAATTAGAGTTTACGATTCAAGTGGAACGCTAGTTTTCGATGGAAGAAGTAACTCAAATGGTGTTACAACCATTGATGTTAGTTCTTGGGCCCAAGGAGTATACTCAGTTGTAGCAAGAGACTCTAAAGCAAGGAGATCTGTACTTCGACTAGAAGTACTCAAGTAAAAATTAGATACGTTCGATGGCTTCAGTTAAAAGCCATCCTACGTTTCCATTTTCGAGTCTTATTTCCGTCCAATTTCCTTCTTCACTAAGGATGCATCCTTTTGCTCCTTCGTGAAGGTGGAATAGTTTTAATCCTGTAGTTCCTGGGATACTCATAACATCAACTTTATCCTCCATAACTATGGCGCAAGCTGAAGTAGATATTCTTTCATGAGTATTGTATAGGAGAGTAGAGAATATAATTGAAGTAGTAATTAAAATTATTGCTCCGGCATTGGCAAATGGATATATAATACTTGATTTCCACTTAAACCTAATTCCGAGTAAAACAAATCCAAGAGTCCAACAAGCTAGACTTAGTATTAGCCAGATACCATACATCTTTCCAGCAAACAATACTCCCAACATTTTTTCTAAACCTACACCTGGTAATGACTCAATTTTGTCTATTACCCTAAGGTCTGCTAATAGAATGTTTGCTCTTAAATCATCGTCGAGTGGGTCGATAAGTTTGGCCCTTTCATAATGCAAAATAGTAGGTCCGACTCTCTCTAATTTGTAATAACAATTGCCCAAATTATATTCTAATTCGAAGCATCTGTGCTCTTTGGAAATCTCTTCGTATGTAGCGGCTGCAAGTTCGTAGTCTGCCTCCAGATAAGCGTTGTTTGCAAACTCAAATTGAGCATTTAAATCCTCTTTTGAAACTAATTCCTGGGCGTTTACTTCAGTAAAAATTGATGAGAATAATAAAGCCCAAACCATCATTGCTGTTGCGCTAAATGCAATTTTAGAATCACTCATTTTTACTAGTTCTCTAGCCTCCAAAATAGCATCTTCTATTTGAGGTAAAGCTCCTGGAGCAAACCTAGCAATCTCACATTTTTTCAGTAACCCATCCCAAGCCTTTGCTTCGTCTTCGCTCAGTTGCCCTTCCAATATCTGAGCAGCTGAAGCACGGCTGAAATTGCTGCGACCCCATCCAAACTTCGAGCACAAGTATACTTCTATAGCTTCTCCTAATTGCTGGTAGTCTTGACATTTGGACAGCTCGCGATTGAATGTCTTCAACGCTCTCTTATGCCTAGTTCCAACAACATCATTTGATTCAGCATCACTACGCCTTCTAGCAATCAGAGCCCAAACGGCAAACAAAGGGCCTATAGCATATAGCAGCCATTTTAAAGTTCTCCATCCTGTGCTTTCGTTATATTCCACCCAATGACCGTGATCTGTAGAAATATGTCTTATGTCGTGGTTGAGAACTTGTACCTGTGACTTGGGGCTATATATAGTTGACCCGCCTACAGAATTAGGATCACGTTTGACAACAATACTTCCTGCATCAGCTGTTTTATTAATGTATTTATCCTTTATATGATCGTAATATCCAATCTTTAATTCAGGCAGTTTATATGTGCCTGGAGCACGAGGAATTACTGCATATTTATAGGTCCTCTTGCCAGATTCTCCAGCCGTTGTAACATTAATTCTATCAATAATCTCAGGATCAAAAACTTCAAACTCTGAAGGCCACTCCAATTCAGGCTCTCTTATCAATTTTAAATTTCCCTTCCCTGAAAATGTTAACTCGTAATTGAATGCTTCATTTACATTGACGCTATCAACATCTACTACGGCATCAACGTTTAATTTCCCAAAGGTTCCCATAAAATTATATGGCTTCCCCTCAGGTAATGGAACTACAGTTACTGTAACAGGTGTAGATTGGGTTTGGACTTCTTTTTGATTGAAAAAACTTAGGCTCACTACTCCGTAGACATCAAATCCATTGATTGTGAATTCACCCGTTTGTTGAGGGAAAGCAATGACTTCTTTGACAATAATCTCTAAATATTCAACACCATTTATTTGGCGTAGGCTTCTATTTGATTGACGAACAGGAAGCTCCTCTTTCCAAAATCCCTGTAGCTCAGGAATTTCCTCACGGTATTGGATGTTATTAAAGCGAGAGTAGATCTTGTATTGAATGAGAATAGGCTCGCCCAAATAAACTCTTTTTTTATTTATCTCAATCACACTAGCGACATTGCCCAAACCTTGTTTTTGTGTGCCAGATCCATGTTGAACAACTTGAAGAATAAATGCTTCAGAATTTTTCACACCTTTATTCGTCGCCAACTTAATTGTGGGAATCTTAACGTTTTCTTTCGAATTTACTTGGTAAGTGTATGTGTAGCTATAGGTAGACGTTGATTGAAAATTTATCGTGCTATGTTGTTGAGATATTGATGGGCCGCCTAAATATCTTAACCCTGGAATGGAAGGTCTATCAATTTTACCACCCTTAGGTTGACAATTGATAAGTGAAATTGTCAGATTAACTCTTGAACCAATTGGGACAGGGTTTTGGCTTACTGTGCATGTTACTGAAGCGTCATCTTGAGCATATAAATTTGAAGTGCCAAGTAATGCTCCGCTAATGAGTAAGGCCATAAAGATTGTGCTATTTATTAAAATCTCTCTCATCACCATTCTTTTTCAATCTTGCGTTTTGATCCCTTGGATTTTGTCTTCATCAATTTCTCTTGAATCTTTTCTTCTTCATTTTCCAAGTTCTCTAAGATACGGGCCATCTCTTCCTTCGAAAGTTGCTTCTCGATCTGCTGCTCCTGCTGTTCTTGTTCTCCTTGCTTTTGCTCGTCCTGCTGTTGTTCCTGCTGCTCGTCCTGCTGTTCGTTCTGATCTTGCTGCTGATCCTGCTGGTCTTGTTGGTCTTGTTGGTCTTGCTGATCCTGCTGGTCCTGTTGGTCTTGTTGATCTTGTTGATCCTGCTGGTCTTGCTGTTGTTCCTGCTGCTGTTGTTGCTGCTCAAGTAATTTGTACGCTACAGCTAGATTGTGCCTTGCCTCTTGGTAATTTGGGTCTATTCTCAACGCTGACTTATATGCATCAATTGCAGTTTCAGGATCTGGTTGCTCATTCATTAAGGCCAAATTCCCCTTATTGTACCAAGATCTTGATTTAATCATAGGGCTTTCTGTATTCTCTAGCGCATTAGAAAATGCTGCACTTGCGTCTTCTAAATTTTCGCTTGCAAGTAGGCTCAGAGCTCTATTGTATGTTGCGATGTCTTCGTATCCTTCAAGACTCTCACCTGATGCGAAGGACATTGAAGCACCTTCGTACTCTTCAGATTTGAAACTTTCTACTCCGTCGATGAGGTGCCCTTTGAGTTTTAAGTCGTTTTGGGCTAAAGCCAAACCAGGCATCAACAAAGCCACTATGTAAAGAAATTTCTTCATGGTTTATGAGCAGGATTTGGGATGAATGATTCTAAAAGCAGCAGTATCAGGCTAAGCAAAACGAAGATTTGATACTTGTGATCATAATCAGTAAATCGTACATCATTAGATCGTGATTTAAGTGATTTACTCAATGCTTCTAGAGTAGGGCTGATGTCTACAAATGAATTTGAAGCCTTTGTGAATAGCCCACCACCTGCTTGAGCTGCAGCTAATAGAGTGCTTTCGTCTAGCTTGCTCACAACTGGTTGGCCAGAGGAATCTTCTAAAAATCCAATTCTTTTTCCGTTTTTACTAAACTTGGGTATAGGGCCGCCTTCTGTCGAGGCCAAACCAAAAATATGCACTGTTACCCCTTGTTCATTTGCAGCTGCAGCCGCAGCTACAGGATCATCTTCGTGATTTTCGCCATCAGTGATTACTATAATGTTTCGGCCCGTTTCTGGTGCATTTTCGAATGCTTTAAGGCTAACGTCAATAGCATTACCTATAGCAGTTCCTTGGGTTGTAATTAATCCTGTGCTTACAGAATTAAGGAATATTTTTAAAGAACTATAATCTGATGTTAATGGGCATTGAACATAAGCCTCACCAGCAAACACAACAATTCCAACTCTATCAGATCCCAACTTAGAAAGAAGCCTTTTGATAGTTTGGTGTGCAATGTCTAATCTGGTAGGTCCCAAATCCTCAGCCATCATGCTATTACTGATGTCTATGGCGATTACTATATCTGAACCTTTGGATTCAACTTCGACTAATTTGCTGCCAACTTTTGGACCCAAAAGCCCCAACATAGCAAAAGCCACAGCAAGACGCCACAGCAAGAACCTCCATGTTTGCCTACCTGCAGAAAACCCCTTAACAATCCCCTCAGCTAAATTTACATCAGCCAACTTCTCTACTGCCTTCACTTTCCACTTTAGATTAATTACAAAAGCTAAAGTGGAAACCGGAAGGGCAGCAAGCATCCACCACCACTCAGCTTTATTCCATTCTAAATGAGGAGCAAATTCTCCAAGCAACAACGCTCCACAACCGAGGATAATCCAAAACAAAATCTCAGCTATCGTAACACCTAATATGGAATAGCTCAACTGCTTCATGCTATGCTTCTAATTAGTGTGAAACGAAGAGCTCTTTCAATCAATAGTGCAGATAAGGCAATCAATAAATAAGGGAGGTAAGCTTCAGTTTTACGATGATATTTCATTACGTTAAACCTAGTCTTCTCTAACTCATCTATCTCATCATAAATGCTAGCAAGTTTGTCAGCATTTGTTGCCCTGAAGTACTTGCCGTCCGTTCTTTCGGCAATCTTCATAAGTACATCCTCATCGATTTGGACATCTACCCAATCGTATTTGTATTCGTTACCTACGATAGCCACAGGACTGAATGCCTTGCCTATTGTTCCCACTCCAATAGTGTAAATTCTAATTTCATTAAGCTCAGCTAACTGGGCGGCATCGATAGGCTCTATTTGGCCTGCATTATTCATTCCGTCAGTTAGAAGGATAATAACCTTACTCTTAGCATCAGATTTTCTCAATCTATTTACAGCAGTAGCAAGTCCCATCCCAATAGCTGTGCCCCCTTCAAGCATTCCTGTCTTAAGCCCCTCAATTCCATTCTTCACAACGATGTGGTCAGTTGTCACTGGCACCTGTGTAAACGCTTCACCCTCGTAAGCAACAATTCCAATTCTATCATGTGGCCTTTGATCGATAAACGCCTTAGCAACTTCTTTCGATTGCTCGAGACGATTTGGCTTAAAATCCTTACTCAACATGCTAACACTAACGTCCATTGCCAAAACTAAATCAATCCCCTCACTTGTCATATCCTCCAAACTATCTGAGGTTTGTGGTCTAGCAAGAGCCACAACTAACAGTCCCATAGCTAAAGTTCTAAGGGAAAAAGGCACCTCGACAATCCAACTATTCAATACCTGCCTTCTCTTATCACCAGCACCTCTCACATTTAGCCTTGCCTTCACATTTGAAAACATCCCACTAGAGAAAATCCTATATAAAACGTAAACAACAGGCACCCCCAAAAGCCAAACCGCCCAAGGACTATGCAGTTCATATTTTTTAATAACCCCAACTGCAATTAAAGCTACACTTAAAAGTGAAACGATATGTGGCGGCAGCACCTTAATCCACTTCATTTTCCTTTGTGTTTTGTACGAATTCTATGCAGTCGTTTAGGGACTTTACATGCATATCGTGGGCTGCTTTGAACTTTGCAAATTTGATTTGGTCTCCCAGCATGAGCGCAGAATTCAGAGACATTTTATCAGCCTCGCTAATGTCTAAAAGCCTTATTATGCTTACTGCTTCTGCAGATGTTTTATCTAATGAGCTCACACCAAATCTTCTATCAATGTATTCTCTTATGATTTGGCTTAAATCAACTTGAAAAGTCTTTTCATCACCCTTGAGCCAAGATTCTCTAGTTTTCAGATTCTCTAGTTTTTGCAGAGCTACAATATGTGGAGGAAGAATATTTTCAGGTTCTGTTAAAGAGGAACTCTCAGGCTTGTTTTTATACTTTTTATAGAAGTAGTAGCCTAATCCTATAATCGCTAATAGAATAATCAGAGCGATTACATATGGCATTGCTCTTCTGATTTTCTCTGAAGTTGTCCACTGAACGTCAATAATCTCAGCGTGGACTACTAATTCATTTTTGCCATTTGTTCTCGTTGGAACTTTTTGAATTTGAAGTCCAGGGAAGTTAGCAAACCCAGAATCCCAAGCTGTAACTATCCAAGATTTTTGAATGACATAATCCCATTCTGAAGGGTCAGTTTCCTGTGCAATTACTGTGTCGGGGCCAATAGTTTCAAGAATCTCTAACCCCCCAGGAATTGTATCTGTCCATTGTGGGAAGCTGTCTAGAGTTAAAATGTTGTCAGACGCACTAACGCCTAATCTAGCAGTAATTGTAGCTCTTTCTCCCCAACCAATTCTTCCTGTGTCTGAGGTAAACTCTACTTGAGAAGTTGATTCGGATCCAGATAAAAATAAAAAAGCAAGTACAGCATATTTTACCACCTTGATTGCGGCACCGTATTTCATGTATTTCTTTAATTTCTTATCCACGTCTATCAAATAATTGCATAAGAGGTTGAACGAAATCTCTATCTGTTCTAATCACTGTGTGGTCAACACCAGATTTGGAAAACACTTTATCTAAAACAGCCTTCCTTTCAAGCTCTTGAGCCTTGTATTGAGCTCTTGCTTTTTTGGACTGAGTCATAAACCAATCCTCTTCACCTGTTTCTGGATCTAGTAAGGGGAGGAATCCTATGTTTGGCATATCCAAATCAATAGGGTCTTCAATCTGTAGAGCTACAAAATCGTGCTTCTTTCCAGCCCTTTTCAATAGCTTTTCATATCCGTCGCCCATAAAGTCACTCAACATAAAGGCAACCGTTCGTTTTTTCATTGCAGAAAGAAAGTGGTCTAATGCACCAGGTATATCTGTTCCTTTTCCCTCTGGAGTAATTTCTAGTAATTCTCTAATTATTCTAAGAACATGAGACTTTCCCTTCTTAGGTGGAATGAATCTCTCTATTCTATCTGAAAAGATAATTGCTCCAACTTTATCATTATTACCCAATGCACTAAAGCCCAAAACCGCTGCAAGCTCTGTTATCCTATCCCTCTTAGTTGCTCCTTTAGTTCCGACGTCAATCGACCCACTTATATCTGCGATAATAAATACTGTAAGCTCTCTCTCTTCTTCGAAAACCTTTAAATATGGTGTTCCCATCCTAGCTGTGACATTCCAATTTATTGCTCTTACATCATCGCCGGGTTGGTACTCTCGATTCTCACTAAAAGCCATGCCACGCCCCTTGAAAGCACTATGGTATTGACCGGAAAATATCCGGTCGCTCAAGCCGCGAGATTTAATCTCAACTCTGCGAACTCTTTTAAGTAGCTCGGAAGTATCCATGACTTTTTTAAGGAACTACTACCATATCCATTATCTCAGTTACAATCTGTTCCTGAGTAATGTTTTCAGCCTCTGCTTCAAATGTTAAGCCTATTCTGTGTCTTAATACATCCATCGCTACAGCTCTAACATCTTCTGGTACTACATATCCTCTGTGATTTAGGAATGCGTGAGCTTTTGACGCTATTCCAAGCCCTATGCTAGCTCTTGGAGAAGCTCCAAATCCAATCAGTTCTGTCAAATGACCAAGTCCAACATTTTCTGGGGATCTAGTAGCAAATACAAGGTCAACTATGTACTTCTCTACTTTTTCATCCATATAAATGCCTCTTACAAGTTCCCTCGCAGCTAATATTTCTTTGGTAGAAACCACTGCTTTAGGATCGTGAAGTCCTTCTGGTTTAAGGTTAGCTTTTAATATCGCTTGTTCTTCCTCCTTAGTTGGGTAACCAATTACCACTTTGAGAAGGAATCTATCTACCTGCGCCTCAGGAAGCGGGTATGTACCTTCTTGTTCAACTGGATTTTGAGTTGCTAGAACAAGGAATGGTTTTGGCATATCGAAAGTGTCGTTGCCTATTGTCACCTGCCTTTCTTGCATTGCTTCTAGAAGTGCAGATTGAACTTTTGCAGGAGCTCTGTTAATCTCGTCAGCAAGAACGAAGTTTGCAAAAATGGGACCCTTTTTAACCTTGAAACTTTCCTCTTTAGGATTGTAAATAAGAGTTCCTACCACGTCTGCTGGAAGTAGATCTGGAGTAAACTGAATTCTACTAAAATTAGCTTTAATTGTCTTGCTTAAGCTATTGATGGCTAAAGTTTTAGCAAGTCCGGGTACACCTTCAAGAAGAACGTGTCCGTTTGCTAATAAACCAATCAAAAGCTTGTCTATCATTGAGCCTTGACCAATGATGGTTTTGCCTATCTCTGCTCTAATCAAGTCTGTTGTGCGACTTGCTTTTTCAACCTGCTCGTTAAGCAATTGAATATCTGGTGCTGTTTCGATCATTATTCAAAAATTTCGGACGCTAAAATATCATTTCATTTTACCATAAGTGGATTTAATATTTTAAAATCTTGTTAAGAATTGGTGGGAAACATATTAGTCAGTGTTTTGGGATACAAGGAGAGGAGTCAGACTTTAGAGCCATGGAAAATAATTTATCCCTTCAAAATGTTATTAATGCAGTTCGTGAGTTCCACGATGCTTTTAGAATACCAAACTCTGAAAAGCCTAATGCGTCTTTATCTGAGGACGATGTAATGCTAAGATATAGGTTAATGGCAGAGGAGAATGATGAATACATGGAGGCTGCAAAAGCTGGTGATATGGTTGAAATAGCTGATGCCCTTGGTGATCAACTTTATATACTCTGCGGAACAATACTTCGTCATGGCATGCACGATGTAATTGAAGAAGTTTTTAAAGAGATTCAATCATCAAATATGTCAAAATTGGGTGCTGATGGTAATCCAATTTATAGAGAGGATGGAAAGGTTATGAAAGGCCCAAACTACTTTAAGCCAGACATTAAAGGTGCAATGGATAATGCTTTAATGGAACTTGAAGAATGATTGGGGGGGGAGTGTATAGATGGGCAATTAACCTTGCATTATCAGGAAAACCATGGATTTTTTCAAGGCTTATGCAAGAGGTGATACCATTTAATAGATCCCATGGAATAAGTGTTGTTGAATTATCTCCAAGTGGTTGTAAAGTATACCTGCCAGAGAAGTACAGAAACAAGAATCACTTAAGGACAATGCATGCCTGTGCTATTGCAACAGCAGCAGAATATGTGAGCGGCCTAAACGTAGTTCAAGCATTTGATATGGAGAATTACAGGCTTATAATGAGTAGGATAGAGGTTGATTATGTTAGAAGGCCAAATGGGTTTTGTACTGCCGAGAGCGGAATATCTGAGAGTCAGATGTCACAGATTAACAGTGAATTAGATACTGAAGGGGTGAGTAAATTTTCTTTAGTCTCAAACGTAACTGATTCTAAAAATGAAACTGTTGCATTTGCGACGATACATTGGCAGGTAAAGGCGTGGCAAAAAGTCCGCGTTAAGTAGGCTCAGACTGGGCAAAAGAAAAGTTATCTTTGCCCTCCATGATTGACATTACATTACCAGATGGGTCGATTAAATCAGTAGAGGTAGGTACAACTGCCTTAGATATCGCAACTGGCATTAGCGAAGGTTTAGCACGAAATGTGCTCGCTGCCGAAGTGGCTGGGGAGGTTGTAGATCCTCAGCGCCCTATCAATGAATCATCTACTCTAAAACTCCTCACGTGGAATGACGAAGAGGGTAAAAGCACCATGTGGCATAGTTCTGCACATCTTATGGCAGAAGCACTTGAATCTATGTTTGATGGAATCAAATTCTGGGTGGGACCTCCTGTAGAGTTTGGTTTTTACTACGATGTAGATTTTGGAGAGCACAAGTTTACAGACTCGCATATTCCTGAATTGGAAAAGCGCATGTTAGAACTTGCAAAGCAGAAAAATCCATATCTGAGAAAGGAAATCAGCAAGGCAGAAGCTATTGAGTACTTCACTGAAAAGGGTGATGAGTACAAGCTTGATCTTCTTGAAAGACTTGAAGATGGAGAAATATCACTTTACACACAAGGCGATTTTACTGATCTATGTCGAGGTCCTCATATTCCTCATACTGGATTTGTAAAGGCTGTTAAGGTTACTGCTATTGCAGGTGCTTACTGGAAAGGGGACGAGAATAACAAGCAACTTACAAGGGTCTATGGAATAACATTCCCTAAGAAAAAGGAACTTGCTGCATACCTTGATTTGGTAGAACAAGCGAAAGCTCGTGATCACAGAAAGCTAGGAAAGGAGTTGGATTTATTCCATTTCAGCGAAAGAGTTGGGCAAGGGTTACCACTTTGGTTGCCTAAGGGAGCTGATTTGAGAATGCGTCTTGAGAACTTCCTCAAAGAAGCACAAATAAAGTCTGGTTATGAACCTGTAATAACTCCACACATCGGGTCTAAGGATTTATATGTGACTTCTGGACACTACGCTAAATACGGGGAGGACAGCTTCCAGCCTATTCAGACACCATCAGACGGTGAGGAATTCCTTCTAAAGCCAATGAACTGCCCTCACCACTGTGAGATTTTCAAGTCTAGGCCTAGAACATACAAGGACCTTCCAGTAAGATTCGCAGAGTTTGGCACTGTTTATCGTTATGAGCAGAGTGGTGAATTACACGGATTAACACGTGTAAGAGGATTCACTCAGGATGACGCCCATATTTTCTGTACAAACGATCAGGTGAAAGAAGAAGTTGGAAATGTAATTGACCTGGTTTTATACATTTTCAAAACCCTTGATTTCGTTGATTATGTAGCGCAGGTAAGCCTAAGGGACCCTGAAAACCCGGATAAATATATCGGTTCTGATGAAAATTGGGATAAGGCCGAAAAGGCAATAAAGGAAATTGCTGAAGAAAAGGGATTAGAGACTGTTGTTGAATATGGAGAAGCAGCTTTCTATGGGCCCAAACTAGATTTTATGGTTAGAGATGCCATTGGAAGAACTTGGCAACTAGGTACGGTGCAAATTGACTACAATTTACCCGAACGATTCGAGTTGGAATACGTTGGTTCTGATAACTCTAAGCATAGGCCTGTGATGATTCACAGAGCACCTTTTGGCTCTATGGAGCGTTTTGTTGCGATTTTAATAGAGCATTGTGCAGGTAAATTCCCACTTTGGCTAACGCCAGAACAGGCGAGAATACTGGCATTATCGGACAAATACAACGACTACGCGGAAAATGTTTCAAAAGTGCTAGAAAATTCCGATATTCGCGCTCTCGTTGACTCACGCTCTGAAAAGGTGGGAAGAAAGATTCGCGACGCCGAATTAGATAAGATTCCCTACATGCTCATTGTGGGAGAAAACGAAAAATCCGAAGGAACAATCTCAGTGCGAAAGCAAGGAGAGGGTGATATCGGTACGATGACCATTGAGGCTTTTTCTGAACATGTTAGTTCAGAGATAGCTAAAATGCTCTCCGTTAATTAGTTTATGAACATTAAAAAGATAGAGTTATAGCAATACGCAGAAAACGTCAACCTTACAGAGGGAGGGTTAGAAAAGAAAACCCGCACAACATCAACGAGTATATTACTGCGAGACAAGTGCGAGTTGTAGGTGAAAATGTTGAACCGGCAGTGATGTCAACGTCAGCAGCACTAGAACTAGCTAATGAGTTAGATTTAGATCTAGTTGAAATTTCTCCAAAAGCTGATCCACCAGTTTGCAAGGTGATTGATTACAAGAAATTTCTGTATGCGCAAAAGAAGAAGCAAAAGGAAATCAAGGCAAAACAAGCAAAGGTTGTTGTAAAAGAAATTCGCTTTGGACCTAACACAGACGATCACGACTTCCAATTCAAACTAAAGCACGCGCGAAAGTTTTTAGAGGATGGAGCTAAAGTAAAAGCTTACGTGTTTTTCAGAGGAAGGACAATTGTCTTTAAAGAAAGAGGAGAAATCCTTCTTCTAAGATTTGCTACTGAGCTAGAAGATATTGGAACTGTAGAACAGATGCCCAAATTGGAAGGCAAGCGCATGACTATCATGTTCAACCCAAAGAAGAAATAATTAATAACCCATAAAATATCTGAGGCCATGCCAAAGATGAAAACAAAATCAAGCGCAAAGAAGCGCTTCAAGCTAACAGCATCGGGTAAGATTAAGCGCAAGCACGCTTTTAAAAGTCACATTCTTACAAAGAAGGGGACAAAGCAAAAGCGTAACTTAACACATAGCACGTTGGTACACAAGTCTGACGAAGCTAACATCAAGAAACAGCTCTGTATCTAATCTTATTCAATTCTGGTATTATCAACCCGGTCATTGGTTCTTCCAAGTAAGTCTCATATGAAACTTCACCATACACCAAAACAATTTTAAATCATGCCTCGTTCAACGAATGCAGTGGCGTCAAGAGCCCGCCGAAAAAAGGTTCTAAAAATGGCGAAAGGGTACTTCGGTGCTCGTAAAAACGTCTACACGGTAGCAAAGAATGCTGTAGAAAAAGGTTTACAATATGCTTACATCGGACGTAAGCTTCGTAAACGTCAATTCCGTAGCCTGTGGATCATGCGTATCAACGCAGCAGCACGTCAGCACGGTATGTCTTACTCTAAATTCATGGGACAGCTTTCAAAGTCTGGTATCGAGCTTAACCGTAAGGTTCTTGCTGATCTAGCGATGAATCACCCTGAAGCTTTTAAAGCAGTAGTAGATAAGATCAAGTAACACTGCAGTTACTCTAACTAAAAAAGGTCTGCGATTGTGCAGACCTTTTTTGTTGCCTTAAATAGCCGTTAAGCTATTTGGTTTCTAATACTCTTCCTTTTGCTCTTGCTGCCCCATCAAATGTTGGTTCCAATCTAAGAGCTTCATTGTAGTCTTCAAGTGCACCATCTAAATTCCCCATACTTTCTCTGCATAGTCCTCTATTAAAGAATGCGTGATGGTAGTAAGGAAGTCTATTAATGGCTTCTGTAAACCAATGTTCGCCATTCTTGTAATCCTGTAAGTATTCTAGATAGATGTATCCCGAATTAAATGCAGCAGATGCGTTTGTGCTATCAATGTCCAAAATTTCAACGTACAGGTCTAAAGCCCTCTGATAATCAGCCTTATCCTGTAAGAACATAGCAAGATTATACTTTGCTTCAACAGAATTGGGCTTGATAGTAATTGCTGCTTGATAATATTCTTCAGCTATATCATTTCCAAGTGAAGCATTAGCTATTCCAAGTTTGATATATCCATCAAAAAAGTTTGGATTCACTTCTACTGCTGTTTGGTATGAGCTAAGTGCATTTTCAACCTCTCCAAGTTCACTGTAAATCTTCCCCTTCATCCAGTACGCTTCGTGAAGTTGATCATCAATCTTAAGTGCGTCGTTTAGTTGCTTAAACGCTAACTCATATTGATTTAAGTGAACGTATAATTCTGCTCGTCTCAACTTACAAGGAGTATGGTTTGGAGAATACTCTAAGCAGACATCAAGGTGTTTAATACACGCATCAAATTCCTTTAAAAGATATAGTGCGTCAGATTTAGCAGACCATGCTGGACCAAAAGTAGAATCAGCCTCTAGAGCCAAGTCTAAATCAGCAAGTCCTTCAGTAATTCTTCCATTTCTTATATGCCACCCTGCTCTTCCTAAATATGAATCAGGAGAAGTAGGATTGCTAATTATTCTGTTCTCATAAAATTCAGTTGAATCTGCTAATGAAACATCAGTAGTTGTTTCGTCAACAGTGGTTTCTGATTCATTTGAACAACTTAGTAAAAAGCATGAAATAGCTAGTGCATAAAAGATGCCTCTTTGGATCATGCCTCTACAGTTTCAGGTTTTGATTTTTTATCGCTAAGAGATGCTATGATAGCATTTTCAAGTTCTTCAAATAGCTCGGGATTATCATTCAGTAGGTTTCTAACTGAATCTCTACCTTGACCAAGTTTTGTTTCTCCATAAGAGAACCAAGATCCACTCTTTTTAATGATACCAGCTTCTACTCCTAAGTCAATGATTTCACCAGTCTTAGATATTCCCTTCCCGTAGATAATGTCGAATTCAGCTTTGCGGAAAGGTGGAGCTACTTTATTCTTCACAACCTTCACTCTTGTTCTATTTCCCATCACCTTATCTCCGTCTTTAAGCTGAGTAGAGCGGCGAATATCAAGACGAACAGATGAGTAGAACTTTAGAGCATTACCACCAGTTGTAGTCTCAGGATTGCCAAACATTACACCAATCTTTTCTCTTAATTGGTTAATAAAGATGCAACAACACCCAGTCTTAGAAATAGTTGCTGTAAGCTTTCTAAGAGCCTTAGACATCAATCTAGCCTGAAGTCCCACGGCTGCGTCACCCATTTCACCTTCAATTTCTGCACGAGGAGTAAGAGCAGCTACTGAGTCTATAATTAGTAGATCAATAGCGCCAGATCTAATTAAGTTATCTGCTATCTCTAGAGCCTGCTCTCCATTGTCTGGCTGAGAAATCAGAAGGTTTTCTGTGTCTACTCCTAGAGATTCAGCATAGTACTTATCAAATGCGTGTTCTGCATCTACAAATGCGCAAATACCACCTTGCTTTTGACATTCTGCAATAGCGTGTATAGCTAGAGTAGTTTTACCAGAAGATTCAGGTCCGTATATCTCAACGATTCTTCCCTTAGGATATCCTTGAATTCCCAAAGCCAAATCTAAAGTCAGTGAACCTGAAGGGATAGCATCAATTGCTTCAACCGGCTCATCGCCAAGTTTCATTACAATTCCCTTACCATAAGTCTTGTCGAGGCGCTCTAGTGTGAGCTTAAGTGCCTTTTGTTTTTGTTCTTGTTCTGAAGCCATAATTATTTGTTTTGAGCGAAGGTATTTATATGGGTACGTAATGAACTTACGTTGTGGCTATTCATTTGTATTTGTGGGCCATTGCTTTGTATTCGACGTCTATTAAAGCCCAAACCCAGTTAGGATTTCAGCTGTGTGTTCTTTCACTTTGGGTTTGGCAATAATTTCAACAATAACACCATCCTCATCAATTAAGAATGTCGTTCTGTGAGTTCCATCATAGACCTTGCCCATAAATTTCTTTTCACCCCAAACCCCATATGCCTTGTGAACACTTTTATCCTCGTCGGCCAAAAGGTCAAATGCTATATCGTACTTAGCAATAAACTTTAAGTGCTTCTCAGGAGTGTCAGGACTAACGCCAACCACCTTGATACACTTAGAAGTCAATTCGCTAAAATTTTCAGTCAAATTACAAGCCTGTGAAGTACACCCTGGAGTCATATCTCTTGGATAGAAATACAAGACGAGCTTAGAACCTTTGTAGTCTGCAAGACATAAAGATTTACCATTTTGATTAACAGAATTGAAGTCTGGAGCAGATTCTCCAACATTTAGATGAGTGATGCATTTTGCCATAGTATAAATTTACTCAAAATTCAAGTGTAATTGAAGTTCAGAAGGTGGTACTTTGTACCGAAATTGTGAATGTTATCAAAAGTCCAATAACATATTTAGATGTTGCCTTGCCAACGGCATTGCCCAATGTGTTGACATATCGATGGAGTGAGTCTGAAAAACCACCATCAGTTGGTATGAGAGTGGTTGTTCCTCTTGGTAATAGACGCTTGACTGGCGTTGTTTGGAACGTTCACAATAATGATCCCGCAGGTTACATTCCCAAAAATATTGAGGCCGTAGTTGATGATAGGCCTGTTGTTACTCAAGAACAAATCGCCTGTTGGACATGGATATCTCAGTACTACATGTGCCCATTAGGAGATGTAGTTAATACTGCTATGCCTTCAGGTATGAAGCTTGAGAGTAAAACTAGGATATTAATAAATCCTGACGCAGATCTTAATGTAGAACTTTTAGATACATCTCTTCAACTTCTCGATGCACTCCAAGCAAGAGGAGGGATGGATGTCAAAGAAATTTCAGAAGTCTTAAACCTGAAATATCCTCAAAGAATTATTCGCACCTTGATTGACAAGGGACTTGCAATAAGTGAAGAAGAATTAAAAGAAAAATACAAGCAAAAGACAAAAGCATTTATAAGTCTTCATGAAGAACTAATTAATGACGTGGAAGCTCTAAAATCGGAATTAGATAAAGCGGAAAAACAGACTCCAGCCCAAGCAAGAATGTTAATAAAGTATTTGGAAATGGCGTCAGACGGTTCGTCCGTTTCAAAGGTTAAACTCCAAAAACTTTCAGCATCTACTTCAGCCACCACTAATAAGCTCATAGAAAAGAAAATCTTTAACATAGAGCACAGGGCGGTGGACAGAGTTCAGAAGTTCATTGGAAAAATCGAACCATTACCCACTCTAAGCCTAGCCCAAACCCAAGCCTACGATTCGCTTAGAAAATCCCTAGTAGAACGAAAGCCTGCTCTTCTCAACGGCGTGACAGGTTCCGGCAAAACAGAAATCTACGTTCATCTCATAGCCGAGGCTTTACAAGCCGGCAAGCAGGTCCTATTCCTAGTACCTGAAATCGCATTAACAACTCAACTAATTACTAGATTACAGAAATTCTTCGGTGACAAAGTCAAAGTCTATCACAGTCGTTTTAAGTCTAACGAACGAACTGAAACTTGGCTCAAGGTTCTTGACGACAAGAAGGGTAGTTTAGTGGTTGGAGCACGTTCGGCACTTTTTATACCATTTAGGAATTTAGGCTTAATTATAGTTGACGAAGAGCACGAAACTAGCTATAAGCAGCACGATCCCTCTCCAAGGTATCACGCTCGAGATGTCATTCTATGGATGGCTGCAAAGGGGAGTGTGCCATGTGTGTTAGGGTCTGCGACACCTAGTGTGGAGATGGTTTGGGCTTCTCAGCAAAACCGTATTAAAAAAGTAGATTTAAAGGAAAGATATTCTGGAGTAATGATGCCTGAAGTGCTCGTTGCAGACCTAAAGAAGGAGTATAAGCAACGCAGCATCAGAGGAGGGTTCTCTAAGCTTCTAAGAGACCAAATGGATCTCGTTCTTAAAGCAAATAAGCAAATCATCCTATTCCAAAACCGAAGAGGCTATGCTCCCTCTTGGCATTGTGACACATGTGGCGACACTGTGATGTGTGAAAGATGTGACATCCCTCTTGTAGTTCACAAACGTCTCAAGGGTCTACACTGTCATCACTGCGGCTATCATGTCACTCCAATACCTACAAAATGCGGAGCGTGTGGAAGCCACTCGGTGAACGCCAAAGGTCTAGGCACTGAAAAAATAGAGGAAGAGTTGGCGGAACTATTCCCAAATGCTCGCGTAGGCAGAATGGACTTAGATACAACTCGTTCAAAGCATGCCCATGCAAAACTCCTTGAAGACTTTAGTAATAAGCAATTTGATATACTTGTGGGCACACAAATGGTGAGCAAGGGCCTCGACTTTGAGGATGTTGCACTTGTGGGTGTGATGAGTGCTGACAAAATGCTAACCTTCCCAAATTTCAGATCTTTTGAGAAGGCATTCCAGATGTTGACACAGGTTGCTGGTCGTTCGGGCCGTGCTAATGAAAGGGGTATAGTTGTAGTCCAAACCTTCTCCCCAGATCATTGGGTAATACAAAAAGTTGTCGATGGCGATCACGAAAAGCTAGTTGCCAACGAGTTGATCGAAAGGAAAAGCTATTTATACCCACCATTTGTTAGGCTAATTCGCATTTCCCTTAAACATACAGATTCAAAGAGGGTCAAAGTAGGGGCAGAAGTGCTATCAAAAAGACTACGACAGAGATTTGGAGAAAGGGTAGTGGGGCCAGACACCCCGTATTTGAGTAGAGTGAATGATCTGTTTAGATTGGAGATTCTATTAAAGTTTGAGCGTGAATTGAGTCCTGCTAAATACAAGAAAATGCTAGATGAGGATCTCGATGATTTTATCACGGACCCTAGATTTAAAAGACTTAGGTTCAAGGTCGATGTTGACCCGGTATAATTACTTGAAATACTTAAAAGACTTAACTGTTCCGTCCTGCTTTTGGACACTTATAATGCCGCCCTCTGAAAATGGTTTTGGTAATCGACTAAGTTCAATTCGTGTTTTTCCCTGAAGTAGGCTTACTTCCTCATAACCTGATATTTGGCCATTAATGCGATATGACCTTAGCTCGTAATTTCCTCCTTCGATTAAATTGAAAATAAGTGTGTTTCCTATAAAATCAACCCAAGGAAGTTCTTCAATTATTTCGCTAACATTTTCTGTGTTTTCTGCAAAACTGTGAAAGGTTACTTGATTACTACCACTGTTGGCAACAGCTAGTGTGTCAATTGCCATTGCGTAACTAATGTCTGCAGGATTTGATAGACCGCTACTAACTACAATCTCATCTTCACTAAAGTCCGAGCTGAATTTTGTTACCCAAGGTGGAGACCATGAGCTCACGTAGTAGTTTCCTTCAGAATCGATGTCAATTCCGTCGCAATTACCTAAGCCCGAACCGTCTACAAGTGTTGTTACCTCTCCAGTTTCAATATCAACACCTAAAATATCAGAATTCCCTCCCCAGTTTACAATAACTGCACGAGATCCGTCAGCATCGATTACAACACCATTTGGGGTAGTTCCAGTTGAAGCAACTAGAGTAGAAGATTCCATATTTAGTGGGTCTGATACATCTACTTTTATAATTCTGCCAGAACTGAAATCGCTCACAACTAATGTACTTCCATGTGATCCCATTCCGTTTAGAAATCCTGCACCCATTACTGTTTCAGTATCTACAATTAAACCAGATATAAGGTCATAACATGTGATGACGTTTGAATTTATAGCAAATAGGTAATCACCAATTACTTCCATGCCATGTGTGGCATGAGCATTCCCTAGATAATCCCAATTAGCACCTGCATCACTAGTATACATCATTGTATTTCCTCCATTGCTGACAAACCATCTGTTATCATTTGGGTCGTACTCAACGGCCTCAATGCTTGATGGGGTTTGGGCTAGAAGAGAAAAAGAAAACGCAAAAGCGGGTAAAAGGGCGAGATTTTTCATACCCACAAGTTACTTATCGAGAGCCAAATATGGCACTCCCAACTCGAATCAAAGTTGAACCTTCTTCAACNGCAATTTTCCANTCTCCACTCATNCCCATGCTCACNGTGTCAAAATCATCNCNCAATTNTANAGAGTCAAATACTCTTCTTAGAGTTCNGAATTCTTTTGCGATTTGGTTTTCGTCAGAGGTGAATGTAGCCATNCCCATTAATCCTCTAATCCTTATTGAAGGGTTTGAAAGTAGTCCATTGTCTAGGGCTTGTAATAATTCACTTTCAGAGAAACCGTGCTTTGAGGTTTCTGTTGCAATATGAAGTTGTAAGAGTACGTCTAGTGGTTTAGATGCATGCTTAGACAAAGCGTCAAAAAGTCTTGTGGAATCCACAGCATGAACAAGGTGCGCGAGGTTGGCAACTTGTTTGGCCTTGTTCGTTTGAAGATGTCCAATAGCATGCCAACGAATATCATCAGGTAATTCTCCGACTTTTTGTAAAAGCTCTTGGACTCTGTTTTCTCCAAAGTCTCTAACTCCAAGGTCGTAAGCTTCTTTAATGTCAGAAACTGGCTTAGTCTTACTTACTGCTACTAGAGTGACGTGCTGAGGGATGGCTTCCCTAATCCTATTTAAATCATCAACGTTGACCATAAG
Organism: Flavobacteriales bacterium; assembly: GCA_002718895.1. GTDB lineage: Bacteria > Bacteroidota > Bacteroidia > Flavobacteriales > TMED113. The sequence continues at coordinate 25,882 of PBGD01000001.1, forward strand.
GTTTGTATTCTGGATGGTCGTGGTTACCAAATTCATAAACGAAAAGCCCTGACCTAAGTTTGGGCTCTACCCAAGTGCTCTTAGGTGGTAGGTGGCCTCCTGCATCGGCTGTGTTCATGATTTGGTTTACAGGAATGGGGTGGAGATAGAATACCAAATTCCATTTGCGGTTTGCTAAATCTTCTCTCGATTCTGTGCCAGGAATGTATTTGAGGTTAGGATTATTTCGTGGGTCATTTATTCCCAATAACTTTTCAATCACCTCTTCTCCTAGCCATTGAGCGTCAATCCTTTCCTTACTCTTATCTCTATTTAAAACGATGCGGTGAACCTCTCCCTTGAACATCAAGTCTATCTCGCCTTGACGAGGTTCGTCATTTAAATCTTCGAGCTTTTTAATCTTAGACACTGATTCCAAAGAAGATATCTGAGCAAGGATTTTTTTCAAATCACCTGACCAATTCAAAACCTCTCTGTGGAACCCTAGAATATTAAGTTCCTCAGCTGGAATTAGATAGGCCAAAATCCTATCAACGCCTGGCTCGTTTGAATATCGATGCATGAGTTTTAGAGAAGAAGCTAGTCTATGATGACCATCTGCTAGATAGACTTTGTCCACTTTCTTCATGACCTCAGGTAGTTCAGAATCTAAATCCTTTTTAACCCACCATATTGAATGGCGTATTCTGTCCGTAGTTGAGAAATCACAAGTTGCTGGACTGCTAGCAATAATTTTTTCAATACATAGGTTCAATTTAGATTCTCCAGGATGTCCAGTTTGTCTAGCGCAAAGAATAGGTTCTGCATGGAAGCCTACATTCTCAAGATATTCAACAAACAACTCCTCTCTTTTTTCCAGAGTTTGTTCGTGAATTTTAATATCCCCGTCCTTTGCTCTTTCTAAATCGAGAACACAAATAATNCCNGTNTANGTTTTTGTTGGGGTAGTTTGTCTGTAGATAACATACCCTGGGCNNTCAGTACCTTCAAGCCAACCTTTAGCTAGAAATTNATCGTACNCATCGCGAACAGCTCTGAAAAATGGTTTGGTTCCTCTCTTGCCCTTTACATCCTTTTTTGCATCGGGANTAATTACCTGAAGGTAAGAGTAAGGGTTTCTCTCGAGTTTGTCCTGCAATTCAGATTTATCATAGCTTAGGTAAGATCTAGAAGCTACTAAGTGAGCCAAATGTCTTGGAGGCTTTACTAATCTGAACGGTCGGACGAGTTTTCTCATTTAAAGGAGGATTTGTTACACGAGTTCGGCAATTTGAGCGGCAAGTTCCAAGCCAATTCTGTCTTGGGCTTCGCCAGTAGCCGCGCCAGTATGTGGCGTTAGTGAAATTGCTGGATGAGCAAGAANGTCTGCTCTAGGAGATGGTTCGCCTACAAATACATCCAATGCTGCGCCAGAGATTTGGCCTGAATTAAGTGCATCAATTAATGCGTCTTCATCAACTACACCTCCTCTTGCTGCGTTTAATAAAATAGCGCCAGGCTTCATCATTGCTAATTGCTCAGCACCTATAACTGCTTGTCCATCTGCTTGTGCTGGTATGTGGAGACTTACTGCGTCTGATTGCTTTAGCACTTCTTCCATAGAAAGCATTTGGCAATCCACACTTATGCTAACATCTCCAACATTTACTTCAACTTCTCCATTTTCAGCAAATCTATCATGGGCAACTACCTTCATCCCGCAACCTAGCGCGTAAGATGCGAGAGATCTTCCTATTCTCCCAAAGCCTACAATTCCCAATGTTTTTCCCCTCAATTCGCTTCCTTTAGAATATTGCTTTTTGAGAGTTTTAAAATTCTCAGCNCCCTCTAAAGGCATGGCTCTATTTGAATGGTGAAGAGATCTTGAAATTGAAAAAAGATGTCCCATTACAAGTTCTGCAACACTTTGAGATGAAGCTGCTGGTGTATTGAACACAGCCAAACCCTTATCTCGTCCATATTCCACGTCGATATTATCCATCCCAACGCCACCTCTACCGATGAACTTTAGAGAAGGACATGCATCAATTAGATCCTTTCTGACCTTGGTTGCTGATCTAACTAAGATTCCATCAATTGAATTTTCTTTTATGAAGGCCTCTAAATCTGCAGCTTCAATAAAATTTGTGTAAACAGTATGCCCAGCTTCTTTTAATGCTGTAAGTCCTGAAGGGCTAATTCCGTCGTTTGCTAAGATGTTCATCAATTATCCGTTAGTGCGTTCAAATTCTTTCATTACATCAACTAGTACTTGTACTGAGTCTTTGGGCATAGCGTTGTACATAGAAGCTCTATATCCTCCAACACTTCTGTGTCCCTTGATTCCGCTTATTCCTTCTTTAGCCCAAACCTCATCAAACCTCTCCGACAATTCATCGTTGTTAAGCCTAAAAGTAATATTCATGTTTGATCTACTATCCAAATCTGCATGTCCAGCGAAAAGTGAATTTCTATCAATTTCTGAATAGAGTAGGGCAGCTTTTTCGTCGTTTATTTTTTCAATTGCTGCAACTCCACCTATATTTTTTAGCCAACGCATGGTTAGCATTGTAGTGAATACTGAAAACACAGGCGGCGTGTTGAACATACTATCCTTGCTTAGGTGAATCCCCAAATCTAGATAAGATGGAATGTCACGACCAGTCTTTCCAATTGCGTCTTTGTCAATTGCATACATAACAGTACCTGCAGGTCCCATGTTTTTTTGGGCTCCAGCATAAATCAATTTGTACTGTGATGCGTCGAATTCACGGCTCATAATATCAGAACTCATGTCAGCTACTAATGGCACGCCAACATCACTTGGAAGTTCTTTGTATTGAGTTCCGTAGATAGTGTTGTTGGAAGTAAAGTGTAAGAAACTGTGCTTTGGGTCTATTTGGCCTATAGAAGGAACACCAGTGTAATCACTTTCTTTAGTACTCGCTACAACCTCAATATTACCCAAGTGTTTTGCTTCCTTTATGGCTTTATTTGCCCAAGTGCCTGTGTCAGCATAAGCAGCATATCCTCCCTCTGGAATTAGATTGTATGCAGTTGTTAGGAAACCTAAGCTAGCACCGCCCTGTAAGTAAAGGATTTCAAATCTGTCTGGAAGGTTTAGAAGTTCTTTAGTAAGACTTCTTACTTCGTCCATAACAGCAACAAATGGCTTTGATCTGTGAGACATTTCGATTAGTGATAGTCCATGGTTGTCCCAAGACTTCACGGCCTCTGATGCCTCTTTCAATACTTCTTCAGGAAGTATGCATGGGCCAGCAGAGAAATTGTGCACTTTACTCATTAGGTTTGAAAATTTGGCGCAAAGGTCTGATTTATTTTTCGCTTGCGAAAGAAATTATACGATTATCCGTTGGTTCAACTCCACTTTTATAAGACCCAACTAAAGATCCATTGGAGTCAATGAGGAATTTGTGGAAATTCCACCTAACATTATGATCTGCTACACCGTTTTCACTTTCATTTAAAAGCCAACGATAAACGGGGTGTGGATTGCCTCCTTTAATTTTTACTTTTTCCATTATCAAGAAGCTAACCCCGTAGTTTTTTTCGCAGAAACTATTGATCTCTTCATGTGTTCCGCTTTCTTGTTTCCCGAAATCATTACATGGAAAAGCGATAACCGTTAATTGATCACTGTATTCCTCATGGAGTCGTTGAAGTCCATTGTATTGTGGTGTGAATCCACATTTTGAAGCGGTGTTTACTATCAATACCTTTTTGCCCTTTAGCTGCGAAAAGTTATATGCTTCACCATCAATGGTATTACAGCTTAAACTGTAAAAATTAACTGATCCAGGTTTAGCGTTATATGTATTCCCTCCCTTAAACATATTCCATCCAATAAGGACTAATGCTAATGTGATAACTCCTATAATTGTAGTAATCATTCTCACCTTGAAAGTCGTTTTGATATAAATGAATTAGGAAGTTTCGAAGCTAATTTCTTTCTCATTTCAGGGAAACCTCCATCTATAAACTCTGGAATAATTAGAGCTAACAGTAGGGTTGATAATCCAGCAATTAAGATGTGAAGTACTATTTGGATTATTTGGTCTATTTCAGAAAGAAGCCCAGATGACCAATTAATAATTCCAGTGAGAAGTTGATGTGATAGAACATAGTCTGCAGCTAAAACTGGAATGCAAAGAATTAACCCTGGTATAATACTATTTATCAGCTTGAAAATATTCACCTTGAGGCCAAGCCAAATCCATGCTGCAACGACAACGGTCTGTAATGTGGTTGCCACTACAACAGCTCGTGCTGCGTGATAGAATCCAGAAAAATCAGATGAATTACTGTCCATCACATCCCAAACACCGTAACAAACTGCTGCTAAAAACCCAAGCTTAATTAAAGCCCCTACAGTTAGGGAATCTGTTGCTCGCATCGAAGCATCGCCAATCTTAATAAAACTCCTCAATGCAACACAAAAGAATAATACTCCAACAATTGGGGCTGCATGCATGTACTGTTCTCCAAGAATTAGAATTATGAAATTTTCCGCCCTTAAAACTAAAAGTGCTGTAAGTGGAATTACTAGTGTTGACATGGCATGAGATGCTTTTAGCACAGTAGCTTTCAACCTCTGTTTATCTGATTGAAGCATAGACATACCGCTAAACAGAACACTATCGCCAAGCTTTCCTAAAACTGTAACGGGGAGGCCCATTAAGTAAGACGATCTATCGTAGAAGCCTGTGAGCTTCCAATCCGTAGAAAACTTAGCTACAATAATTGTGTCCACTTTTCCAGCGGCGTAGTTAATCATGTTGAATATTGTAGATCTGCCTCCGTAACCAACCATTTCTTTTAATGCTTCCTTGTCCATTTTGAAGCCTATAGGCCCTGGGAAAGATAACCAATAACAAATGCCTAGAATTGCGTTTTGGGATAGTAGTGCAAATACATAAGCCCAAATCTCATAGCCATTCATTGCCAGTCCTATACCTATGATTAAGTTTCCAAGAACCATTGCAATAGCAGAACAA
>PBGD01000002.1 GCA_002718895.1 Flavobacteriales bacterium
TTATATTCCGAAGCAAATTTGGTAAGCTCCGAATCCTCTGTAAACAATAGCTTTGTATTTGAAGATTTGGCACCGGGAATTTATACAGCTACAATTACAAGTGAAGAAACAGGGTGTTATTCAGAAGAATTATTTTTTGAACTCCAACAACCCGATGATATCACATATCAATTCACTACCAATCCGGTATTATGTAATGGAGAAAATAGTGGTTCTATTAACATTCTATTGGAGGGTGGAACTCCTCCATATAACACTATCTTAGGTGAGATGAATGGAAATGTTGGCATAATTAATGAACTAGTTGGCAATAACATAGTATTTAATAATTTGTCTGCAGGTGATTATTACTTTTCACCAGTTGATCAATATGGATGTATGTGTGAAAGTCAGGAAGTATTCTTTTCAATTGAAGAACCCGAACAATTAGTTACAGTAGAAACAATTTCAAATTATAATGGATACGGAGTTTCTTGTAATGGAGAAAATGATGGGTATATTGAAATTGAAGTAAATGGAGGATATGGAACGTATTCATTTGAATGGTCTAATGGTCAAACTACGCAAAACATATCTAATTTAAATGCTGATTCATATTCACTAATTGTAACCGACGAAAATGGATGCTCAACATTCACAGAAATTGAAATTACAGAACCAACTCCAATTTCTATTTCTAACTCATTATCTGATTATAATGGCTATAATATTTCATGTATAGATGAAAATGATGGATATATTGACATTACCGTATCAGGCGGAACCGGTGTTTACTCTTATCAATGGGGAAATGGTAATAACTCAGAAGACATTTCTGAATTAGTAGCAGGAACCTATTCTCTTACAGTTACTGACGAAAATGAATGTATTCAATCTGCATTTTTTGAAATAACAGAACCCAGTGCTTTAGAAATTTCTGAAATACATTCTGATTATAATAGCTTTGGAGTTTCTTGCTATAATGGTGATGATGGATATATTGATATTACAGTGACAGGTGGAACTGGTGTTTACTCTTATCAATGGGAAAATGGTAACAACTCAGAAGATCTAAGTAATTTAACAAGTGGATACTACTCCGTAATTGCAACTGATCAAAATGGTTGTAGCGTAGGTATTAGTCATGAAATTACTGAACCATCAGAAATAACAGTTTCTGAAACAATTTCAAATTATAATGGATACGGAGTTTCTTGTAATGGAGAAAATGATGGGTATATTGAAATTGAAGTATCTGGAGGATATGGATTATATTCATTTGAATGGTCTAATGGTGATATTTCTGAATCAACTTCAAACTGCAGTTTAGAACAAATTAATGCAGGTACATATACTGTTCTAATTAAAGATGAGAATAATTGTTATAAAAGTATTGATTTTGAAATTACTGAACCTGAAATTTTGTTTTTTTCCACTGAAAATTCAGAGTGCATTGAAGAATACGGTGAAATAAATATTAATAATATTTCAGGAGGTACTGGACCTTATCAATATAAAATAAATGAAGGATTTTTCACAGATAATAGTATATTTACAAATCTAAATGAAGGTAATTATAGTGTGACTGTTATTGATCAAAATGGATGTTCATCTACTGAAAACTTTACACTAAATGCAAAACCAATTGCAAATTTTTCAATTAGTGAAACACAATTTTATATTTCAGATAACCCAATATATTTTTATGATCAAACTATTGATTTAAATATTGATTCATGGATTTGGGATTTTGGTAATGGTAGCTCATCAAATGAACAAAACCCATCCTATACATATAAAGAACCTGGAGTCTATTATGTGAAATTATCTATTACTGATCAATATGGTTGTGAAGATCAAATTATCAAAAAAATTGAGGCACTATACGAATACTACTCATACACACCTAATATATTTACGCCTAATGGTGATGGAATTAATGATATTTTTCAACCATCAATTTTAAATATAAATAGAAACACTTATACATTGTTTATATATGATAGATGGGGGAATACTATATATAAAACGAGTAAGTATGAAGAAGGATGGGATGGAAAAATTGACAATGGAGAACTACTACCTCCCGACACTTATAATTATAAAATTATTTTCGAAACAAAAACTGGCAAACAAAAACAAGAGATTGGCAGATTTATAATGGCTCAATAATCATTTTTAAACATCTATTTTTGCATATTTTGCATTTTCTTCAATGAAAGCACGTCTAGGGGGAACATCATCACCCATAAGCATAGAAAAGACCCTATCCGCTTCAGCAGCATTTTGAATAGTAACCTGTCGTAATGTTCGTTGATCTGGGTGCATTGTAGTGTCCCATAATTGAGATGCATTCATTTCTCCAAGCCCCTTATATCTTTGAATATTAACTTTGCTATCTTTCGAGCCTTTTAGTTCTTTAACAACATTGTCTCTTTCTTGATCTGTCCAACAATATCTTTGGGTTGTACCACGTTTAACTAGATATAATGGAGGAGTAGCAATATAAACATATCCACTTTCTACTAGCTCTTTCATATATCTGAAGAAAAAGGTTAGGATTAGAGTAGCGATATGACTACCATCCACATCTGCATCACACATAACAACAATTTTATGATATCTTAATTTATCTAAATTTAGGGCTCTATCATCGTCCTCTGTTCCAACAGAAACACCTAAAGCAGTAAACATATTTTTAATTTCTTCATTTTCAAATACCCTATAAGGCATAGCCTTTTCCACATTTAAAATCTTACCTCTTAATGGTAAAATCGCTTGAAATGCACGATCCCTACCTTGTTTTGCAGTACCACCAGCTGAATCCCCCTCTACTAAAAATATTTCACAAAGTTCAGGGTTAGTTTCAGAACAGTCTGATAATTTACCTGGCAACCCAGTAGAAGACATAACTGTTTTTCTTTGAACTAACTCTCTAGCTTTAGCAGCAGCATTTCTTGCTGTTGCAGCTAAAATTACTTTTTGAACTATTTTTTTGGCTTGCTCTGGATTTTCTTCTAAATAAAAAGTGAGCATATCACTAACAGACTGAGACACTGCTGTAGTGACTTCTTTATTTCCTAATTTTGTCTTGGTTTGTCCTTCAAATTGAGGCTCCATTACTTTTACAGAAATAATAGCAGTTAATCCTTCTCTAAAATCATCGCCTGAAATTTCAAATTTTACTTTCTTAAGTAAACCGGAGTCATCTGCGTATTTTTTAAGTGTACGAGTGAGTCCTCTTTTAAATCCTGAAAGATGAGTTCCTCCTTCATGGGTATTAATATTATTTACATATGAAAACACATTTTCAGTATATGAGGTGTTATATACCATCGCCACTTCAACGGGAATACCATCTTTTTCTCCATCTATGTAGATAACATCACTTAAAATGGAATCTCTTGTTGAATCAAGAAACTCGACAAATTCTTTCAAACCTCTTTCAGAGTAAAACGATTCCTTAACAAATTCACCATTTTCATCTTTTCGTCTTTTATCTGTTATAGAAAGATGTACTCCTTTATTTAAATAAGCTAATTCCCTTAAACGTGCAACTAAAACATCATAGCGATAAACTATATCTTCAAAAATTGAAGCATCTGGTTGAAAAGTGACAAAAGTTCCTGTTTTATCCGTAGATCCTATTTCCCTAACATCATACTTAGGCACTCCAATTTTGTATTCTTGTTCAAATATTTTACCATCTCTATGCACTTCAACTCTTAAATTAGAAGACAATGCATTAACACATGAAACACCAACACCATGAAGTCCACCTGAAACTTTATATGAACCTTTATCAAACTTACCACCAGCATGGAGCACGGTCATAACAACTTCAAGGGCTGATCTACCTTCTTTTTCATGAATCCCTGTTGGAATTCCCCTACCATTATCTGAAACTGTAATTGAATTATTTTCATTAATAAAACAATCAATATGTGAGCAATGACCTGCTAAAGCTTCGTCAATTGAATTATCAACAACTTCATAAACTAAGTGATGTAAGCCCTTTTGTCCAATGTCACCGATATACATTGCAGGTCTTTTTCTAACAGCTTCTAAACCTTCTAAAACTTGAATACTTCCAGCAGAATACTGGGGGGGGGTTTGACTATTTGGATCCATAATTTGAGATTAAAATTATCTTAACTAAATATAATAAATTAATAGCATTAATTATCTTGTTTTAAAAGAAAAAAAACAATTTCTTTTTAACTAAAATTTACAGGATAATCCTACACTAAACCTAACTCCGTCATCATTAAAATAACCATCATAAAAGTGTAATTTTTGATTTAATATATTTTGCCATATTAATGAGATTTTGATATTATTTAGAAAATAAATAAGAGTTAAATTTGAATTAACTTGTGCAGGAACAGTTAAATGATTTAAATCATAATCATTTACTCTTAGAAAATCTTTTTTTGTACAAAAAAAGAAATTTGAAATTATTAGAGAATTATCTGTAATTTTAAGTTGAATACTAGAACTCAAATCAAGAGTTGGAAATAATTTTAATTGCTCATAATTGTTTGATTTGATTCCATTATATTTTCCATTAATGATAATTTCTATTATATCAGTATCATATTTCAATGTAGATGATATCTTTAAACCTGTAAAATCCAATAAATAGACTTCAAGTGGATTTATGAAAATTGAATGAGTCTCTAAATCCGAGTTCATAGGATTATTATTTCTCCTGAACAAAATCGGTATAATATGATCTTCAATTAGCAAATAACTAAAATCAAGATTAAACATCATTGAATTAGATATTTTTTTATCAAAAATAAAACTTGTAATTGTTTCTTCTGATAATGAGTTCCGATAAAAATAACTAATATATGGAGCGAAAGAATATAGTTGATTAAGAGTATTATAATTCAGTCTTTTATAAAGCAAAAACTTAATAGTTTGGTTATTATTAAAGCGTTTACTAAAATTAAAATCAGGAAAAAAAACATATTGCATACTCACATCTTTTTCATCACCATTTAAATCGATATTTTGAAAGTAACTAAAATTAAATCCTAAACTATAATTGATTTTTTTTTCTCCTGAAATTAAAAAGCTATTTGAAAATCCAAAATCATTTAATTTTTCAGCAAAAGTTGTAGAAAAATTAGAAGCTACTGTATGGTTAAGTAAATTAAAATCTTCTATATATAGATTTTGGTCTAATGACATATGGGAACGAGTAAAATAAAAATTTGAAATCAAAGAATAAGTTCTTAATGCTTTTTTCATTTCAAACTCAAATGAACTATAAAGAGAAATATCATTTCTACTGTAATTATTATTCAAATTATTTAAATAGACTTTTGATGACTTAAAATATGAATCATTAGATTTTTTTGCAAAAGATAATTTCAAATCAATTTCATTAATAATATAATTATTTATTGAACTAATTGGAAAAGAGCTTAACCCTCCCCAATATAAACCAGAATATTTTTGAAAACTTAAAGCTGATTCTAAAACACTATTTGTCAAAAACCTATTGCTATAAAATCCAAGCATACTATTTAACTTTCCGTCATAATCCATATAATAAGGTGAACGTATACCGTAATCTTTACTCAAATGCTCAAAAAATACCCCACTATTGTGACTTACAGATGGTGAATTGGATAAATGAAATTTTGCCTTTAGAAATTTAGAAGAACCATAATCTAAGTAAAAGAATTTTTTATAGTAATTTCTCAAAAAATTAATCCTATTTTTTTGGTTAATTTTTGTTACGATATGATCGTTGAAAATTACATTTTCATCTAACACATTGTGCTTAGAAATAATTTTTTTTGACAATGAATCATTAAAAAATGGCTGATAACCTATTTTAGTACTTTTAGGAACAAGTGGAATGTAATCCTTATACACATCAATAACTTCAATACGAAGTTTTTCATCTTGTGAAAAAACAAGTATTGGTAGTATTGTTAAAACTAAAGTATAAAAGAACTTATTCATCAATTCATTGATTTATCAAATCCATTTTCAAATCAGGATAATTATTTAATAATAAGTCTATTTCATTCATAATTAATGAATTATTAGATTTTTTTTTCAACTCGTTTAAAACATGCTGTGCTTGGAACATATCTTTTTCCTGTATATAATTTTTAGACAATAACAATAAAGATTTATCCACCCAGTTAGTATATCCTGGAAGTAAATTAATAAGTTCAAAAATACACTTTTGAGAATCTTTATAATTTTGCAAATTATAATGAATTAGAGCACTAAAATATAATGATTCTGCCTTTAATTTTCCACCACTGTTTTCTGATATCCATTTAAACTTTTCAATTGATCTTAAATTTAGATCAGTTTTATATAATGAATATGCAAATAAATAATTCATCCTGACTTTCTTTTCTCCAGAAAAAAATGATTCATTGAATGAATTATCAATATAATTAACTATTTCAGCATATTTATATAGTGCAAATTTTGATTCAACAAAACCAATTATAGCTTCTTGTTTTAAATTAACAGTGGAAGCCAAATCAATTAATTTTTTATAATAACTTTCAGAAGAAATATAGTTTTCCAATTCAAAACTCATTTGTGCTAAGCTTGCCAAACTTTCTACAGTATATCGATTTTCTTCCTGATTTACTATATGTTTTAACACTTCGATTGCATCTTGCTGATTACCATTTTTTTCAAATGATTTAAATAAATAATAATTTGCTTGTAATGAAAAGATTCCAGCAGGATAATAGAGTAAATATGATTGCAAAGATTCAATAGCATTATCATAATTTGCTTGCATATATTGTAACTCTGCCGAATAATAAGTTGAAGAGTCTAGTTCAGATTTGGTATAGTCATGATCTATATTCTTAATTAACTCTAAAAATTTGTCAACTTTTCCTATTTCAGTATATATGTTTTTAATAGTTGATAAAGCTTGTTCATACACATTACTGCTTGGGGAATTAGAGATAAGTTGTTCAAGAACATCAATTGCAAGAACATCTTCTCCTTTCAAATGATATACTAAGCCTAATTTTAATTTAGAGTAGCTAAAGTAAAGACTTTGAGGAAAATTATTAATAATACTTAGGAACGTATTAGTAGCTAGATCTAAATTTCTAGTTTGTATATATATATTTCCTAAGTCAAACATAGCTTCATCAACAAAATTCGAATTTGGAAATTTTTCAAAAATATATTTAATTGACTGGATTGCATTATCATAGTCTTTTAACAAAGAAAATGAAACACTTTTTTTATAAGCACAATAGTCATTTTGTTCACCAGATTGATCTAAAGATTTAGAGTAAAATTGCGTGGCAAGTTGAAAGTTTTTTAATAAAAAATAACAATCTCCTATTCTAGCATAGGTATCATGTGAAATTTCTGCATTTTGATTTTGTACAATTGAATACTTAAAACTATTAATTGCATTTACATAATCTTTTAGCTCAAAATAACAATAGCCAAGTGAATATAAACTTTGATTATATAATTGAGAAGATTGTGAGATTTGAGTAAATGATAGCACAGCATTTAGATATTCATTCATTTTATAATATGCCTCACCTTTCCAATAAAAACATTTATTAATCAAATCACTTACATTTCCAACATCAATTGATTTATCAAAATAAATAATTGCATCTTTATAAAAACCATCATTAAATAACTGAACTGCTCTATAAAAACATATCTTTTGATATTGTTCTTTTACAGATTTATCATTAAAACCACTCTTTTCAAGAACACTAATTGCATGATCATAATTGTGAGTAATAAGATGTATATTTGCCAAACAAGTGTAAATTTCATCTTTATATTTTGAATCTGGATATAGATCAAGGAATTCATTTAAATAGTGAATAGGGTTATATAAAGGGTGATCATGTTCATAACATAATCTAACGAATTGATAAAAAGCATCATGTTGAATCAAAGAATCAGACTCTATTAGTGAAGCTGATCTAAATGCATTCATTGCTTCCAAGTGATTATTTGTTCGTTTATAACTATCACCTAAAAAGTAAAAACCATATTGAGTTATACTATCTTTTTCTGTTAAAGTAATTTTATTTAGATGATTGATTGCAAAACCAAATAACCCTTTTTTATAGTAAGAGTAACCAATTTGGTAAAGATCAGATTTATATAATGTATCGGCTAAGATTTTATATTCTTCAAAATATACTATTGCAGGATCGTATTTTTTTAAATTATATAAAGATTTTGCATATATTAATAGCATATCTTGATAATTGCTTAAAGTATCTATCAACGAAGAATCAAGATGATTAACAACCTGACTATAATCACCTAAATCAAATAAAATTTTTGAAATATAATATTGTATTTCATTCTTGACATTGTGTGAACCTTGTAAAGATTTGAATCCAGATAATGCATCTAACAACTCTCCTTCATGTAATAAAATAATAGAATGATAAAATACAGATAGTTCTTTATAAAGTGTATTTTTTGAATTAAACAATTCATAAAAACTGCTCTTTGCCAAATCTAATTTATTATTTTCAAAAGCACTGTAAGCCAAATAAAAAAAAGCTTTATCCTTATATGGGTGATCTAGTTGATAAATACTTGACTCAATTAAAAGACTAGTAACTTCTTTGAATTTTTTTTTCTCAAAAAGAAATTCACTCATATAAAAAGTTGCCCAAAGCCTTTTAGAGCTATGCGGAAATTTAGTCAAAAAGTCTTGATAAATTTTTTCTGTGTCAGAATGATATAATTTTAATGATGATAAATAATAATAGTAATAAGCCTCTTCCAACAAATGACTATTATTATCAATTATAGATTGAAAGTAAGATCTGGATAAATTATAGTCTTTGTTATAAAAGTAATCCATACCCTGGTATAAAGAACTATTTAAATCTTGAGAAAAAGAAAAATTAAAAAATAAGACAAATACTAAAAATATTCTATTCATACTAATTCAAACATAAGTTTAATATAGAAATATTCAATACAAAAAATTAAATTTAATTTTAACAAAATATTTAAATAACAATGTAATTTATTTAATTATTTAAATTTGTAATCATAATTTAAATTAAATATCCTGTAAATGGACATAAATAACAATGTAATTTATTTAGAAAAAACAAATATATATCAACGCAAACATTTAATTCTTAAAAATGTTTCATTCAAAATTAATCTCGGTGAATTTGTTTATTTAATAGGTAAAACAGGAAGTGGTAAAAGCAGCTTACTTAAAACTCTCTACGGTGATCTAAAAATACAATCAGGAAATGGTAGTATAGTTGGATATGATCTTAGAAAATTAAGTGAGAAAGATATTCCTTTTTTAAGGAGAAAAATTGGAATCATTTTTCAAGATTTCCAACTTTTAGATGACCGATCTGTCTTTGATAACTTATTATTTGTAATGCATGCAACATCATGGAAAGACGAAAAGAAAATAAATCAGCGAATTTCTGAAGTTTTAGAATTAGTCAAAATGTCAACGAAAGCCCACAAATATCCTCATCAACTTTCTGGCGGCGAACAACAAAGAATTGTAATAGCAAGAGCACTACTTAACAGACCTCAATTAATTTTAGCTGACGAACCTACTGGCAACTTAGATCCAGAAACATCTGAAGAAATCATAGAACTCCTACAAGACCTTACATCTGAAAAAACTGTATTAATGGCATCACATGACAAATATTTGATGGACAAATACCCAAAAAGAACTATTATTTGTTCCAAAAATCAAGTTCTACAAAAATAATATGCATCTATCAATTCTTATACCTTGCTACAATTGGGATGTTTTTGATTTCATTAATCAACTTCATAACTTATGTGTGAAGGAAAAAAAAATAATCAATTTTGAAATTATCTGTTATGAAGACGCCTCTCGTCATACATACTCAAATAATTTAATAGAAAATCTTAAAAATGTAAAGTATCTAAATTTTAAAAAAAATATTGGACGATCATCTATAAGAAATCAACTAGGTGCTGATGCAAAATACGAATGGTTATTATTTATTGATTGTGATTCCAAAATAGCAGGCAATGATTTTTTAAAAAAATATATTAATGCTGCAAGTAAAAGAAAATCAAAAAAAACTGTGTTTTACGGACCAACAATTTATGAAAAAAATATCGTTGATGAGAATACGAAACTCCATTACAAATATGGAAATTTAGTAGAAACCAAAATGAAAAAAAATAATTTTTCATCACATCATTTTTTAATTCATAAAAATCAATTTATAAAAAATCAATTTGATAATAAAATTACAACTTATGGATATGAAGATGTATTGTTTTCAACTTTTTCTAATTTAGAATTTAAATACATCAACAATCCTCTATTTCATATTGGAATAAAAACTAATGAAGTTTATTTAAGTGACACAGAAAAAGCTATCACAAATTTAGCTAATTATGCAAATGAAATACAGATTAATAAAAAGGTAAAAATTCTTAAATATTTTAAAATATTTGAAAAGTTAAATCTGTCTAAGATTATATTAATTATTTATAATTTAACTGAAAATAAAATTATAAAAAATTTAAATTCTACTAATCCAAAAATTTGCTTGTTTCAATTTTACAAACTAGGATTATTAATCAGGCAGATTAAGAAATTAAAAAAGAGTCAGTAGTTTTTTTTCTTCATTTTGCCAGCAAAATTCTTTTTTTGCTAATCTTATTTCGTCAATCCAATATTGTTGTGATAGTGACAAAATATGTTCAATTTGTTTAGCAACTTCCTTAGGTTCACGTGATTTTAGACACATCCCAACTTTATTCTTAATAATTATTTTTTTAAACTCAGGCAAATCACTAATTAAAACCGGTATTTCTGCATTTATATAATCAAAAATTTTATTAGGCAATGAGTAACTATATGCTAAACAAGTATTTTCTTCAAATGACAAACCTAAATCACAAGTTTTAGTAATTTCATATAAATCTTCATATGGAAGTTTACCTAAAAATTTCACTTTATTTTCTAAAGAAAAATTTTTGACCTTATTTTTCATTTGTTTAATAATGTCACCAGCACCTACAATTATCAAGGTAGCATCAACATAAAGCATTGATTCAATCATTAATTCTATTCCTCTATCTTTATTTACAGCTCCTTGGTATATGATTTTTTTCACTTTATTATCTTTTGAATAGTTAGATGTTTTTTTATAGATAGGGAAGTTTTTGACAACTAACATTTTAAGACCATATTTACGCAAATAATAATTTGATATGCTTTGACTTACAGTATATGAATAAATAATATAAGGTAAACATAGTCTTTCTAAGATTGACCATGTAAATTTAATAAATGGTCGATTAATTAATTCTGGCACTTCTGTAAACAACTCATGACTGTCATAAACTAATTTTTTGTTTCTAATTCTAGAAAGTAGGAAGTTAGATAATAATGTATCAAGATCATTTGACAAAAGAATATCAAATTTTTTAAATAATAAAAAAGAAAACAATCGGTAGTTATATTCAAGATAAAACATAAAACCTTTATTAAAAATCATTTTAAACCTATGAGTCCGGTATGATCTTGATTTAATCTGATCACCATGCTTACCAATTAACAAAACAAAATATCCTTTATTTATAAGAGATGTTGCAACTTTATGAACTCTCTGATCAGTAATTAAATCATTTGTGACAGAAATTATAATTTTTTTCAATTTTTTTGACTATGAATATTAAAAGAAGTAAACTAAAAACAAATTATATTAGCATTATGAATATAATAAGTCAAAAGTCATTACTTGAACACAATACATTTAATATAAATGTAAAAGCAAACAAGTATGTAAATATAAAGACAGAAACTGACTTGATAAAATTATTAAATCAAAAACAATTTAAAAAAATTAAAAAAACTATTATAGGTGGAGGTAGTAATATTTTATTAACAAAAGATATTAAAGGTCTTGTAATTCATAATCAAATACAGGGTATAAAAATTTTAAAATCGAATATCAAAAGTGTTATAATTGAAGTTGGAGCAGGAGTTATTTGGGATAATTTAGTAAGCTGGAGCACAAAATTACAATTATATGGCATTGAAAATTTATCATTAATACCAGGATCAGTAGGTGCCTCGCCTATTCAAAACATTGGAGCATATGGTGTTGAACTAAAAGATGTTTTCAAGGAGCTAAGAGCAATCAATTTAAAAACAAATAAATTAAGAGTTTTTAAAAAAAGTGAATGTGAATTTGGTTATAGAAATTCTATTTTTAAAAATGAATTAAAAGAAAAATATGTAATTTCTAAAATAATTATTCAACTATCTAAAAAACAAATAGTCAATACTACTTACTATGGACTAGAAAATAAGCTTAAAAAATTCACAAAAAAAGAATTAACTAGTGAATTAATAAGAAGTAAAATAATTGAAATCAGAAATGCAAAATTGCCAGATCCAAAAATAATTGGTAATGCAGGCAGTTTTTTTAAGAATCCAACTATCAACAAAGAATTACTAACTAATTTACAACATGATCATCCTGAAATTCCTTTTTTTGAAAACAAGATTGGAATTAAAGTCCCTGCAGGATGGTTAATTGAAAAATTAAAATGGAGGGGACACCAAGAAAAAAATTGCGGAGTTTCTAAAAAACATGCTTTAGTTATTGTAAATTATGGAAAAGCAACAGGTAAAGAAATTTTAAAATTATCTAACAAAATAAAAAAAAATGTATATAAAGAATTTAAAATAAATCTTGAAGAAGAAGTTTCAATTCTATGAATCCGACAATTATTTTATCAATATTAATTATTTCTATTTGTTTTATGGGAATTGCGATTAAAATTCTTATAAAAAAAGATGGGCAATTTTCTGGCACATGTGCTAGTAATAATCCATTGTTAAATAAAAATGGTGAGAAATGTAGTTATTGTGGTGCCGATCCAGGTGACATGTGTAAAAAAGAAGAAAATTTATTAGAAAAGTAATACACAGTGTCATCACTGCTTTTATAAGCTAAAGAGCCAATAATATTTTTTGTTGACATAAGTTCCTTAGATCCCTCAAAACCAAGAGCCATACAAGCTGTTGCGTATGCATCAGCCGAGGTACAATTATCAGAAATAATTGTTGCACTTAATAGAGAGTTTGAAGATGGTTTGAGCGTTTTAGGGTTCATATTATGACTGATTTTCATAGAATCAGAATAATAATAATTTCTGTAATTTCCAGAAGTAGCTAGTGAAACATTTTGTAAATTTAAAATATATACAAGATCTCTATTTTTATCTGTTGGAGATTCTATACCTATTTTCCAGCCTTTTCCTAAGTTATCTCCAGAGCAAGTAATCTCGCCTCCAATTTCAATCATAAAATCATTTATAAATTTAGACTTAAAATACTTTGATAAAAAATCAACACTAAAACCCTGAGCTATTCCATTTAAATCAATTTTGACTGAATCAGACTTAATCAAAGTTTTATTTTGAATTGATATTTTATCACATCCTATTTCATGGAAAAATTGATTATTATTTTTAAAAGATCTATTTTTTTTTGGTCCAAATCCCCAATAATTGACAAGAGGAGAAACAGTGATATCAAACATCCCGTTAGTTTCATTACAAATATCAATTGATTTTAAAATTACATAAGTAATTAAAGAATCTAAAATAACATCTTCATTTCTATTTAATTTAGAAATTGTTGAAAAAGGTATATATGTTGACATAGACATGTCTATAATTTTCAACAAACTATCTATTGATTCTTTAGGTATTTTTTGATTAATACTATGATATTTAATATTATAAGTTGTACCCTGTGTGTATCCTGAAATAAGAAATGTCTTGTAATTTCCTTGGCAAGAAAAATATAAGATTAAAAAAAAAAGAAGAATTGATTTACTCGCCAAAGTCATCAAAATCAACATTTTCATCTGGGATACCCCAATCATCACACATCTTTAAAATGGCTTGATTCATTAAAGGTGGTCCACAAAAATAAACTTCAATATCTTCAGGGGCATCATGTAATTTAAAATGATGATCTATTACAACTTGATGAATAAAACCAACAAAACCATCACCTTCATCATCAAGAGATTTCTTTTCATTCCAATTATCCTCTGGTAATGGCTCAGATAGTGCAACATGAAATTTAAAGTTAGGAAAATCCCTTTCAATAGCTCTAAAGTCATCTAAATAAAATAATTCTCTCTTTGAACGTCCTCCGTAAAAAAAAGTTACTTTACGTTTTGTTTTCATAGTATGAAAAAGATGAAACAAATGTGAACGCATTGGAGCCATACCAGCACCTCCACCAATATAAACCATTTCATTTTCTGTATCTTTAATAAAAAACTCACCATAAGGTCCTGAAACTGTAACTTTATCACCTGCTTTTAATGAATACACATATGAGGAACAAACACCAGGATTTACATTCATCCAATTATTAATAGATCTATCCCAAGGTGGAGTAGCTATTCTTATATTAAGCATCACAATATTACCTTCAGCAGGGTGATTTGCCATGGAATAAGCTCTAAATATAGGTTCATCATTCTTCATATGTAAATCCCATAAATTAAATTTATCCCATTCTCCTTTGAATTTATCTGGTCCAGAGGGGTCATTTGGATTAGGTGAAATATCAATATTTTTATAAGGAACTTCTATTTCTGGGACATCAATTTGTATATATCCACCTGCTTTGAAATCAAGATTTTCTCCTTCTGGAAGCTTAACTATAAATTCTTTAATAAAAGATGCAACACTATAATTAGATACTACTTCACACTCCCACTTTTTAATGCCAAAAATTTCTTCTGGAATATTGATATCCATATCATTTTTAACTTTTACTTGACATCCAAGACGCCAGTTTTCTTGTATTTCTTTCCTGGTAAAATAAGGCTTTTCGGTCGGTAAGATTTCTCCTCCTCCTGAATTCACTTGACATTTACACATAGCACAAGTACCACCACCACCACATGCAGATGGCAAAAAAATCTTATTATCCCCTAAAGTCCCTAAAATAGTCCCTCCAGGGTTGATTTTAATATTTTCTTTACCGTTAATTGTTAATGTTACTTGACCTGATGGTAATAATTTTGACTTAGCAAAAAGCAAAATACTAACTAATGATAGAATTACAATTAGAAAAAAAATAACAGCAGCAAAAACAGTATATATCATAATTAAATTTTTATTCCCATAAAGCACATGAATGCGATACCCATTAAACCAGTAATAATATATGTAATACCAAGTCCTCTCAGCGGAGCAGGCACATTAGAATATCTTATTTTTTCACGAATGGCTGCTATAGCTACAATAGCTAAATACCAACCAACGCCTGAACCTAAAGCAAATGAAGTAGCTTCAATTATAGTAGAATATTGTCTTTCTTGCATAAACAAAGCTCCACCCAATATTGCGCAATTTACAGCAATTAAGGGAAGGAAGATTCCTAATGAACTATATAAAGCAGGGGAAAATTTTTCTATAATCATTTCAACTAACTGTACCATAGCAGATACAACAGCTATAAACATTATAAGGCTTAATACATTTAAGTCAACATTAACAAAGTCTTCACCTAACCATTGAAGAGCACCCGCTTTTAACACTTGATTTTCTAAAATATAATTTACAGGGACAGTAATACCTAAAACAAAAATAACAGCCAAACCAAGTCCATTTGCAGTAGTAACAGTTTTAGACACAGCTAGATAAGAACACATTCCTAGAAAATATGCAAATATCATATTGTCAATAAATACACCTTTTATAAAAATATTTACTAAATCCATATCAATTTTCTTCAATTAATTCATGATTTCTTGATCTTTGAATCCAAATAATAAGACCGACTACTATTAATGCCATTGGAGGAAGTATCATTAGGTTATTGTTCATATATCCCATTTCATATAAATAACTAAAGCCAGGAATTTCGTAACCCAACAACTTACCAGATCCAAATAATTCTCTTACAAATGCAACAGCAACTAAGATCCAACCATAACCAAAGGCATTGCCTAATGCATCTAAGAACGACTCCCAAAGTTTATTACCCATGGCAAAAGCCTCAAGTCTTCCCATAATAATACAATTTGTAATAATTAAACCAATAAAAACTGATAATTGCTCAGATGCGTCAGGTAAAAAAGCTTTTAAAATTTGATCAACTAATGCAACTAAAGAAGCTACAACAAGTAATTGAACAATAATCCGAATTCTATTAGGGATATGATTTCTAAGTATAGAAATAATAGAACTTGCTGATGTCATCACAAAAATAACAGCAAGAGTCATAACAAGTGCATTTTCTAATTGTGTTGTAATTGCAAGAGCTGAACATATACCAAGTACCTGAATTGTAATTGGATTTTGATCTCCCATTGGGTCCGCAATTAATTTTTGATGTTGTTTATTAAAAAAAGATTTCATAATAGTTTAAATCGAATTATTACTTGTTAATTCATTTATAGTATCTTGATACACATTAAGTTTTGAAAAATAACTGTCATAAATTTGTAATGTATTATAAAGCATATCAGAAACACCATCACTTGTTATAGTACCACCAGTTATACCATCAACTTGATGCATATTACCTAACTCTGCTCCACCCTTTTTAACTTCAATAGATACAAATTGATTTAATGTATTTTTTATTTTCTTACCTTTAAATGGGTCTTCAAAAATACCGGTATTTATTTCAGCACCCAATCCAGGCGTTTCAGCGCGATGATCAAAGGCTGCACCATAAACTGTTAGGTAGTCATCTTCAAGAGCAACAAAGCCCCAAATAGGTCCCCAAAGTCCAGTTCCTGCCATTGGAATAATATAATAGGTTTTATTATTTTTATTTGCTGTGTAAAAAGGATACATGAAATCATCTGGAGATAAAGTTTTATCTCTATATTGAAATAATACATCTATTTGAAATGCAGAGCCTTCAATTTGTTCACCCTTATTATTGATTATAGTTTCTTCAACAATATATTTTTCATATTGATTTTTTGCATTAGATCTACTAGATGTAATACCTATTGCACTTAAAATATCAATCATTTTTTTATCAGCTTGATTTTGTTTTTTTCGAGGCTGTAAAGTTTCCGATGTAACTGCTAAAATAGTACCAACTATTAATACCATAACTATAGCAAAAGTGAATGTATATAAATTGCTCTCTTTATTCATTTATTTTAATTCTTTTTAGTCTTTTTTTGATATTAGCTTCAACTACGTAATGGTCAATTAAAGGAGCCATAACATTCATAAATAATATTGCAACCATCACTCCTTCTGGATATGCAGGATTAAAGACCCTTATTAAAATTGATAAAACCCCACACAAAAATCCATATATAATTTTACCCGTATTAGTTTGAGCAGCAGAAACTGGATCTGTTGCCATAAATACCATACCAAATAAGAAACTCCCAATAAATAATTGATGAATAGCAGGCAAAGACATAAATAAATTATTCTCAAGACCTACAATATTAAATATATATGCCATAGATAACCCACCAAAAAACATTGAAACCATAATTCTGAACGATCCAACACCCGTAAAAACAAGAATAAAAGCACCAATTAAAATTGCTATAACAGATGTTTCTCCAATTGATCCTGGTATAGTTCCTATAAAAGAATTATACAAACTATATATTCCGTCTGAAGAGAAAAGGCTATAATTATTTATTATTTCTGAATTTGATGGATCTACATTTGTTAATGTTGCTAACTGACCAAGTGCAGTCTCTCCAGTAATAGCATCAATTTTGTCTGCACCATGTACCCAAACTTTATCACCAGACATTTTTGTAGGATATGCAAAGAAAATAAAAGCTCTGGCTGTAAGAGCAGGATTCAGGATATTCATACCTGTGCCTCCAAACACTTCTTTACCAATTACTACTGCAAATATTACAGACAACGCGAGCATCCACAAGGGAACATCCACAGGCATTGTTAGAGGGATTAGCATACCTGTTACTAAGTAACCTTCATTTACTTGATGTTTCCTCTGAACTGCAAAAGCAAATTCTACACTTAAACCAACCACATAAGAAACTATTATTAATGGTAAGACTTTCCAAAAACCAAATAGAAAATGATCAAAAATACTATAAATACTTTGGTAACCTTCCATGTCAGATGTTAACTGACTATGATATTGATATCCAGTATTCCACATACCAAAAAACAAACAAGGTAGTAAAGCAATAATTACAATTACCATAGTTCTTTTTAGATCTACAGAATCTTTAATATGAGTGCCTGATTGAGTTGTATGATTTGGCACAAACAAAAAGGTTTCAAATGCATCATAAGCAGGATAGAGTGTATGTAATTTGCCACCTTCCTCAAAATGAGGCTTAATACTATTTAAGATGTTTTGCATTATTTTCATTAGCTACATTCTTTTTTGATTAAATCAAGACCTTTTCTAATTATTGATTGTACTGGTACTTTGGATGTACAAGAGTATTCACATAATGCAAAATCTTCTGTATCTACTTCATAGATACCTAATTTTTCCATTAATTCAATATCTTCAATTAAGACTGCTTTAACTAACTGAACTGGGAAAACATCAATAGGAAAATAGGACTCATACTGACCAGTAACAACATATGCACGTTCTTCGCCATGAGTATTTGAATCTAAATCATATTCTTTTTTACGACTTAACCAGGAAAAGAAAGTTCGAGATAAACTAAATTTATTAAGTCCAGGAAGTAACCATCCAAAAAACTCACTATAATTGCCCTCTGGAATAACAGTTATTTGAAAATCATAATAACTAATATAACCATCCTCGTTTATTTTAGTGCCAGTTAAAACATTACCGCTAATAAAACGTTTATCACCCTCATATAAATTATTATCTACAATAGATTTAATTGACATACCTTGAACTATTCTGTAATACCTTGGCTTTTTCACTTTAGATCCTGTTAAAGCAATTATTTTAGAAGCATCGTATTTTCCGTCCCTAAAAAATCTAGCAATCATTACAATATCTTGAGGAGATAGATACCAAACTATATCTCCTTTATTTATTGGGTCAATATGATGAATTTGAACACCAACATTACCAGATGGATGTGGTCCATATATATTATTTATTTGTACACCACTTGCATTTCTAAAAGATTGGGCAGAATTTGAATTGCCATCTAGATTCAAATGAGTTGTACCCTCTGATAATTTCGATACAATATCAAGACCCATTTGAAACAATTCTTTATCTCCGTGAAAAATAAAATCATTATCGGGAGCTAATGGAGAAGAATCAAAGGCTGAGATAAAAATAGATTTAGGCTTGTCACTAGGATTCGCAATAGTGGCAAATGGTCGTTGCCTTATTAATGGCCATAAACCTCCATTAAGCATGTCTTTAACAATAATACTACGATCGATGTCAGTAATAGATTTTTTTTCAAATTGCTTATAAACAATTTCATCATCGGATTTAACAAGAACTTTGAGAATTTTTCTCTTCGGACCTCTAACAATGTCTGACACTACTCCACTTACAGGGCTCGTGAACTTAATTTGATCATTATTTTTATCAAAAAAAAGTATTTCTCCAGCTTTAACATAATCTCCAACTTTTACTACCATTTTTGGAATAAGCAAATGAAAATCAGTAGGTTTTACAGCATAATAACTAGATTTAGAAATATTAGCGTAGACTCTATCAGCAACACCTTTAATTTTTATATTAGCCCCTTTGTAAATTCTTACATCCATTTAATTTGGAGAATTAGGTTTAGTTTAAATTTTTTAATTTGAATGTCAAAAATAAAAACTTTTTTTATACACTTCATTTTGATTATTAATAAATTTAGTCAAGGTGCCTAATTTAGAATAGATCTAAATTGTGTATTTACTATTTTCCTAATAAAATGTTAAAAATAAATTTTAAATTAAACATTAATTTAAACTTTATTTAATGAAAAAAATTGTTTTTTTTTATTTATTTCATCTGACTACTCTTTATACATTTGCTCAATCTTTTAATTATTATGAAAATATCTATTTAAAAGACTATAATTACAAATTATCAATTCATGAGAATTACTATAATTACCCTCAAACAGTAAAAATTGAAAATACTACAAATTCTTTATTAGATCCTATAATTAATTTAAACTCAACTGAAACACTAAAATTATCCTTTGATATCTTAGCAGATGAATATTCACCATTCGCGTATACATTTATCCATTGCAATGCAAATTGGGAATATTCAGATTTAAATCAATTAGAGTATCTTGAGGGGTTTTCAGAAAACTTTATTGAAAATTATAACTACTCATTTAACACATTGACAAATTACATTCATTATGAATTTATTTTTCCCAATGAGACAGTCAAATTTAAAAAATCTGGAAATTATATTGTTTTAGTATATGATGTTGAAAAAAATATTCCTGTCATCACTAAAAGATTTTTAGTACATGAAAACATAGTTAATATTGAAATGGATGTTAAGCCCGCTATTCTTCCACAAAACAGAGAGACAAAGCAACAAATTAAATTAATTATTTCTGATTACAGAAGTCTAAATATTAATGATCCAGCTAGAGAAATAATTATAAATATTCAAAAAAATGATAATTGGAATAATTTACTAAAAAATATTATGCCAAGCTTTATAAGTGATACCAAAATTGAATATGATAATCCGGCATTAATGACTTTCAATGGCGGAGACGAATTCAGAGATTTTGACATAAAAAGCTTAAGATACTTTGGTAAAAATATCAACTCTATTGAAACAAGATATATTCAAGGATCTAAAATACATTTAGTAGATTTATATAAAGATTTAATATTAAAATATGAAGATTATAAATTTAAATATGATTTAAATGGCAAATTTACAACCTCTATTTCCGAAATGAAAAATAAAGATCTTGAAGCAGATTATTCTTTAGTAAAGTTTAGATTAAAAACTGATAAATTAATTAAAAAAGATATATACATATATGGGGAATTAACTAATTGGGATACTATTCCATTGGCAAAAATGAATTTTGACCTAAAACACAATGAATATTATGGTTATTTATTTTTAAAACAAGGATATTATAATTATAAATATGTTACAAATCAAAATAATATAGTTTCTTCTATTGAAAACAACTTTAAAGAAACAAGAAATCAATACTCAGCTTATGTATATGTAAGAATTTTGGGTTCTAGCTATGATAGACTAGTTGGAATTGCAAAAAATAATTCAAATTCTCTAAACTAATTTATTTATTCTTAATTTTAAGAATATAATTTAATTCCAAAATGAAAAATAATATATCTAGCGTCCCTTTGCCGAATTGCGAAACAGTTAAATCATACGCGCCAAATTCACCTGAAAGAAAATTAGTTTTAGACCAATACAAAAAATATTATAATAAAAGTATTGATATTCCAATGTACATTGGTGGCAAGAATATTAAAACAAAAAAAACAAAAAACATAACTCCACCTCATGATCACAAACATATTATTGGTAAATATTATTGTGGAGACAAAACACATGTAGAAAGCGCAATTAACGCAGCATTAAAAGCTAAAATTGATTGGGAAAAAACGCCATGGGAAGAAAGAGCATCAATTTTTTTAAAAGCCGCTGAATTATTAGCTGGACCATATAGACAAAAAATGAATGCAGCTACAATGATTGGTCAATCTAAAAATGTTTTTCAAGCTGAAATTGATGCAGCTTGTGAATTTATCGATTTTTTAAGATTTAATGTTCAGTATTTAACTGATATATATAAAAATCAGCCGAATTCATCAAGAGGTATTTGGAATAGAATGGAATATCGACCATTAGAAGGGTTCATTTATGCGATCACCCCATTCAATTTCACTTCAATTGCTGCTAACCTTTGTATAGCGCCAGCAATAATGGGTAATACGATAGTTTGGAAACCTTCAGATCACCAAATTTATTCTACCAAAATAATTATTGATTTACTCAAAGAGGCAGGACTCCCTGATGGAGTAATTAATGTAATTTATACAGAACCAAAAATGACAAGTAAAATCATTTTCAATCACCATGATTTTGCAGGCCTACATTTTACTGGATCAACACAAGTTTTCAAAAGTATTTGGAAAACAATTGGTAGTAATATTTATAATTATAAAAATTTCCCTAGGATTGTTGGTGAAACAGGGGGTAAAGATTTTATTTTAGCTCATAACTCAGCAAATATAAAAGAAGTCACCACTGCGTTAATTAGAGGGGCATTTGAGTATCAAGGGCAAAAATGTTCAGCTGCATCTAGAGCTTATTTGCCAAAAAGTAAATGGGATAGCATACAGAAAGAATTGATTAAAGAATTAAAAACAATAAAAATTGGCTCACCTTATGATTGTTCAAATTTTATGAATGCAGTTATACACAAAGAATCATTTACAAAACTTACAAATACAATTAAAAAAATTAAAAAAGATAAATCTATTGCGAAAATTATTTATGGAGGAAATTTTGACGGATCTAAAGGATACTTCATTGAACCAACAATAGTACTAACTAAAAAACATAATTACTTTACCATGAGTGAAGAATTATTTGGCCCAATTTTAACAATCTACATATATGAAGATAAAGAATTTGAAAAAACTTTAAGAAAAATAGATACAACATCTGAATATGCTCTTACTGGGGCAATTTTTTCAAAAAATAGATCTATAATTAGAAAAACTCTTTATCAACTTAGAAATGCTGCTGGCAACTTCTACATTAATGATAAACCAACTGGAGCAGTTGTATCACAACAACCATTTGGTGGTTCTAGATCATCTGGAACAAACGATAAAGCTGGATCTTATCTAAACTTATTAAGATGGGTTTCGCCACGTACTATAAAGGAAAACTTTACACCTGAAAGAAATTACAGGTATCCGTTTCTTGGACAATAAAAAATAACAATGAAAAAAATTCCTAATTGGCTTAAAAATAGATACTTATTATCTGCTATCATCTTTACAATTTGGATGACATTTTTTGATACTAGTTCACTCTTAGTTAAATATCAAAAAAATAAAGAAATAAAAAAACTTGAAAATGATGTGCATTTTTATCAAAATGAAATTAAAAAAGACCAAAATTTAATTAAAATTCTTTCTTCCGACTCGCTAACACCAGAACTAGAAAAATATCTTAGAGAAGAAATATTTTTATCTAAAAAAAATGAAGAGATTTTTATTATTAATTGAAAATGAATAAAAATAAACTTTTTCACTCACCTAATTTTTTCACGAGTCAAACAAAAAAGGATTGGCAAAATGCAACACGTGGTAAAAAAATATCACATATTTTTCACAAAAAAAAATATGATCCGATATACTTTAAAGATGAAAAAATTCCCAATTCAACATTTTTATATAATACAGCCGACAATGTATGGAAAATAAATGTTGAAATTAAAATTAAAAATGAAGAAGAAGCAAATAAAAAAGCACTTGAATATTTAAACCTAGGTATTAACTCTATAACATTTAGTGATTTCAAGAATCACGAATTAAAAAAAATCCTTAGAGGAATTCATGTAGAAATAATAGAAATAAATTTTAAAAATTTTAAAAACCTTGATAATCTAGTATTTCAGATTAATCAATTTGCAATTAATAAACAGATTGATTGCAGAACATTAAAAGGCATATTTTATAATAAAAATATTTCAGAATCTGAATACAGAAAATACTCAGAAATTTTACCTGAATTTAAGTTTCTAGAAGAATCTATTTTATTAAATGAAGAGAAACATTCTTTTGTTAAAAAGAAACACATAGTCTTTAAACTAAACGCCACAAAATCAATTTTTGAAGATATCACAAGAATAAGAGCATTTAGAATTAGATTTGAAAACAAATTCCATTTTACTCCATACATTGAAACTTTAATTAGATCAACAGAAAAACAATATAATCCACTTATAGAATCCTGTGTAAAATCAATATCCTCAATTTTAGCTGGAATTTCATCAGTTTTTATTCCCGATAACAAAACTGAAAACACTCGACTAATCATACAACAACAACTTATATTAAAAAATGAATCTTATTTACACAAAGTCAATGATCCACTCAATGGGAGTTATATAATTGAGAAAATCACAAATGATTTAATTAATGAAAAGGTAAAGACATCTCACAACATAAAATTCACAAAATGGCAATGTTCAGAACAAATAAGATTAAAATCAAAATACTCAAATGATGATACTAAAAATTTGACTCATACATCTTTTGGTGTTGGTACCCCCCCTTATTTAAGGGGACCATATTCAACAATGTATTCTGAAAAAAAATGGACTATTCGTCAATATGCAGGTTTTTCAACCGCAAAAGAATCTAATGATTTTTATAAAAAAAATCTTTCAGCTGGACAAAGTGGTCTATCTGTCGCTTTTGACTTACCAACTCATAGAGGATATGATTCAGATCATGATAGGGTATTTGGAGATGTAGGTAAAGCAGGTGTTGCTGTAGATAGCATCCAAGATATGGAAGAACTATTTGAAGGAATTGATTTAAACAAAACATCTGTGTCTATGACAATGAATGGAGCTATCTTACCTGTAATGGCCTTTTTTATTGTAATGTGTAAAAATAAAGATATTCAACTATCCAAAGTTAGAGGCACAATTCAAAATGATATATTGAAAGAGTTTATGGTCAGAAACACTTACATTTATCCTCCTAGTGAATCTATGTATATTGTAAGTGATATTTTTAAATATATGGCTAAAAATATGCCGAAATTTAATTGCATTAGTGTGAGTGGTTATCACATGCTTGAAGCCGGAGCAAGTGCTGATATTGAAGTTGCATATACTTTATCAGACGGATTAGAATATGTCCGAACTGGAATATCAGCAGGATTAGACATAGATGATTTTGCACCTAGATTATCATTTTTTTGGGGAATAGGAATGAATTTTTTTACTGAAATAGCAAAAATGAGAGCAGCAAGAATAATTTGGGCAGATTTAATGAAAGATTTTAAACCTAAAAATGAAAAATCAATGATGTTAAGATGTCATTGTCAAACATCTGGATGGAGCTTAACAGCACAAGAACCAGAAAATAATATTACAAGAACAACAATAGAAGCACTAGCTGCTATCTTGGGTGGCACACAATCACTTCATACAAATGCATTAGACGAAGCAATTAGCTTACCCACAAATTATTCTGCTAAAATTGCTAGAGACACACAATTATTTTTACAAAATGAAACTGATTTATGCAAATTAATTGATTCATTTGGCGGCTCATATTATTTAGAAAAACTTACACATGATATTAAGAAAAAAGCTCAAGAACATATAAAAGAAATTGAGAAAGCAGGGGGAATGCTTAAAGCCATTGAACAAGGTATGCCCAAATTAAAAATAGAAGAATCAGCTATTAGAAGACAGTCATTAATTGATAAAAAAGACAATTTAATAGTTGGTTTAAATTGCTACATAAATAAAGCCCAAAAAGAAATTGATGTACTAGAGGTTGATAATAAGAAAGTTCAAAAAGTTCAAATAGAAAAGATCCAGAAGTTAAAAAAACAAAGAGATGATCAATTAGTAACAAGTAACTTACAAAAGCTTACTAAAGCTTGTATAACAAAAAAAACTAACTTGATGCAATTAGCTATTGCTTGTGCACAGTCAGGAGCCACTTTAGGTGAGATTTCAGATGCATGTGAAAAATCATTTTCAAGATATATAGCAAAAACATCATTAAATTCTGGAATATACTCTATGGAACAAAAAAATGAAATTAAATTTATTGAAGCTCAAAAATTAACTAAAAAATTTAAAAAAAATAATGGTCGAAGACCTAGAATATTAGCTGCAAAACTTGGACAAGATGGACATGACAGAGGGATTAAAGTAATAGCAACTAGCTTTGCAGATATTGGTTTTGATGTAGATATAGCTCCACTTTTTCAGACACCTAAAGAAATTGCAAAACAAGCCATAGAAAATGACGTACATATTATAGGCATATCATCGTTAGCCGGCGGACACAATAGTTTGATTCCTGAACTAATTCAGCTTTTAAAACAAAATATGAGACAAGATATTGTAGTCATTATTGGTGGAATAATTCCAAAAAAAGATTATAATTTTCTTAGGGAAAAAGGTGTGAAAAAAATATTTGGACCAGGAACAGTTGTGGTTGATGCAGCTATTGAAATTCTAAAACAATTATAACTATGAATTTAATAGATTATATAAAAGGACTCCAAAAAAACGACAGGAGCATATTATCAAAATCTATAACTTTAATTGAAAGCAGCTTAACAAAAGATAAAGAAAAGAGCGTAAAACTAATAAACCATTGTTTAAAGCAAAAACATAAATCTCTTCGAATAGGCATTACGGGTACACCAGGAGTAGGAAAAAGTACATTTATTGAAGCATTGGGCCAAAAAATTATTAATGACGGAAATAAAGTTGCTGTACTTGCAATTGATCCAAGTAGTCACATATCTAATGGGAGCATTCTAGGAGATAAAACAAGAATGCAACAGCTTAGTAATTCTACAAACGCTTTTATTCGTCCTTCTCCCAGTGAAGGACATTTAGGTGGTGTAACATATAATACTAAAGACTTAATTACTTTATGTGAGGCTGCTGGATACAATGTAATTATTATAGAAACTGTGGGAGTTGGACAATCAGAATTCTTAGTATAATCAATGACAGACTTCTATGTTTATCTCACTTTATCTGAAAATGGCGACGAATTACAATATATAAAAAAAGGAGCATTTGAATTAACTGATTTTATTATCATAAACAAATCTGACATTAATCAAAAAAAAGCAAATCAAACTAAAACAATTTTACAATCTCATTTAAATAATTATAATAATAAAAAACAAACAGTATTCACTTGTTCAGCATTGAATAAAACAAACATCAATAAAATATGGGAACATATTTATAAAGAATTTTCTCAAAATTTTAATAATGGTAATATTGAAAAAAAGAGAAAAAAACAAAATATTTTTTGGTTCAAAAAGTATATAGTTTCAGAGTATATAGAATTATTAAATAAAAATGATAATTATAATAAACTAATAAAAAATTACAATAAGAACTCAATCACTAATCCAAGAATGGAAGCAGCAAAATTTATTAAAAAATTAATAAATTAATATAAATTTTTAATAATTTGACTCACAGAAACATCCTCCGCATGTGCCTTATAACTTCTAACAATTCGATGACCTAATACAAAAGATGAAATGCTTTGAACATCTTCAATATCTGGAGTGAACTTTCCTGACAAAATAGCATTTACTTTTGCCCCTCTAATTAAATATTGAGAAGCTCTTGGACCTGCACCAAATTTAATGTACTTATTGACATAAGAAGATGATTTTGATAAATTGGGACGAGTTTTATGGACTAATTGAACAGCATAATTAATTACATTATCATTAACTGGAATATCGATAATAAGTTGCTGAAATTTTAAAATATCTTGAGAAGTAAAAACTTGTTGCACATCACTTGTCTTAGACAAAGTAGTCTTTTTGACAATTGCAAATTCTTCCTCAATTGAAGGATAATCAAGTGAAATACTATACATAAATCTATCTAACTGTGCTTCAGGTAGCGGATAAGTACCTTCTTGTTCAATTGGATTTTGAGTAGCTAAAACAAAAAATGGATTTGATAGAAAATGAGTCTTACCACCTATAGTAACAGATTTCTCTTCCATAGCTTGAAGTAATGCAGACTGAGTTTTAGGTGGAGTACGGTTTATTTCATCAGCTAATAATATATTACAAAAAACAGGTCCCTGTATAAATTGAAATTTTCTATCTTCATTTAAGATATCATTACCCAATATGTCCGATGGCATTAAATCTGGAGTAAACTGAACACGATTAAAATCAAGTCCTAAAATTTTTGCGATTGTATTTACCAATAGTGTTTTTCCTAAACCAGGAACTCCCACTAACAAAGCATGACCACCAACAAAAATAGTACTAAGAATTTGTTTAATAACTTCTTCTTGACCAATAATAACCTTGGCAATTTCTTGTTTAGTTAAATCATATTTATCAATTAGCAGTTTAACTAATTGTAATTCTTCATTTTTAGTCATTTAATAAATCATTATAAAATTTAAATTTTTTCATATCATCATTACAATGAATGTATATTTTATTTATATGTTCAGAGTACCAATTCATTAAAACCTCCTCCTGTTTAATCTGATAACAAAATTGTTGAAGAAACGCATAATCATCTTCAATATTAGCTATATGTCCATCAATTTTATCAACTAATTTAACTATTCTGTATGCTTCTTGACCATTTAATAATTTAATATAAATTGGATCAGACATCTCTCCAATATCTAAAGAATTTATATTATTAAATAATGTATTATCAATATCACTTTTTGAAAAAAGAGAACTATTTGTATTAGGATTAATTAATAAACCTCCATTAAATTTTGTTTCATTATCATCAGAAAATTTAGCGGCATATTCGGAAAAAGTATTGGTCTCAAGAATAATTTCTTGTCTTAAAGAGTCTAAAAAACCTTTTGATGAAAGCATTTCATAGTTAGATATTTTGGGCGTCATTAAAATATGACGAATATCTACCTCATTACCTCTCCTATCAATTAATTGTGCAACATGATAACCGTATTCTGTTTTAAAAATATCTGAAATTTCATTTATTTTTAAAGAAAAAGCTACAGACTCAAATTCTTTAACAAAGTCACCTTTTTTAACTCCGAAATATGCACCACCATTTCTGGATGAACCAGGGTCTTCGGAATAGAGTATAGCCATCGTAGAAAAATCTGCACCTTTTTCTACAATACGTAATCTTAGATCTTCTAATTTTGTTAAAACTTCTTCAATAGACTTTTTCGATGCATCAGGAACTTTTAAAATATGACCAATTTGAAATTGAGTTTCTATAAAAGGTAAGCTATCTAAATTCTTGTAAATATTTTTAATGTCCTTGGGTGAAATATTAATGTTTTTTGTAATCTCGTATTTCATTTTTTGAGTCAATAATTGATTTTTAACAAGAGGTTGCATCTCTTCTTTTAACTGATTGATTGACTTATTGAAATATGTCTCAATTTTTTCTAATGAACCTAATTGTTCTTCAAAAAAGAATAATCTTTGATTTATGGTATTATCAATTTCTGACTGATCAACTTCAATACTATCGACTAAAGCAAAGTGTAATAAAACTTTTTCAAAGAAAAGATCCTTAATAATGTTTTCTTTTAACTGATTTTCATTTTCCAAAGTAATATTTTGACTTTTATATTGAAACAATTGATTATCAATATCACTGTGTAATATAACATGTTCTCCAACAGTAGCAAAAATCCCATCTACAACATTCTTTTCTTGCGTTTTTACAAAGAAGATGATAAAGTAACATATAAAAAAAATATAATTCTTACTCATTTAATTCAAAGTTATTGTTAATAATTGCCTCTTCAACAAGCTCATATTCAATATTATTAATTAATTCCTTTTTTCTTTTATTAATTAAAATATTTTTAATAATTGAAGATACATATTCTAATGGTGATGAAGTTCCTTTTGGACAAAAATTTTGAACATTAACCAAATATGTAAATAATGAATCATTTAATTCAAAATTAGATTTTTTTTTCAATAATGTTCTGGTTTGATTAAAAATATAATTTCCCTCAATGGGAAGTTGTTTAGAAAAATCCGTCCAGCTAATCCAGTTATTAGAGTCAAAATAAAATTGCTCAGCATATTGTAAACAATATTCCTGGATAGTATCAATATTTTGCTCATTTATTTGACTAAAATTGCTTGTTAAAAAATTAATATTCGGAGCAATATTACGTATTTTAATGTATTGAACTTTAATAATATCTTCTTTTAGACGAAAGTTTTCTTTATATTTTTCAAAATAGTCTATTATAAGTGAATCTGATATAATAGTATCTAAGTTCTCTTGGATTATAGCTTCTTTATAATAATGTATCAATAGTGATTGTCTATATACGTTTAATAAACTATCAATATAATGTGGGTGACTTTTAAAATTAAACTCTGCTTTTTTGAGCAACAACTTTTGAGTAGCCCAATTATTAGCAAAATTTTTCACAAATAACACACTATCTTGAAAAGATGGAGGAGAAGGTATTTGATCTAAATATAAACACTCATCATAAACTTTGGCTATACACAAACGGTTTTCTTGTCTATTATCACATGATGAAAGTATAAGGATTAATAATACAACATAATTAACTCTATCAAACATGTTTATTTGATTTCTGTTGTATATATTTGATTATCCCAACCAAAGAAAATGTTAGCACTAGATCCCATTTGCTTAACAGTTCTAGCAAATAATGAATTGAAATTTTCTAAAAGGTTAACTTTTTTTTGATTCACATCAGTTTCTTTTAAAGAATACTCTTTGTTTTTAACTTTTGTAAATAAGTTTTCATTGATAACAATTTGATATTTATTTTCTAGCTCTTCTAGCCATTTCTTTTCCAAAAATGATTGATAATCTGAAATAACCATTCCTTTAATTTCAGACAATAATTTAGGTGTCTCATTAATAACATCTTGTATTATAATGACTTTATCAAACTCTTCAACAAATAGAATTGATTTTTTTTCAAAATCTTTTAAGTTTTTAGAAAAAACTAAACTATCTACAATATCATCATCTCCTTCACTTAGCAAAAGTTCCTCAATAGATAAGTTTAAAGTAGTTTTATTATTTATAGACTTTAATATGCTTAGATCATCAGGAATACCATATTTTAACTTTCTATAGACTTTAGAATTAATATTTGCATTTTTTGAAGAATAAATTTTTACTAAAACTCGTTGAGGCCATTTATAATTATCACGATTTATTTCAAAAAAATTCTTCAATCCAAGTGTGTCATTTATGGCTTTATCCCACACTTTTTCTTTTTGAATTTGATACATTAAAATACCATCATGATATTCATTAAATAACAATCTAAAATCATCATATTTGGCCTCTAAATTATTGCTTTCAATTTCTAAAATTTTTTGCTCTTTAAAAGTACTAAGAAGTTGATTTAAAACTGATTTTAAATTTTCGTTTTTATTGATTCTTGATTTAAATGAATAAAAAAAATCTACAAAGTCACTTTGATAAATATATCTTTGTTGAACATCATATTGGTTGTTAAAAACAAATAAAATGTCGTCTTTTCCAGTCAAACTATTTTGCATCTCTTCAAGTGATAAGTTGTTTGAATTATTAAGTAAATTTATTAAAGACTTTTTTGCATACATATTCTCAACAAATCCCCACTCTTGAATTAATTTTTGTATAACTACATCTCTGGTTTTTTGTGATCTAGAATCTCTTTCAATTCGCTTTTTTAGAGATTCTCGCATTTCTTCAAAATTTGGCAACAACTTTTTATCTAATAATTTTACAATATGCCATCCAAAATCTGTTTTAAAGGGTAGTGAAATATCACCAATAGAATCTAGTGAAAATGAAACATTTTCAAATTCTGAGACCATTTTGTTTGTGCCAAACCAATCTAACTCACCACCCGCTTGAGCAGATTTTGTATCGTCAGAAAAGCGTTTTGCTATATCAGAAAAACTAACACCCATTTTTAGAGAATCATAAACTTCATATATTTTTTTTTCAGCAACATCATCTTTATCAGAGTTCAATTTCTTTCTCTCTTTAATAAGAATATGAGCTACTTTAACTTCCCCCCTTGACTTTCGTTTATCATTGATTTTCAAAATATGGTATCCAAACCTAGTTCTAATAGGATTAGAGTAATTACCAACAGGAGTTGTAAAAGCAGCTGTTTCAAACGGGTAAACCATATACAAAGCGGAGAAATATCCTAAATTTCCATTATTTTCTTTTACAGAAGGGTCCTCTGAAAAACGTTTTGCTAAATCAACAAAATCAGCACCATTATTTAATTTATTTTGAATTTCTAAAATTTTATTATAGGCATTTATAGTGTCATTTTCTTTAGTTTGAATAAGAATATGGCTTGCAGAGACCTCATATTGTAATCTTTCATATGCTTCCGTTAATAATTGATCAGAAACATTTATATCAGTAAGATATGGTTTGATTAACTGTGATCTATATCCACTTAACTCTCTTTGGAAAGATTGTGTAGTATCAATACCTAATTTTTCAGCTTCTACAACTTTTAATTTGAATTTTATATACAAATCAATATACTCACTAATAGATTGCTCAAATGAAAGAGTATCACTATCTAATTTATTTTTAAAATAATTTTTTAAAAAATCATCAACATGAACTTCAGAGTTTGCAACTTTAAATAAAATATCTTGTTGAGCAGAAGATAACATTGTAATAAATAAAAAGTAAAAAAAGATATTTCTCATAATTTATATTTTAAATTAATTAACGACTATAATTTGGTGCCTCCTTTGTAATTGTCACATTATGTGGATGACTTTCATGAATACTTGCATTTGTAATTTTTGTAAATTTTGACTTTCTTAACATAACTAAATTTTGAGCTCCACAGTAACCCATACCAGATCTTAAACCACCAATATATTGAAACAAAACTTCTGACAACTTACCTTTAAATGGTACTCTACCTACAATACCTTCTGGAATCATCTTTTTAGTATTTTTAGAACTTTGAAAATATCTTTCTGCAGAACCACGTTGCATTGCATCAATTGATCCCATTCCACGATAGGTTTTAAATTTACGCCCTTCATATATAATTGTTTCACCTGGAGACTCCTCAAGTCCAGCTAGTAAAGAACCTAACATAACAGACGATGCACCTCCAGCCAATGCTTTAACAATATCACCTGAAAATCTAATACCACCATCAGCAATTACAGGCACATTTTCTGAATTTGCAACTTTTGACACTTCATATATTGCAGTTAATTGAGGAACACCAACACCAGAAATAATTCTTGTTGTACAAATTGAACCTGGACCAATACCTACTTTAATAGCATCTGCACCTTGAGAAATTAATAATTTTGCAGCACTAGGAGTGGCAATATTGCCTACGACACAATCAACATTGCTAATTTTTGATTTTATTTCTTTCAAAGTATCTAGAACAAGTTTACTGTGAGCATGAGCCGTATCAATAACTAAAGCATCTACACCCACCTCAACTAACTTTTCAGCTCTATATATAGCTTCCTCACCTACACCAATTGCAGCTGCGACTCGCAATCTACCTAGTGAATCTTTACATGCTTTTGGCTGTTCTTTTACCTTCATAATATCTCTGTACGTAATTAGGCCAATTAATTTATCTTTGTCATCAATAATAGGTAATTTTTCAATACGATTTTTTTGTAAAATTTTTTCTGCATCTTTTAAAGATGTTCCTTTTTTTGCAGTAATTAATCCCTTTGAAGTCATGATTTTATCTAGAGATTTATTTAAATTTTTTTCAAACCGTAAATCACGCTTTGTTACAATACCAACTAATTGTTGTCTATCATTAAGTATTGGTATTCCTCCAATATTATTTTCTAACATCAAATTTTTTGCACTTGAAGCTTTTGCATCGCTTAATAAAGTAATAGGATTCAAAATAACACCACTTTCTGATCTCTTAACATTTTTTATTTGTTTCACTTGGTCTTGTACACTCATATTTTTATGAATGACTGATATACCTCCCTCCCTTGATAA
Organism: Flavobacteriales bacterium; assembly: GCA_002718895.1. GTDB lineage: Bacteria > Bacteroidota > Bacteroidia > Flavobacteriales > TMED113. Next base: position 33,711 of record PBGD01000002.1, read on the forward strand.
TGCAATAGCCATTTCTGATTCAGAAATAGTATCCATAGCTGCTGAAACAACTGGGATACTTAATTGAATATTTTTTGAAAACTGAGATGTGGTAGATACATCAGACGGCAAACATGAAGAGTAAGCAGGAACTAACAGTACATCATCAAATGTAAAACCTTCATTTAACACTTTATCAAAATTCATATATAAAAATTAAAAGGAAGGCAAATTTACTAAAAATAGTATATAAAAACACTAAATATTATCTACTCTAGATTTCTCAAAATTAAATTCACTAATAATTTTATTTATAATTTCAGCGGCGGAATCTATAGAATCTAATAATGATGCAACCTGACCAATTTCTAATTCACCCTCAATTAAATTTCCATTAAACATACCTTTTTTTGCTCTTCCTTTTCCCAAAAGCAGTTTCAATTGATGCACAGAATACTTGTCCTCATAAGCCTTTTGCACTTTTGAAAAAAAATCATTTTTAATCATACGAACAGGAGTTAATTCCTTAAGAGTTAAAACTGTATCACCATCTTTAAGAGATAAAATCTTATTTTTAAAATTAATATGAGCTGAGCTTTCTTTTGAAACAACAAATCTACTCCCAATTTGGACAGCATCTGCTCCAAGAACCATAGCTGCTAACATAGATTTTCCTGAAGAAATTCCACCAGCAGCAATGAGAGGAATTTGAACATGTTTTCTAACTAGAGGTACTAAACAAAAAGTAGTTGTTTCATCCCTTCCATTATGACCACCAGCTTCAAAACCTTCACAAACTATTGCATCAACACCAGCTTCAATTGCTTTAAGAGCATATTGAAGATTTGACACAACATGTACCACTTTAATATTATTTTTTTTTAATTTTTCAGTCCAAATACTGGGATTACCAGCCGAAGTAAAAACAATGGGAACTTTTTCTTTAATAACAATATCAATATGCTCTGATGCATAGGGAAATAATAAAGGTATATTAACTCCAAAATTTAAATTTGTATTTTCTCGACATTGACGTATATGATGTATAAGCACTTCTGGTTTCATAGAGCCTGATCCAATTAGCCCTAAGCCACCTGAGTTAGTGACAGCAGAAGCTAAACGCCAACCACTACACCATACCATACCTCCCTGAATAATTGGATATTTTATATTAAATAAATCTTTTATTTTATTTTTCACTTAATTTTAATATTAAATTCGAATAATTTGAGTTATGATGTTTAACAAAATAGAAACCCGGCTTATGCTTTTCTAATTCATCGATTATTACTAAAGATTGATTTTGGTAAATTTTTTTTTGAAAAATTAATTGACCGAGCGAATTAAGTATTTCAATTTCAAAATCATAATTAAAATCATGAGATATATAAAAATTATCAACAAATGGATTGGGATAGATGGATAAAAAATTATAATTAGATGAAATTTCAAGAGAATTTAGGTACGCATTATAAAAATTAGGAATACCATAACCTATAGAATCATTAGGGCTATCAAATAAATGTGACGATTCTTCAATTAAATTTAATAATTGCATATTATTTAATGTTGGTTTCGATTCCCATAGACATGCTGCTAAACCTGCAATTAAAGGAGCAGAAAAAGAAGTGCCATTTGCAACTCGAATTGTAGAATCTAAATCTGCTACAACTGTATAAACTCCTTGTGCACATACATTGGGTTTGATTCTACCATCAACAGTAGGTCCACGAGAGCTAAATGAAGCAACATCACCAGATGAATTAACGGCACCAACAGCTAACACACTATCTCCGTCAGCTGGTGCACCTATATAATACCAATCAGAATTTCCACTATTTCCAGCACTGTTGACAACAAGAATTCCTTTAGAAGCAGCAAAGTCAGCAGCATTAGTAATAATAGTTGTGTTGCCATCCATATCAAGATAGGAATGACTATTTATCATATCATCATATAAAATTGTATAGCCTAAAGACGAATTGATTATATCAACACCCACCGAATCAGCATACTCTGCGGCGGCTGCCCAATAATCTTCTTCTATTAAAGTTTCTGATTTTGAATCTTCAGTTCTAAATAACATATAACTTGCTTCAGGTGCAGAACCGATTAAACTATCTGGCATAAATCCAGCCATTGCAGAAAGAACCATTGTTCCATGAGAACTTCCGTTAAAAACATTATCATCATTATCAACAAAATCAAAAGTTTCTAAAATCTTCTCATTTTCCCACAAATGATGAAATAAAGGCAATTCTTCTACACCGTTAAATCCAGCATCAAAAACTGCTATAACAATATTGTTACCTAAATATCCTGAATTATGTAATTCTATACCACCCAACATATTAATTTGGTTATATGATGTACCATAAGGCAATGATTCAGATTGTCTAAATGAAGCATCTAGTGTAACATCACAATCATATTTTGTAAGTTTTTTTTGATTAATAAATTTATTTAATGGCATTATTTTTTTCACAAAACTATAATTTATTATTTCTAATAAATCATCTTTATTATTTACAGAAACTGAAACAGCATTTAACCATCTAGATTGATGTCTAATTTTAATATTATGTTGTTTTAAAGTGTCAAGATAATTTTGACATATTGACAAATCATGAATATCAAATTTTATTTTCTTGCTTAGTCTTTTTTGAATTGAATTTTGACTTAAACTAATTTGAGGATTACAGTCTTTGTTATCAAAATAAATCCACCAATCAGTAATTTGTGCTTTTGAAAAACTTAAAATTAAAAAAAATAAAACTAAGCTGCGCATAAATCTTAATTATTAAAATACTAACTTAATGATTTTAATTATTCTTGATTAGAATCTATAAGTTTACCTTTATTATACAATTCAATATTAATAATATCACCATCAATATTATATGATTTCCAAATTGAATCTTTCAACCCCTTATAAAACAAGCCTTCTGTTTCTATATTCATATTATTATTATTAAAATAAAAAGTTGCTTTTCCGTGAAGTAGGTTATTTAAATAGTGTGATGACATACTAATATAACCAGATTGATAATAAATATTTGAGACACCATTTTTTTCACCATTTAAAAATGTATACATTTCTGACTTAAGACCATCTTGAAAATAAACACAATGACCATTCAAATTACCCATTTTATAATTTTCTTCTGCAATCTTTTCCCCATCTTGATTAAAGAAAATCCAAAGACTATCTTTAAGTTGATTTTGATAAGTCCCCTGAGACTGGATTACACCATTTGAATAAAATAAAACTGCTGAACACGTCACTCCAGGTTCAATATAATTTAATTCAATTACTTTATTCCCTAATAAGTCATAATAATTAAACACACCAGTTTCTTTACCATTTTTAAAATGACCTTTAAATTTCATCTTACCATTTTCATGATATCCTAGCCACACACCCTCCCTTAAGCCATTTTGATTAAAATTATTTTGACAAATTCCAAATACAGAAATATTAAAAAATATAATAAATAAATTAACTTTTATTTGATTCTTCATATATGTTGTTAAATTTTAATACTAAAGCATCCCATCCATAATTTGCTTTTTTTTCACTAACAAATTTAGAAAAAGATTTTTTTCTATTATTCAAATAAAAATCTTCTAATGCTCGAATAATAGACTCTTTTTGTACGTCAACCAAATAACCATCTTTACCATGGTTAATATATTCTGACAAACCACCAACTTTTGTTAAAAGAAGTGGCTTATTAAAATTATATGCAATCATAGATACACCACTTTGAGTAGCAGAAAGATAGGGTTGCACAACAATATCCGAAGCACAAAAAAAATTCACTACTTCATGATTAGGGACATAATTAGGATATAAAAATATTCGTTTTTCTTTGTGATTAATTTGCTTTATTTTTTCTTCATACTTTTGTTTTGAATTATAAAATTCACCAGCAACAATAAGTTGAATATTAAGTTTTTCTATTCTTTTTGATTTCATAACATCAAGTAATAGATCTAAACCTTTATACTTTCTAATCAAACCAAAGAACAATATGTAGTTTTTACATTTTATATTATTTATACCTAATCTTTTTAATGCGTTTTTTTGCGATATAATACTACCAAAAATATCATAAGTTGGATGAGGAGAAACAACTGCGATTTTATCAGTTTTATGAAGGTATTTTTTTAAATGACTCATTACTAAATCGGACATTACTAAGAATGCGCTACAGGATTTAATAAAAATAGATGAAAAAAAATTTTGAAAAGGAAATGACTCGTGAGGAACTATATTATCAATCCACCCAATTACAAATATTGATTTCTTTTTCAAAAGAAGTAAAATTGAACTTAAACAAATTGAAAAATATGGATGCCAATATCTTACAATTACATAATTTGGTTGTTGTGAAATAATATACTTAGCTGTTTTTATCCAAGAAAATGGATTCAAAGTATTAATCAAAGTGATAATATTTGAAATAGAATTTTCTTCAGTATCTGTAGTTTGTTTAGATCCAGGAAAAAGAAAATTAGGATATTGAAGACTATATGAAATAATCTCTGAACTGTAACCAGCTTTTAGAAAAGAATTATGCAATGCATGATTACTTTCAGCAATACCGCCTCTTAGAGGATATGCCGGACCTATTATGATTATTTTCAACAAATTAAAATCCTATTTTTTCATTAATTTTTTTCAAATCAGCTTTAGAATTATTTTTAAGAATCAATTCACCAATAAATCCAGCTAAAAAAAGTTGTGTACCTATCAACATACATAAAATACCTAAGTAAAAAAGAGGTCTATCAGTCATATTAGATTGAAACAAAAACAACTTTGTATAAGTTAAATATATAGCAATCACAAAACCTATCAGAAAAAAGAACAAACCTAAAAAACCAAAAAAATGCATTGGACTCTTACCAAACTTATTTAAAAAAGAAATTGAAATTAGGTCTAGCAAACCATTAGAAAACCTACTTAATCCATACTTTGTTTTACCAAATGATCTTTTCCTGTGGTTAACAATCTTTTCACCTATTTTCTTATATCCTGCATGGTGAGCAATTAAAGGAATGTATCTATGCATTTCACCAGACAAATCGATAGACTTTACTAATTTATTAGAATAGGACTTTAAACCACAATTAAAATCATTAAGTGGTATTCCTGACACAATTCTAGTGGTCCAATTATATAATTTAGTTGGTATAGTTTTGGACAAAGGATCTAAACGACGTTTTTTCCAACCTGAAACCATGTCAAATCCATCATCATTTATCATTTTATATAGACTAATAATTTCATTTGGGTCATCTTGCAAATCAGCGTCCATAGTTATAATTACTTCTCCAATAGAATACTTAAATCCTGCATCTAAAGCAACAGATTTTCCCATATTTTGCATCAATTGTATGCCTTTAACATGTTTATTTTGAATTGCTTTAACTATATCCCAAGTACCATCATCACTTCCATCATCAATAATTATTATTTCGTATAATAGATGTGAAGAGTTTAAGGCACTGTTAATTTCATTAACCAGTATATCTATTGATTCAGACTCATTATATGCTGGAATAATAATCGATAAGTTCATAACTTATTTTATTTTAATTACTAACAAAGATATAAGCGCAGAATATAGTGCGCAAGGAATTAAGCTAAATACATACGCTTGAAGTTGTTTTAAAAAACTAAAGTTATTCATAAAATTATTTTTATCCCCAATAATATAATCATCAAAATTAGTAATATAAAAATCAAAGTACTCAGAAATTAAATGCGGATCAAAGTAATTATAAAGTAAGAAATAATATACTCTTAATATGATCAATGAAATAGCAAGAAATAAAAAACAAATTGAGAAATATGTTTTAAATGAAAAAAAAGAGGAATATTTAAATATATAAGTCACTATAAAGGAAAACAAGATCATAAATAACAATAAACTTACTGTGTAAAAACTTGGTTGTGGTAAAATATTTTTTGAATTTAAAACATAGAAAAATGATGTCCAACAGATGCAAAAAAAACCAAATTTAGCACCATTGAAAAGTGCGTGTTCATAAATTTTTTTATCCATAATTTAATTTTCCTAATAATAAAAATAGTATTATTTTTGCTTTGGGCAAGTCTTACGCAACCAGCTCCTATTGAACCTCCCCAGGGTCGGAAGACAGCAAGGATAAAGTAGTTGTAGCGGTGTGATGTAAATAGCTTGCCTTTTTTTATATAAAAAAAGCGGGAACAACCCGCTTTTTTATAATAATATTTGAAAATTAAATGTCTTCAAATTTGACGTCTGAAAAATTCTCTGAAGATTGTTCCGTTGAATCATTATCGCCTTCTTGTTTATTTCTCTCTTCACTACTAGGTTCAGATGATATTACTTCTCTACCTTTTTTGTCAAAAATAAAATCTGCAACCTCTTTAAAACTTGCTGCAAATTCCTCAAAATCTTCTTTATATAAATAAATTTTGTGTTTTTTATAATGAGCAGTTCCGTCATCGTGACTGAATTTTTTACTCTCTGTTATAGTCATATAATAATCTTCAGCCCTTGTAGATCGTACATCAAAAAAATATGTTCTTCTACCAGCACGAACAGATTTTGAAAAAATCTCTTCTCTTTCATAATTTTCTTTTCCTTCCATAGTACATTAAGTGTTTTTATTAAAAGAACAAAACTATAAAAATATATTTAAAAAAAAAGGTTTACTATGCATCTAACTGCTTAAAAAATATATTATAAAACTCTCCTTTATTTTTAAGCAGTTGAAAATATCTTCCTGACTCAACTACAAAACCTTTATTAAGAACATGAATATGGTGACAAAACTCTAACACTGAGAGCCTGTTAGAAGTGATAATCACTAATGATGAATCAAAAACTTGTTCAATATATTTCATTATGTTTCTTTCAGTATTTATATCAACATTAGATAATGCATCATCTAATAATAAAATCTTGGGCTTTTTAATCAATGCTCTTGCTAATGCAATGCGTTGTTTTTGACCACCAGAAAGAGTAACACCCCCTTCGCCGATATATGTGTCTAAACCATTTTTAAAAGACTTTATTTCATCTAAAATACATACATGTTTACAGATATTTATAATCTCATCTTCTGTTGCTAAATTATTACCAAACAGAATATTGTTCCTAATTGTATCAGAGAATAAAAATATGTCTTGTGAAACATAGCTAATATTGGATCTAAAAAAACTCCAATTTAAAACTTTACTAGAATAGCCGTCATAAAAAAGATCGCCTTTTGATGTTTGAATCATTCCACTTAACAATTTCATTATGGTACTTTTCCCTGAGCCAACTCCACCAACAAAACCAACAATTTGGTTAGCTTGAACAACTAAGTTGATTGACTTTAAAGCATACAATTCATTTTCATCATATTTAAAACTAATATTTTTAAATTCAATATTGGTGTTAATTTTGTTCTTGGGTTTTGTCAAATCCTTAGTAGAATGAAAAACAGAGTAGTCGTTATTATGTAAAAAAATGTTAATTCTCTTCTGTGAAGCTGAAGCTCTTTGAACAACTTCAGTAACCCAACCAACAGATGTCACTGGCCATGTCAACATATTAATATAAATTATAAATTCTGCAACATTACCAATCGTAATTTTTTGTTGAATTACTAAAATCCCTCCAGTATAAACAGTCAAAATTACACTTGCACCTACCAAAAGCAATACCAAAGGGAAAAAAGTTGAGTTTACTTTTGACAGTTTAATGTTATCTGACATGTAGTTTTCTGATAATGACGAGAACATATTAGTTATTTTAGATTCATTCACAAATGACTTAACTAATCTTATGCCTGAAAAAGACTGTTGAACTAAGTTAGTTAAGCTAGAAAGCCTTTGTTGAGCAATATTACTTTTTAAATTAATATTCTTACTTACTTTAAATATTAAAAAAGATAATATAGGCAATGGAAATATAATAATAAAAGTTAAAAGTGGACTGACTGATATCATTCTGCAAAGAATTAGAATAATTAATGTTACTAAATTTGCAGAATACATAACACCAGGACCTAAATACATTCTTACTTTTGAAACATCTTCAGTAATTCTATTTATTAAATCCCCAGTATTGTTTTTATTATAAAAACTGGTTGATAATTGTTGATATTTGAAATAAATATCATTTTTTAAATCAAATTCTATATTCCTTGAAACAACAATAATTGTTTGTCTCATAAAAAACATAAATAGGCCTTTAATTAAAGCACATATAACTAGAAGTATTGAATACTTGAATAAGAGTTGGTTTAAATTATTAGTACTATTAAGATCATTCTTAGTAATATTAATTTCATTTATAATCACATCAAAAGATTTACCAATGAGATTTGCAGGAAATAAAGCAAATACATTTGCCAAAATAATAAATACAAAACCTATAAATAATTTATATTTATACTTAATAAAATACTTATTTAAATGTTTTAGTTCTTGCATGAAAAAGAAATATTTTTCAATTTATAAATAAAAAAGTTACTTTTGTCGTGCAAAAAAAATATAAATCATTTTTGCTTTAAAGATTCTTACGTTAAAAGATGAAAATAACTAATATTAGAGAATTAAAAAATATAAATCATGAAGTACTAAAGTACATGAGTGATAAAAGACATGAAAAAGTTGTTCATTGCTATGATAAGGAGACAAATCTTGAAGCAATTATTGCAGTACATAACACTAATTTAGGTCCAGCACTTGGAGGTACAAGAATGTGGCAGTACAAAAATACAAGTGATGCCATTAAAGATGTTTTAAGACTATCTCGTGGAATGACGTACAAGGCATCAATAACAGGACTGAATTTAGGTGGAGGGAAAGCCGTGATAATTGGAAATTCTGAAAAAAAAACAGACGAAATGATGCATGCATTTGGTAAGTTTGTTGAAACGTTGAAAGGTTTATATATAACTGCTGAAGACGTAGGCATGACAACATATGACATGAGCATTATTCATAAAGAAACAAACCACGTTGTAGGAAAGCCGACTGATTTAGGTGGAAGTGGAGACCCCTCAGTAGTCACAGCATACGGTGTTTTAATGGGTATGAAAGGGTCTGCATTTTACAAATGGGGTTCAGACAAACTTAATGGTAAAAAAATTTTAATTCAAGGTGTAGGAAATGTTGGAAAAAATTTAATCCAATTGCTTCAAAAAGAAAATGCCGATATTTATATTAATGATTTAAATTTAGAAAAAGCACTAAATATAAGCACTAAATATAATCTTAAAATTATTAAAGATAATATTTATTCATCTGATATTGACATATACGCACCATGTGCACTAGGTGGAACTCTGAATGAGATTACAATTCCACAACTCAAATGTGATATTGTTGCTGGAGCTGCAAATAATCAATTAGCAAAAGAAAATATACACGATGAGTTATTAAGTAAATACAATATTTTATATGCTCCAGATTTTTTAATTAATGCAGGAGGCCTAATAAATGTGTATTCTGAACTTAAAGGTGTATCTAGAGACGAAGTCACCACTAAAACTGAAAATATTTTTCATACAACTATTGAAATACTTAAAAAGTCTAATCAAGAAAATATTTCATCACAAAAAGCAGCTTTAAAAATTGCAAAAGAAAGAGTTTTTAAAAAACATAATGCATAATTAAATGCTTCCCAGAAGACACATTCGCATAAAAGTCTTTCAAACTTTATATAGTTATATACAAAAGAAGGAAGAGACCCTCACAATTAAAAATGAATTTCAAAAAAACTTACAATCATACCTAGAACTTTATCATATTGTTATAGATTTTTTAGTCCTATTTAAAGAAGTCGCATCTGATGAAATAGACATCAAACTAAAAAAATTTTTTCCTACTGATGAAGATTTAAAACCAAATAAAAGATTTGTTAAAAATAAAATTTTAAGCAACTTAAAACTTAAAAAAAATAAAGATATCGATTATGATAAACTGAAAAGAATTATTAAAAAAATATTTAAGAAAATTGAAAAATCAACAAAGTATATTAAGTTCATGAATTCTAAAAACAACTCAATAAATCATGATAGAAAATTTATTATTTATTTATTGAGAAAATATTTAATTACTAATGAAAAAATTCATGAATTCATTGAAGAATACTCTATATATTGTAATGATGATCTAGTTATTGTTTATCATACAATCATTGAAAAGCTTAATAACGAGCAAAAATTAAGATCTAATAAGATTTTTAGAAATCCGGAAGATAAATTGTTTGCTAAAAATTTATTGAATTTCACTTTAAAAAATAATGATAAATTAAACTCCAATGTGTTTAAATTAGTTAAAAATTGGGATATTGAAAGAATTGCTTTATCAGATTTAATTTTAATTAAAATGGCTATTTCTGAAAATCTATTTATTAAAAATATACCTTACAAAGTTACACTAGATGAATATATTGAAATCTCAAAAGATTATAGCACTCCAAAAAGTAAAGAATTTATCAATGGAATTTTAGATGTGTTCATGAAAGATATTTTAGCTGAACAATAGTTGAATTGCAAGTATTTTATTTATCTTTGAACGAAATTTATTTTTATTCTATAAAAAATTAAATATTAATAAGTATGAAAAAAATCGCATATATCATTTTAACCATAACAATAATTATTGGATGTAATTCTGCATCAGATAAAATTAAAGAAACACCTCAGAAAAGTAATAAAGAAATCATAAGTGAAGTGAAAGATAATAATGTAATAAATGCACAAATTATTGATAATGGAGGAGCGGCCGCATTTAACTGGACAAATGAAGGAGGAAAAGTGTGGAACTTTGGCAGTATTAAAGAAGGAGACTCACCAGAATTCACATTTACATTTGAAAACTCCGGCACTGAACCAATGATTATTTCAAATGCTAAAGGTAGTTGCGGATGCACTGTGCCACAATGGCCTAAAGAGCCTATAGCTCCTGGAGAAAAAGGAGAAATAAGTGTTAAATTTAATTCTAAAAACAAAAAAGGTTCACAAAATAAAACTGTTACAATTACTGCTAATACAACTCCTCCAACAACTAAGCTTAGAGTAACAGGACAAATTGAAACTATAGAATAGATAATATGTTCAATATATTGCTTCAACTTGAAACTGCTGGTGGATTATCTAGCTTTTTACCTATTATACTTATTATTTTTGTGTTTTATTTTTTCATGATTAGACCTCAAGTAAATAGACAAAAATCTGAGGACAAATTTAGATCAGAGATTAAAAAAAATGATAAAATTGTTACTATTGGTGGTATACATGGTAAAGTTAATCAAATTAAAGAAAATAAAGTTATAATAGAAATTGAAGGAAATGTTAGAATTACTATTGATAAAAATTGTATTTCAAAAGAACGATCTCTAAATAAAACCTAAAATAAAAACTTATATTCAACCAAAAAAAATAGGACTAACCGGCAATATAGGTGCTGGTAAGACTACTATCGCAAAAATTTTCAAATCCCTAGGAATTCCTATTTTTAACTCTGACATTGAAAGTAAAAAAATATTACATACACCAGATGTAAGAGAAAGAGTTGCCAAAGAATTAAATTTAGAATATAATGATATAAAAGATGTAAGAAAATTGAGAAATATTGTGTTTTCTGATAAAAATAAACTATTAAAACTTAATCTAATTCTTCATCCAATAGTAAATACGCAATTTACAAAATGGTATAGAAAACAAACTTCCGATTACATCATCAAAGAGTCCGCACTTTTATTTGAAACTAATAATTATAAATTATTAGATAAAACTATACTTGTTTATGCCTCTAAAAAAGTAAGATTTGAGAGAGTGTTTAAAAGAGACATAAGTGCTTCTCTGATTGATAAAGTGATGAGTAATCAATTAATATTTAAAGAAGTTAAAGAAAAGGCAGACTTCATAATAGATAATAATGGGGAAGAGCTATTAATACCTCAAGTGATTAAAATACATGAATTATTATTTAATCTTTGAAAGTTTTAAGACTTCATTTCTTAACATTTCTTTTGACTTTTGAAATATAAATCTACTAGATTCTGAAGATATTAGAATTTTACTCACAAAATGTTCAACTTTAGAATCATCATTTAATGATTCTGAAACTGTTACTATGTTACTAATTGTTAAATTTTTAGCAGACTCAATCAATTTCCACAATTTAGAGGGAACATAAATTTGTTGTGAAACATTATATTCATATTCTGTAATTATTCTTTTAATGAGAATTGATTTTAAATCTTTTACATTAACATCATGTAAAGAAAGTCTATTTAACATTCCAACAGGTTCAATCCTTTCTAAAAAAAGAATTAATCTTTCGTAAGCATGTAGTTTGATTTTTAATTCACTTTCGGATATTTTATAATTTTGGGAATGGTTTTTATTTTTCTTAAAAAATAAAAAAATAGTAAATGTTATAAAAGTTAAAATAATTAATACAATAAAAATATTTTCAATTATAAATCCCATTTTGTTTTATAAAATAAAATGCTAATATCGTTATTTTTAATTTTAATTAATTTAAATTAATAAGTATATTTTAAACCATAATGACAATACTATCAAATAAAGTAACAAATATGCAAGAATCTGCTACTCTTGCAATGGCTAGAAAAAGCAGAGAACTTATATCCAAAGGTAAAGATATTATCAATCTAAGTCTAGGTGAACCTGATTTCAACACTCCAGATTTCATTAAAGAAGCTGCTAAAAAAGCAATAGATAATAATTTTTCAAAATATACACCAGTCGCAGGGTATAATGACTTATTAAATGTAATAGTAAAAAAGTTTAAAAGAGATAATAATCTGACCTATGAAGCTAAACAAATTGTTTGCTCAACTGGAGCTAAACAAAGTATTGCTCAATTACTGTTGGTATTACTTAATAGTGGAGATGAAGTAATACTACCTGCCCCTTATTGGGTAAGTTATTATCAAATGATTCAATTAGCAGATGGAAAAGCGAAAACTATTAATACAGATATTGAAAATAATTTCAAGATTACAGCAAAACAACTAGAAGAAAGTATTTCTAACAAAACAAAAGTATTTTTATTTAGTTCACCATGTAATCCGACAGGATCTGTTTATTCAAAAGAAGAACTATTAGAATTATCTAAAGTATTTGCAAAACATAAAGATATTATTATTATTTCTGATGAAATTTATGAACACATTAATTTCACTAAATCTCACTTTAGCATAGGTTCAATAGACAAAGTAAAAGATCAAGTGGTCACTGTCAATGGACTTTCTAAAGGCTACGCTATGACTGGATGGAGATTTGGATATTTAGGAGCACCAGATAAAATTGCATCTGCATGTATTAAAATGCAAGGTCAAATAACATCAGCGACATGCTCTATTACACAAAGAGCTGCAATAACTGCACTATCAACCCCACCTTCTAAAACTCAATATATGAGAACTGAATTTATAGAAAGACGTAATCTTGTTCTACAACTATTAAGTGAAATTAATGGTCTAAACCTTAACAAACCGCAGGGAGCATTTTATATCTTTCCAAATGTTAAAAGTTTTATAGGAAAATCAGTAAATGGTTTGAAAATTAGAAATAGTAGTGATTTAGCAATGTTTCTATTGACCGATGCAGGTGTATCTGTTGTTGCAGGTTCTGCATTTGGTACTGAGAATTACATTAGGATTTCTTATGCAGCATCAAAAGAACAACTTATTTCTGCATGTAAATTAATTAAAATAAGCCTAGGGAAAATTAAATAAAATGTTGAAAAAGAAAATTATTTTACTTTGGTTAATTTCATTAAAATTATTGATTAGTCAAGAACAAAAACCTCTAAATAATCCAATATATGATAAACAAGCTTATCATTTTGGTTTCACATTAGGTCTAAGTAATACTAAATTTCAAATTGTACATAGTGAATTATTTTCTACACAAAATAATTTTGATCAAATTCTGTCTCAACACGAACCTGGCTTTAATGTGGGAATTATTATGGATTTAAAAATTAGTAAAAACATTAATTTAAGAGTTACTCCGTCATTTAATTTTAGCGATCAAAAAATTGATTTTAAAAAAAATAATATTACCAATTCTCAACCTAAAAGCAATAGTGAAGTTTCAAATTTTGAACTACCTCTTTATTTAAAGTATAGGTCTGATCGAATTAACAATGGAAGAGCATATCTATTATTTGGTGGCAATTTTATGCTAAATATGTCTAGTGTAGAGAAATTACAAGTCGTAGATAATTTAAAATTTAAAACAACTAACTACTCTATTGACGTTGGATTTGGCATTGACCTTTATTTTACTTACTTTAAATTCTCTCCCGAAATCAAATATTGCTATGGGTTAAGAAATATGCTAGTTTCAAAAGAAAATAGTTTCAGCCAATCAATTAATAAACTTTATACAAGAGGATTACTAATTTCATTAACTTTTGAATAGAGAAGTGTTAAAATGCAAATCCTAAGGAAATATTAAAAAATGGAGATAATACTGGATAAGTTTTGGCTTTTATGAGATTGCCATTTAAATCAGTTATTTCATCACTGAAATCAAAACCGTTTGAATTATTTGAAGATGATGCAAAACCTATACTTGGTTGATTGAATTGATCAAAATTAAAAAACAAACCGGCATCTAACTTAATTCGAATTCTGCGAGCTGTACGATGATCAAAAAAATACCAAGCAGTTTTATCAAAAATAAAATTGCCATCAAAAATCAAACTATAATTAGCGGTAATCCCAGAGTAATTTTTGTTTATCAACTCATCTTCCTCTGAATCTAAAAACTGGCCTTTAAAACCTAACTCTATTGCTTGTCTTACCATAACATATCTCCACAATTTGTGAAAACCTAAAGTAGGGTTTAAAAGAGATCGATTTTTATTTTTCTTTCCAGGATTTAAAACAAAACCAAACTTAGTAGATAAATCAGTGTCGAAATCCATACCCATCATAACATAACCTCTTTCTGTAAGTGTTCCATGTTTAGAACTAAAAAAATTTAATTTAAGGGCAATAGAAGGATGAGAACCTACATAAACTTCAAAAGGAGATCTATCTTTTCCTAATTGAGCACCTCTTTTTTGTTTATGACCAGGATCTAGATAATTAACATGCAAAGCAGATGTAAAATTATTATTTTTTAAAGGACTTGTATTATCATTGGCATTAGCATTATTGAGGAAACAAAATGATGAAATAATTAAAGTCAACAAGAAATTTTTCATTTGAATTAAGATTATATTAAACATTTAACGATCTAAATTAGTTAAAAAAAACATCTTATCTAAATTGAGATAAAATTATTCCAAAAGCGACGGCAACATTTAAAGAATCGATTTGATGATTTGAATTTAAAATTTTAATTTCTTGATCTGAACATTTTATTAATGAATCACTGACACCACTGGATTCATTTCCAAAAATAAGAGCAAATTGATCAGGCGGAGACAAATCATATATACTCTTTCCATTTAAAGTTGTAGAATAAGAAAGGATATTTTTTAGTTTTAATTGATTTACTAAACTAATTAATGAGGTCACTTGAATTTTTACTCTAGACAAAGAACCCATAGATGATTGAACAACTTTAGGATTATATACATCAACACAATTTTTTGATGTATAAATTTTTTTAACTCCAAACCAATCAGCAGTTCTTATAATTGTGCCCATATTGCCAGGATCTGAGATAGAGTCTAATAAAATAATTCTTTTTTGATTGAACTGATGATGTTGAGTTGTTAAAGAAGCTACTGGTTTGTTGATTAAGGCAAGAACTCCAGACGGATTTTTAAAAGAGCTGATTTTAGCTAACTCTTTTTCAGAAATTAATTCAAAATTGGTTGAAAAATGATGTGCTAATTTAGTTGTAACATAAATTTTAATAACAATAAAATCGGACTTTATAAAATCATTAACTACATGTAATCCTTCTGCAAGAAAACAATTATATTGCAATCTATATTTATTATATTTTAATGAATTAATGAACTTAATTTTTTGCTTTGATAGCATTAAATGATATATTTTTACTAAGCAAAATAAAAAAAAATATTCCATTGAAAAAGAAGATTCTTATACTAATCAAAATATTTTTGACACTATCTTCTTGTTACACAACAAAACATATAGAACCTAATCAAACGATATTACAAAAAAACAACATCTTAATAAATAATGAGACAGGATTAAATAGCCAAGGAATTTTAAAATCTGATATTAAAACAATTATTAAACAACATCCTAATAAAAAAATTTTAGGTATTATTCCATTTCACTTGTGGTTATATAATCTTAGTAATCCTTTAAAAACAAACTGGACAAACAATTATTTAAGGAAAATTGGAGAAAAACCAGTTGTAATAAATCGAAATTTAATTCAAAAAAGTGAATTACAGATCAAATCATATCTTGAGAACAACGGTTATTTTAATGCTTCGGTAAAAAGTTTTATTACAAATAAAAAAAATAAATCATATGTTACATATGATATAAAACCAAGAACATCATATTTAATAGATCAAATTAATTATAATAATATTAGTGACACTACGATTTTAAATTTAATAAAATCAACAAACAGAAACAAACATTTGAAGATGGGAGATCGTTTTACTTATTCAATTTTAAATCATGAGATTGAAGAAATTGAAACCATATTAAATAATAACGGATATTTTAAATTTTCAAAAGACCTAATATATATAAATGCAGATAGTACTATTGATAGAAAAATAAATTTAGATTTTCACATTAAAAATTTAAATAATGATACAAACTATGAAATCCATACTATTAAAAATATCAATATTTACATTGATGCATCAACTTCTACAAATGACACAATAATGCTTAATGGTTATAATTTTTTTCTTAATGAAGATGCTAAAAAGAATTTAAAACTTAACAACATAATAGAGTTAATAGATTTTCAAAAAAACCATATATACTCAAAAAAAGAAGTAGAATCTACATATCGAAAACTATCTGATCTAAGATATTTTAAAAAAATAAATATTGAATTTGAAGAAACAAAAGAAAAATCTGATATTAATTGCAACATTTTTCTAGAAAGTCCAACTCAGATGTACTACTCACTTGAAACAGAAATCAAAAGATCAGCTGACGAAGGAAACCTAGGTGTCTCAGGATATTTCCAATTTGGAAATAATAATTTATTTTCGGGAGGCGAAAACTTAAATAGTAAAATAAAATTATCTCTTGAAAATAGATACGATAATTTTGAACAAAATCAGCAAATTTTCAATACAAAAGAAGTATTTTATGAACTAAGTCTGAGAATCCCAAAGTTAGTTATTCCAAATAATATCAAACAACAATTAATAAATAGCTATCAAAAAAGTACAAATATTTCCTTTTCAGTATCCAAACGTCAAAGACCTGATTTTTCTAGCAAAGTTATAAGTCAAAAAATTGGATATTCATGGAGCAACACCGATTTCAAAAAACACCAATTTAATCTATTTGAGTTAAGTTTTTCTGAGATTAGCTCACTAAATGAATTTATTCAAAATGAGTTATCACAAAACCCATATTTAAGTGAGCAGTTTGAAGACAGATTTATTCCATCAACAAACTACATTTTTACTTATAACAATCAAAAAATTTATAAAAATACTAATTACACATTCTTTAAAACTAAAATAGAAACTAGTGGTAATATTATATCATCATTAAGCCCTTTAATTAATTTAAATAAAAACGCAGATGATAAATATTTAATTTTCAATAAACCATTTACTCAATACATAAGATTTGATTTAGACTTTAGAAAATACTTTTATCTTGACTCTGAAAATCAATTAGTTTTTAGAAATTTTATCGGCATTGCTTATGCCCATACAAACTCTGATGAACTACCTATTCAAAAACAATTTTTTTCTGGTGGTGTTAATAGTGTTAGAGCATGGGAAGCATTTAACTTAGGACCTGGTTCATATGATCAATTAAATAATTATGCTACAGGTGATATTAAATTAGAATTCAATTTAGAATATAGGTTCAAAGTTATAAATAAAATTAAATCTGCTTTATTTATTGATTCTGGGAATATTTGGTCAATTAAAAATGACCCAAGAGAAGGTAGCGTATTTAAATTAAATAAGTTTATAAATGATTTAGCTATAGGATTTGGATATGGCTTCAGATATGATTTTGATTTTTTTATAGTTAGATTAGATATAGCTACTAGACTAAAAGACCCCTCTTTTAATCAGGGTAATCAATGGATAAAACAACCTTTTAAGGAAAATTTTCGTTATAATTTAGCAATAGGTTATCCATTTTAAATTAAATTTGAAAAATATGGAAAATTTAAAAAAAATAGCACAAAAAATGGTAGCAGATGGAAAAGGTATTCTAGCTGCTGATGAAAGCACACCAACTTGCTCAAATAGATTTAAATCTGTCGGAGTAGAAAGTACTGAAGAATCGAGGAATAATTATAGAAGCCTATTGTTTTCAACAAAAAATTTAAACAAATATATAAGCGGTGTTATTTTATTCCAAGAAACATTTAATCAGAAACAAAAATCAACTAATCAAACAATACCAGATTACTTAAAAAATAATAATATTCTTTCTGGAATAAAGCTTGATACTGGTGCAAAGATTCTTGCAAATCATAGCCCTGAAAAAATTACTGAAGGACTAGATGGTTTAAGAGAAAAAATTATTGAATATCGCTCAAAGGGAGCATCATTTGCCAAATGGAGGGCAGTTATAACTATTGGAAAAGATATTCCAACTCCAACATGTATAAGTGCAAATTGTCATGCATTAGCAAGATATGCGAGTTTGTGTCAAGAAAATGGACTTGTTCCCATAGTAGAACCAGAAGTTTTAATGAATGGAGAACATACAGCAGAAAAATGTCAAAAAATATCAAATGATACACTAAAAACTCTTTTTCATCAATTAGAACTTTTTAAAGTTGATTTAGAAGCTATAATTCTAAAACCAAATATGATACTTCCAGGCGATAAATCTAATCAAAAAATTAGTAATAAAGATATTGCAAAATTAACATTTGATGTTTTATATAAGAACGTACCCCCCACTGTTCCTGGTATTGCTTTTTTGTCAGGTGGCCAAAGCAGTGATAATGCAACTAAGAGACTTAATGAATTAAATAAATTATACAACAACCATAAACCATGGAGTTTAACATTTTCATATGGCAGAGCTCTTCAAGAAGATGCATTAAAAGAATGGGCAAATAAAAATGAAAAAAAAGCTCAAGACGCATTAATTTACAGAGCAGAAAAAAATCATTTCGCATCTCTAGGTGAAATTTAATTTATAAAGACAATTAATATATATGGGGTGGTTTAAACGCAAAAATCAGGGGATTTTCACAGAAAGTAAAGATAAAAAAAATATTCCTGAAGGTCTTTGGTACAAATGTCCAAAATGTAAAACCCTTCTATCAAAAGAAGAACATCAAAATAATTATTGGGTGTGCAAAAATTGTGATCACCATGAAAGAATAAATAGTAATAAATATTTCTCTATACTTTTTGATAAAAATAAATATACAGAAATCAATAAAAATTTAACTTCATTAGATCCCCTTCAATTTGAAGACACTCAAAAATACAGCGAAAGACTTAAAAACAATATCATTAAAACCAATCTTTCAGAAGCAATTTCTACTGCTTATGGTAAAGTAAATGGAAAAAATTTGGCAATCGGAGTTATGAATTTTGAATTCATTGGAGGATCTATAAGTTCTGCAGTTGGTGAAAAAATATGCAGATTAATCAAACTAGCTATTAAAAAAGAAATGCCACTTTTAATTATTTCTAAATCAGGCGGTGCTCGTATGATGGAAGCTGCATTTTCTCTTATGCAATTAGCGAAAACATCGGGCTACTTAGGTCTATTAAGTGACGCTAAAATTCCTTACATTTCTCTTTTAACTGACCCAACTTTTGGAGGTGCTACTGCATCGTTTTCAATGTTAGGAGATATTAATATTGCAGAACCTAAAGCACTCATTGGATTTGCTGGACCGAGAGTCATAAAAGAAACTATTGGGAAAGATTTACCAGAAGGCTTTCAAAGATCTGAATTTTTATTAGAAAAAGGTTTTTTAGACTTTATAGTTCATAGAAAAAACCTAAAAGAAAAAATTTCTCATTTTATCAATATGGTATATTATTAGCATATAGTTGATATCTTAAAAAAATAAACACTATATTTGCCCCTCAAAAAAGTTAAAATATTTATGTATTTAGATTCTAATAAGAAAAAAACAATTTTTAAAAAATACGGTGATACAGAAAAAAATACTGGCAAATCAGAAAGCCAAATTGCCATTTTCACAGAAAGAATAAATCATTTAACAAATTATCTTAAGGAGAATAAGAAAGATAAATCAACAAAGAAATCCTTGGTATTATTAGTAGGTAAACGACGTAGAATGCTAGAATATCTAAAAAATAAAGATATAGCAAGATATCGTGAGATAGTTAAATCATTAAAACTAAGAAAATAAGTATCTTTTCTTTGAAAGATTTTTATTACTTCAACTTATACACTTAAGACAAAATGAAACCAAATATAAAGACAGTTACAGTTCAACTTGAACAAAATAGAAAAATAGTATTAGAAACAGGTTTATTAGCTAAACAAGCTCATGGCTCATGTGTAGTAAGAATGGGAGACACAATGATATTAGCTACTGTAGTCTCTGACTACAATCCAAAAGAAAACATAGACTTCTTGCCACTAAGTGTTGACTACAAAGAAAAGTTTGCAGCCGATGGTAGATTTCCTGGTGGCTTTCTTAAACGTGAAGGAAGACCATCAGACCAAGAAATTTTAGGAATGCGATTAGTAGATAGAGTACTAAGGCCTTTATTTCCTAAAAATTATCACTCTGAAACACAAGTCATGATTCAGCTCATGTCACATGATAGAGATGTTGATCCCCATTCTTTAATTGGACTTGCAGCATCTACCGCATTAACTTTATCAGATATACCATTTGAAGGACCAATTTCAGAAGTACGTGTTGGTAGAATTGAAAATAATTTTATAATAAATCCAAATCTTGAACAATTAGAGCAATCTGATATTGATTTAATGATAGGAGCATCACGTGATTCAGTGATTATGGTGGAAGGAGAGATGAATGAAATATCTGAAAGTGAAATGATTGAAGCCATTAAATTTGGCCATGAAGCAATTAAGAAACAATGTGATGCACAAGAAGATTTATTAAATCAAATTGAAACTATTAAAAAAAGATCATGTGAAATTACAAATTCAAATGAAATAACTTCATCAGTAAATAAATTTTGCTACGATAAAATATATGATATAGCTGGTAAAAAAACTACTAAAAAAGAGCGCACAATTTTACTAGAAGAACTCAAAGAAGAACTATTAAACTCTTACGATGAAGAAGAATTAGAAGAAACAAAAGATGAAATTTTAAAAGAATTCTATAATACTCAAAAATCTGCTGTAAGAGACTTTATTCTTAATAATCAAATTAGATTAGATGGTAGGAAAACAAATGAAATAAGACCAATATGGTGTGAAGTAGATTATTTACCCAAAACACATGGATCTGCAATTTTTTCAAGAGGTGAGACACAATCATTAACCACTGTAACACTTGGAACATCTCTTGATGAAAATCGTTTAGATACAGTAACTCAACAAGGATCTGAAAAATTTTATTTACATTATAATTTTCCACCATTTTCAACAGGTGAAGCTAGAATGAAATTTAGTGTTAGCAGAAGAGAAATTGGTCACGGTAATCTTGCTCAAAGAGCATTAAAAGACATGATCAATGAAACTAATCCATACACTATAAGAGTAGTTTCTGAAATACTAGAGTCTAATGGTTCATCATCTATGGCAACAGTATGTGCTGGAACCCTTGCACTAATGGATGCTGGAGTAGAAATAATTCGACCAGTTTCGGGTATAGCTATGGGACTTATTACTAATGAAGACAATTCAAAATATGCAATACTATCTGATATACTAGGAGACGAAGATTTTTTAGGTGACATGGATTTTAAAGTTACAGGAACATCTAAAGGAATTACTGCCTGTCAAATGGATATGAAAGTTAAAGGTTTACCATATAACATCCTAGAAGAAGCACTAGAACAATCTAAGGAAGGTAGATTACATATCTTGGATGAAATGCTTAAAACAATGTCAGAAAGCAGAACTACACCAAAACCACATTCTCCAAAAATGGTTACTATGACAATACCTAAAGATATGATTGGAGGAATAATAGGTCCTGGTGGTAAAGTTATTCAAAAAATGCAAGCAGACACAGAAACAACAATTACTATTAATGAAGAAGATAATACTGGAATTGTTGAAATACTTGGAACAAACAGCGAAGGAATTGAAAAAGCTCAACAAATTATCAAAGACATTTGTTTTATACCTGAAGTTGGAGAGGTTTATGATGGAATAGTAAAGTCAATTCAACCATACGGAGCTTTTGTAGAAATTAAAAAAGGAACTGATGGATTACTACATATATCAGAAATAGAATGGAAAAGATTAGAAAAAGTTGAAGAAGTTTTGAAAGAAGGTGATAAGTTACAAGTCAAATTAGTAAGTATTGATCAGAAATCTGGAAAATTAAAATTATCTAGAAAAGTTTTACTTCCAAAACCTGAATAATTCCCAACTCAATATATTTTATAAAATATGAGACAGTTAAAAATAACAAAACAAGTAACAAATAGAGAAACAGCCTCACTTGACAAATATCTTCAAGAAATTGGTAAAGTAGATTTAATTTCTGCGGATGAAGAAGTTGAATTAGCAAATAAAATAAAACAAGGCGATGAAATAGCTCTTGAAAAACTTACTAAGGCTAATCTTAGATTTGTTGTCTCCGTGGCAAAACAATACCAGAACCAAGGATTATCTTTACCAGATTTAATTAATGAGGGGAATTTAGGGCTTATAAAAGCCGCTAAAAGATTTGATGAAACTCGTGGGTTTAAATTCATTTCATATGCAGTATGGTGGATTAGACAATCAATCCTTCAAGCATTAGCAGAACAATCAAGAATCGTTAGGTTGCCATTAAATAAAATTGGTTCAATAAATAAAATTAACAAAACATACGCCTCATTAGAACAAAAATATGAACGTGAGCCATCTGCTGATGAGATAGCAAATGTTTTAGAAATTAGTGCTAATGATGTAAGAGAATCTCAAAGAAATTCTGGAAGACATATTTCAATGGATGCTCCTCTTGTTGATGGAGAAGATAGTAATTTATATGATGTTATCATGAGTGGAGAAAGTCCAAACCCAGATGACAATTTAATTAATGATTCTCTTAGAACAGAAATTGAAAGATCATTAACAACACTAACAGATAGAGAAGCAGACGTAATTAGATTATACTTTGGCTTAGGTAGTAAACATGCCATGACTCTAGAAGAGATTGGCGAAAAATTTGATCTAACTAGAGAAAGAGTTAGACAAATAAAAGAAAAGGGTATCAGAAGATTAAAACATACATCGAGAAGTAAAATATTAAAAACCTATTTAGGTTAACGATGAAACATCTCATAGCTCCATCAATTTTGGCAGCAGACTTTGGGAATTTAGAGTCAGAAGTTAAGTTAATTAATAATAGTTCTGCTGATTGGTTCCATGTGGATGTTATGGATGGACTATTTGTTCCAAACATATCTTTTGGCTCGCCTGTAATTAAATCTATTAAACAACATGCCACAAAACCATTGGATGTACATTTAATGATTGAAAATCCTGACAGATATATTGAGCACTTTTCTAAATTAGGAGCAGATATACTAACTGTTCATTCAGAAGCTTGTCAACATCTTCACAGAACAGTAAACGCCATCAAAGAATTTGGGATGAATTCTGGAGTGGCTATAAACCCTCATACACCTATTGAAAATATTTATCATATACTTAGTGAGATTGATTTAGTTTGTATAATGTCTGTGAATCCTGGATTTGGTGGACAATCATTTATTGAAAACACCTACGAAAAAGTGAGTAAACTAAAAAAACTAAAAGCACATTTAAACCATTCATTTTCTATAGAAATTGATGGCGGTGTAAATTTAGAAAATGCTCAAAAATTAATTAAACATGGAGCCGATGTACTAGTAGCAGGTAGCACTGTTTTTAAATCTAATGACCCTATAGACACAATTAAAAAACTAAAGAATATAATCGGTTAAATATTTGAATTTTTTTGTTAAAGAACCATTCCTTGTAATTGAAGCTCGTTTAATCACTGAGCCATGGTTTAATAAATCTGGCAACAGATTCTCAATAAATACCTCACCAAAATCTTCTGATGCATCTTTGGGTAAAGAACAAGGTAGATTATCAACTGCCATAACCGCAATTACATCATCCTTCATATAGTTATCCTCCGATTTTGAAATTGGATTATAACCATATATTGGATCATTTATTGTAGAAGGCCTAATAGTTGATGCAATAGGTTCATTTATATCACAACTTATATCTCCAATTACGTTTATACTAAAATTAGTAGACTTTATATCATCATTGCTTAAAATAACTGGGTTATTAGGTGCATGATAGTGTCCAGTAATTAAAATTTGTACATTATGACAATAATTTAAAAGAATAGAAGAATATTTTTCTGGAAATTTATAAAAATCTGATTTTAGAGATGGAGATCCGTCAGATCTTTTATAATAATCCATTGGTTCTAATTGCGTATATACTGGATAATCATATGTTTTATTGATAAATTTGTTTTTATTAACAAATTTAATATCCAAAAAATCAAGAATTTCTTTAGCACCACTTGCAACCCGTCCAAGACCAGTTAAAATGATCTTAAAATTTTTGGATAATTTAACTTTTTTCAATTCTGATTCTAATTCTAGTTTATTAGATAAATGATGAGCATAATTTAAATCATATACATTATGTTTTTTTCCATAGGCAAGAAAAGTATTATAACAACCTACAATACCTGCATATCTCCCAAAACCAATTATCCTCTTATTATTTTCATCAACTAGAGTCTCATAATCTACAAGCTGTATCTTTTGTTTAATAATTTCTTGAAGTAATTTTTTATTATAAGGTTGCTTCTTAATAGTATGAGAAAAAAAGAAAAAGACTTTATTAGGTATGAGCATTTCAACTGGAACCTCTTTTACGCCCATAATAACATCACACATAGATAAATCTTCACATACCTTAACACCATTTCTTTCATATTCAGAATCTTTAAAACATCTAATAGAGCTAGATTGAATGAATATTGATATTTTAGGATATTTAAGCATAATGCTCCGACACTGCTTAGGAGAAAATGGAACTCTTTTGTCGGGTGGATTTTTACCTTCTCTTAATAATCCTATTTGCATATGAATTTTAATATTAAAAACAAAATTATAAAATTATAAAGTATTGTGTGTACATTTGTATAAATATAAATGTTCTTTGAATTTATTGGGGATGACCGGCTTTGACAGCAAGTTGAGTTGAATAGTAAGCATGTCGAGTAATTTTATGTTCTCTCGTTAAAAAGTATATAAAGATTTTTAAATGGCGAGTCTAACTACGCTTTAGCTGCTTAATTAATAATTAAATAGCTTTTGTTCCAGATTTAGGTTAGTTCAACACCTAAAACTAGGAGCATCATTAAGTTGAACTAGTTTTAATTTTTTCCTGGAAATTAAAATGAATTAAAACAGGATAAGATAAATTTTGGTTGTGTTATGGCTGAATTTATTCGAAAATCAAATAACACTAAACATGTAGAAAGTTATCTAACTTCTTGTTTGGACCAGGGTTCGATTCCCTGCATCTCCACTTATTAAAATTATTTAAAAATGAAAAAAATAATAATACTAATTATACTATCTCCTTTGTTTACTCTTTCCCAAAAATGTGGTTTTGAAAATTTGATTAACTCAAAAAAAAACCATCCTCACTTCCTAAACCAATATAATAAAATCTATAATGAAGCAGTTAACAGATTATCAAATACTACAGAAACTTTCTATATTCCTGTAGTATTTCATATTGTATATAATTCTGAAACACAAAATTTACCTGACTCAGTTATTTTTTCTCAAATTGAAGTGTTAAATGAAGATTATAGAAGATTAAATGAAAATGCTTCTCAAACAAGAGAAGAATTCCTAGAATTTGCAGGTGACCCAAATATTGAATTTTTTTTAGCTGATATAGATCCTAATGGCAATCCTACTAATGGTATAGTTCGTAGATACACTGACAGATCAGAGTTTTTAATGTTTGAAGATTTTCTATCAAATGAACTTACTATTGATGAAGTGAAATCAACTGATTTAGGGGGATCTGATGCTTGGGACACAAATAAATATTTAAATATATGGGTATGTAATATTGGCATTTTAGAGATAATTGGTTTAGAGTTAGGTCAAGTATTTGGTTATGCCTATCCACCCGTTAATATTGATGAAGCATTAATAGAATTAAGTGCCTCACAATCTGTACCAGATTGGCCGGTAGATATGTTAACAAATGATCAAAATCTCCAAGGTGTAGTCTTGCATTATACTACAGTAGGACGCAATAATCCATCTGCAAATGATGATGGTATGAGTGAAAATAATCAAGGAAAAACAGCCGTGCATGAAATAGGTCATTATTTAGGACTAAGACATACTTGGGGCGACTCAACTCCATTTTTTGGACCAGATGGATGCTCCTTAGATGATGGAATAACTGATACTCCAAACGCTCAAGATCAAGCAGGATATGTTTGTGACTTTAATAAAAATACTTGCTCAGGTGATACATTTGGGTCTAGTGGTGAAGACCTTCCTGACATGGTAGAAAACTACATGGACTACAGTCCAGATGCATGTCTTAATATGTTTACAAATGGGCAAATTAATGTTATGCGAAATGTATTAGAAATAGCCAGAACTGAACTAATCAATGATGACAATTCCATCAACATATGTCAAAATTCATTTAATTTAGATGAAAAACTAATAAATACTATAGATATACTTGGAAGAGTAACAAATCAAAAAGGATTAAATATTAAAATATATAGTAATGGATTAAGCAAAAAAGAATATCTACATACATCTAATTAGATATGTATATTTTTTCAGCATTACCATTATCATAAATATTTATTATCCATCCCTTATCATTCTGACTAACTTGCCTTCCTAAAAAATCTAGTGAATGGGTGATCTTGTTATTATTATTTAACTCTTTGATATTGGAAGTATAATCATAATTAGGGTTTGATAACTCAATAATTTCATTTGGACCTTGACTTGGCCAAGAGTTACCATTTGTGGCAAGATATATTTTACCATCTGGACTAATACATATATCTCTTAACCTACCCCACTCATAATTAAAATACTCAGTAGTATTTAATAATTGTGTACCATCTTGAGAGAATTCAAATTTTACTAACATTTTATTTTTTAAAACAGTCATTAAAAGTGTGTTTTGAAACTCAGGAATAGACGGATGATCATACCATATAATATCAGACGGTGCAATAGTTGGTGTCCACGCTTGTAGGGGTTCAACTACATTATTTAGCTGACAAAATGATTGTTCTGAAAATCCATCACAAAAACCATTAACATTTGGCCACCCATAGTTACGATTAGGTTCTAATATATTTAATTCATCATCATTTTGTGGGCCATGCTCTGAACTGTAAATTAATCCATTTGGAGCCAATTCTAGACCTTGAGCATTTCTATGGCCCCAAGACCATACATAAGAATTATTTATTGGATTATCAGCAGGAATACCTCCGAAGTTATTATCAGATATATCTATTCTTAAAAATTTACCAGTTAACTCTGAAGTATCTTGAGAGGCGGATTGATCTTGTGCATCACCAGTAGACATTAACATAGTGTTATCATCTAGGGCATGTAATCTGCAACCAATATGAGTAGAGTAACCATTTATACTATTAATTAGTATTTGTTCATTAATTAAGCTATCTGAAGATTCGTCATATGTATACGCCACCAATCGTTCTTTAATTCCCCATCCTTGGTAATAAGTATATACTAAAAATAGTATGTGATTGTTTTCAAAATCTGGATGAAATTCCATACCAAGTAGCCCAGATTCAGATTCAGTAGAAACTGTATTCGCTATATTTAGAATAACATGTTTTTCACCAGTTTCAACATTAACTCGACTTACTAGACCCGATCTTTCTGTAATCCACAAATATCCGTCTGGACCCCATTTTATTTCCCATGGAACGTCTAAATTACCCACCACCTCTCGTTCTTGTAGAGTTGTGGAACCCACTTGGTGAGTTTGAGAATAAACAAATCCTGTAATTAATGTAATAAAAATTAAAAGTTTTTTCATATTAGTTTTATTTATTTATTTGATATATTTTTTTAACACTACCATCATCATAAATATACATTAAAGGCTGTTGATGTGTGTCTTTATTTATTAATCTTCCTAAAAAATCCGTTACTAGAATAATTTTATTCGACTCATAGATATTGTTAACCAAACTTAACGAAGTAACAATATCTACATTTAACTCATTGGAACATGTACCAGAACTTCCATAATATTGGTTAATGATAATAGTTCCTTGACCTAATTCTGACCATTGTATAGCAATTGTTGGTGGTTCTGAAGAAGATGTAAATACAACTTCTCCTCCGATAACATCCCAATCTATCGTGTTACTTAAATTATTTGATAAAGAATATATCACAAAACTTCCATCTTCAACAAGAATATCTCCAAGGATATCAACAGATTGACATGAACATTCATCACCAAATCCATCATTATCAAAATCAACTTGATCTGGATTATTATCTTCAATACAATTATCTAACTCATCACATATTAAATCACCATCAATATCTGCTAAACAATTTCCGTCACAATCATAGAATAATTGAGGACCATTTCCTCCACAAACATTACATTCATCAAGTGTTGCTGTCCCACCACATTCACCATTACAATCAACTAGGATTAAACAATCTCCATCACAGTTAAAGTTTTCAATTGCATATTCACAACCATCATTTATTATTGCTGCATTATCAAAATTACAAGCTTCAGCATCCGTACATCCTGTACACGAGATATTATTACCATTACAAACACCACATTCATCAAGTTCTGCTGTTCCACCACATTCATTATTACAATCTAAATCAACAATACAATTCCCATTACAATCAAAATTTTCAATAGCATATTCACAACCATCATTTATTATTGCTGCGTTATCAAAATTACAAGCTTCAGTATCAGTGCATCCTAAACAAGTATTATTTTCACCATTACAAATACCACATTGATCAAGAATTGCAGATCCACCACATTCATTATTACAATCTAGATCAACAATACAATCCCCATTACAATCAAAATTCTCAATTGCATACTCACAACTTCCATCATCAAAATTATTATTAGAATTATAGTTGCATGCATTTTCGTCTGTGCACCCTTCAATTATAATTACTTCGCAAGCATCACCAACACCATTATTATCGCTATCTAATTGATCTGTGTTAGCAATATTTACACAATTATCACATGCATTTCCTACTCCGTCACTATCATTATCTGACTGACTAAAATTGGTGTCATTCGGACAATTATCAATTCCATCACATACATCATCATCATCACTATTACCAATTAAGCAGGTTCCGTTACAATCAACATAAACGTCATTACTATAAGAGCATGAACCATCTTCTGCATTAGCATCTGGATTATAATTAATAGCTAAATTACATGTGCAACCAGCAATAAACTCATTTTCACAACTAGTTTCTATATCGTCACAATCATCATTGATACATGGTTTATTATTAATAGCTGGAAAAAGTGCTTGATTTTCTACAATCGGATGAAACTCTAAAGTTACTCCGACAGGCAAAAAAATATCACAATAACTCATAATAGTACCTTCATTTTGTTGCCAAATTTCATTGGGTGGATTATTTGGAGGTGTGCAACTACCCTCAACATCGTAGCAAGCATCTATAGCACCTCCGGGAAAATTTAAAGAGGGATCTGCATTCCAAATACACGCATGAGTATGACTAGCACCAAATTGATGTCCCATTTCATGACCCACATAAATTAAATTATAACTATATGGCTCATTATTTGGATAATCGTATGTTAGAGTTGTATTAAGACCACTAGTTACACCCCCTTTATAATAAGGGTCAAAAGAACATACCGCATCTAACCACGCAATTCCGCCACCAGCTTGTTTACGAGTAAATAAATGAACTAAGTCAACATCATCTATGTCATCAAATGGATCACTTGACCAATAGTCACTTAGCTCATCTAACATATCTCCACAATCATCCAAGCCAAAATAATTATCTGATGTTTCCCAAACATGTATATACCTAGCCTGCAGAAGTAATTCATCATTAAGCTCATTCAAATATACTTCTGTAACTCCAGCCAAAACTGCTAGTGCCCACTCCACAGCATCTGAACAATTACTGTCAAATTCCAAGAAGGTATAGTAATCGATATCAATAGCAATTTCAGCACATTTACCACCTGAGCTCATTCTGTATGCAGCATCTCTGTCTGGAATTAATTCTTTTTTACTTTGAGTT
Organism: Flavobacteriales bacterium; assembly: GCA_002718895.1. Taxonomy (GTDB): domain Bacteria; phylum Bacteroidota; class Bacteroidia; order Flavobacteriales; family TMED113. The sequence goes on from PBGD01000002.1 coordinate 64,375, forward strand.
TGACAAGCAAAGCTATTTAAAACAACTGATTCATTTACATCAAACAAAACATATGTGTTCTTATCAATTGATTTTATTTCATATAATCTTCCATCTCTTTTTATTACACCAACTAAATAGTCAGACATAAACGAAATACTCCCTGACCAACCATTTGGCCCCATAATGCGATAAGACTGAATATTTGGTTTATAGTCATCCTGAGTAAAAACATCATTTCTTGATCTAAGTAACTGAAAGTCATCCGTAAAGGAATTGAATGATTTTAGTTGTAAAACAAGCTTTTGACCTTCAAAAAATGGAACACTAATATCAATATCACAAGGAGATATTTCTTTTATAGATTCAAACAAATCTAAGTTTAATTTTAAAGATATTTGATCCTCATGATGATGCGTCAAAATTGGAGTATGATTATCTTTATTTAATTCAAATAGATTGATTTGAGTATATGAAATAGAGAAAATAAAGAACAGTAAAAAGTATAATTTATTCATAAATAATGTTTTAATTAATCATTTTTTTTGTAACAGTTCCATCATCATATATAAAAAACAATACAATGTTAGTAGTTGAAAATATGACATCTCTTCCTAGCAAATCAACTACTTTAACAAGTGTTTTAGAACTATTGTTTTCAGTTATGTTCGAATTATTTGATATACACATACAATTTTCATCATAAGTTCCATAAATCAATTCTCCTCCTTCCAAAATTCCTGCGATGCATGGATCAAAAGGAAAAATACAACTTCCATCATTGATTAATGCAAATGGATCATAATTACATGCTTCTAAATCATTACATAAAGTACACGTTATATTATCATTTGTAGGATCATCATCACAAACAGAACAATCATCTAAGACAGCATCACCACCACATTCACCTGCACAGTCAATAGCAAGAATACAATTACCATCACAATCATATCCTGATAATGCTGCTGAATTACCACAACCACAACCTAAATCTTCTGCTGTTCCACCACATACACCTGCACAGTCAATGGCAAGAATACAATCACCATTACAATCATAGAATTCTTCAGGATAAATGCATGAATTATCATCATTTGTTGCGTTATTATCAAAATTACAGGCATTTTCATCAGTACATCCATATATAGACTCACATGCATCATAGCTATAATTAAAAGAATGATAACCNCCATTAAGTGCCGTCATCGGTCTATATTGAACTTTTCCATCATTAGAAATTGCATGAACATAATATTCAATATCAGGTTCATCAAANGTCATAACCANACTATANAGATCATCTCCAACATNTTGCATACTTACAGAGTAAAAATCACTNTCTCCTGAGTATCTAAAATTAAAAAAAACAGAGTTAATTCCNGATTTATGTTTTGCNAAAGTTTGAAAATATAAATATGGACTNGGACTTGGACANTAATTTTCAATTTTCTTATATGAAATTAAAAGNGGNTCATTNACTCCAACAGTGTGTGTAATACAATGAATAGCACCACTTTGTGAGATAATATTATTTCCACTATTATCACAATCTATACCAACGATATTGTATCCTGGAAGAGCTTCTTCATAAATTCTTTGAGCGATTGTATCATATTCTTCGCGATAAAATGGTAAAATAACAGTTTTATTTACAAATACAGCATTTGTGTATGTTCTGTAATAACCATCGATAGGGTTAAAATCCTGTTCACCAGGATAAGCTCCACTAGTACTTGGCGGACTAGGGATTCTGATTACCTTGAAGGGTGTTCCCCACTTAGTAGTAAAATTTTCTAAAATATATTCTAGATTATCCTCAATTTGTGGGCCATCAGAAACACCTTCAGGATATTGAGCCACTAAAAGAGTTTCTTCATCTAAAAGCTTCATATGCATGTCTAAATGATTAATTCCATCAAATGGTAATGTTGGCATTTTTATATATGTATCAATACCCATAAATTGATTCATTATATTATTAATATCCGCCTCAGAATGATCAGGATAATTCAAACTATTATATGGACCATACCCATCATTTTCATTTAAGATTAAATTAGATGAAAAAGCTGTGCCGAAGCCATCACTCATAAAGTTTCCACCAGTTGCAACCAGATCAAAAGGACTTTCTAGCGTTTGATATAAATCAATATTTAAATAATTTGCTAATTCCACTGGAAAATCATCATCATCAGGACGGGGTCTATTATAAATCCAATCTACTAAAAAAATTTCTTCAACATCATCTCTGTAAACAGTATTTTGACCATAATCACGCATCCAAATACTATTTGTGTTAATGTCTAAATATTCAACATTATCTGTTTCTACATCAAAGTAGTTTAAATACGAGTTAACATATGAGGGGTCGTCACAAGCAATAATTACTTTACACTCATCAACAGAGTTTCGCACAATTTCAGTAAGAATCGGTTCAAAACCTTCCCATGCAATTGTAATTGCTTGCACCTCTTCCCATTCGGCCATTGTACGAACAGAAAAATTTGGTGGATCAGTCATGACATCTGCACTCAAGCTACGATTAGAGAGATAGGAATCCATCATATTAATTTCGTTTGGTGCAAAACCCTTTGGTAAACCATCTTTTTGTGCATTAGATACAAAAAATAAAAAACATAAAAAGGAAGTAATATATAATCTTGTCATAATTATTATTAATTAAATATAATTTAGAATAATCGTTCTATACTATAAAAATACATAGATTAATTCTGTTATTATTATAAAATAAATATTTTTTGAGAATATGTAACCTGATTAAAACTATCTTTAATCTCAATAAAATACAAACCTTTCTTACAAGAAGCAATATCAATATCTTTGTTGTTTCCATTCATCGGTTCTTGCAATATTAATCTACCTGCAACATCAAATATCTCAATAAAACCCGCCTCTAGACTCAAAGAAGATTGAATTGTAAAATTTCCATTTGATGGATTCGGAAAAACAGATGTTGATATAAGCTGAGATTCATTTATATTTATAAAAGGTTCTATTGTTATAACAGATGATATGAATACTGTTTCTCCTGTGCAGTTATTTATCACTTCCAGGGTAATTATATGATCTCCAGGCTCATTGAATGTGAAACTTGGGTTTGAACTATCTGAATCCGTATATCCATCTCCGTCAAAATCCCACGAATAAGTATTCCCAACAGTAGAAGTGGATAAATTATTAAAATACACCGTTGCCCCCTCATCTGAATACTCAATATCTGAAAAACCAAAACTAACATCTATATTTTCATTATTATCTAATTTTTTAATAAATACACCAGAATCAAAACCAGCCCAATAATTTGATACTCCATCTAGTATAATCATTTTGATACGATACATTGCATTTGGTTGAAGTGTTAAATTAAAATGCATAGGAATAGTATATCCATCATAACCAACCGCATTACAAAAATCACCATTTGGATTATCCACATATAAACACTCATTAACTGCTGGCAGATTAAACATTTCAGAATAAGGTCTAATTGTCCATGGGGAAATTGGTTTATTTTCAATTACATTACATCCATTTGCATTAAGCACATCTCCGGTTTCCATAATATTCTGTGGAATAGAACTGAAATTGGGGTCAATGTCACCATTAATTTCAGAGACAAAAAAACAAAATACATCTGCATAAAATGGACTCATCCACTCGGTATATTCTTCTGAGCCAAAAATAACTTCAAAGTCAATAGAATTCAATTCAGGTGATATAATGTCAAATTCTAAAACACACGCATCGTATAAACTAACACTATTAGTTATAACTTGATTTTCAACTAAATAGTTATGTATAAAATCATCTTGATATTCAACATTCCAAGCTTCACCATCATCACCACTACTATTAGGACCTGCTGCATAATCAACATTTCCAGTTGTCATAATAAGTCCTTTATCTAAATCAAATCCTCCCTGACACATATTATCATTTTCAATGTAATCAAAAAAACCGATAGCATCAGGATTTCCCCCATATTCTACATTAATTATTTCAACACTACATCCTAAAAGATCAGATATGATAAAATTTTCTAAAGATCCTAATTGACTTTCTGATATTGAATTAACTTGAAGCTGAGCTATTGAATTTGTAAAAAAACAAATACTAATAATGAATGGTAATAATTTATTAATCATTTAAAATTATTTATTAATTAGTTATATGTAAACAAAAACCATACCAAATAGCATCTTTACAATGTAAATATTTTAAATCTATTCATTTTAACAAAATAATTCAATAAATATAACATATAAACATTTATTATATATTTTTGGCATTAGTTATGAGAACAATAGCTCTTTTTATTATAGTAAATATATGTATTTCATTACATGCACAAAAAATTGAATTAGTTGAATCTTTTATAGGATACACACAAAAGTCAGAAATCATTTCATTTACCAAAAATCCTAAACTTATTATGAGTGGAAACTACCAAGGTGGTATAAACTTATGGGATTTAGAAAAGCAAAAGCTTATAAAGAAAATTGATGCTCACAAAGCTCCCATTTCTCACATTACATTTCATGAAAGTAAAAATACTTTTTTAAGTGCGGGCAAAGACTCTATAATCAAATTGTGGTCTTTTTATTCTAACCGACAAATAGATTCTGTCAAAATACTTTTTACACCAACTGTAGTTTTATTTAACAATAAAGGCAATGACTATTTTATATGTACAGAAGAGGGTAGTATATTAGAAAAAAAAATTTCGAAAAAAAAACCTGAAATAATATCAAATACAAAAACGTATATAAATGACGCATTTTTTAGCAGCGAAACAAATCAGATAATAACGTGTGATCACAATTCAATTAAAATCATCTCCACTGATTCAGGGAAAATTTTAGACGAAATAAAAAATCCTTACAGTAGTCATTTTGTTAAAGTCAGCCCATACGCAAATGATACAATAATATCATGGAGTGAAAATGGAATAATTAGCTACTGGGACTTAAATAACAAATCAAAAATATCTGAAATAAGAGCAAAAAATGCATATAATAAATTACTAATGAACAATTATTCACAGACTATTTTATCAGGATATTATAATGACCGTCCTTTAGTGGTTAACCTACAAGAACTTGAACTTCATCAAAAATATAGTAAAAATATGATAGTAGTAAATACTTTCTTATCCAGTTTAAATCAAAAGTTTCTTGTAACTGCAGACATGAATGATAGACATAGATTAATGAAAATAAAAGAGGTAGATCTTACTCCATTAGCAATACAGGAGAGAAAAATAAGTGATGAAAAGACTTTTAAAGTAAAATCAAAATACATAATTGTGAATGTTTGGGATGATGAAAAAATAGATGGTGACACATTATCAATTAATTACAATGGTAAATGGATTCTTAAAGATTATCATTTAGTAAAAAATAAAAAAACATTATTACTTCCACTTAGAGAAAATCAAGAGAACGAAATCATTTTTCATGCGGAGAACCTTGGAACTGAGCCTCCAAATACAGCTGCTGTTGAATTAGAGTATGACAATGGTATACGTCAAGAATTCAATATGCGATCAGATTTTGACACTAATGGCATAGTACGAATAATTCAAATAAAAAATTAATCATTAATATTTAGATCAATATTTATTTTTTGAAAAATACAATTCTCTAACCTAATTGAGTCACAATAAATAGTATTTGTCGGAATTTGTCCATTAACGTCATTGGACGGAAAATATAATTCAAGACCTGGAAAATTATCCACACCAATATAGTTGTCTGGATATTGAACAGGTGTACCACGATACAAAGTAGCACTAAATAAACCTGAAACTGTTTTATTTTCTAAATCAAGATCTCTTATTTCAAGTTCCGCAGTTCTACCAAAATACTGAATACCTAAACCAGTATTATTTTGATTATTTTCATTTTTAAGTAATTTATATGAAACATTAATAGCTGAAGTTGGTTGAGAAGGATTATCTGAAAAATCACTACTAGCTACATACATATTTTCTTCTAATTCTTGAAGGTAGACATTAATTTCTATTTCGTGATCTACAGACTCTTGGTTTGAAGAAACATTATTATATTCCAAGCAATTATTTTCAGTTTTATAAAGGTCCTTAGCTTTGATAGTAAAAATATAATGCTTATTATCTAAAGAACCATCTGCAACTTCATTGATAATAACCTTTTCAGCATCTTCACACGAACCAGTTTCTTCATCAGATTTAAATTCATATGTTTTAGTTATAAAATTATATGTTTCCGGTGTCATATCAACTACAGCAGTGAACCTACCTTCGGTACCTGCAGAGAATTCTGTTTCTGAACAAGAAACCAACACAATTAAAGCAATTAAGCCGATAAATTTTATGTTCATCTAGATATATTATTAATTTATATAATTCGTAATGTAGTAAATTTAATTATTATTATAAAATAATGAATAAATCAAAATTTATTTTAATTTGAATATTTTTAAAACAAAAAGGTGAAAAAAAAACACAGAATTATTGTCGCATTGTCTGGAGGTGTGGACTCTAGTGTAGCTGCATTTTTACTTAAGGAAGCTGGTCATGAAGTTATTGGACTATACATGAGAAATTGGCATGATGAAACTTTAACAAAAAACAATGAATGTCCATGGATAGAAGATAGTAATTATGCATTAGAAGTGGCAGATCAAATTGGCATTCCTTTTCAGATACTGGACCTCAGCGCTGAATACAAAGAAAGAATTATAAATTACATGACTAGTTCATATAAAAAAGGCCTAACACCAAATCCTGACATTTTATGCAATAAAAAAATCAAATTTGATGTTTTTTTAGAACATGCCATGAAACTAAAAGCAGATTTTATTGCAACTGGACATTATTGTATTAAAGGTAAAATAAATGACTCATATACAATTAAAGAAGGCAGAGACAAAAGTAAGGATCAGACATATTTTCTATGTCAAATAAATCAAGCTCAATTAAAAAAATCTTTATTTCCAATTGGAAAATTAACAAAAAAGGAAGTTAGGGATATTGCGTACAAAAATAATCTTGTAACTGCTAATAAAAAAGATTCTCAAGGACTATGCTTTGTTGGAAAAATTAAACTACCTGTTTTTTTACAAAATCAACTTAAAGCTAAAAAAGGAAAAATTATTGAAATCAAATCTAATTCGGAAATATATAAAAATAAAAAAGATGAGAGCGAAGACTTTAACTATCAAATGGATTATGGTGACCAAATCGGTTACCATAATGGTGCACATTTTTTTACAATAGGCCAAAGAAAAGGTTTGGAAATCGGTGGAAAAAAAGAACCATTATTTGTAATTGGAACTTGTGTTAAAAAAAATCTTGTTTTTGTTGGAATGGGCAAAAAACATCCGGGATTATTTAGAAGGATTCTAAAAATTGAAATCAAAAAAACACACTGGATTCGAAAAGAATCAAAAATGAAATTGAATGATAAAAAAGAATATAAGGTCAGGATAAGACACAGACAAAATTTACAAGATGCAACACTTGAATTAACAAACAAATTTTTATTAATTAAATTTAAAGTTGCTCAAAGAGCAATTGCTAAAGGACAATTTGCTGCCTGGTATCATCAAAGCGAATTGATTGGCTCAGGAGAAATTAATTAAAAATTACTTTTCTAGATTCAACAAAGCGTTATCTATAAATTGAGTCAAACTTTCACCCTTTAACATATTTTGAGATAAAAGAGCCAAGTCAACCGCCTGCTGAATTAAATTAGTCTGCTTCTTGCCCTTTAAAGACTTAATTTTAGAAACTAATGTATGATTAGAATTAACAATTAAATTATATGAGTCTGGCATATTCCCCATACCCATCATAGGCCCCCCACCTGTCATACTCATCTCTTTCATTCTTCGCATAAATTCTGATTGAGTGATAGCAAATGGTGGAGAATTAGGGCTTAATGACTCAAAATTAACAGTAAAACTTTTGGATGATAGCACTTTCTCAAAAAGTACTTTAAGCTTTTTTTGATCAGATTCTGACAATACTGACTCAATTTTTGTGTCATCTTTAATTAAATTATCAATTACATCTGAATCAACTCTTACAAAAGAGGAATTTTCTAATTTAGATTCTAATTTTTGTATTAAATGAGAAACAATAGGACTATCTAACACAAGGATTTCATAGCCTTTTGCTTTTGCCTTAGAAACATAATTATGTTGAGTGTCATGGTTATTAGTATATAAATAGATTATTTTATCATCTTTATCCTTTTGTTTGTCTTTAATTAAATCAGTAAATTCATCAATAGTATAACATTTATTATCTACTGTTTTATACAGAGAGAATACTTGTGATCTTTCAAAAAATTTCTCATCTGATAACATACCATATTCAACAATAATATTCATATCCTTCCATTTATACTCAAAATCTGCACGATCATTTTTAAACATTTCATGTAACTTATCTGATACTTTCTTACTAATATGACTAGATATTTTTTTAACATTTGAATCACTTTGCAAAGCAGATCTAGAAACGTTTAATGGGATATCTGGCGAATCAATCACACCTTGAAGAAGAGCCAAAAAATCGGGAACAACGCCCTCTAGAGAATCTGTTACAAAAACTTGATTACAATAAAGTTGAATTTTTTGTTTATTTAAATCCATACCTGGATTAATTTTAGGAAAGTATAAAATACCCGTCAACTCAAACGGGAAATCAACATTTAAATGGATATGGAAAAGTGACTCTTCAAAACTAAAAGGATATAATTCTTTAAAGAAAGCTTTATAATCTTCGTTTTTTAATTTTTTAGGAGTGATGACCCATGCAGGATTAGTATTATTGATAATATTATCTTCAACAACCTCTACATCATTACCCTTTTTATCTTTCTCTTTTTTTGTATTGGTACCAAATTTGATTTCAACGGGCAGAAACTTACAATACTTATTTAATAGAGTTGAAATTTTAGAATCCTCCAAGTATTCACTTGCATCATCTGAGATATGTAAAATAATTTCAGTGCCTCTTATATCTTTTTTGTGTTCTTTGAGTGTATATTCAGGACTGCCATCACATTCCCAAGCAGCCCCCTTTTCATTTGAGATATATGACTTGGTTAAAATTTGCACTCTATCTGCAACCATAAAAGCTGAGTAAAAACCAAGACCAAAATGGCCTATTATACCTGATTTATTATTCTTTTCATCATATTTTTTCAAAAAATCTTCTGCACCAGAAAATGCAACTTGATTGATATATTGTTTAATTTCATTTGATGTCATACCAACACCTTGATCAATAATTGAAATTGTCTTTGCCTCTTTGTTTATTACAATCTCTACCTGAAGATTGCTTAAGTCTCCTTTGAACTCACCTATTGATGACAACTTTTTAATTTTTGTAGTAGCATCAACAGCATTTGAAACTAATTCTCTTAAAAAGATTTCTTGATCTGTATATAAAAACTTCTTAATTATTGGAAAAATATTTTCCGCCTGAACTTTAATCTTACCTTTACTCATTATTTTTTTTTTACACGAATTTAAATAAAAATATTAAAATCTTACAACATATTTTTAGCGCAGTAAATTATTAGACTAATTATCAGATAAATTATAAATAAAATTGTAGAATTTATTTGCTAAAAAATTGTAGATTTGAAACAAAATACAAGCAATTATGATTTCTAAGTGGATAAATATTATTCTAAACAGAAAAAATAAAATTATTACCAAATTAGTGATGTTACATGATAATTACAACAGAGTAATTACAATTATATTTCCAATTGTAATAATTTTACTCGCAGGTTGGCTAACAAAAATTATTTTGGACCCTATTAAATTTGAAAACGAAAAAGAATACAAATATTCATTTATAAAACAAAGACTAATTGACATCAGAAGTGCAGAGTTAGCATTCAAAGAAAAAAACAATCAGTTTACTGACGACTTTGATCAGTTAATTAATTTTGTAAAAACAGATTCATTTGTAATTGTACAAAAGACTGATACACTAATTGAATACTACAATTCTGTGTATCGTGAAAACCAATTCAAAGACACATTAATCATTGACACCTTAGGCAAGGTTAGTGTTTTAGATTCTATTTTTAGTAAAAAATATGCAATTGACTCTCTAGCATATGTCCCTTTTGGAAACGGAATAAAATTTCATTTGTCTTCTGGCTCAATAAACAAGTCAAAAATTGACGTTCCAGTTTTTGAAGCTAGTGACCCTAAACCTTTTGACCCAATTGACCCCTTAAAAATCGGATCCATGACTGAAGCTCACTTAAATGGCAATTGGCAATAATGAATATAACTATAAGTGACTCAAGACTTAACATTAATCTTTCATCTATCATTGTATGAATTTTCCTATTTAATTATAAATACTAAGAAAAATTACATTACAAAAACTCAAACATATCAACTAGCAGACTCAAGCATAGAAACAATTACTAACCAAATAGAAGACATAGTCAAGAACGACACACAATTACATGCAATATTTCATAAGACACTAGGAACAATTGATATAGGAAATACAACTCTTATACCAGATAGCTTGTTTGATCAAAACTATAAACACGAATATTTTAATTTAACAAACACATATTCAAAAGACGAAGTTATGTATGAAAGACTGAAATTTTCACCCTGTTTCGCTTTATTCACACTCAATAACAAAATTTATAAAAAACTTTCCTCTTTATTTAAAAAAGCTATAATAAAAAATACTGGTTCGGTTCTGATTGATTACTCACTTTATTTAAGTAAAAAAAATGAAAAGGAATTGTTCTTACATATTGACAAAAGCATATTTCACATCATAATCACAGATGATAAAAAACTTATCTTTTACAATAAATATAATTTCAAAACAACTAATGACTTTATATATTATTTAATTAACTGCATAAATGTATTAGGTATTGATTCAGAAGACATCAAGATTAAAATTATGACAAATAAAGATATTTCAGATCCTATTTTTGGCAAAACTAAAAAATATATAAACAAGTTAATTTTCCTTGCCAAAGATGTCAAATTCACTTATGATCACAGCATCAAAAATCAAGCTGATCATATGCATCACAATCTCTTAAGTCAAATAATATGCGAATAATTTCCGGAGAATTTAAAAATAGACGCATTGATTTCAAACAACTAAATATTAGACCTACAACTGACTTTGCTAAAGAAAGTCTATTTAATATAATAAATAATTATTATGACATTGAAGATCTAATTATACTAGATTTATTTGCTGGGTCTGGAAATATTAGCTATGAATTTGCATCTAGAAGAGCAAGAGAAATAGTAGCAGTAGATAATAAAATCCAATGTGTTAATTTTATCAAATCTATCAAACAAAAATTATCTCTATTCAATTTACATGTTATTCTTGCAAATAGCACAACATATTTAAATACTCAAAAAAAAAAATTTAATTTAATTTTTGCTGACCCCCCTTACAGATTTGAACAAATTAAATATGATAAAATATTAAACAACATTTTTGAAAGAAATATTTTACTTGAAAATGGAATGTTAATTATTGAACATTCAAAATTTATTAATTTTGAAGGACATTTTAATTTTTTTATGAAAAAAAAATATGGGAATGTACATTTCACATTTTTTAAAAATAAAACATGAATAAAAATTTAGCAATTTTCCCAGGAAGCTTCGACCCTATTACTTTAGGGCACGTAGAAGTCATTAAACAAAGCTTAAATATCTTCGAAAAGATAATTATTGCTATAGGAGAAAACTATCAAAAGAATAAATTATTTAATTTGAATGAAAGAAGAAATTTAATTAACACTGTTTTTAAAAATCATCAAAACATTATAATTAAATCATATAATGAGTTAACTGTTGAATTTTGTCAAAAGGAAAACTGTTTCAATATTATTAGAGGTATTAGAAATAACATAGATTTTAACTATGAACATTCAATTGCAATTTCTAATAATTGCTTGGATAATAGAATAAATACTATTTTCATACCTTCCACAAAAAAAACTACTCATATTTCATCAAGTATAGTTAAAGAAATTATAGCAAATAATGGTGATTTAGCTAATTTTGTGCCTAATCAGATTATAACTGATATAAATAAAATGTCTAATTGATGAATTGTTGAAACAAATGGTGAATCGAGGCATATGTTTTTATTTTTAAAATATTTTCATAATCCATCCACTTAATATCGGTAATACCTTCCTCCTTTTGACCTATTAAGGTTGCATCACCTTGCAATTGCATTAAAAACCAATTTGTTTCTTTTAAGAATATAGGAATTCCAGTTTCAAAATACATATGAAATATTTTAAATGACTTGGAGGTGATTTTTAGGTTTCTTAAATTAGTTTCTTCATAAACTTCTCTGATTGCTGCATCACGAACTTCTTCTTTAAATTTTACCTTCCCCTTTGGCAAATCCCAAATATTGTTTTTCAAAATCATCAAATACTGATTATTTAAATTCTTAACTACTCCTCCAGCAGCGACAAGAAAATGAAAATTAGATTTAAATTCTAAAAAATCTACAGATAAATTGTTTGAATAAAAAAGAACATTCTGATCAATTAAAAATTTTTTTGACTTTAATAATTTTAGTAAATATGATAGTGAGCGTACAACAAAAAAATGGCGCAAATCAATATCTTCTAAATGGCCAAATTGATTTTGGGACACAAAAAAAATAAAATAATTATTTAGAAAAACTTTATAACTTTGTTTCATGATGCAAAATATAAAAAACTCACAACAAGTTGCAGAAATTTTATTAGACATAAATGCAGTTAAGTTACAACCTTTTAATTTTTTCACTTGGGCTTCTGGCAAGAAATCACCCATATATTGTGACAATAGAATAATCCTTTCACACATTAAAGAAAGAGAAAAAATAAGAGACCTTCTTTGTGAATCCATCCTTAAAAACATATCGCAAATAAACTGTATCGCTGGTGTGGCAACAGGGGCAATTGCTCATGGCATGCTAATTGCCGATAAACTAGAACAACCTTTTGTATACATTAGATCAAAAGCAAAAAATTATGGGAGAGAAAATCAAATTGAGGGAGACTTGCCAAACAAATCTAAAGTAGCCATAATTGAAGATTTAATTAGTACTGGTGGCAGCAGTATGAATGCAATCAAAGCATTAGAAAAAGCTAATGCAAAACCTGTTGGATTATTCTCAATATTTACTTATGGATTTTTTAACCAAGAAAACCTTTCAATTCCTTGTTATTCTTTGTGTGACTTTAAAACTCTAATAAATGTAGCTATTAGTAAAAAAATGATTGAGAAAGAGTCGGAAGAAATTCTTTTTCAATGGCAAAAAAAACAACAGTCAATTTAAAATAAATTTGATTTTTGATCCTTTTAAATGGTGAATCTGACCATTTAAATCAACAGCAATTAAAACATTATTTTGTCGAATTTCTATAATTTTGATTTTAATTTTTTTTTGTTCATAAAAACATATGACATAATCCTTTGTTCCATGCAAATGAGACATATAAATTTTATCAATCTCTGAATTAGACAAATAGTACAATGCCATGGTTTCTTTTATCTTAGATATCAAATCATTAAAAACTTTTTTTTTGTTGAATTGTTTACCTAATAATTGAGCAATTGAAATTGCATTTTTGAGGTTTTTTGGATATTTAATATTATTCACATTTAAGCCAATACCAACAATTAAATATTTCTTTTGATTTGCTGAAATTTTTTCACATAGAATTCCTGCAATCTTTTGTTTCTCAACATATATATCATTAGGAAATTTTATAAATGAATCAATTTGGATAAGATTCAAATATTTACATATTGAAATAGTAACTAACGTCTGTATAAGAAATGGTTGCAAACTATCTTCTAAGCATATAGAAAAACTAAAACATAATCCATCATTAACACCAGAATACCAAGTTTTACCTAACCTACCCCTTCCTGAAAACTGTTTGTTCACATAAACGGTCAAAGGATCAAAAAATTTTTTTTCCTTATATAAATTAATTAAATAATCATTAGAAGATCCTAATTGGTCAATGTAGATAATTTGATTGAAACAATTATCCATATAAATAATTATAAAGTGTTATAAATTTAATTTATTTTTTAAAATTATAATTTTGTAGTCATTAAAGAAAAAAATAATTTAATTACATCAATTGAAAAAAAATAAAAACTTAAATTTGATTGTTCAAGCAATAGAAGAAAAAAAAGGCATCAACATAAATATTATAGATTTTATTAACATCATGAATGGACCAGCTGATTTTTTTGTTATTTGTAGTGCTCAATCCAAAACACAAATTAATGCTATAGCAAACAATATCAAAAGCTTATTGCTTCAAAATAATAATACAAGCTTATGGCAGGAAGAAGGTATAGAAACTAATTGGAGACTCTTAGATTATGGAGACATAGTCATTCATATTCTAAAAGAAGAAACAAGAGATTATTATAATTTAGATGACTTATGGTTAGAAATATAAAAATTTAAAAAAGTGAAAAAACCAAAACAACCAAAATTTAACTTTTACTGGATTTATGCAGCGGTAGCATTCTTCTTCATTATTATACAACTATTCAATGTGGTTTCATCTCCTATTGAAAAAACAACAAAACAAAGATTTTTTACTGATTTTTTAACTGAGGGTGAAGTAGAAAAAGTAATTATTGTTAATAATGAATTTGTTGAAGTTTTTATTAAAGAAAATAAATTAAATAAAGAAAAACACAAAAAGGCGAAATCTAAAAATATTGGTAGAATAAATAACCCACATTATTTTTTTAACATTACAAATGGAACACAATTTGAAGATGACCTAAAAGATTTCTATGAAAAAAATTCTCAAATCCAACTTAGTGAACAAGTAATTCCCGATGTATCAATTAGAAAAAATTTCATTAATGATATTATTGGTTGGATGATTCCATTAGTAATTATGTTAGGAATTTGGTTCATTATAATGAAAAGGATGAGTGGTAATGGGAGTGCTGGTGGCGGAATTTTCAATATAGGTAAATCAAAAGCACAATTATTTGATCAAAACACTAAGCAAAAAACAAATTTTAAAGACGTAGCAGGACTAGAAGGAGCAAAAGAGGAGGTTAAAGAAATTGTTGATTTCTTGAAAAATCCCAAAAAATATACATCTTTAGGAGGCAAAATTCCAAGAGGAGTACTTTTAGTAGGTCCGCCAGGAACTGGAAAAACATTACTCGCAAAAGCGGTTGCAGGAGAAGCAAAAGTTCCATTCTTTTCTCTCAGTGGATCAGATTTTGTTGAAATGTTTGTTGGAGTAGGAGCTTCTAGGGTAAGAGACTTATTTAGAAATGCTAAAAGCAAATCTCCATCAATAATTTTTATTGATGAAATTGATGCCATTGGTCGAAGCAGAGGAAAAAACCAAATAACTGGAGCCAATGACGAAAGAGAAAATACTCTTAATCAATTACTCACGGAAATGGATGGCTTTGGAACCAATCACCATGTAATTGTCATTGCAGCAACTAACAGAGCTGATGTTCTTGACAAGGCATTAGTTAGAGCTGGTAGATTTGATAGACAAATATATGTTGATTTACCTGAATTAAATGAAAGGAAAGATATTTTTAAAGTTCACACTAAAAAACTAAAAATTACAAACAAACTTGACTTAAACTTTTTAGCAAAACAAACACCTGGTTTTAGTGGAGCTGATATTGCCAACCTTTGTAATGAAGCTGCGTTAGTTGCGGCAAGAAAAAATAAAAAAGAAATACAAAAGTCTGATTTTTTAGATGCTGTTGACAGGATTGTTGGTGGAGTAGAACGAAAAAACAAACTAATGACTATTGAGGAAAGAGAAATAATTGCATACCATGAATCTGGACATGCCATTGTTAGCTGGATGCTTGAATTTGCTGCCCCTCTTGTGAAGGTAACAATAGTTCCAAGAGGAAAATCTTTAGGTGCTGCATGGTACCTCCCAGACGAAAGACAAATTACTAGAGTACAACAAATGCTTGATGAGATGTGTGCAACCTTAGGCGGAAGAGCTGCTGAAGAAATTGTTTATAACAAAGTTTCTACTGGTGCGCTAAATGATTTAGAAAAAGTATCTAAACAAGCAAAAGCGATGGTTTCTATTTATGGATTTAACAAAGAAATTGGAAATATTACCTATTATGACTCAAGTGGAGAAGATTCGTATTTTAACAAACCTTACAGTGAAGATACAGCCAAAAAAATTGATGCTGAAATAAAAAAAATAATAGAAAAAGAATACCTAAGGGCAAAGAGAATTTTGGTAAAATCAAAAAAATCACTAAAGGAACTAGCAGAATTACTTCTAAATAAAGAAGTGATCTTTAAGGAAGATTTAGAAGCCATATTGGGTAAGAGAAAGTGGCAAACTGTAGAAAAAATCAATATAAAGAAAATGCGTAAATAATGAATTTTTTAAAAAAATTAAAATTAGCAGCAGGATTTCAATTAGAAGAAAAAAAACACACAATTAAAGACACATATTGTGAGATAGAAGAAAATGACACAATTGATGTCATTTTTGCTAAAAATTTAATTAAGAATAATGGCAACTTTTTTTATTGCGAGAAAAAAGTAGATTTAATTAAAACAATTAACGCTTTGAGAGATTCTTTAAATATTAATGTTTTATACTGTATTGAATCTGTGTTGCAAGATTTACTAAAAAGTAACTCTATGGAGTTCAAGGAAAAAAATTACACTGAATGTGATGCAGTATTATCATCTTGTGAATACTTAATTGCTCAACAAGGTAAAATTATGCTGTCATCTAATCAACTTGGCTCTAATAATATTAAAAATTTACCAAAAGAGCATATTATTATTGCCTACACATCTCAAATTGTAAAAAGTTTAAATGAAGGTATGTCTGGAATCAACACAAGATATATTGACAATCTACCCTCAACCATTACTACTATTAAAAGTAAAAACAATGAAGTCGAAAGTAATAATGATGGTAATATTAAAAATATAAGCGTCTTATTAATTGAAGATTTTCAAGATGCAAAATCTAAGTAATCAACTTAAAAATAACGAATTTATACAACGCATCATTTTTGGCATCTTATATGCTACAGCTTTTTTATTTTGTGTATTACATAAAAATAATATTTTTTTTATTTCTTTAATTATTATTTTATTAATTGGAAGTATTTGTGAATTTGTCAATTTGACTACAATAAGAAAGATGAATTTCTTTAATATTTTAATACTGATTATCATAGTTTTTTCATTCTTTTGTTTAATTCAAATCAAAATATCAGAAAAAAATCCTTTTCAACTTATTATATTATTAACTCAAGTTTGGGCAATTGATTGTGGAGGATATTTTATAGGTAAACTATTTGGAAAAAGAAAATTTTCAAAAATATCACCCAGTAAAACACTTGAGGGTCTATTTGGCAGTTTCATTTTTAGTATTCTGACTATATATATATTAAATAATAAATGGCAGATGATTGAAAACAATATTATTTTATTTGTTATGTTAATTTTTTCTAGCTCTGTTTTTGGTGATTTAATATTCTCAAAAATAAAAAGAATGCACAAAAGAAAGAATAGCGGTTTATTTTTACCTGGACATGGGGGTTTTTTAGACAGACTAGATAGTTTAATAATATCTACACCTATTTTTTATTTATACATTTATTACTTCTAATTATGTATATAAATATAATTTTTTTCAATTGCTCCAAAACCCTTGTAAAATCTTTTGACACCGGAAAGATTAGACCCTTCAAAATCTAGCACTTCTAGTTTTTTGGAATTTAACATAATATAATTATTGATCAAATAGGTCATAGGACTATATTTGTGGAATTTAGGATTAGAAAAATTAAATAACAAAATGTGACGCTTGAGTGTTTTAATCATGAAATAAGCAGCTAAAAGTTCATTTTTACTATTAAAGACTCCTTGAATTGTGCCAATATTTTTTTGCAAACAATTTGTAATTATTTTATGCATCACATCATATTCAGTTTCTTTAAGTTTAACGATATGATTTAAATGACTCTTATATGAGTTAACAAAATAGTTTACATCATCAAGCTCTCTAATTGAAAAATTCTGTGAAAGTTTTAAATTTCTTTTTGTATTTAAGTTATATTGATTGTATAATGTCTCATATTTTGCCGAAAGATCTAATTCAAGATTTATTCTTTTAGTAAAATTTATTTTTTTTTTAAATAAATAATTATTTTGAATTAATTTATTACAAACAACATGATTGATTGCAAATTCATATTTTGAAAATTTGGCAATTAAAATTGTAAAAATATTATCTAAAATATTTTCATTTTTTAACAACAGAGTTGATGATGAAAATGGTCCTAACTGTTGACAAAAAACAGGTTGATATAAAGTTTTAAATACAAAAAAATATTTTTTAAAAACTACTGGAAAAACTAATTTATAATCATCATACACAATACAATCCCAACTTGATGCAACCAAGTCTAAGTACCAAGAATAAGCATATACTTTGGCATTAACAGATTGGTTAATACAAAAATCCCATTTTTTATAATCAATCTCCGAATTCCTTAAATACTTAACCTTCTTCACTTTTAACAAAATTTATCATATCTTCATATACACCTTCCCACCCCGACCATCTTCCTGAATAATCTAATGATTCATTGTGAAATATGGAAATAAATTTACCATTTACTTCTGATACACTTTTTATAATTTTTTTTATTAAACTCAAAGCATCATCTGGATTTAACAATAAATAATCCTTGAGAGTAACATCCATAATTGCAAAAGAATGAACTTTTAAATTAGTAGAGCGATTAAGGTCTAAGTCAAAAAAATTAAAACAAAAACAAGTTCCAGCTCTAAATCCAGGATGTGAGTTATATCCCATTGTAAAATCATGTAGAATACCATTTTTAATTAAATTTTTATAGGTTTCTGGCAGACGCAAATTAATATAATGTTGCCTATTATAAACAACTTGAGATTTTGTCAGTTTTGATAATCTATTAATTTCTGATTTTAATTTTTTATAATTAGTGGAACTTAAAAATGAACCGTGAATTCCGACATTGCATAAATTATAAATTTTATTAATTAAATTATTAAATCTTTTAGTCATAAAATTTGTATTTCGGTCATAATAAGTATAATTAGACAATAAAAAGAAAAAAATAGATTCTAATTTATATTGCTTATGAAGAGTTAAAATTTTATTAAATGTATCGTAAGGATCCTTTTTGCCAAAAAAAATAACTTCAAATCTTAATCTTAAATTATAAAAATCAAAGAAAAAAATATCTTTGAAACAAGAGAGTATAGTTCTACAAAAACCTTTGTCTAAATATGAGTATGCGCTATCGACATCAATCGTATTTATAAATTTAAATTTATGATCTTTAAATATTAATTCAGGAAATTTATTTGTAATTATTTTTTTTAAAATTAATATCCAATGATCAACTATTGGAACATCTAAAATACTATGTTTAAATGCTAACGATAATTCAGCTGGGAATCTACCTAGTTTATCTTTATTGTATATTAAATACTCCTCGTACCTGGAAATCATGTAAAAAGATGCAGCAAAAACATCAAAAGGTAATGAGGAGTCTTTTGATTCGCAATCAAAAAATACCTTGATTTTTTTAAAATAAGATACTTGCAAATCTTGTTTTCTTATATCATTCTCAAATAAAAGATTCACAGAATTAAAAAAAAGACAATTATTTTCACAAATAGATTTAAAACCATATTGAATTTTTGGCAATCTAGATTTGAGATAAATATTTTTATCTGTAGTATATTGAACATCTAGGCCAAATAGATCAACAAAAATGTGATTAAATATGTAGTCTGTTCTTGGTGTTTGAAGTTCCAAAAAAATAAGTAAGTCCATGAAATGAATTCAGGTTATTTACTTTTTTTCATTAATTTGGATTTAAGGCGAGCTGCTTTATTCTTATGAATAACATTCTTTTTTTCTAACTTATCTATCATTGAAACAATTTTCGGTGTTTCAATTTTTTTTTCTTTTTTCTCGTCTATAAGAACTGCTCTCATAGCATTTCTTACTGTCTTGTGTAAGTATTTATTACTTTCTTTTCTCACTTTTGTGGAGCGAATTCTTTTCTTGGTTGAATTATGATTTGCCATTCAGTTAATTTTAATTTAAAAAAATTTTGCAGTCCGTAGGGGAATCGAACCCCTGTTTTCAGGATGAAAACCTGATGTCCTAACCCCTAGACGAACGGACCCTTTAATTTAACTAACTCGCTAAAAAACGAGAGTGAGCAAAATTAACAACTTTTATTCTTATAAAAAAGAAAAATTAATACGATTTGGCAAAAACCACTCTTTGAGCTGAGGGTTTACCTGTTAAAATACAAGAACCAGGTTCATGGATATCTTCTAAGGGAATGCATCTTATTGTTGCCTTGGTAAGTTTTTTTATTTCATCTTCTGTCTCAGACGAACCATCCCAGTGAGCAAACACAAATCCACCTTGAAGAATTTTTGATTTAAAATCTTCAAAATCATCAGAATTAAAAGTATTTTCGCTATTAAATTTGCTTGCTTTATTAAATAAATTTTCCTGAATATCTACTATTAATGTATCAATAGTATTATTTAAATTATCTAAAGGGACATTGTTTTTTTTCATAGTATCTCTTCTAAACAACTCAACAGTTTGATTTTCTATATCTCTTGGGCCCATCACCAATCTTATAGGTACACCTTTCACTTCGTATTCGGAAAATTTCCAGCCAGGCTTATGCGTATCTCTGTAATCTTCTTTGACTCTATAATTTTTTAATCTGAGATTATTAGCCAATTTTTTTAATTCATTAGTTACATTTTTATATTCTTGCTGATTATGGTATATCGGAATCAATACAATTTGGAAAGGTGCTAGTTTGGGAGGTAAGACTAAACCAAAATCGTCAGAATGACTCATAACTAAACCACCGATTAATCTAGTTGAAACTCCCCAAGAACTAGCCCAAACATACTCTAAATTACCATCTTTATTAGCAAATTTCACATCAAAAGCTTTTGCAAAATTTTGTCCTAAAAAATGAGATGTTCCAGCCTGTAAAGCCTTGCCATCTTGCATTAAGGCTTCAACACAAAATGTATCGACAGCACCTGCAAACTTTTCTCTTTGACTTTTTAAACCACATAAAACAGGCATAGCAAGTGTGTCTTCTATAAATTTTTTATAAATAAATAATATTGTTTTTGCTTCTTCTAGTGCTTCATTTTGACTAGAGTGTGCTGTATGACCTTCTTGCCATAAAAATTCCGCAGTTCTCAGGAATAATCTAGTTCTCATTTCCCATCTCACTACATTAGCCCACTGATTAACTAGTAATGGTAAATCTCTGTAAGATTTTATCCATTTTCTATATGTGTCCCATATTATTGTTTCAGATGTAGGTCTTACAATTAATTCTTCCTCTAATTTAGCATCAGGATCTACTATAATTCCTTTATCACTATTTTTTAATCGATAATGAGTTACAACAGCACATTCCTTTGCAAATCCATCTACATGATCTGCTTCCTTACTTAAAAAAGATTTAGGTATAAAAAGAGGAAAATATGCATTTACGTGTCCAGTATCTTTAAACATACGATCTAAAATCGACTTCATTTCTTCCCAAATTGCAAAGCCATAAGGTTTAATCACCATACATCCTCTCACTGCAGAATTTTCTGCTAAATCAGCATGAATAATTATATCGTTGTACCACTTTGAAAAGTTTTCAGATCTTTTAGTTATTTTTTTTGACATGTTAAATCTAGTTTGGTATGGTTTTTGATCTATAAAATCATATTAGTTTATCATTTTTTAAAAATATAAAATAAACTTGTAATTTTACGTTTAACCAATATAAATAGACTTAATAAATATGAAAATTTTATCAATTAATACAATAATAATCATTTTAATATTCAACTTTCAACTTTCCTCTGCCCAAAACTTTGTAGATGACCTTTATTTTAATGACTCAGAAGTTGACTATAGTTTTTTAAATGTGGACTCAGAAAAATCTGAGAATGATCAAAAGTATCATTCAGATGAAATTGATGTTGAAATTGATAATGAGATAAGTTATGAATACAGATTAAAAAGATTTAATAACAAATATGATTTAGACTATTATTGGGGTTGGGATCCATATTTTGACTACTCATGGAATCATCATTATTTCAACTATAATTCAGGTATATATTTAGGATATAATTGGAACAGACCATATTATGGATATAATTCAAGTATGTACTGGGCCTACAATTGGAACAGACCTTACTATAATTATAACAATTGGCATTTAGGCTACGGCTGGAATGACCCATATTTTTCTTTCGGATATCATTATAATTATGGCGTCAACTATTATGGGTTACATTCCCATGGACATCACCACCATTGGAACCATCATTTTATGAATCATAATTCAATGTATGTAGACTATGGTACA
Organism: Flavobacteriales bacterium; assembly: GCA_002718895.1. GTDB lineage: Bacteria > Bacteroidota > Bacteroidia > Flavobacteriales > TMED113. The sequence goes on from PBGD01000002.1 coordinate 86,887, forward strand.
CGAAATCAAAAACCTACTACAATACAAAATAATAATTCAGAAATATCGAAGTTTCAAAAAACTAAAAATAATTCAAATTCATTTGTAAATAAATTGAATAATGAACCAATTAAAGAAACTAAATTAAATAAAAGCAAAGAAAATACAGAGAATGAAAATAGATTTAACAAAAAATCGAATAAACGTAGCAACAATTACAATCAAATAAAAAACAAAAGTAATTCAAGAAATAATAAAACTAATTTTGATAATTCAAGGAATTATTTTCAATCAAGAAATACAAACAGTAATAAATCTTCTAGAACTAACCAGCGAAATAGTTATAATAAAAGTAAAAGAAAATAAAATATGAACATGAAAACATTTAATGCCTTATCTATTTTTTTATTGACAATTAATTTATCATTATCACAAAATGCTGATGATGTTCTTAGATTTTCTTTATCGGAAAATTTTTCAACTGCTAGGGTGAATGGATTAGGCGGTTCATTTGGCGCACTAGGAGGTAGCAGTGGAGGAATTTTAATTAATCCTGCTTCTCTAGCAATTTTCAGAACAGATGAATTGTCATTTACTCTATCTAATCACAGTGAAAATATAGAATCAATTTTCTTAGAAAACTCAAACTCTAGTGAGCGGGATAAATTTTCTATCCAAAATCTAAGCTATGTTAAAAACTTAAACATTGATTCTGATTGGAACAGACTAAATATGGCCATCACTTGGAATAGAAACAATGACTTAAATAGACAATTTTACATGCAAGGTTTTAATGAAAATAATTCTATGATTAATAATTATTTTCTAGAAGAAGCTCAAAACACACCCGACAGTCTTTTGAATTACTTTGATGGCACTGCATCAGCCTACTGGACAGATCTAATAGACTTAACTAACCCAAATTCTGGTGAAAATCAATATTTTTCCAATCTTGATCAACCTGGACAAATGCAATCATTAAGCATAAATGAAACTGGCTATATTAATGAACTAGGCTTTGCATGCTCAGGGGCGTATAAAGACTTAGTTTTCGTTGGGTTAAGCTTAAACTTCTTGGATTTAGATTTTTTAAAACAAACAAGCTATTCTGAAACTGATTTTGAAAATAATACAAATATTGAATCATTTACCTACAACACAGACTTGCATATTACTGGGGAAGGAACCAATTTTAAAATTGGCACAATATTTAAACCTATCAGTAATTTAAGACTAGGTTTGGCTTATCATTCCAGAAATTATTATTCGCTATATGAAGAATACACTTCAGATATGGTGGTAAATTACTCTAATGGACAAGCTATTGATTATTTTGATCCTAATCTAGATGGACTAAGAGATTTTGAAACAGAATACTATAACATTTATTCACCTGCAAAAACAATTTCTAGTATTGCATTGGTAATTTCAAAAAAAGGACTTATTACTATTGATTATGAATCAATTAATTATGGAAGTGGAAAATTTGAAGATAGATTTAAATTTAATGAAGAAAATCAAACTATAATTAATGAATTTACTACAGCTACAAATATAAAAGCTGGTTTAGAATGGAAATTTAATAATATCGCTGTTAGATCTGGATATGCAATTCTTGGCAGTCCTTACAAAAACCAAGAAACTGGACAGAGAGAATATATTTCCACAGGCATAGGAATTCAGAATGGACAATACTTTATAGATCTATCTTATATTCAATTTATTGAAGAATCTTATTTTGAATATAACAAATTATCGTCTATGCTAAATACAAGTTCTTCAAGGGTATTAATAAGTTGTAATTATAAATTTTAGTTTGATTTATTGTTGATCGATATCATCTGGAACTAAAATTCTGCCGCAACTCTCACAAAATAGTATATCTTTCCTTAACTTGATATTTAAGTTATGCTGAGAAGTTACACTATTAAAGCATCCTCCACAGGCACCTCTATCAATCTTGACAACAGCTAAACCATTTCTTGAAGTTTGTCGAAGATTCTCATAAGAATTATATAATCTAGGTTCAATTAATTTAACACATTTCTTTTTTTTAGATATTAATTTTTTTTCTTCATCCTCAGTCGACTTAATAATATCTGCAAGTTCAGAATTTTTGTTTTTTAAATGTTTTTTTCTCTCCTTAATTTTTGCTTTTAATAATTTGACTTTATCAGCATTGCTATCTACATCCAATTCATAGGATTTTATTTTCTTATTAGATAATTCAATTTCAAGAGCTTGAAACTCTAGCTCCTTATTTATTGCATCGAATTCTCTATTATTTCTAACTTTCATTTGCTGAGCATTATACTTTTCAATTAAAGAATTAGATTGATCAATTTTTTGACGTTCATTTTCTATATGACTATTTATTTCATCATCTAAAGTTTGTTGTTTTTCTAAACGTTCATTTAATTTTTCTATTTCCTCCTTTAAATCTGCTACTTCAACAGGTAGTTCACCTCTCAAAACAGTGATTCTATCAATTTCCGAATCAATATTTTGAAGAGTATAAAGACTTTCTAATTTTAAACTTATAGCATCAGTTGAGTAATTATCTTCTTGTGTTGTTTTATTTGACATATCTTTAGTAATATAAAATTGGATTAGTACATTTACTTGTTAAATGGACGGCTAATTTAGAAAAATTTTCTTTAAGTATACTAATTATTAATTCTTGTGTGAAATATTCACTTTCATAATGACCAATATCTAGCACAATGATTTTTCCACTAGTTTCAAAAAAATCATGGTATTTGAAATCAGATGTAATAAAAACATCAGCACTTTGTCTAATTGCATCTTCAAGTAAGAATCGACCTGAACCACCACAAACTGCAACTTTTTTAATTTTAATATTTTTATCAGATTTACTATACCTAATTATATTAGTGTGCATGTTTTTTTTAACATGCTTTAAAAATTGATTTAAAGTCATTTGATTTTGTAGAGAACCAATTGTACCTGATCCAACTTGAGAATCATTTGCAAGACTTGAAACCATATATGCCACCTCTTGATATGGATGTGAATCCTTAAGAGAACGTAAGATTTCTGACTTTAAGTATGAGGGGAAAACAACTTCAATTTTATTTTCTTCACATAATTCATCTTGACCAACTTTTCCAATAAAAGGCTGAGATCCATCAAGGGATCTAAAGGAGCCAAGACCAGTAGTAACATAAGAGCATCTATCATATAAATGACTCACCTTGCCTGCCCCATTAGAATATAAAGCTTCCTTTACGACATCTAAATGTGAAGATGGACAATAAGTTACTAGTTTAGATAAAATAGATGTTTTATTTTTTAAAATTTTAGTGTCTTCTAAATGTATTTTTTCAGCAATTTTAAAAGAAACACCATTATATATATTGTCTAAATTAGTGTGCATGCAATATATTGAAATGTCATTTTTAATTGCTTTACGAATAATTTTTTCGGTATAATTTGAGTTAGTTATTTTTTTTACTCCACTAAAAATTATTGGATGATGACTTATAATCAGATTGTGTTTATTCCTTATAGCTTCATCTAGAACTTCTTCGGTACAATCTAAACAAACCAAAACAGATTTCACTATCGATTCTTTATCTCCTATCAAAAGACCTGAATTATCATACTCTTCCTGATAAGCTAGTGGCACTCTTGTATCTAAATAATTTGATATTTCAAATAATTTCATGTTTATTAGAGTTTAATTATTTACAAAAATAACTCTTTAAAGTAAAATGAACTTTTTAAAGTACATATTATTACCTTTTCAACTGCTTTATTCAATAATTATTTTCATAAGAAATATGTTATATGACTATAAAATATTAAACATTTATGATGTAAATAGTAAAATAATTTCAATAGGCAACATGTCAACTGGTGGTACTGGAAAAACTCCAATGGTGGAATATATTCTGAGACTATTAAATAACTACAATGTAGCGATTTTAAGCAGAGGATATATGAGGAAAACACGTGGTTTTATCATTGCAGATGACAAACATAAGTATGCTCATCAAATAGGTGATGAAAACTCACAACTTTTTAACAAATTCCAAAATACATTAATTGCATGTGACACAAATAGATATCAGGGAGCTAAAAAACTAATTGCGATTAAAAAAGATCTTGAAATTATCATTTTAGATGATGGTTATCAACATCGTAGTTTAAAAAGAGATTTAGATATTGTTTTAACAGAGTATGACAACTTATTTATTCATGATTCATTATTACCAATAGGTTCTCTAAGAGAACAAAAACAAGAAATAAAACGTGCAAATATTATAATCATAACTAAATGTCCACAAAACATACCTGATCAGAAAAAAGAACAAATTTATTCAAGTTTAAATTTGAGAAAAGAACAAAAAATATTTTTCTCTTATATAAGTAGTTATAATTTTTTACTCATGCCAAGTAGAAAAAAATATAAAATTAATTTAGAAAAAAAACATATAATAATAACAGGCATACAGAACCCAAAAACATTAACAAATTTTTTAGAGAATAAATCTATTAATTATTATCATTTAAAGTTTAATGATCATTATAATTTTAAATCAAATGACATAAGCAAAATTATCCATCTTAAGTCCGAATTAGATAGTTCCGACGAACTTTTAATGACAGAAAAAGATTATTATAGACTATCTAATAACCAGATAAATCAATTGTCTAATCACTTTAAATTAGTCTGTATTGAAATCAACACTGATTTTATTGGTAATGATAAATCTGATTTTAACAATCAATTGCTTAAATTTGCACAATCTAAAACATAATGATAATGACAAAAAAAAATCTATTATTAATATTTTTCACATTCAATATTTTAACTTTTTCTCAACAAAACACCTTGGATTTATTGTATCAATGGACTGATGATGGAAGTGTCTTAACTGCTCAAACAAACCCAGGAGATAATTGGGTCGGAAACATCTATAATGAAATATGGGGTTTTACTCAAAATGGTCACGAGTTTGCTGTCATCGGTTCAACACAAGGAACACATATCTTTGATGTTACAGATCCAACGGAAAGTTACCTAGTTGCATCTATAGATGGGGCCTCAACAAGCTCACAGGTGGTACATAGAGATTTTCACACATTTAATGGTTATTTATATGCTGTCGCAGATGAAATGGAATCTAGCACTTTGCAAATTATAGATTTAAGTAATTTACCTAACTCTGTAAATGTTGTGTATGACACAAATGATATGATTACCAGATCACATAATATTTTTATTGATGAAGACAATGCTATTATGTACAGCTGTGGAGGTAAATTAAATGGTAGTTCTAACTATTTAAGCTTAATTTCATTACAGGATCCCGAAAATCCAATTTTATTGACTCAATATGATACTCATGGATACATACATGACATATATGTTAAAGACAATATTGGATATTTAAATGCAGCTAACAACGGGATGCATATAGTAGATTTTTCAGATTTTAATAACCCTCAAACCTTGGGTTCACTTACAGAGTATCCTCAAAAAGGTTATAACCATTCTGGTTGGTTATCTGAAGATGGTAATACATATGTCTTTGCTGATGAAAATCATGGATATCAAATGAAAATTTGTGATGTTTCTAATCCTTCAGAAATAAATGTTCTTTCTACAGTTTTAAGTGATGTAGATATAAATTCAATTCCACATAACTTAATTATTAAAAACAACTTACTTTATGTATCTCATTATTATGATGGTTTATGGATATGGGATATATCTAACCCTGAAAATCCAACATATGTAGCAAGTTATGACACCTATCCACTTTCTAATGGTAATAGTTATAAAGGAGCTTGGGGAGTATATCCATTATTACCATCTGGTAATATACTGGTTTCTGATATGCAATATGGTTTGTTTGTATTTGCTCCACCCAGCGATTACTCTAATCTTTCAGAAGAAGATCCTCAAATAGTTGTTTTTCCAAACCCTACGAAGGATAAAATCAATATTACCCTAAAAGGAAAAGGACCATATAAGATTAAAATAATGGATGTTTATGGGAAGTTAATAAAGACTCATGCTAGCTTAGAAAACAACATTAAAATTTCGCTTGAATCACTTTCAAATGGGATATATTTTCTTTCAACAAATTGTTCTGATAATGAATTACAAATGATTGTAAAAAATTAATGACTACAAATATACAATATGAAACAATTGTTGGTTTAGAAGTACATGTCCAACTCTCAACAAATTCCAAAGCTTATTGTAGTGATTTGAATAAGTTTGGAGAATCACCTAACACATGTATTAGTGCTATTTCGGCTGGGCATCCAGGAACACTTCCAAAAGCAAATAAAGAAGTGATCAATAGTGCAGTTAAACTTGGTATTGCATTAAATTGTAATATTACCGAATACAATTTATATGCACGGAAAAACTACTTCTATCCAGATTTGCCTAAAGGATACCAAATAACTCAAGACAAAACTCCAATATGTACTGGCGGATATATTGAAATATCTGATGATAAAAAAATAAATATTACTAGAATCCACATGGAGGAGGACGCGGGCAAAAGCATTCATGACTTAGACCCCTTTTATTCATTAATTGATCTCAATCGAGCAGGTGTCCCTTTGTTAGAAATTGTATCTGAACCAGAAATTAGATCATCAAAAGAAGCACATGCTTACTTATTCGAAGTTAGAAAACTAGTTCGTTATCTTGGTATATCCAATGGTAACATGGAAGAAGGAAGCCTAAGATGCGATGCCAACATTTCAGTTCGACCTGTAGGAACTAAAGAGTTTAGAAATAGAGTGGAAGTAAAAAACATCAACTCTCTTAAAAATGTGATGAAAGCAATTGATTTAGAAGTCAGTAGACAAATTGATTGTTATAACAATAAAATTGAAGTTAATCAAGAAACAAGAAATTACAACGCTGCCACTAATACGACTTCGGTTCTAAGAACAAAAGAAGATGCTCACGATTATAGATATTTTCCAGAGCCGGATCTCCCACCTGTAATAGTTAGCCAAGATTTTATTGAGAAAATAAAAACAAACATGCCTTCCCTACCAAAAGAAAGATACAAGAAATATATAAAGGAATATCAATTAAGTGATTATGACGCAAAACTTTTAGTGGAAGACAAGGATATATCAGACTTTTTTGAAGACACTGTAAAACATACTAAGCATTACAAAACTGTTGCAAACTTAATAATGGGAACTGTCAAGTCTTATGTCAATGAACAATCCATAGATTTTAAAGAGCTGAAAGTCACAAGTCAACAAATCGCTAAATTAGCAGATATGATTGCAGATAATCAGGTTAGTCAGATTATAGTTAATCAAAAGCTTTTCCCAGAGATGTTAAAAAATGGAAAATCTCCAGAATTAATTGCAAAAGAAAAAGGTTGGATTCAAAAAGATGACCAAAAATCAATTGAAGATATCATAAATAAGGTGCTTACAAAATACCCTGAAAAAGTTGAGGCCTATAAAAGTGGAAATAAAAATTTATTAGGAATGTTTATGGGTGAAATTATGAGAGAATCAAAGGGTCAGTACAATCCAAAATCAATTAATGAATTACTAAACAAAAAACTAAATCAATAATGAAACTCTTTTACAAAATTCTTATTCTTTGTTTAATAATTAGTTGCAAAAATAAAAACTCAAGTGATGTGTCAATTTATTGTAAAACTGACGAACCTGGTGATGCTATACTCATCCAAGTAGATCCTTTTGAAACAATTATGGATACAACAAGTATTAAAAATGGGAAATTTAGTTTTAACAAAAACTTAATAAAACAAGAATGGTTTAAACTAAAGTTCCTTAGTGGCAAATCTTTAGATTTAATTCTTGAACCTGGAGAAAAAGTTAATATCCAAGTGAATAAAAATGAACTTACCATAAATGGCTCTCCTGGTTCTGAAAAATTACTTCAAACAGATAAAGAGTTAGGAAAATTAATTTCTTTTAGAGACTCTATCACTAAAGAAGTACAACAATTACGTAATGATCCACAATACGAACAAAAATTAACGCTAGCTAGAGATGCTTTTTTTAATGAATTACAACAATATCGATTATTTCTCAAAGATTTTATAGATAAAAATAAACATTCCAAAGCGGCTTTAGTTGCTCTGTTTCAACAATACGGAAGGTCTGCGTATGTACTTAGCATTGATGAAGACTTAGAGGACTTTGAAAAAGTAATAGAAAGTATGAAAATTAACTTTCCAAACTCTCCACATTTATCTGTAATTGAAGAGCAAGTTATAAAACTCAAGCCATTAGCTTATGGTCAAATTGCACCTGATTTCACTTTGCCTGATCCAAATAATAATAATATTCAATTATCAAGCTTTAAAGGAAAAGTTTTGTTGATTGATTTTTGGGCATCGTGGTGTAAACCATGTAGAGTTGAAAATCCTAAACTTGTAAAACTTCATGAGACTTATTCTAAAGACGGATTTGATATTCTCAGTATTTCTTTAGACGGAACACAAAGGCAAAGAGAACCAAGAAAATCATGGCTAGAAGCAATAGAACAAGATAACTTATCTAATTTCAAACATGTGAGTGAATTAAATGGATGGAGTACTAAAGTAAGAGCTCTTTATAACTTCTCTTCTATTCCATATACAATTCTTCTTGATAAAGAAGGACGAATTTCGGGTAAAAACTTAAAAGGTCAAGACTTAGAAAGAAAAATTAAGGAACTTTTAAAATGACCAATAAAAGAAATAAAATATACTTTGCTTCAGATTTTCATTTGGGCAGTCCTAATTATCAAGATAGTTTATTAAGAGAAAAAAAAGCATGTGATTGGCTATCAACTATTGAACCTCATGCTAAAGAAATATATTTAGTTGGCGATATTTTTGACTTTTGGTTTGAATATAACAAAGTAATTCCTAAGGGATTTGAAAGACTTAAAGGAAAACTAGTACAACTTACCGACCAAGGAGTGGAAATTCATTTTTTCCCAGGGAACCATGACCTTTGGACTTTTGGATATTTAGAAAAAGAACTAGGACTTATTGTTCATAAGAAACCATTAATTACAAAAATTGAAGATAGAACATTCTACATAACTCATGGTGATGGTTTGTGTGAGGGAGCAAAAAAATATAATTTATTAAAATCATTTTTTAATAGTTCTTTGTGCCAATGGGCTTTTGAAAAGATTCACCCAAACTTAGGTATTAAACTTGCTCAGACATGGTCAAAAAGCAGTCGAAAAAGAGGTGGTCAAGTTGATAATGAAAAATTACAAGAGGGGCTAATTAATCATTCAAAGGAAATACTGAAAAATAGCCATATTAACTACTTTATTTTTGGCCATATCCATGAGCCAAAAGAGTTAGAATTGACACCTAATTCAAAATATATAAACATTGGTGATTGGATTACTCATTTTTCATATCTAGAATTTCATCAAAATAATCTGTTATTTAAATATTTTTAATTATTTTTATCCTCTTATACAAAGAGCATTTTTTTGAACACTAAAAATCACACATACTTCACTACGACATACTTAAAAGTTATCTTTTTTTGCGTGCTTTTTTTAAGCAATTTGACAAGTATCTATTCTCAATGCGAATTTGACGAATATACTGATTGGTCTAATGAAAACATAACAATGACCGTAGGAGAAGGAGCCTTACCTTTTGGTATTATTATAGACTGTATCGCTGTTTCAAATCAAGATTGTCCTACTGGTACAGGGGTAATTACTATAGATTGGTCTTTAGAAGACCCTCTCAACGATCCACTTCCAAGTGGTCCTCTTGATTTTTTTGTTTTCACACTATATGATAATATCACAAATGTGTCAGTAGCTTCAAGTGCCTTTATTCAATTTCCAACTGAAAGTGGAACAGTAACTCTAAACGCTGCCCCTGGTGATTATTATATAGAATTTACTGAACTACTAGGAATCACTCCAAGCACATTAGAATACAATCAAGTTCTTACCATCGCTGATGAAGGTAATGTGGAGGTTGAAGAGGTGAGCCACAACATCATTTCCCCTGCTTGCCCAGGTTTTCCTGGAAGTATAGAAGTAATCGTTACAGGAGGAAGTGCTACCCCTGATTATTATATTGAAGTGGCGGGGGGAGGAGGACAATTACCAAATGCACCTACACAAAATGATGCAGATGACGTTTATAACAATGTTAATTTTCCACCTGGATCAACAGATCCAAACGACTACCTTATTACATTCACAGTTGGAGATAATAACATCGAAAATGGATGTTCAGAAACTTTTCAAGTTCAATTTACTCCTCCTGACATTGAAGAAACTGAAATCACCATCACCCATGAAACATGTCCAGGTGAAGGCGATGGATCTTTTGAGGTCACATTCGACAATGACGATGGTCTTGTTCATATTTTTCAATTATATAATGTGGATGACAGCGACCCCTTAAATATTAGCGCTATACTATCAGATATTGAACCATTTGTAGGAGCCGGTGCCGGGTCTGTATTATTTAGCGAACCCATTAGTGCTGTTTTTAATGGAGAGGGTGAGCCAGATGGAAGGCCCTTTGCAATGACAGGAGGATATACGGCCCTCATTGGTTCTTGTATATATTTTGAAATTGCTAATGACCCTCCATATGATGGTATTAATGAACCCCAACCACTATTACTATATACACTTGAAGAGCCTGTTATTGATTTAAATGATGTCACACTTACACAACCATTTTGTTTCGAGCAAAATGGACCACCAAATACAGCAGACCCTTTTAATCCATCTGCAGACCCTTTTAATGCTGGTGATGATGATGCAGGTGGTATTATTAGTTTTCCAATTTCTTCTTTAAGTGGCACTGAAAATTTAAACGCTGTATTTGGACTAGACTACGGTCCAGAATA
>PBGD01000003.1 GCA_002718895.1 Flavobacteriales bacterium
GGTACTGCTCAAATTGAAATTACTGACGAAAATCAATTGTTTCAAATTGCTTGGTTTGATTGTGAAGGCACCCTTCTTGAAAATGATGATGATTATGAAAACACAATTACAAATTTATGCATAGGACAATATTATGCGGAATTACTACTTCAGGATGGATCAAAAGAAAAAATATGTTTTGAATACTCTGACAATTTATTCTTTTCCATTAATTTAGAAAGCATTAATCATGACTTATGTATTAATGATAATATAACTGATAATTCTATTGAAGTATTAATAGCTGACCCTGACCTACAAGATTTAAATGCATTTTCATTTCAATGGCAAAATGCTAATCAAGATATAGTGAGTAATGAACAAATACTAACAAATGTTCCAATTGGTGAATATTATTTATTTGTAACTGATGAATTTGGGTGTCAAGATGTTGAGGGTCCATTTGAACTCAATGAACCTGATGAAATTGTTGTTTCTAATATTGAATTATTAGAATATAGTGGTGGATTCAACATATCATGTCCAGAAAATTCTACTTCTTATGAAGATGATGGACAAGTTTCATTTATTATAGAGGGAGGAATTCCATTTAATCCAAACGAGCCATTTGATTTTAATAATAATGAATTAATTATACCAGTTTTAGATGGTGATGAATACTTTGAATATCTTCTAAGTAATGATAATGTAACTAGCTTTCCAGGTCAGATACCAATCAACAATGGTATTTTTAATGCAACAATCTCATCTTTACCTCCTGGAGAAAATATTATTCAAATTATTGATCAAGCTAATTGTTCATATGAAATAATTATAAACTTAGATTCTCAACCAGAACCTTTCGTCGCGATAGTAGATAACGTTCAAGATGTTACCTGTTACAATGAATCTGATGGTTCTATTAATATTACAGTTACTGGTGGGACTACTGATGTTTCAAATGGCTATACATATAATTGGATGGCATCGAATGGAAGTAACCTTTCAAATCAAGAAGATTTATTAAATCTTTCTGGCGGACAATATAGTCTTTTATCAGTCATCGATGACAATGGTTGCGTTTTCGAACCTAATATAGTAATTGATATATATGAACCTCCGCCATATGAAATTGAATCTACAGTTAATGACCCCTTATGTTATGATGAAAGTGGATGGGTAGAATTTACAGTATCTGGATCTAATACAGGTGGATACCAATATACAATAGAAGATACTGTTAATGAATTTGTGCAATCTAATACTAATGAATATAATCCTGTAGATACTATCTTTCTTGTTCAAGGCCAATACTCATTTGTATTTATAGATTCTAAAGGTTGTCTATCAGAAAATATAGATATAGATATTGAGCCTAGATATGAAGACTGCTTACTAATTCCAACTCTATTTAGTCCAAATGCTGATGGAGTAAATGATGTGTGGGAAATTGGCGGAATTGAAAACTATCCAAATGCACAAATAACTGTATATAATAGATGGGGGCAGATTGTTTTTGAATCCAATAGTAATTACAATGATAATAGATGGGATGGAACACTAAGAGGGGAACCACTACCTTTTGCAGTATATTATTATACTATTAATCCTATCAATGAATATGGAAAAACATATCAAGGTGGAGTAACTATAAAACGTTAAATGAAAAAGATGAAAAAATATATATTAATACTATTTATTTGTAGCTTTTTTACATTTAATTTTAAAGGCAATGCACAGGCACTTCCTATTAATAGTCAATATGTATTTAATCAATACTTAATTAATGCAGCTTATGGTGGGACATACCTATTCACTCCAATTGTAATTAATCACCGAAACCAATGGGTAGGTTTTGGTGAATCAGCACCTCAAACATCTTCTATTTCTATGCATAGTTCAATTGGAGAAAGAAGTGGTATGGGATTATATATTATTAGTGATGAAACCTTCCCAATTTCTCGTTCACAAACTCAACTAAGCTATAGCTATCACTCAGTACTTAAAAACAAACTAGTCCTGTCAATGGCCCTAAGTGGAACATGGAATATTCATCAATTTTCTTATCAAGAAGGAATAACTTATTCAGAAATGGAAAATGGAATTACTGATTTAGTAAATAGCGAAAATGAAACTGAAAGCGTTGCTGATATGAATTTTGGTCTGATGCTATTTAATGACAACTTTGACATTGGAATTAGCATAAGAAACTTAATGGCGAAAGAGCCTATTGACGTTAATATAGAAGATCAAATCAAAAGAGTTCGTTATATATTACTACATGGATCATATATGGTGAGTAATCCAAATAGTGCAATTGGAATCATTCCATCATTTGTAATGAGAAAAATGGGTATTGCAACATATAATTCTGTTTATGAGTTTGATTTTAACTGCAAATTAGTCTACCGGAATAATATTTGGACTGGATTCTCATATAGAACACATGAAAAAACTTTCGCCACACTTTTAGGATTTAATACTCAAAAATTATTTATAGGATGGAGTTATGAAATTGGAAGCTCTGGACTAGCATCATATCATCATGGTAGCCATAATATAGCAATTGGATTAAAGATTATTGGTAAAAATGCACGAGCAGTGAGAAATCAAACACCATTATACATGAATTTAGATTCAGAATGGAAAAAAATTAGATTCTTTAATACAAGGCAACATAAATCTGGAAAATAATTATATGAAAAATTATGTTTTTGATATTGATGGAACATTAACTCCAAGTAGATTACCTATTGAAAAAAAATTTGAAACATTTTTTTTGGATTGGATGAATGGAAAAAATGTTTACTTAGTAACAGGATCTGATAAAGAAAAAACTGTAGAACAAGTAGGTGAAAAAATTTGGTCATCTGTCAAGAGGGTATACCAAAGTTGTGGGAATCAAGTGTTTGAAAATGGGAAATTGATAAAACAAATAGAGTTTCATCTTGATGAAAAAATGGAATTTTTACTTAATAATTTTCTAGCATCCTCTAATTGGACAGAAAAATTTGGAAACCATTTTGAACAAAGAGTTGGTTTAGTAAATTTTTCCATTATTGGTCGAAACTGCACCCAAGACAAAAGAGAGCAATATTACCAATGGGATTTAATTAATCAAGAAAGAATTCGAATATGTAAAACACTAATGCATAAGTTTCCAGATATTGAAGCATCAGTCGGAGGTGAAATTAGTATTGACATTCATGAAAAAGGCAAAAACAAAGCACAAATTTTAGATGAAATAGAAGGTGAGATTTATTTCTTTGGAGACAAAATGGATAAGGGAGGTAATGATTACCCAATAGCACATAGATTAGAACTTGAAAAAAGAGAACATAAACTTTTTAAAGTTAATAGTCCCACTGAAACATGGAATTTGTTAAAGGAACTAAACTAACAACACATCGCGAACTCTATCTGCAGCAGATTGTAATGAAACTGCAGAAATAACCTGTAAACCACTATTATCGATAATTTCCTTAGCTTCTTTTGCATTTGTGCCTTGCAAACGCACTATTATTGGAACATTAATAGAACCTATATTTTTATATGCTTGTACAATTCCCTCTGCGACTCTATCACATCTAACTATACCTCCAAAAATATTTACTAAGATTGCAGTAACATTTTTATCCTCCAAAATAATTCTAAAAGCAGATTCAACACGTTTAGCATCAGCAGTACCACCTACATCTAAAAAGTTTGCAGGGTTTCCGCCAGATAACTTGATAATGTCCATAGTCGCCATAGCTAAACCTGCACCATTAACAATGCAGCCAACATTACCATCTAACTTAACATAGCTAAGACCTAAAGAACTTGCATATAATTCAGAAGGATCTTCTTCTTTTTCATCTCTATAATCTAAAAAATCTTTGTGTCTAAATAACGCATTATCATCAATAGTAACCTTCGCATCTACAGCAATAATTTTATTGTCAGAAGTTTTTAAAACTGGATTTATCTCAAATAAAGACGCATCAGATTCTATGTATGCGGTATATAAATTCTTCACAAATACACACATATTTTCAAATGCTTCATTTTGAAGTTGAAGATTCTTAGCAATTAATTTACATTGTTCTTGAGTCAAACCTATATCAGGATTTATATGCTCAGTGAAAATTTTTTCAGGAGTTTCTTCAGCAACTTTTTCAATTTCTACACCACCCTCAGTAGAGTACATTATCATATTTTTATGTGCAGCTCTATCTAGTAATACAGAAATATAGATTTCTTCAATTTCATTTTCACCTGGATAATATACATCTTCAGCTATAAAGATTTTATTAACTTTTTTACCTTCTTTAGAAGTTTGAGGTGTGATCAACATCATACCTAAAATATTTTTAGAATGATATTCAACTTCATCAATATTTTTAGCAAGCTTTACTCCTCCTCCTTTTCCCCTACCCCCTGCATGAATTTGAGCTTTAACAATAAAACATGGTGTATTTGTCTCATCAAATAATCTTTTAGCATTTTCTATAGATTGACTTACTGTTTCTGACACATAGCCTCTTTGAACTCTAACGCCATGATTTGATAAAATTTCTTTTCCTTGATATTCGTGTAAATTCATAAAATAAAATATTGAATTCAAAAATAAACTAATGTTTAAAAAAATAAAAACAAATCATTTATTAAAATCAATTATCTTTGACTAAGTGAAGCATTTAACATTTTTTTACATTGTATTTCCATTTATTTTAATCTCACAAGCAGAAAAAAAAGAGGTGTTTGCTAAAAGAATTACTGAAAAAGTAACAATAGATGGCAAACTCAATGAAAGTTTTTGGAGTGATATTCAACCAGCTAAAGATTTTCAAATGATTCAACCTATTAATGGAAAGTTTGAACGATCAAATCAAAAAACTGAAGTAAAATTTGCATATGATGATCAAGCCATATACATTGGAGCTAGCTTAAATGACTTTGGAGCTGGATATGACAAAAATCAAATTGGTCCTGGAATTATGAGACAACTTGGGCCTCGAGATGTAGAAGGTAAAAGTGTTGACCTATTTGGTGTTTTTTTAAATCCATTCAATGATGGCATTAATGAATTTAGTTTTCTTGTATCAGCTGCAGGAGTTCAAATAGACAAAAGAATTGTACTCACTACAAATGGATATATTGAAGATGTTAATTGGGATGCTGTTTGGGAAAGTGATGTAACTATATATCAAGATGGGTGGTTTGTAGAGATAAAAATCCCATATTCTGCAATTAGATTTCCAAATAAGGAAATCCAAGAATGGGGAATAAATATTTACAGAGAACTAAGAAGATTTAGAGAAGAATATTCATGGAGTGTCATAGACCTTAAAAAAAAACACATTGGAAAACAAAGTGGAATATTAAAAGGTATTAAGAATATTTCACCTCCAATAAGATTATCACTTACACCCTACCTATCCTCAGTATTTACTGACAATTTATCCAACTTTAACTATAGCGGAGGGGTTGATTTAAAGTATGGATTCAATCTACCATTTGCCAAAGAAAATGTTAATCTAACATTAGACATGATCCTACTACCAGAATTCCAACAAACAGAATTTGATCCATTAGTTCTAAATATGAGTCCATTTGAAACGCAGTATGATGAAAAGAGAAGTTTTTTCACAGAAGGAACAGAATTATTTAAAAAAGGCGATCTTTTTTACTCTAGAAGAATTGGTGGAACTCCCCTCCCGACTCAATTAGACTCTCATGAAATTGCTACTTTTGAACCTGAAAATACTAGATTATTTAATGCAACTAAAATTTCAGGAAGAACTCAAGATGGATGGGGAGTAGGACTTTTTAATGGCATCACTAGAAATACTTATGCACAAATTCAAGATACAATTACACTTATTGAAAGAGAGCAATTGATTGAACCTGTAACAAATTATAATATGTTTGTAATTGACAAAAGCTTTAATCAAAATTCATTCATCACATTATTAAACACAAATGTTACAAGAAAAAATAATTTTAGAAATGCACATGTTGTAGGAATCTTAGGATCTGTGACAAATAAAAAAAATACCCACTCATATGACGGTAGCATCAAGGGAAGTCTTATCAAAGATAGTGGGAATTCCACATCAGGTTTTTCAACATTCTTCAATTTTCAAAAAATTAACGGAAACTTGAGATACAGTTTGCAAAATTATATTGAAAGTGATCAATATGATATTAATGATATGGGTTTCTTATATCAAAATAATGAGGTTAATACAGAGTTAAATTTGATTTATGAACTTTTCTCAGAGGATGAACAATTTTCTAAAAAACTAAATATAAAAAGTGGTAAATTCAGTTTAGGTCTAGAACACAAATCCCTTTACAAACCATTATCTTACAATGAATTAATAATAAAAATCGGTGGACAAATAATGAATAAAAAACATTTGTTTATGCGACTGCAATCTAGATATTTTTTTGAAGAAAATGACTACTTTGAATCCAGAGTAAATAATCAACTTTTTATTAGACCTCCCTCTTTCAAAATTAGTTATTATACTTCTAGTAATTTTAACAAACCTGTATCTTTAAATACTTCTATTTCATACAAACAACGTTTAAATGAAAATTATAAAATTTGGGAGAACTATAATAATAATCTATTATATACAAGAATAAATCCAAGGTTTAGAATTAATGATCATGCATTCATACAATATATTCTAGCTATCGAAGCTGAAAAAAATGAATTTGGATGGATAGATGAGCTAGAAAATAACATTCCCTTATTTAGTAGAAGAGACCGCAAAATGTTTACAAATAAATTCATACTAGAATATACATTTAATCCCAAAATATATTTAAAAATGATTACTAGACATTATTGGTCTACAATAGATAATAAAGAGTTTTATAACATAAGTACTAATGGACAACTATCTTACTTTGAAGATCAAAATTTGTCTGACCTAAATATTAATTTTAATACATGGAACTTAGATTTAAGTTTTTCTTGGGAATACCATCCTGGTTCATATTTGTCAGTTTTATGGCAAAATAAACTAACTAAACAAACCAGTTCAGTTGAAAGAATATTTTTTAATAATTTAAATTCTTTCTTTGAAAATCCAACTAATAACATCTTTTCAATAAAGTTAACTTATTATCTAGACTACATTCAACTTAAAACTTTTAAAAAAAATGATAGAAATAAATAATTTATATAAATCTTTTGACAAACAACAAGTTTTAACAAATGTAAATTTACACATAAAAAAAAATGAGATGGTAGCTATCCAAGGGCCATCAGGGGCAGGTAAAACTACTTTACTCAAATCAATTGGACTATTGGATACCATAAATGGTGGAAATATATTATTTAATGGTAAAGATATAACTAAATATAATCATACAGAAGCCTGTAAATTTAGAAATCAAAAAATCGGATTTGTTTTCCAATTTCATAATTTATTGCCTGAATTTAATGCAATAGAAAATATATGCATTCCTGCATTAATCAATAAAACAAAAAGTATTATTGCAGAGGGTAAAGCAAAAGAAATTATGAGAAATTTAGACATTATTGATAAAAAATATTCAAAACCCTCCGAACTTTCTGGTGGGGAACAGCAACGTGTCGCTATTGCTAGGGCATTAATTAATTCTCCTGAAATTATTTTAGCTGATGAACCTACAGGCAATCTTGATTCTAAGCAATCAATGAAAATGTTTGAACTTTTTAACAAAATTTCTAAAGACTTAAAAACCACATTCATTATAATTACTCATAATAACAAATTAGCTAATATGTGTAATCGAATAATAAAAATTCATGATGGTAAAATTCTTAAATCTTAAATCTTTTTAATAATAAAATGATTTATTTTTGCAAAAGTGGAATTTCTTAATCCGTCTTTTTTTATTTTTCTTTTATTATTGGTTATACCAATAATAATTCACTTATTTAATTTTAGACAATATCAAAAAATTTACTTCAGCAGTACATTTTTTTTAAAAAATTTAAAAGAACAAAGCAAAACAATAAAAAATATAAGGAAGTGGCTGATTCTTCTAAATAGACTCTTAATTCTTTCATCATTAGTTATTGCATTTTCATTGCCAATTATTAAAAATCAACAAAATAATCAAAAATCAGATGTAATTAGTTTTTATATAGATAACTCATATAGTATGAGTAGAATAGATAATCAAAATAATGACTTACTTAAAAACTCGAAATTAAATGTAAAGAAAATTATCACTTCACTAGAACCATCGCAAAAAGTTTTAATCATAACAAATGATTTTGAACCTAAACACCAAAAATTATATTTTCCTCATGAAGCAATTGCAATCATTGATTCTATTAAATTTTCTTCCAAATCACTTAAACTTGAAAATATATTCAGAAAAAATGAGCAATTCGCAGATACGATGCAAAATAACAGCCTATATTTATTTTCAGATTTTCAAAAAGGAAAAAGCTCTCAGGACCTAACATTAAATAAAAAATATAAAATAAAAATTGCCATCTTAGAATCTAATAACAACCTAAATATAAGTATAGACTCTTGTTACTTTAAACATCCTATAAGAGAACGAAATCAGCTTGAAAATATGTTGGTCAAAATCACCAACCATGGTCCAGAAGATATTACGTCAAAAGCTACATTATTTATTGATGATGCAATTAAAGCCAATTATGACATAGAAATTCCTGCATTTTCTTCTGTAACTGAAAAAATGCACTATATAAATCCTGAAAATAAAAATTTTGTTAATGGCTATATTGAGATTGAAGATTCATCTATGGAGTTTGATAATAAATTATATTTTTCTTATTCATTACAAAATAAGATCCCTGTAGCAGCAATTACAGATGAAAAACTTTCTAAGTATTTAGAAAATATATTTACGGATTCAATATTTATATTAAATACATATAAAGTACATCAAATTGATTATAATCAAATTGCTAAAAACAATTTAGTAGTTTTAGATCAACTTAAGAAAATACCCAATGAAATACTTCCAACATTAAGAGATGTTTTAAATAATGGCAATAATATACTTATGTTTCCTAACAATGAATCTGACATAAGAAATTATAACAATATCTTAGAGAATCTGAATGGTCCAAAGTTAACTAAATGGACTAATCAAAAAAATGAAATTGGTTTAATAAATTATAATCATCCTATTTTTGATAATGTTTTTAAACAAAGAACAAAAAAAATTATATTCCCTAAAGTAAAATATTACTTCAAATTAAATAATAATTTTAAGAATCAATATTTTGAAATTTTACAATTTTTAAATGGAGAATTATTCTTTGGTGAATATATTTACGGTAAAGGCAGCTTATATATTGGATGTAGTGATTTGAATATAGATAATAATAATTTTGCTAAGAATGGTCTATTTATACCAATAATTTACAACACAGCACTAATAGATAATAATTTAGCTAAATTGTATCATTTTCTTGAAAAAGAAACAATAATTGAGAATAATAAAATCAATTTTGATGATCAAGTCAAATTAGTTAATCACAATAATTTTTATTTAATTGCTCAAACCCTTTCATCTCCTCAAAAAACACTCATTAATTTTGGAAACAATATTGAAGAAGCCGGAAATTATGATTTAATACTTCATGATAAGTTTTTAGAACCTATTTCTTTTAACTTTCAAAGAAATGAAAGTAAAATGCAATTCAATAATTTAACTGAAATAAAAAAATTATTTGAAAAAACTAATTATCAAATTTTAGATTTAAATCAAAATCAATTAAGTGTAGATTATTCAGAAAATAATAAAAATAAAAACTTAGCACATATATTTATTATTATCTCAATAATATTAATGATAATTGAACTAATTTTACTAAGAAGATGGAATTAAAAAACAACATTATTATTCGAAATGCTAAAATTATTGATGTTAATTCAAAACATCATAATTCAAAAAAAGATGTTTTAATTATCAATGGAATTATTAAAGAAATAAAAAAAAATATTGAATTTGAATTACCTTACTTCGAAATCAAAAAAAATAACTTACATATCTCCCCAGGTTGGATAGATTTACATACAAGATTAGGAGAACCAGGTTTAGAACATAGAGAAACTATAATCACTGGTCTCAAATCTGCTGCTGATGGAGGTTTTACCAGTGTGGTAGTGATGCCTAATACAAATCCACCAGTAGATAAAAAAAGTGAAGTTATTTTCTTATTAAAAGAGGGAGCAGATAATATAGTTGAAGTCCTACCTACTGGATGTGTTACTGAAAAATGTCAACAAAAAAAGATTAGTGAGATGTATGATATGCACTTACATGGTGCAATTGCATTTACTGATGACAAAAAAAATATCCAAAATGCAAAACTGATGTCAATAGCTTTAGAATATGTAAAAAATTTTAAAGGCTTAATTATGACCACCAACCTTGATAATAACTTTAACAAAAATGGCCAAATAAATGAAGGTGTTGTCAGTACTGAACTGGGTTTAGAACCATCACCGGAATTATCAGAAGATCTTATGGTAATGCGGAATCTAAAATTATTGGAGTACACAAATTCTAAATTACATCTATCAACAATTTCCACAAAAAATAGTTTAAGACAAATTAAAGCAGCAAAAACAAAAAAATTAAAAGTTTCATCTGACGTAGCAGCACATCAATTAATTTTAAATGATGAATCACTTCGTAATTTTGATACCAATTTAAAAGTTATGCCTCCGTTAAGAGATGAATTAACTAGAAAAGCTCTAATTAAAGGGATAAAAGATGGTATAATTGATGCCATTTCATCAGATCATAGCCCTATAGAAATAGAATCTAAAAAATGTGAATTTAATAAAGCCGAATTTGGAATTATTGGTTTAGAAACAGTGTTTCCAATTACAAATACTATTTTAAAAGATGATTTAAAATTAGAAGAAATTATCCAACTAATTAGTTCAAACCCCAGACAAATCCTTGGCATCAAACAACCTATTATTATAGAAAATCAAAAAGCTAATATTACTCTATTTGATCCAGACCTAAAGTGGTATTACCAAGAAGATGACATTCAATCATTGTCCAAAAACAGTCCTTTTATAAATCATCAATTTACAGGTAAAAGTTTAGGAATTATTAACAAGGGAGATGTATATATTAAAGAATAAGTAAAAATTCAACTCCTAATCCTGCATGCATTTTATCAGAAAATTTAGTAAAAAGATTAATAATATTATCAAAATACAAATTAGTGACAAAACTATCTCTCCATTGCTTGTTAACTAATAATGAAAAATTAACCCTACTGAATTTATTCACTGAATATACTGGTGCCAGTGTTAATTTTGAGGACTTAAAGTACGTTTTATATACAATAGAAAATGTTGAAAAAGGCTGAGAAATTTTGAGATTTTGAAAATGATAATTTAAGGATATTTGATTTTTTCTAAAATCATTAAATTTATAAACTAAACCCATATTAGTTTCATATGGTAAATATCGTCTTGATTTAATACTGGTAATTTTATTTATTGAAAAAACATCTACTACAGAATCATATATATTTGTAAAACCATCTAAAATATTATCATCAATACTATAATCTAATCCATTAAATAAATAATTTCCACTAGAAATAAATTGATTTTCATTCCATTGTATAAAACCTAAATCAGATATAGAAGAGTAAATTGAGATATTTTTTGTCAAGTGATATTTTAGTGACAAATCTAGAGCAAGCCCTAAATTTGAAATAAATCCTATATCTTCAGTATAGTATGCATTGAAATCAGAGTTAACTAAAGTAGTAAAAGGAGTATTATTACTAATACTATTTTCAGCAGAGAATATTGAAGTTCGTCCAGCTTCAAATCCAAAAGAAGCAATACCATTAAGAAGTTTTAGTTTGGCTGAAACAAAAGTTTTATTAATTGTACGTGAATAACCAAAATACCATTCTAAATAATTATAAGCTTTAATATTATTATTTGAAAGGGAAATCTCTTGATCTAGATATTGATAATTACCATTTAAAATTAAAGATATAAATTGATTAGAAAAACCACCCTGCAATAAGAATTTATGATTTAATCCAAAAGAATAATTAATATATTTTTTTCTCTTTAAATAATAAAATAATTGATTATTCATATCCATATGATGAAAAGATAATTGTGACATATTGTTCATATAGATAGATGGATTAAAAAATAAGATGCTATTTTTTTTATATATAAAATCACTTATTCTAGGTTTAGAGTATAAATCTAATTGAAAAGATATAAAAGGAACCTTTAAAAAACTGACTGCACTACTATCTAAGTCTACACTAAATTCTGGTAACGGTAGGTCTAAATTATGTACTAGATAGCCATCAAGTTGAGCAAATGATTGAAATGAGAAGATTATTATAACAAATTGTAAAAAATTTCTCATTATAAAATTAATTTAAATCAATTTGAGTTTCTACTCCCAATTTTAAAACACATGCTTGATCGGAAAAAATTTTGACAAATTGATTTTCTTGAATATAATTTGATGAACTTAAAGTAACATCTATGATAATTTGATTAGTATTTAAAAAACTACTTATTTCTTTATTTGTCAAAGGCACAAAACCCGAGTTTAAAGTAGGTGATACAACATAACCTTCTTGATTTACTTCTGCAGGTTCAAAAATATTATCTTCTGAATTAATACCAATAAATTGAATCGTATCAAGGTTTTCACCATCAATATTTAGTGAATCACGTAAAACTAAATCAAACTCCGTACCTAGAGGAAACCCATTTATAAAGTTGTAATGCAGAATTATTCTTTTAATTTTAGAAATATCATCATATTTTATTTCATCAATTTTAATGGTATCTCTTAAACTAATATTAGCTGCATTAACACTTAAAGGAAAATCTAATTCAAAACCTAAAAATAGTGCACTTTCTTTAGTAAGAAAATTTATATTTCCATCATTTATTATGGATGCTTCTGCTTGATATTCTAAAGTTTTGGGTGGAAGTTCAATTATATCACCAATTACATCTTTTCCATAAATCCATTGCATCAAAATACTTTCCCCTTGAATATTAGCTCTATCTATCATAGTATCAATTTCAAAGAAAGCCATAGCACCATCTTCTGCATAGGCATATAGTTGCCCATTTACATTTGCTCCAATACCAAGTGAATTAGAAATATTTATAGTTAAACTAGGATCTTCAAGTTTCAAACCACTATCAAAATCCTCCAATAAAGATAGATCTATATTTACCACACCACTTCCTAAATCAAAATTATACGTATCAAAATATCCATCAATATAATCAACTTCTAAATTAGAAAAAGAAAAACTAAACTCAACAAAATCTGTAGGATTGAGTTCAATAGGAAATTCAGAATTAATAATAATTTCTGCAGAAATTGGTATGAAATTATATTCTTGATTAGGATTAGTAGTTAAATCTAGCTCCAAATTTGATATATCGATTGAACCTACACTATTAGTACTTAATTGTAATGGTTCTGTTGTAAATATTTGACCATTTTGAGTAGCACTTGGAATACTAAATTTTAGTTTTAAATCCGTGTTAATTGATGAGTTAATAGAATAATTAATCTGGCCGTTTGATAATTCAATATTATGTATTTGATGACTAGCATCATCATCGAGATCTAATTCAACAAATTGTTCACCAACATCAAATACCTGATTATTGAAAGGCATAGTAATAGAGTAAACATTAATATCTGTGATAGAAAAATTCATTTCTAAACCAGACTCTGGATTAAATGGAAGTTCACCAGCGCTGAGTAATTGAGGAGAAAACTCTAAATTTAGAATATCTAATTCTATTTCATTTGAAACTATTTTATTTGATAAATCAATAGAGACATCGTTACTACTATTAGAAAATAAATCAGTAAATGAAACTGTTGCTATAATTTCTGATGTAATTGAATTTATAATTGCAACTTCAAGAGCATCAATGTTAAGTGGTAAATTGTTTTCTATTTCAAAATTTAAAAAACCATTTTCAAAATAGATTGATTGAAATTCATTTATAACAAATGACAAATCAACTCCAGCAAAATCACTTTCATCAATATTATTAAATAATGAGCCTTGTATATCAGCGTAAAATGGAGATGGGACAATGGAATTTTCAAAAAGCACATCAATAAGTGCACTAACCAATGGCTCATTACTGTATTCTATGAAAAGATCTCCTAAAAGGAAATTATAACTATAATTAAAATCACTAATATCTAAATCAGATAAAAGGAACTGTTCTTCAAAAGAAATCTCATCTTGAATACTGACAAATGATTGTGCTTCCAATTTAAATAATGAATCATCTCTAAAAGCTAATCTAATAAAGTTATCATCGTCATATATTGTATTTTCTTGTTCAGGTATTAGATTACCAATTGTTATAGTACTATTAATTAAGGGTGCTACTAATTCTGGGGACCAATTGTCATTTTCTAACTCTATATTTTCTATATTACATGATAAAAAAAATAGTAATACAACTAAAATAGAAACATTTATGTTTAATAACTTGGACATAGATTAGATAAAATTAATAACTTAATTGAAAGCTATAAACGCTATATAACTACTTAAATATATTACTAAAACTTTAAATATGTTAAATTTTGATAAAATTAAAAAATCCAAAAAATTAATACTAATAGCTGGACCTTGTGTTATTGAAAATGAAAAAACAACGTTTGAAATTGCTAAAAAATTAAAAATTATTTCTAATAAATTTGAAATTCCTTTCATATTTAAAGCCTCTTATCAAAAAGCAAATAGAACAAAATGGAATTCTTACTCAGGTCCTGGAATAGATAAGGGTCTTGAGATACTCAAAAAAATTAAAGATGACTTACATCTTGCGCTCACAACAGACGTACATAGTGTAAATGACGTGAAGAAAGTTAATAAGATTATTGACATCATACAAATCCCGGCTTTTTTATCTAGACAAACTGATATTCTAGTAGCTGCTGCAAAAACTAATAAAATAATTAATGTAAAGAAAGCACCTTTTCTATCTGGAGAATCATGTAAATTTATTTTACAAAAAATAAATAAATCTGGCAATCTAAATACTATAATCACTGAACGTGGTAACTCTTTTGGTTATCATAATTTAATTGTTGATATGAGAAACATACCTATTATTAAGAAAAATAATGTTCCCGTAATAATTGATGCAACTCATTCTAACCAAAAACCTAATCAAAAAACAGGCAAATCTGGAGGAACACCAAAATTTATAGAAACAATAGCATGTGCCGGTATAGCATCTGGAGCTGATGGTGTGTTTGTAGAAACACATCCCAATCCTTCATTATCTTTATCAGACGGATCAAATATGTTGAAAATCGATAAGTTAGAACCATTAATTGAAAAATTAATTGCTATTAAAAAAATTATCAATTAAACAGAAATTGATAATCCATCATAAGCTAAAAAAATATTTTCAGGCAACTCTTCTTTAACTTTTCGATGCAGTCCCATATTATGACTGATATGTGTTAAATATGATTTTTTTGGTTTTAATTCATTGATTAATAAGAGTGAATCTTTTAAATTAAAATGAGAAACATGCTTTTTCCTCTGTAACGAATTAACTATTAAAATGTCCAGATTAAGAAGCTTTTTCTTTTCTTCTGAAGAAATAAAACTTGCATCTGTTATGTATGCTAATTTACCAACTCTATATCCTAAAATTGGTAAGATACCATGATTTACTCTAATTGGTTGAATTGATAAATTCTCAATTTTAAAAGGGTGATTTTTAATTACATTTAAATTAAACTCAGGTTTTCCTGGGTAATGTGTGTCAGAAAAAATATAATTATAATCGTTTTCTAAAGAACTGCGCACACTTGATTCACAGTATAAATTTATCGGAGACCTATTCATATAATAAATAGGTCTCAGATCATCTAAACCTGAAGTATGATCCCTATGGAAATGGGTAAATAATATGTGATCAATTTTTGAAACATTTAATTTTAATGCTTGTTGTCTAAAATCCGGACCAATATCAATTAAAATGTTTAAATCGTTTATTGACAATAGAAGAGAACTCCGCAACCGCTTATCACGAATATCTAGTGATTTACAAACAATACAACTACACCCAATTATTGGCACTCCCTGAGAAGTGCCAGTACCTAAAAAAATTGCATTTAACTTATGCATTCAATAAATTTAATTTTTTTGTTCTTTTTTAACAAACTAACATAAATTTGT
Source organism: Flavobacteriales bacterium (assembly GCA_002718895.1). Lineage (GTDB taxonomy): Bacteria > Bacteroidota > Bacteroidia > Flavobacteriales > TMED113. The sequence goes on from PBGD01000003.1 coordinate 16,214, forward strand.
ATTATAAAAATAAATCATAATGGAAAAAGTAGTTATTCTAAGTCCCGAGCAAAAAGCATTAAACATTAATTTAAATGAACACATATATGGCACATTTTCAGAAATTGGAGCTGGTCAAGAAGTAGTTCGATACTTTTTTAGATCTGGAGGTGCATCTGGCACAATTGCTAAAGCAATGTCTGCATATGATATGAATGTGAGTGATGCAATCTATGGAAAGGAAAATAGTGGAAGATATGTCTGTGAATCGAGATTAAAAAAAATGATTGACAGAGAATATTTACTATTAGAAGAACGTCTATCTAGAAAAAAATATCCCAAAAAATATTTTTTTTCATTTGCAAATACTATTACAACTACTAAGTATAACCAAGAACAAGATCCCATGGAACAAGAACCTGGTCATGGCTGGATGGGAGTTAGATTTCAATTATCTGAAAATGAACCCCCAAATGATGTTATTATTCACATTAGGTTACATGAAAATAAAGCAAGGCTTCAGCAAGAAACTGTGGGAGTCTTGGGTGTAAATCTAATGTTTGCATGCTTTTACCACTACAATGAAACAGAACACTTTATTAAAAGTCTATATGATAATTTAAGTCGTAAACAAGTTGAAATAGATATGGTTCAAATGAATGGTCATTGTTTTCAGCAAATAGATAACAGAATCTTAAGCTTAATGTTAGTTAAAAACGGAATGACAGAAGCAGTGATTTTTGGTCCAGATGGTCAAAATCTACAGCCATCAGATGTATTGTACAAAAAAAATATATTAACTCTTAGAGGGAGTTTTAGGCCTGTGACCAAAGTTAATATAGACATGATCAAAAACGGACTTAATGAATTTGTTAAGGAAGAAAAAGTGTCTGAAAAAAATCTACAAGTGTTATTTGAAATAACATTAAATAATTTAAAATCTGAGGGAGATATTAATGAAAAGGATTTTATTGACAGAGTTGATATATTATGTTCTATTGGCCAAACTGTTATGATTTCTAACTATCAAAGATATTATAAGTTATTAGACTATTTTGGTCGTTTTACAAATGAAAGACTTGGAGTTATTTTAGGAGTTACAAATTTACAAGAAATTTTCGACCCAAAATTTTACAGACACTTAAATGGAGGTATTTTAGAGGGTATTGGAAAAATGTTTAATAGAGATATAAAAGTGTATGTATATCCTTATAAACCTGACAAAAAAAGTGAATTAAAAAATACTCAAAACTTAAAAATACAACCAAGAATCAAACCACTTTATGACTTTTTCTTATTCAATAAAAAAATAATAGATCTAACAAATTTTAATACAGAATATTTAAATATTTTCTCCGCTAAGGTACTTAACATGATTAAAGAAAATACTGAGGGTTGGGAGCAAATGGTTCCAACTTACGTAGATAATATAATCAAAGAAAGAGCTTTATTTAAAAATCAAAAAAATAAAAAGCTTAAAAAAGCAACTAATTGATAAATAACAATATTAGCAGCCCCTTCATAATCTTTCGCAATTCGTTGACCCAAAAAAAGACAAGATAATGTAATATTGGACAATACTATGCCATAGAAAATTAAATTATAAGCAAGAAAATTGTCACATAGTAATAGAATGCAACAGCCAACAGCCAACACTAATCCTGTAAAACATTCTAGAAACATAATAGTATTTAATAAAATGTTAATATGATTCTTGAAAAAAGTTTTAGAGAAATGATTATTTAAGAATGACAAGTTAGCTTTAAAATCTATTATTTTATCAATACCAGACTGCAAGAATAAAATAGAGAAAAAAATAGAAATAAAAAGCAGAGGTACAAAATCCGGAAAAATAATCATAGCAAATAGTTTTTACTTAATTGTTAAAAATTATTCATAAAATAATTCATTTTTTTTATTTGAAAAAATAAAAATTCATGATATTAGGATTAAATTTTTTTTCGTATGGGAAAAGTGGTTTCAATTGTCAATCAAAAAGGGGGTGTTGGAAAAACAACTACATCTGTTAATTTATCAGCAAGTTTAGGTGTGTTAGAAAAGAAAGTTCTTCTTATTGATGCAGATCCACAAGCCAACTCTACTTCTGCACTAGGAATAGATTTAGATATTAAACAAGAAAAAAAAACTATATATGAAATAATTGAGCATAGTATTAAAATTGATGAGGGAATTATAAAAACTGATTCGCCAAATCTTGAAATTATACCATCAAGTATTGATTTAGTAGGAGCAGAAATAGAGTTAGTTGATCAACCCAAAAGAGAAAAAATGCTCGCAAGTCAAATTGAATTAATTAAAAATAATTATGATTTCATCATAATTGACTGTCCACCATCTTTAGGTCTAATAACATTGAATTGCTTATGTGCATCTGACTCCGTCATTATACCTATTCAGTGCGAATACTTTGCACTTGAAGGACTTGGAAAATTACTACATACTATTCGAAAAATTCAAAATTTACATAATAATAATCTTGAAATTGAAGGCTTATTACTAACGATGTATGACTCAAGACTTAGGTTGTCAAATAATGTAATTGAAGAGGTAAATATGCATTTTGAAGATATAGTATTCAGCACAATCATTCAAAGAAATGTGAGACTAAGTGAAGCTACTGGGCATGGAAAAAGTATCATTAGGTATGATGCCAATTGTAGAGGAGCGATAAACTATTTAAATTTGGCTAAAGAATTTATTGAGAAAAATGAATTGATTCCCAATGAAAGAAAATAATAAACAAAATCGATTAGGCAGAGGACTATCCTCTATTTTTAATAAAAAACAAGAACCTTCAAATAAGAATATTAGTTTGGTGGACATAAACCTAATTGAAAAAAATCCATTTCAACCTAGATTAAAAATTGCTGACAAAGAATTAAAAGAACTTACAAAATCAATTAAAACATATGGGTTAATTCAACCTATTACAGTTAGGAGCAAAGGGAATTGTTATGAGCTAGTTTCAGGAGAAAGAAGATTAAGAGCTTCCTTACTAGCTGGTTTAACGAAAATTCCTGTTTTTTTAAGGCAAGTTGAAAATAATCAAATGCGTGAAGTTGCTTTAGTAGAAAATATTCAAAGAGAAGACCTAGATCCTATTGAAGTAGCACTGAGTCTCAATCTTTTAATTAATGAACACCAATATACCCAGGAAAAACTTGGTGAAAAAATTGGTAAAAGTAGATCGTCAGTAAGTAATTTTTTGAGGCTTTTAAAACTAGATCCAATTATTCAAGCTGGAATAAGAGACAAAATGATTAGTCTAGGTCATGCTAAAGCAATTTTAAATGTATTAGACAAAGAATTACAATTACAAATTTATCACCAAATTATTGAACAAAAAATGTCAGTTCGTGAAACAGAATCGTTAGTTCAAAAAAAGAAAAACATAAGTTTTAAATCAAAATATAAATCAAAGATTATATTATCTAATCACTTTCAAAAAATTCAAAGTAATCTGAGTGATTTTTTTAATGAAGAAGTTAGTTTAAAAATAGCTAAGAATGGAAAAGGAAAAATAGAAATACCATTTAAATCTGAAAAAAAATTAAATGAAATCATTAAATTGTTACAGTCTTAAAACATTTATATTTAGCATCATTGTGTGCATCTACTTACCATCTAATTGTCAAAATAGTAGTATAAATTATAATAACACTGCAACTATTCTGTCTTCCGCATGTCCAGGATTAGGACAGATCTACAACAAAAAATATTGGAAGGTACCTTTAATCTATGCAGCTCTTGGTACAACAATGTATTATTATATAGACAATAATGAAAAATACCAAGAATATAAATTAGCTTATATTGCAAGAAACGATAATGATCCAAATACATTAGATAATTTCCTAGATTATTCTTCGGCCAACCTAGTTACACTTAAAGACTATTACAGAAACTCTAGAGATGCTGCAATGTTTTTATTTATACTTACATACTTTTTGAATATTGTTGATGCTTCAGTAGACACACACTTTTTAAACTACAATCTTAACGATGACTTATCTATTAATTTAAAACCTGGGATATTTGACGATCTTTCTGAGCAAATTAATGTAAGTTTAAAGTATAATTTTTGAAATGAAAATAGCAATTATAGGATACGGTAAAATGGGTAGAGAAATCGAGTCGATTTGTCATAACAAAGGCTACTCTATTAACTTAAAAATTAATTCTCAAAATACTCATTTATTAAATAAACACAACTTATCCAAGGTTGATGTAGCAATTGATTTTTCTACGCCAGATGTTGCTCTAAATAATATATTGCTTTGCTTAAATAATAACATACCTGTCGTTTCAGGAACTACAGGATGGCTGAAATCATTGCCCATAGTCAAACAAACATGTCAACTACAAAAAGGATCATTTTTACATTCATCTAATTTTAGTATTGGTATGAATATTTTTATTGAAACATTAGAGAAAATAAGTGCGCTAATTCAATCATCTAAATACATGATTGAAATTGAAGAAATACATCATAATTCAAAAAAAGATTCACCCAGTGGCACAGCATTATTAATTAAAGATAGGATTAATAATCACCTAGCTAAAACTGCCAACATCCCAATTAAATCAAAAAGAATTGGCGAGAATTATGGAGAACACAAAGTGATTATGTCATCAAAAAATGAAACAATCCAACTTTCTCATAAAGCTCATAAAAGAATTGGTTTTGCAAAAGGCAGTATATTAGCTGCAGAATTTATTTTAAATAGAACTGGGTTCTTTACAATGAAAGACTTAATAAATAATTTATAAAATATGTTTATTGTAACCTTAACAATTTTTATCTTATCAATATATCTAGCTTACTTTAAAAAGCAACCATCCCAAAAAATAATTTATGGCTTGTTATTCTTGGGTTTTTTTATCTTTTTAATTTGTCCAATTCAATACGTGAAACAATATTTTATTTTTTTAATTATTTTATACCTCTCATCCCTCTATATTAAAATTATATACAACTGGATATATAAAATAATTAAATCACTAGAAGATAGAAAGAAATTCATAACCTGTTTTTTATACATATTTTTATTTTCAATTGCATTAAAACTAATAATTAGTATCACTAATCTTAGTGGAATTAAATGGTTATATTTTTTAAATTTTTTTGTTTTAGACTATTACTACTTTAATTTTATTAATTGGAAAAATTCTACATACACAAAAAAAGAAAATTCAAAACAAAATGAATGGGAAGAAAGTATAACATTTGCAATATTTGCAGCTACATTAATCCATGTCTTCTTTATTCAACCCTTTACAATACCTACTTCCTCAATGGAAAAAAGTATGTTAGTAGGTGACTTCTTATTAGTAAGCAAAATGAATTATGGAGCTAATATTCCCAACACTCCCTTTTTTCTACCATTCATGCATCAAAAAATTCCCGGGACAGAAAATACTCCTTCATATTTAAAAAATATTCAACTTGGCTATAACAGGCTTCCTGGTTTCCAGCAAATTAAAAATAATGATATCGTTGTATTTAATTTTCCTGCAGATACCTTAAGAGACGATATTCCTTTTGATAAAAAAATGAATTATGTGAAGAGATGTGTAGGAATTAGTGGTGACACAATAGAGCTTAAAAATAAAAGTATTTATATTAATGGAATAAAAGATATAGAAAATATACCAACTCAGTTTCAGTACATTATAACACCTCGTGACAGCATATATGTTAGTCCTAAAATAGTATTCAGTTTAGAACAAACACTACTTGAAAATGATATAGAAACATATATTCAATATGTTTCTAAAAGAGGATACGAAAATCCAATTAAAATTACACAGAGAGGCAAATTAGAAAAAAGTGTTGGTCCAGTTAAAAATAGTGGCATCTTCATTACATTCATGACAATGCAAGAAAAAAAAGTTATTGAATCAAAAATTAACAAATGGTTTAATATAAAAGAAGAACAAAAAACGAATAAAAACTTGTTTCCTAAAAGTCTTAAAAAAACATGGACAATTGATGACTTTGGACCAATTTATATACCCAAAAAGGGAGACATTCTAGCACTTAATCAGAATAATATACACTTTTATAAGAAACTAATAGCAGAATATGAGAATAATGATCTTTTAATTAGTGAAGACAATACTCAATTTCATATTAATGGTGAATTAACAAGTAAATACCAAGTAAAAATGAATTATTATTGGATGATGGGTGACAATAGACACAACTCTGAAGATTCTAGAATTTGGGGATTTGTTCCTGAAGATCATATCGTTGGAAAGCCCATTTTCACATGGCTTAGCTTAAACTACAATGCAATTCATAAAAAAGGTATTAAAAATAAACTTGGTATTATTAGGTGGAATAAGTTATTTACTACAATTCATGGGAAAAAAAATGAAAAGTCATATTTTCTTCATTTTTTAATTATTCTAATGTTACCTACATTAATTAGATGGACTAGAAGAAAATTGCTATCATAAAAAAATGAACATAGTTTTTTCCACAAGCTACTTTCCTAATATTGAATATGTTAGAAAAACACTTTTTAGTTCAAATATATATATTGAAAACTATGAATTCTACGAAAGACATAGTTATAGAAATAAAACACAAATATTAGGTGCCAATGGTATTATATTATTAACTGTGCCTATAAAAAAATGTAAATCCAATACAATTATTAATAAAATTGAAATTGCAGATCAAAAATGGCAAACTAATCACATCAAAAGTATTAAATCCGCATATGGATCTGCTCCATACTTTATCCATTATTTTCCAGAAATACAAAACATAATAAATACAAAACATAAATATTTAATTGATTTAAATAATCATATATTAAATTACATATACAAAGTATTTAACATAAATATCACAATCCATCAAACAAAGTCATACGAGAATCAAATGGTTTGCTACGACAAAGACTTTAGATTCCAAAGGATTAAGGAAAATAATTTAAAAAAAATACCCCCTTATCAGCAAGTACTATTTAATCATAAGAATAAAATAAAACATGTTTCTTTTTTCCATAATTTAAGTTGTTTAGATATTTTATTTAATCTTGGACCAAATACTCACAAGTACTTACAAGATTTGAAAATAAAGTGATTATATTTATAATTTATGAGTAAAAATATTGACATAAATTTCAATAAAAACGAAGATAATATGAAACTTCTAGTTTCTTCATTAAAACAAAAGAAGCAAAAAATAGAAGAGGGGGGAGGTGTGAAAAATATTCGTAAACAACATGAAAAAGGAAAATTAACCGCTAGGGAAAGACTTATTAAAATATTTGATTCAGATTCAATTATAATTGACATTGGCACATTTGCTGCAGATGGTATGTATTTGGATTATGGGGGGTGTCCATCCGCAGGGGTCATTATTCAAATTGGATATATAAATCAAAGAATTTGTATTGTTGTTGCAAATGACTCTACTGTGAAATCTGGTGCATGGTTCCCTATGACTGCAAAAAAAAATCTTCGTGCTCAAGAAATATGTATGAAAAATTATATCCCAATAATATATTTAGTGGATAGTGCTGGAGTATTTCTGCCTCTTCAAGATGAAATTTTTCCTGATAAAGAGCATTTTGGTAGACAATTTAGAAATAATGCTAAAATATCTGCTATGGGTATTCCTCAGATATCATCTATTATGGGAAGTTGTGTAGCTGGGGGAGCATATTTGCCGATAATGTGTGATGAAGCATTAATTGTAGAAAAAACAGGGAGTGTTTTCTTAGCAGGTTCACATTTAGTTAAAGCAGCGATTGGGGAAGATGTAGACAATGAAAAGTTGGGAGGTGCTAATACACATTGTAACATTTCTGGAGTAACTGACTATAAATGTAAAAATGAAAATGAAGCTATTAAAATTATTAGGGAATTAGTATCAAATATAGAGGATAAAAAAAACAACTCTTTTTCAAGAATAAAAAGCAAAAATCCTATTAAAAATATTGAAGAAATATATGGTATTTTACCTAAAGACAGAGACAAACCATATAACATGAAACATGTGTTGGAGAGAATTACAGATGATAGTTATTTAAGAGAGTATAAAGCAGATTATGGCAAAACACTAATATGTGGATATGCAAGAATAGATGGATGGTCCGTAGGTATAATCGCTAACCAAAGAAAAATTGTGAAAAATGGAAAAGGGGAAATGCAATTAGGTGGTGTGATATACTCTGACTCAGCTGATAAAGCTGCTAGATTTATTATGAATTGTAATCAAAAGGGTATTCCTTTATTGTTTATTCAAGATGTAAATGGATTCATGGTTGGATCAAGAGCTGAAGAAAACGGGATTATCAAGGATGGTGCAAAAATGGTTAATGCAATGGCAAATAGTACTGTTCCAAAATTCACATTAATTATCGGTAATTCTTATGGTGCAGGCAATTATGCTATGTGTGGTAAAGCATATGATCCAGATTTAATTCTAGCATGGCCGACTGCACAAATTGCAGTAATGGGTGGTGATCAAGCAGCCAAAGTTCTACTAAATTTAGAAGAAAATAAATTAAAAAAAAATAATCAAATTTTAAAAAAAAGTGATAAATCTAATCTATTGAAGAAGATTAAGGAGAAATATAACTCTCAAATGCAACCCTACTATGCTGCTTCAAGACTATGGATAGATGAAATTATTGATCCAAAGGATACAAGAAAATTTATTTCAATGGGTATAGAAATGGCCAATAATAATAATAGAAAAGAATTCAAAACGGGTGTTCTTCAAACTTAATTTTAAAATCATAAAAAAATAATTTTATTTCAAAAAAGTGGTTCAAATTAAATTTCCAGATAATACAGTTAAAAAATTCCAGCAAGGAATTACTCCATATGAAATTGCGAAAAATATCAGTCATGGGCTAGCTAGGAATATACTTATAGCAAAGGTTAATGGTAAAATTGTTGACACAAATCAATCAATTCATTCAAAAAATATCGTAGATATTGAATTAATTACCTGGGAACATGATTTGGGGAAAAAAGTAATGTGGCATTCAAGTGCTCATGTAATGGCCGAAGCAATTCAATTCTTTTATCCAAAGGCTAAATTTACAATTGGTCCCCCAATTGAGAACGGATTTTATTATGATATAGATTTTTCAAAAAATGACACTTTTTCATCTGAAGATTTTTCTAAGATAGAAAATAAAATGATCGAAATTGCGAAACAAAAAAAAGAGTTTATTGTTTCAAAAATATCAAAAAAAGAGGCATTAAATTATTATATAAAAAAAGAAAATCAATATAAAATAGAATTAATTAATGATTTAAAAGATGGTGAAATAACTTTCTACCAACAAGGAAATTTTACAGATTTATGCAAGGGACCACATATACCCAATACTGGATTTATTAAAGCTATCAAATTAATGAATGTAGCAGGTGCATATTGGAAAGGCGATGAAAAAAATAAACAATTGACAAGAATATATGGAATATCATTTCCTAAGAAAAAATATCTAGATGAATACATAATTAATTTAGAAGAAGCTAGAAAAAGAGATCACAGAAAAATTGGTAAAGATATGTCATTGTTCACTTTTTCAAATAAGGTTGGACAAGGACTTCCTATGTGGCTGCCTAAAGGAACTTATCTAAGAGATAGACTCATTCAATTCATGCAAAAAAAACAAGAAGATCTTGGATACCTTCCTGTTGTTACTCCTCATATTGGCTCTAAGGAATTATATGTTTGTTCAGGACATTATGAAAAATATGGTGAAGATTCATTTCAACCCATTAAGACTCCAAATGAAAACGAAGAATTTTTCTTGAAACCAATGAATTGCCCTCATCATTGCGAAATTTATAAATCAGAACCTAGATCATATAAAGATTTGCCAATTAGATTAGCTGAGTTTGGGACAGTGTATAGATATGAACAAAGTGGTGAACTTCACGGACTAACCAGAGTAAGAGGCTTTACTCAAGATGATGCACATATTTTTGCAATGCCTGAACAAGTCCAAAGTGAATTTGAGGCAGTCATAGAATTAGTTCTAGAAGTATTAGATTCAATGGGATTTAAAAATTATACAGCTCAAATTTCACTTAGAGATAAAATAAATCAAGATAAATATATTGGCAATAAATCTAATTGGGACCTAGCTGAAAAAGCAATTATTCAATCTACTAAAAATAAAGGACTTAAAACTGTGATAGAACATGGTGAGGCTGCATTTTATGGCCCAAAGCTTGATTTTATGATTAAAGATGCATTAGGCAGAAATTGGCAACTTGGAACTATACAAGTTGATTATAATTTACCTGAACGTTTTAATTTAAAATATAAAGGACAGGATGATAAAATGTATCAACCTGTTATGATACATAGAGCTCCCTTTGGTTCTCTTGAAAGATTTATCGCACTCTTGATTGAACATACTGGTGGAAATTTTCCACTATGGCTGACTCCAGATCAAGTAATTATTCTGCCAATAAGTAAAAAATATAACGAATACTCAAATAAACTTTTAAAATCACTGAAAAATTACGATATTCGCGGCCATGTTGATGATAGAAATGAAACAACTGGAAAGAAGATAAGAGAAGCTGAGTTAAAAAAAATTCCATTTATGTTAATTATTGGAGAAAAAGAAATATCTAATAATTTATTATCAATACGTGAACATGGTGGAAAAAATTTAGGAGAAATGACAATAGTTGATTTTGTAGAATTAATTTCAACTAAAATTTCATCAGAGCTTAAAAAGAAATAGTATTAATTATAAAAATTATTAATTATAGCAATAAAAAGAAGACATAAAGGAAGAAAGCCTTGGAGGGTTAAAAAAGAAAACCCTCATAAAATTAATAGTTTCATTCAAGCTAGTACGATTAGATTAGTCGGTGATAATGTAGAAAATAAGGTTTGTTTAAAACAAGAGGGGTTAAAAATAGCAGAATCTCTCGGACTTGATCTAGTAGAAATCTCTGCAAAATCAAACCCACCAGTTTGCAAAATTATTAATTATAATAAATTCCTTTATAACCAGAAGAAGAAACAAAAAGAGATTAAATCTAAAACTGCTAAAATTATTATGAAAGAAATTAGATTTGGTCCAAATACTGAAGAACATGATTATCAATTTAAACTCAATCATGCTAAAAAGTTTTTAGAAGATGGCTGTAAATTGAAAGCTTATGTTTTTTTTAAAGGTAGATCTATTATACATAAAGAGAGAGGTGAAATTTTACTACTTAAATTAGCTCAAGACTTAGAAAAAATTGCAAAAGTTGATGATATGCCAAAATTAGAAGGTAAAAAAATGATTATTATGTTATCATCTTTAGTTAAAAAATAATAAAAAGAAAGAATTATGCCAAAAATGAAAACTAACTCCAGTGCTAAAAAAAGATTTTCTACTACAAGCACAGGGAAAATTAAGCGAAAACATGCATTTAAAAGCCACATTTTAACAAAAAAAACTACAAAACAAAAACGTAGATTAACTCATACTGGCTTAGTGCATAAATCAGATGTTAATAACATAAAACAACAGTTATCAATTAAATAATAAAGTAATAACTATGTAATCAGTAAAAATAAAAGTATCCGCAAGGGGTCACTGCTTACAAAAAAATAAAAATTATGCCAAGATCAGTTAATTCAGTTGCTTCTAAAGCTAGAAGAAAAAAAATTTTAAAACAAGCTAAAGGATACTTTGGAAGAAGAAAAAATGTATATACAGTAGCAAAAAATGCTGTTGAAAAAGGACTCTCATATGCATACAGAGATAGAAAAGTTAATAAACGTAATTTCCGATCTCTATGGATTCAACGTATAAATGCAGGTGTCAGAGAATATGGATTATCATACTCTGAGTTTATGAATTTAGTTAAGAAAAAAAATATTAACCTTAACAGAAAAGTATTAGCAGACTTAGCTATGCATCATAAAGAAATTTTTGAATCTATAATTCAAAAAATAAAAAAAGATTCTTAGTATACTATTTACTTAAAGCCTCAATTGCCGGCAAATATGAAGGATCTAATAATAAGCAATTTTTCCAATCACTTATTGCTCGCTCCTTGTCATTTATAATTTCAAATAAATATGCCCTTGCATGGTATGCAATTAAAAAAGAACTATCTAACAAAATCGCCTTAGAAAAATAGTCAATTGAAATAATATAATCCTTAACCTGCATAGCACAAAAACCCATATTATAATATAAATACTTGTTTGTAGAATCTAATTTAGCAGCTTTTGTATAATAATTGATTGCATTTTTATAATTATGGATATCCTGAAAAAACTTAGCATAATTATAAAGTGTTTGAGTATTATTAGGATATAAATCCATTAATTGATCAAAATATTTTTTTGCTAATAATGAGTCAAATTGAATATTTAATTTTGAAGTATCACTGTGAATTATGGAATATAATGATAAAATATCTTGACTTAGGGTATCTTGACTTAAGATATTTAAATATTTAATGGCATCATTATAAAATTTGAGTTCTTTTAAATATACTATTAAAGATAAATCTAATCTACCTTGATTTAATAATGCAAGTGTATCAATCATTGAAGCACAATCTTGATCTCTCACTATACATAGTAATTCGGTTAACTTTTGTCTGCATTCTATATTATTTGGGTCAATTTTTAAACATCTTTGCCAACTTTCTTTTGAAACTCTTGTTTGGTTTAACTCAAAATAAATATCTCCCCTATTGAGCAAAATTCCAATATCATTTTTAAATAAAAAGAAAGCATTATCAATATCTTTTTTTGCTAAGTAAATACTATTATTTTCCAAATAATAAGAAGCTCTTTGATTTAGCAACATAAAGTTAGTAGAGTCTGATTCTAATAAAAATGACAATGAATCTACATATGATTTAATGGGCTTATCTAAGCGATGATTACAACTTATTAAAAATAAAATAAAGTAAAATAATATTATTATTTTTTTCATTGTCTAATTGACAAATTGGGCCTTTATTTTTTGCTCTAACTCTTTAGATAATTCAATATTATCTATTAATAATTTTTTTACAGATTCCCTGCCCTGTCCTAATTTAGTGCCATTATAACTAAACCATGATCCACTTTTATCAATGATATTTTGCTCTACACCCATATCTATGATTTCTCCAACTTTAGAAATTCCTTGACCATACATAATGTCAAATTGAGCATTTCTAAATGGAGGGGCAACTTTGTTTTTCACTATTTTCACTCTAGTTCTATTACCTATAGTTTGATCACCATCTTTAATTTGTGTACTTCTTCTAATATCAATTCTTACTGAAGAATAGAACTTTAGAGCATTTCCTCCTGTAGTTGTTTCTGGACTGCCAAACATTACACCGATTTTATCTCTTAATTGATTAATAAAAACACAAATACAACCTGATTTACTTATAGTAGCAGTCATTTTTCTTAAAGCTTGAGACATTAATCTAGCTTGAAGACCCATTTTAGAATCTCCCATTTCTCCTTCAATTTCACTTTTGGGGGTAAGCGCAGCTACAGAATCAATAACTAAAATATCAATAGCTGAAGATCTAATTAGATTATCGGCAATTTCTAAAGCTTGCTCACCACAATCAGGTTGCGAAATAAGTAAGTTTTCTATGTCAACACCTAATTTTTCAGCATAAAATCTATCAAAAGCATGTTCAGCATCAATAAAAGCAGCAATACCACCATTTTTTTGCGCTTCTGCTATGGCATGTAATGTTAAAGTTGTTTTACCAGATGATTCAGGTCCATATATTTCAATTATTCTGCCTTTTGGCAAACCTCCTACACCTAATGCTAAATCTATACCTATTGAACCCGTGGAAATTGATTCTACATCTATAACTGGAGCATCACCTAATTTCATAATAGTTCCTTTTCCGTAAGTTTTTTCAATTTTCTCCATTGTTAAGGCAAGTGCCTTTTTTTTAGCATCTAATTCTTTACTCATAATTTAATTATTATATGATTCTAATATTTGTGAACTGTGTTTAGCTGTATCTACTTTGTGAAAAATTTTTTCTATTATCTTATCTTGGTTAATAATAAAAGTTGTTCTATGAACACCTTCATATTCTCTACCCATAAATTTTTTTTGACCAAAAACACCGTATTCTTTACATATTTTTTTATCAACGTCTGCAATCAAATCAAAAGATAAATTATATTTTTTTATAAATTTCATGTGAGAAAGCTCATTGTCTGGACTTACACCAATAACTCTAAAACCATTTTTAGTTAATTCACTATAACTCTCTGACAAACTGCAAGCTTGCTTAGTACAACCAGGTGTGTTATCTTTTGGGTAAAAATATAGGATCAATTTATTATTAACGCAACCTGATAATGAAATTAAATTACCGATTTGGTTTTTTCCTTCAAAATTGGGTGCTTTGTCGCCAATTTTTAAATGTGTCATAAGCATGATAATTTATTAAATCAAATGTAATAAATCAATACAATAAATATCAATTAAATAAAGATTTTCTACCAATAATACTGCAAATTGGACATTTATTAGGATAGTGATTTCTAGCAGGACAATATTCTCTACCAAAATAAATCATCTGTAAATGTAATTTGCCCCATAAATTTTTTGGAAAAAAATCCTTACAAGATCTTTCTGTTTGGACAACATTTTTACCATTACTAATTCCCCACCTATAACTTAATCTATGAATATGTGTATCAACCGGGAATGCGGGAACATTGAACGCTTGAGACATAACAACTGAAGCAGTTTTGTGGCCTACACCAGGTAATGATTCTAAATCATCAAAAGTAGATGGCACAATAGATTTGTACGAATCAATTATTATTTTGGACAACTGGCTAATTGCTCTGGCTTTTTGTGGAGATAAACCACAAGGCTTAATGATTTGTTGTATTCTTTCAACTGGAACTAGTGCCATATCCTCTGGATTATCAGCTAAATTAAAAAGTTCTGGAGTCACCTTATTTACACGAGCATCTGTACATCTTGCTGATAAGAGAACAGCAACTAACAAGGTGTATGGATCCTTATGAGCTAAGGGTACTGCTGGCTCTCCATACAATCTCTCTAATTGATTAATAATAAATTTAGATTTCTTAGTTTTATTCAAAATAAAATTGACAGATTTTCAAATTAATTTAGTAATAAATTTTCATCTCTTCCATATACAAATAATGTTTTGGAGTAATTAATGAGATGATCATTTGAATCATTTACTGAATTAAAATAGATTAGTTTATCTAAGTATTTAATCTCAGAATCTAAAAATTTTTTTAATAAAAATTTATTATTTTTCTTTAAATAAGTAAAGTTATTCATAAGCATTATAGAAATTGGTTTTATATAGATGCTTAACGAAAAAAAAGCTTATTTATTTTAAAAATTTAATCAACTGACAGAACAACACCTTCTCTTTGGATAATTTTTCTAATATTTATTAATGCATATCTCATCCTCCCTAATGCTGTATTAATACTTATGTTACAATTTTCAGCGATTTCACTGAAACTCATATTGGAATAATAACGTAACTGTAAAACCTTTTGTTGATTAACTGGTAATTTATCTATAATATTTTTCAAATCAATTAAAATTCTATCTTGAATCATTTTGTGTTCTTTGCTTTCTTCTCCATCTTTTATTAGGTCAAAAATATTAAACTGATCATTGGATCTTACTAAACGAGATTTTTTATTATATCTAAAATAATCCATTGATAAATTATAAGCTATTCGCATAACCCATGGTAAAAACTTTCCTTCTTCGTTATATTTTCCACTTTTTAAAGTTCTGATTACTTTAAAAAAGGTTTCTTGAAAAATATCATCTGCTTGAGATTTATCACGAACTTTAGAAAAGATGAAAGAGATGATTTTTGTTTTATGTCTATTAACCAACTGGTTTAGGGCATATTCATCGCCCGACAAATATTGTTTGATCAAATTTTGATCAGTTAAATCTTTAATATACATATCCTTTTATTTAATAATTAATAAGTAGATATGTATCAATAGGCAGTTAGATTTAAATTTATTAAGCTAATATACTGAAAAAATTTAATATAAATTTTCAAGTTCAAATTAAGAAATAAAATTATTTATAAATTTATAAATATGATTATGAAAATTTTAATTACTGGATATTGTATATTATTTGTAGCTATAATTGCTAATACTATAGCAAATACAATGCAATTGTATACATGGTATAACTTTATAGAAGATATAATGAAAAATAATTTTAAAGATGTACTATGTTCACTAAATCTATTTAAAATAATATGGCTATTCCTTATTTATCCATTTTGTCTATCTATAGGCTATAAATTAGGTGAAGAAATTCATAAAATAATATTCTAGTCAAAAATGAAGAGCAACGAATATATTATAATTAAAGGAGCGAAAAGTAATAATCTTAAAAATATTTCAATTAAAATACCCAAAAATAAACTGGTGGTAATTACTGGTGTTTCTGGATCAGGCAAATCAACTTTAGCATATGATACAATATATGCTGAATCGGAACGTAGATATGTTGAAAGTTTATCTTCATATGCAAGACAGTTTTTAAGAAAACACAATAAACCCAAATTTGATGAAATTAAAGGTTTATCACCTTCAATTTCTATTAAAGCACGTACTAGCATAAATAATCCGAGATCTACAGTAGGTACAATTACAGATATATATCACTATTTAACACTTCTTTATGAAAGAATGGGTGTAATCATTTCACCAATTTCTGGTAAAGAGGTCAAAAGAAATAACTTTGAAGATTTTAAAAATTACATATATACTTTTTCAAAAGGATTTAAATACATAGTTTGTTGTGAAATAAAAAAATCTCAGCTAGATTATTTTTATTCAATGGGATATTCTAGATTAATAATCAATTCAAAAATGATTTCAATTGATAAAATCATTTCAAGTAAAAAAAAATATAAAAAAATACTATTGATTATTGACAGACTTGTATTTAATAATAAAACAGAAGACCTAAGTCTGCTTAATAACACTTACTCAAAGGGCATGGAATTAGGCAATGATCAAATTTATATATATGATTCAAATTTTGCATTACTTAAAATATTTAATAAAAAACTGGAAATGGATAATATTGTTTTTCAGGAACCTACAAGACAAATGTTTAATTTTAATAATGCATATGGAGCATGTGAAAAATGTCAGGGACATGGAGATATAATTGATTTAGATGAGGATAAAATAATTCCATATAAAGAACTAAGTTTTAATAAATATGCAGTCCACCCATGGAAGAGCGAAAGTATGAGTAAGTGGAAAAACCAATTTATTTTAAAATCTAAACTTTTTAAATTTCCTCTTGACAAACCTTACAAGAATTTATCCAATGATGAAAAGAATTTATTGTGGAATGGCAATCAAAAGGTTAAGGGAATAAGAGATTTCTTTAATTTATTAGAAAAAAAATCTTACAAAATTCAATATCGAGTAATGTTATCTAAATATCGCGGAAAAACAAAATGTGATGCTTGTAATGGAAGCAGGTTAAAAGAAAATTGTAAATACATATTCATTAATAACATCAATATCAATAATCTAATAAACCTTGAGATACCACAACTATTTAAGTTTATAAACAAGATGGATCTTTTAAAAGACAAATCTGCTATTACAAATACTATAATTACCGAAATAAAACAACGAATAGATACACTCATTAATTTAGGACTTGGATACTTAACACTTAACAGAAAATCTAGTTCACTTTCAGGTGGGGAAATGCAGAGGATTAATATTGCAAAATCAATTGGAAGTGTCTTGGTCGGGTCACTATATATATTAGATGAGCCAACAATTGGATTACATCCCAAAGATACTAACAAATTAATTAATACATTAATTAAGCTTAAAGATCAAGGAAACTCTGTTATTGTAGTAGAACATGACAAACAAATTATGAAAAGAGCAGATCATCTCATTGACCTAGGTCCCTGGGCAGGAGAAAGGGGAGGACAAATCGTCTATGAAGGTCCTTCAAATAATAAATTAGAAACAAGCTTAACACTTGACTATATACATAATAGAAAAAAAATAAAAAGAAATAATCAAAAAAGGAGGATTCAGTATTTTTTAAGCTTAACAGGTGTTGAAAAAAATAACCTTAACGGAGTTAAGGTCCATATTCCATTAAAAGTTTTAACAGCCATTACTGGTTTGAGTGGAGCAGGAAAAACTACATTACTTAAAGATGTAATTTTTCCAGCAATTAAGAGAGAATTAAAAGATTTTTCATTTAAAAAACCTAAATATGATAAACTTAAAATTGACTTAAATAAAATTGCAAATATTGAATTCATTGATCAAAATTCAATAAAAAAATCTTCGAAATCAACTCCAATAACATATATTAAAGCATTTAAAAACATTAGAGAACTATTTGCAAGTCAAAAAAAAGCTCAACTAAACAGTTTAAATCCTAAGCACTTTTCTTTTAATACGAAAGGTGGAAGATGTGAAAAATGTAAAGGATTAGGTTATTTATTAGTAGAAATGCAGTTTTTAGCAGACATGAAATTAGAATGTAGGCACTGTTTAGGAACTAGATACACTAAAGAAATTTTATCTATTAAATTTAAAAATAAATCTATTCATGATATTTTAAATATGACAATTGATCAAGCATTTATTTTTTTTCAAAACCATAACTATGATATAATTGCTTCCAAACTAATACCATTAAAAAACGTTGGACTAGGTTATATAAGACTAGGGCAAACAATTAATACATTTAGTTCAGGGGAATTACAAAGATTAAAATTAGCTTCTTTCATAAACGAAAAACAAAAAAATTCTATTTTAATTTTTGATGAACCTAGTAAAGGTTTACATTTTCATGATGTTCAAATATTAATTGATGCACTTCAAATTTTGGTTAACGCTGGAAATACAATAATAGTTATAGAACACAATACTGACATAATTAAAAATTCAGATTGGGTAATTGATATGGGTCCAGATAGTGGGGATAAAGGCGGAAAAATTATTTTCTCTGGATTACCTCAAGACTTACAAAAAGAAAACTCTCATACCGGTCTTGCATTAAAAGACGAGTACTAAACTAAATCCTAGTAAATTGTTTTTTATAGTAATCGGAATACTTTTTATTTAAATTCATTAATTGTTGATGAGATCCAGATTCAATTATATTTCCATCTTCTAAAACAATTATTTGATCTGAACATTCAATAGTGGACAACCTATGGGCTATAATAATAGATGTCCTATTTTTAGTGATATTTTTTATTGCTTTTTGTATCAATTCTTCTGTAACAGGATCCATCGAGGATGTAGCTTCATCTAAAATAAAATAAGAAGGATTAGCTAAATAGGTTCTAAGAAAAGATACTAATTGTTTTTCACCCTCAGAAAGACCTGCACCCCTTTCTCCAATTTGATAATCATATTTTTCAGGAAACTTATTAATAAAATCCTCAATACCAATATCATGAACTGCTTCATAAACTGTTTCATCAGAAATATTATTAAAAAACTTAATATTGTTCATTAAAGTATCAGCTAAGAAAAAAGAATCCTGCAAAACAACACCTAAATTTTTTCTCAAAACACTTGTAGGTATTTGATTAAGATCAAGATTATTTATAGAGATACTACCCGACTGAATTTTATACCACTTCATTAGCAAATTAAGAATTGTAGTTTTACCAGAACCAGTAGGTCCAATTATGGCAACTGTACTATTCAATGGAATATCAAAACTTATTTTTGTTAAAACAGGTTCGTTTTTTCTGTAAAAGAAAGATACATCTTTAAAACTAATTGATCCTTCTAGTTTTTCGAATTTATATTCAATTAACTCATTTTTTTCTTCTTCCTTTGATTGATCGATGAGACTAAAGACTCTTGATGAAGCAACCAAACCCATTTGTAATACATTAAATCGATCAGCAATAGCTCTAAGTGGTCTAAATAACATGTTAATAAACAAAATGAAAGCTATAATTTGGCCTACAGACAAATTATTATCATATACAATAGAAAGAGATCCATACCAAACAACAAGTCCCATGACAATTGCAGAAAAAACATCAACAATTGGTAAAAAAATAGAAAAATAAAGAACAGTTTTAATATGAGCATCTCTATGACGCGAATTTAATTCCTTAAATTTACTAAACTCTTCCTCTTCTTTGGAAAATAACTGAACAACACTCATACCGACAATATGTTCAAACAGAAAAATATTCAGTTTAGCTACATATTTTCGAATATCCTGAAAAGCACTGTGCATAAAAGACTGAAATTTAAATGTCAGAAATATTAGTAATGGTAAAAAAAATAAACTTATTAATGCTAACTCCCAACTTACTATAAACATGCACAAAATAACAAGTATCATTTTAAACACGTCACCAAACACAACTAATAGACCTTGCGAAAAAATTGAAGCAATAGACTCCATATCTGAAATTACACGAGTAATTAATTTGCCAGTTGAATTTTGATCAAAATAACTAATCCTAAAACTTAAAATTTTGGTAAACAAATGTACTCTAAGATTTTGTATTATTTTTTGTGATAAGAAATTAGACTTATATATAAAAATATATTGTAAAAAAGCTTCTATAAATAATAGAAAGAGTAAGATCGACATAATAATTAATAAACCCAACGAATCGTTATTAGAAATATAATTATCAAAAGCAAATTGAATTAGAATTGGCCTTAAAGCTGATAAAACACCAAAAAATATAGAGGTAAGAATTGTAATTATAAATATATTTTTGTAGGGTCTTACAAATTTTAACAGTCTGTACAATAATTTTAAATCAATTGTCTTCAATACTATATTTTTTTGGGTATTTTACATTTACTAAATGTAATCCACATGCGGGTACAGAATATGTAAATTTACAATTATTTTCATTATTTAAATAAGATTCTAAATCAGTTAATGTTATTTTATTTAAACCTAAATAAATAAGTGAACCAACAATTGAACGAACCATATTATGTAAAAATCTATTGGCAGTTATAGAAAATACTAATACTTCTTTTTTCTGAATCCAAGAAGTTGAATGAACTATACAAATATTATTACTACATTTAGTCTTTGAGAAATTACTAAAATTATGAGTGCCAATAAAAATTTTAGCTCCATCATTAATTTTCTGAAAATCAATATTATTATATAAAAAATATGATCTTTTATATAAGAAAGGATCTTTAAAATTTGAAATCCAATATTCATATCTACGTGAAATTGCAGAAAATCTTGCATGAAAATTATTTGAAATTGGTCGAACGTAGTGTATTGAAATATCAGGAGACAAAAATCTATTTAATTTGTATGACAGATGATCACAATCTAATTCATGTAAATAATCAAAATGAGCAAAAAAATTGATAGCATGTACTCCAGCGTCTGTTCTTCCAGCACCTACGATTAAAGAAATTTCATTATTTAATAGAAACTTTAAACAATGCATAATTGATCCTTGTATACTTGATGCATTACTTTGTATTTGCCAACCAGAGTAATTTGTTCCTACGTATGAGATTTTTAATAAGTATCTTTTTTGAAAATCTTTCATGAATCTAATTAAATGACATAAATAATGATAAATTAGAATCAATAATTATAACATTAAATATGAAAAGAATTGCTATCATTTCTGACACTCATGGATATTTAGATAATCAAATTATGAAAAAATTCAATTCATGTGATGAAATATGGCACGCTGGAGACTTTGGATATAATGATAAAATTGATGGATTTATCAAAGATTATAAGGTGAAAGGAGTTTATGGAAACATAGATGGTCATCAAATAAGAAATTTATATCCGAAAATTAATAAGTTTATATACGAAGGAATAAAAGTACTCATGACTCATATTGGGGGTTATCCTAAAAAGTATAATACTCAAATAAGGGAGGAAATTAGATTATATAAACCAGATTTATTTATTTCGGGGCATTCTCATATATTAAAAGTAATTTATGATAATAAATATAATGTACTTCACATAAACCCTGGAGCAGCTGGGAAAGAGGGTTTTCACCAAATAAGAACATTAGTCATTTTACAAATCAAAAATAAAGAAATGCTAAATATTGAAGTTATTGAATTGGGTCATAAAACAACTAAATTCACCTCAATCGATTAATGGATTTTATCAAATTTTCATCTTGTTTAATTTTTTTTAAAGAAGAATACAATAAATAAAAGCAAATAAGAGGATTTAAAATAGCAGCATATAAAAAAAACTCAATTAATTTTGAATCTATTATGTTCAATAAATAAAAAAATGAAATAGAAAAATAATAACTAGAATAAAGAAACATAAGAAAACTTAAATAAACTAAAAATTGATTAAATCTAATTTGAATTAATCTATTCTTAAAAAAGAAAATAGTAAATAAAGAAAGAATTGAAATTGATAAAGGAATGAAACTTGTTATATTAAATAAAAAATCAGATGTAAAAAAATTGGAATTAAGAGAAATTGATTGCACAAAGAAACCGAATCCCTTTTCATACCATTGATAACCAAAAAACCAGTAAATGAAATAAAATAAAGATGCCAAAAAAAGATATAATGACTGAATACGTTGAATCATATATTTAGATTTTTTTTTGCAATATAGATAATTATTAAAAAATTGTTGTATAATTGCAGTGCTATTATCCTAATAAGCCACATTTGAAATTCCCTAGAACTTTATTAAAAAAATGGTTATTACATCTTCGGCAAAATAAAAATATTATTTATGTATGACATATTAGAATTGAAAAAGAAAAAACTTCAAGATTTACAAGATATTGCTGATAAATTAGAAGTTCCAGATTTTAAAAATCACAAAAAATTAGATTTGATCTATCAAATTTTAGATAAGCAAGCAATTGCTCCAACTTCATCTAAGACAAAAGATCTTTCAAATAAATCTAAATTAAAAAAGAAAACCATAATCAATAAAGAAGAAAATAAACAAAACATAAAAAAAAATGTAAACAATAATCCGTCTAATGAAAAAAAAGAGGATTATTCGATGACAAAAAATAAAGCAGATAAACAGATTAAAACCATAGAATATAAGTTTGAATCTGAAGTTGTTGGTGAAGGTGTTTTAGAAAAAATGCCTGATGGCTATGGCTTTTTAAGATCATCTGATTATAATTATTTAAATTCTCCAGACGACATATATGTTTCTCAATCACAAATTAAACTATTTGGTCTAAAGACAGGAGACACAATATCAGGTGAAATAAGACCACCCAAAGAAGGAGAAAAATACTTTCCTCTAGTAAAAGTTTTAAAAATTAACAATCTGGATCCAAATATAGTTAGAGATAGAGTTGCTTTTGAACATAAAACACCACTGTTTCCTGATGAAAAATTTAAAATAGTTGAAAGTAATTCAACAATTTCTACAAGAATGATTGATTTATTTTCTCCAATTGGAAAAGGCCAAAGAGGTTTAATTGTAGCTCAACCCAAAACTGGTAAAACAGTCCTACTGAAAGAGGTCGCAAATGCAATTGCTGCTAATCACCCAGAAGTATACCAAATTGTTCTATTAATTGATGAAAGACCTGAAGAAGTCACTGATATGGCTAGAACAGTAGCTGGCGAAGTAATTGCATCAACTTTTGATGAACCTGCAGAACGTCATGTAAGAGTAGCAAATATAGTTCTTGAAAAAGCTAAAAGGATGGTTGAATGTGGACATGATGTGGTAATATTATTAGATTCAATTACTAGGTTGGCGCGTGCATATAATACAGTAGCACCTGCTTCAGGAAAAATTTTATCAGGTGGAATTGATGCTAATGCACTACATAAACCAAAACGTTTTTTTGGATCAGCTAGAAATATAGAAAATGGAGGATCATTGACAATTATTGCTACCGCGTTAGTTGAAACAGGGTCAAAAATGGATGAAGTAATTTTTGAAGAGTTTAAAGGAACTGGTAATATGGAAATGCAACTAGATAGAAGTATTTCTAATAGAAGAATATATCCTGCAATTGATTTAATTAACTCAGGAACTAGAAGAGATGACTTGTTAATTAGTAAAGAAAAACTTCAAAGAATGTGGATTCTTAGAAAACATCTGGCCGATATGAAGCCTATTGAAGCTATGGAATTTATAAAAGATCGTCTTGCAAACACAATAAACAATGATGAATTTTTAATTTCAATGAATAGTTAAGTTTTAAATAATTCTAACAAATCTATACCTGAAATATTACCAGAACTCATAATTAATAAATTCAAGTTTTCTAAATCTATTTTTTCCAACTTCTTTTTTAAATCTAAAGGACGTTCGATTATATACACTAATGAATGATTAATGCTATTTCTAATTAAACTGGCAGATAAATTGTTTTGTAATTTATTAGAATTTAAATCTACATATATCCATACTTCGTTTGATTTTTTAAAAGCATTCTCATATTGAGGTATAAATTCTTTGTTTAAACTACTAAAAGTATAAAGTTCAAAACATGATATCAGATAACGTTCTGGATATAACTCCTTTACAGCATTAATTGTAGCTAAAACCTTGGATGGTGAATGAGCAAAGTCAAAATAAATTGAACTTGATTCACCTTTTTTTATTAAACTTAATCTTTTATATGCAGCACGATATTTTGAAATAGAATTATAAAACTGATCACAACTTAAACCTAATTCTAAACATACACCCAAAGCAGCATTTATATTATATAAATTATGTTTGCCAAAAACATGTAATTTAATAATTTGATTATTCTGAATCAGACAACATTGATGATTATTTATTTTATAATTTGGTAAAAAATATGGAATATGCTTTTCAGAACGAGTTAAATAATTAGACAAAAAATTATCATCACCACAGTAAAAAATTTTTCCGCAATTATCTACAACTTGACGTATAATATTTTTAAAAGCAGTCTCATATGATTCCAACGTAGGAAAAACGTTGATGTGGTCCCAAGAAACACCAGAAACAACTAAAATATCTGGTTTATAATGCATAAACTTAGGCCTTTTATCAATGTAAGATGAGAAATACTCATCACCCTCAACTAAAAGAATATTATTTTTTTTAAGACTTACTAAGTTTTTAAAAGACTGGTTTGAAGCCCCTAAGAGATAATCTACTTCAATATTATTATCACTAAGTACATGAAGGATCATTGAAGTAATTGTTGTCTTTCCATGACTACCAGCAATAACAATTCTCTTTTTGTATTTGTGATAGTTAGATATAAATTCTGGAAAAGATAAAATTGGCAATTGAATTTTTTGGGCTTTATTTAATTCTGGATTATTTTTTTTTGCATGCATACCAAGAAGAACTAAATCAATTTCTGAATGAATTTTATCTGGGAACCATCCTGTCTCTTCAGGTAACAAACCATATTCTAATAATCTTTTTCGAGACGGATCATATATATTGTCATCTGATCCACTGATATGATGCCCCTGCTTTTTTAATTCTATGGCAAGACTATGCATAATTACACCGCCAATAGCAATAAAATGTATTCTCATTTTAAATAATTAATAAATCGTATATATTTACAATATACTACGATTATGAAAATACATGTAATAAATACAGGAAACTTTAAACTTGATGGTGGAGCAATGTTTGGTGTTGTACCTAAGACACTATGGTCTAAAACTAATCCTGCTGATGAAAATAATATGTGTTCATGGGCAATGAGATGCTTATTAATTGAAAATAAAAATGAAAAAATTTTAATTGACACTGGTATTGGAAATAAACAGAGTGAAAAGTTTTTCAATTTTTTTTATCTCCATGGAAAAGATTCTTTAATAGGATCTCTAAAAAAAATCAAAATAACCCCCGAAGAAATTACTCATGTTTTTTTTACACACTTACATTTTGATCATTGTGGAGGTGCTATTATTAAAAAAAATAAAACTTTAAAGTTATTATTTTCAAATGCCCGTCACATTTCAAATAAAATGCATTGGGAATTAGCAAACAATCCAAATAAAAGAGAAAAAGCATCTTTTTTAAAAGAAAATTTTTCTCTTATTTCAAAAAAAAACAAACTAGATTTTATAAAAGAAGGTCCCTTTTTAAAGGATTTAGACGTTAAATTTTTTCATGGCCATACAGCTGGTCAAATGATACCAATTATTAATTATAATAGTCAAAAAGTTGTCTTTATGGCTGACCTTCTTCCTTCTATTGGACATATTCCTTTACCATATGTAATGGGGTATGACACACAACCATTAATTACATTAAAAGAAAAAAAACAATTTTTAGAAGAAGCAGCTGAAGAAAAATATATTCTTTTTTTACAACATGATTATGTATATGAATGTTGTACAGTTAAAAAAGGAAATAAAGGAATAGAGCTAGATAAATGTGGAAAACTATGTGACTTTTTAAATTAATTATTGCATTTAAGCCAATTGTCATTTGACTCAACATAATGATCAATTAGCTTATAAATTTTCTCTAAATCTTTAGGTCCCTTAAAGCGATCAATTATTTTCTTTTCTTGATTTTTATATTTAAATTCTGTAATTATCGATTGAACATCGCTTACATTAGCATCATACAAACTGTCTAATTCAAAATAATTAACTTCGTTAATTAATTTTAAAAGTTCATTGAGCTGACTAATTGAAATGTGAAATTGAAAACAACCTGTTTTTTCCACAAACATTTTACCTTCGTAAATAATTAAACCATTATCAAACAATCTCAATTGATACTGAGGACAGGTGCCATAGCAAGCAGTTTTAGTTAAAGAAAAAATAGGTTGATCCAAACTGGGTTGAGAAAAAAAAAAGGAAGTTAAAATATAATAAAAAAGTACAAAACTCATTATTTATTTTTTTTAGCCATTTCTTCTAATTTCATTTGAAATTTAGATTTTTTTAAAACTTTCTTTTTATTAGCTTGTAGAGTAGAATATAGTTTATCATCATCTATACCTCTTCGAATAATTAGCTGTTGCATAAAGGTAATTATGTTAGCCAAAAAATAGTAATAACTTAAAGCTGCTGAATAATTATTCATCACTAATAAGAAAATAACAGGCATCATATACATGACATACTTCATTTGAGGCATTTGAGCGCTAGATGAAATTTGATTTGAATACATCATTTGTAAAACAGTTGCTAAAGTCATAAGTAAAGCAAATAAACTAATGTGATCACCATACAAGGGTATACTGAAACCAAAATCTAACACTGAATCATAAGTAGACAAATCATCTGCCCATAAAAAAGGTTGTTGTCTTAATTCAATTGAGGCAGGAAAAAATCTAAATAAAGCTATTAGGATCGGCATTTGAAAAAGAAGGGGTAAACAACCTCCCAATGGATTCACACCAGTTTTTCTATATAGATTCATTTGTGCTTGCTGTTTTTGTAATGGGTCTTTAAATTTTTCATTTAAAGCATCTATTTCAGGTTTCAATACCCTCATTTTAGCCATAGATATATATGAACTTCTTGTTGGCCAATAAAGAATAATTTTGATAACAATAGCAATTATTAAAATAATAATACCATAATTTAATCCTAATGTTTCTAAAAAATTAAACATTGGAATAACTAGGAATTTATTTACCCAACCAAACACAAATTTACCTAGGGGAACTAGTGATTCGAATCCCTTATCATAGGATTTTAAAAGCGAGTACTGATTGGGTAAAAAATAAAAGTCGAAAAAATAATTATTACTTTCATTATCATAATCTATTGAAAATTCTGAACTAAGTCTTTTTACAAATTTATCAGAACTGGGAGTTTCAGTTGATAAAATTACATCACGAAAATGATTTTCTGAATTAATCACAGTAGAAAAAAACTGTTGTTTATGAGCAATCCAAATGGGATTATTAATATTTTTCTCACCGTCTTTCATTAAAGACATTTGTTTAGAAGAAGAATTATTAAACGAATAGTTTATAGTGGTAGTATTACGTTCATTGTTAATGTTTTTTTCTAATTGATTTATATTTTGAGAAAAAGTAAATTTATGTGGTTCAATGTAAACATTACCGTTTTCTGTTTGAACATTAAATTTTAAATTATAACTATTAGAATCTAGATGATAGATGAATTTTATCTTATTCTGATTTATATCCTTATAAACAAATGCAATTCTATTAAGATCTTCCTCTACATCAGTAAAAACTAAATTTTTTGTGTGAATCTTTAGATCTTTTAAAAAAAACGAAAAATCAAAATCTAACTCCTTAATGATTTTAAGAGGTTGTGAATCGTGAGTGAAATATTTTTTCAAAATAACTTCTTTAATTGCTCCACCCAGATTAGAAAATTTAATAATTATATTTTCATTTGAAATAGAGTATAATTCCTCTTTGATATCTTGATTAACAATTAAATTATGGCTGTCGGTAATTTCTGGTTTAATCTTGAGTTGTGTTTGTTTCTTTGGAGCAGATTCGTTCAACACAGAATCATTAATTTTTTCGTCAGGAATTTGATTTATATTAAACCACATCAATAATCCAAAAATTAAAAAAATACCAATAAAAAAATTAATATCTAAACCTTTTTCTTCCATACTATAACCTTATTGTTAAACATGCTTTAATGAAATTTATGAAAAGTGGATGAGGATTAATAAATGTACTTTTATACTCTGGATGAAACTGAACACCTAAAAACCATGGATGGTTTTCTAATTCTATAATCTCAACTAGATTTAATTTTTTATTTAATCCAGTAAATAACATGCCTTTTTCACTAAACACATCTTTATATTTATTATTAAATTCATACCTATGTCTGTGTCTTTCGTCAATAGATGACACTTGGTAGGCATCGTATGCCAATGACTTTTTTATTAATTCACAATTATATCTACCCAATCTCATAGTGCCTCCTATATTTTTTATCTTTTTTTGAGACTCCATTAAATCAATTACAGGGTGCATTGTTTTACTATTCATTTCTTTGGAGTGAGCATCAAGATATCCACATACATTTCTAGCAAATTCAATAACTGCTACTTGCATACCTAGGCATATTCCAAAAAATGGAATATTATTTTCCCTAACATATTGAACAGCTTTAATTTTACCATTAATACCTCTATCTCCAAAACCAGGAGCAACAATAACTCCATCACAATTTTTAAAAGATTGTTCTAAATTAGTTGATTCTAATTTTTCCGAATGTAGCCATTTAATAACAATTTTGACTTCTAAGAATGCTCCAGCATGAATTAAAGATTCACATATTGAAATATACGAATCTTTCAATTCAACATATTTGCCAACAAGACCGATTTGAATAGTTTTTTGAGGATTTTTTAACCTTTCTAATCTTTTTATCCATAAATTATTATCTAAGTCATTAAGTGGTTTAATCCCGATTTTATTAGAAACAACCAGATCTAATTTTTGTTCCATCATTAATAATGGAACTTCATAAATCGTTTCAACATTTATAGATTCTATCACACAATCAAAATCTACATTACAAAATAAAGCAATTTTATTTTTTATTTTTTCATCTATAGAATATTCAGACCTACACACAATTATATCAGGCTGAACACCAGATTGAAGCAATGTTTTTACAGAATGTTGGGTTGGCTTAGTTTTAACTTCCCCACTTGAAGCTAAAAATGGTAAAAGAGTTAAATGAACAACAGCTACATCATTTTTTCGTTCAAATTTCATTTGCCTAAGAGCTTCGATATAAGGTAAAGATTCTATATCCCCTACAGTTCCTCCAATCTCAATAATTATAATTTGATAATTTTCCTTAGACTCTAAAAGAAGAATTCGTTCTTTGATTTCGTCTGTAATATGAGGTATAACCTGTACTGTTTTACCTAAAAAGTCTCCCCTTCTCTCTTTCTCTATTACACTTTGATAAATACTACCAGTAGTAATATTATTTAATTGTGATGTTGGTAGATTGAGAAATCTCTCGTAGTGACCTAAATCAAGATCTGCTTCAGCTCCATCATTAGTAACATAACATTCACCATGCTCATATGGATTTAATGTGCCAGGATCAACATTTAAATAAGGGTCTAACTTTAATATTGTTGTCTTATATCCTCTAAACTGAAACAAATTACCAAGAGAAGACGCAATAATACCCTTACCCAGTGAAGAGGCTACACCACCTGTGACAAAAATAAATTTAGATTTTGACATTCTAGAAATGTTTCCCGAATTTACAAAAGTATTATAATATAAACATCAATTATGTTATTTAAAATGACCAATTGATTCCTAAACTTGGCATAATGGGTAATTGATTAACTCGTACAGCATTAATTCTATTGTAATAGAAAATATTATCTCTATCATATAGATTTGTTACACCAAAAGAAATTTCTAAATGATTATTAGAATTAAATTTAAATATTCTCTTAATTGACAAGTCTAATCTATGGTATTCAGGTAGTCTTCCAGTATTTAAATCAGCATACAAAACACCTAATTCTCCATTTAAAGTATATATATCAGTATTAGCTCCATTATTTAAATTAATATTTTCATAATAACCTTTTGTTTTAGTAAATGGGAAACCCGAACCGTAGTTCCATCTCAAACTAAGTTCCCAATTTTTCTTTGAATCAATTAAATAAGATAAAAGCAAGTTAACATTATGTCTTCTGTCATAATGTGGATAATAAATCGATTCTTCATCCTCTCTATTAATTATGCCATAAGAATAAACAGTCCATAAATTTATTCTATCAGAATTATATTTAATCAAAAAATCTAAACCTTTAGCTAAACCCTTTTCAATAATAAATATCTTCTTTTGATAATCTGGAACATCTTCAAATTCAGGTGTGTCAGTATAAATTTGATTATTATTCTGTGAAATGAGTTGTGAAAAATCTTTAATATATCCTTCAATATTTATGTCAATTTTTGCACCTAAATCATATTCAAATCCAAGCAAAAAATGAGTAGCTTTTTGGAGGGAGGATTCAACAACTTCCCCTTGAAAAGTAGTTGGCAAACTAGTAGTGCTAGATAAAAAACCAGAAAATAAGTTAATAACATTACGCTCACTTGTACTAGACATCAAGTTTTGTGAAAACAAACCAAAAGAACTTTTAAGTCGAATTCTTTCTGTTAAATTATATTTTAAACCAGCCCTTGGCTCTAAAGAAGTTTCACCTAAAGAAGTGTAATTTTGGAGTCTTAAACTAGGCTCTAAAATAAGACGTCCATTTCCATTATTAAATTTGTAGTTAACATAAGCTGCAAATTCTGTTGAATGATCTTCATGCTCAATCAAGGTATTTGCTGAATTTCTAAATAAGAGTTCTGTTGTATATCCAAGTAATTCTGCACCATATTTCAATTCATGTTTCTTTGAAATGAAGTAAAAAAAATCTAAACCAACATTAAATCCATCAACTATACTTGAATTAAGAGGCTCTTCATGATTTTGTTGATTAATTTCATAATTAGAATACGCTAATTTTCCTTCGATTAACATCTTAGCTGAAGATGGAACTAAAATTAAATTAGATCCAAAACCATAGGTAGTCCAATTCAAATTAGTAATATTCTGATAATCTACATCATCATTAAATCCAAAACCATAAATATTTAATTTACTTCCTGTTTTTCCTGAAAAAGACATTTTACCATAAATATCTAAAAAAGAATAAGGTAAGTCTGTATCATTTAAATATGAGTAGATAGATTTAGAAGTTATATCTAAGTAAGATTTTTTAGCACTTAAAAGAAATGAATTGGAAATATCATTTTTTGATTTTATAATAGGTCCTTCTAACAACAATTTAGAACTAAATGTATTACCTGATATTTTTCCTGCTAAACGTTTTTTATTTCCATCTCTTGTCTTAATATCCATTATTGAAGATATTCTTCCACCATATTGAGCTCCAAAACCACCAGTATAGATGTCAGCCTTTTTTATTATATCTGTATCGAAAACAGAGAAAAAGCCTATTGAATGAAAAGGACTATATACAACCATTCCATCAAGTAAAACTTTATTATGAATAGGTGCCCCTCCTCTAATATAAATTTGACCTCCCTGATCACCGGTAAATACCACTCCAGGTAAGACTTGTAAAAATTGAGCTAAATCTGGTTCTCCCCCTATACTAGGCAACTTATTAATTGTTTTACTTGTTAATTTAACGACTCCGGTATTAACTTGAGTTTTCATTTCATCTCTAGCTGCATTAATGGTAATGTTGTCTAGCTGAAGAGATTCGGTAGTCAAAAAACACTTTTTAGTTATTACTTGAATTTCATTATTTAATTCAAAGTCAATAAAGTAATCTTTATAACCTATGAAACTCACTTGAAGTTTATACTTTCCATAAGGAATATCCGAAATAATAAAATAACCATTATCGTCTGTAGAAGTACCAAAATCGGTGCCAGAGACAAAAACATTTGCAAATATAACTACCTCTTCAGATGCTTCCTCATAGACAAAACCTCTAATTGTTCCAGTTTGCGAAAAGGTAAACATGGAAAAAAAATATAAGAAAATAAAATATTTTAATACATCGAGATTATTCATAGCACACAAATATATTATAACCTTTTAAATAAAAACATCAAATGAAGAGAAATATATTATGATATGATTTTCAATAGCAAATCTTTAATAAAATCTGGTTTAGCACTACCAACTATGCCTTTAAATTTTAAATCGGCACTTTTTAATTCTGCAATAACTAAAACACATTTATCAAACGAATAATTATTTAATGCTATTTTGTATTCTTTTAAAAAAAAAGGATGAATTTTCAAAGCTCCACTTATAAATTTATCCGGCTTTCCATAAAGAGAATGCATAATTAATAATTTGGAAAAAAAAGAAAACACAAGACCTATCAATGGTTGAGGCCGAAAGTTAGTAGTATTTGAAAGAAAATACTCTACAATAGCAATTACTTTTTTGTTATTTTTTTTTGCAAGAGCACTTTGAAGTTCAAAATTATTATATTCACGATGTATACCAATATGGTTTTGGACATCCGACAATGTAATTTTAGATGAATTTATAATTTCAGTTAATTTTTTAATTGCATTTGATATTTTTGACAAATTATTTCCTAAAGAATCTACTAATAAAGCTTCTGCTTTTTTTTCAATTTCTAAATTGAAACTATTTAAATAATTAGATATCCATAAACCTATTTGATTCTCATACATTTTTTTAAACTCATATAACGAACCACATTTATCAATTAGCTTGACCCATTTTTTTCTACGATCTATTTTTTTTTTAAAATTATTTTTAAAACATATTATAAAAATGGAACTCTTTACTGGTTTTAAGAAGTACTTTTCTAGTTCTTGAATATTTTCAAGTTCTTGTGCCTCTCTAAGAAGGATTAATTGTTTAGAACCAATTATTGGATATGATTTTAATATATTCATTAAAGAAAAAACATCTGTATCTTTTCCGTAAAATATTTTTTGATTAAACATTTGTTCTTCGTCTGGAATTGTGTACTTGAGAAAACATGTATCGATTTCATCAATAAAAAAATGTTCGTCGCCAAATAATAAGTAATTCGACGAAATATTTTGTTTTTTTATACTTTCTAATAATTGATGAATTGACATAAGAATTATTTAAATAATTACTTAATTTAAGTATTAAATTATATATATATAATGAAATTAAAAACATTTAATAATAAAGAATATATTTTTGATCAAGTAAGAAAAAAATATGTTGTAAATCAACCAGAAGAATGGGTGAGACAAAATACAATCTCTTATTTAAATGAAAAAAAAGGATATCCAATATCTCTAATGGCAATTGAAAAAAAAATTGATAAAACATCCAAAAAAAGATGTGATATAATCTGCTATAATCCTAAAAAGGAACCTTTGATTCTAATTGAGTGTAAATCTCAAAATTTAAAATTAAATGAAAACACAATCAATCAAAGTATTAACTATTATAAAATGATAAAGGCAAAATTTATACTTATCACTAATGGAACACACCATTTTTGTTTTAAAATAAAAAATGAAGAAGTTATTTTTTTAAAAAATATTCCTACATATTTAGATATTAAATAATGTTATAAAATATCAACATTTCTATATATCAAAGATTACTTATTATAGTTTTGATGAATGCTCAGTAAAACATAAGTACAAACTAGCAGTAGCTAAACTAACAATAGGAATAGCAACTAACAACCCCACAAAAAGTGCAAGAAAACCAATAAGAAATACTAAAAAAGTGACAAATAAAAAGGCTATAAGATTCCACTCATTACCCTTGGTTAATTTCCAACTTTTCAAAATAGCTTGATCAAAACTGATTGACTCATCAACGACTATATACTGAGCAAACATTAATCTAGAGGCAAGATAAATCCCCGGTATTATCAAACAAAGTGTACCTACTATTACAATAATGCCACATAAAATAGATACAAATAGATAATGTATGAATTTTTGTAAGTCTAGGCTAATTAAATTATTAATAGTCACCAATTGGCCCCTCATATAGTTGATTGACATTAAAACAATAGCAGCAGAAAAATACATGCTTATTATTGTAAATAAAAACATAAAAGGTGGGGAAAAACTACTTGCTGGAGATCCTATTGCAACTGAAAACAATGAAACTGATATCCAAAATATAGAATATTCNTTAAATTTTTTCCAAGCATTTTGAAAGTGCTCTTCNATCGAAAATGAAATTANCATATTTCTNAAAGTAATTATTAGANCATTAAATATAATAATTTATTTACCATTAAATAAAAAACATAAATCGTGTATACTAATTTCAGTAANGTTCCAAATAAAAAACCAACNAAAGTAATTAAAGCTGTCTTCAATGCTTTATTATTGGATTTNAATTCAATAAATGANCCTATAAAAGCACCTAAAAAAGGACCTANAATTAGTCCAAANGGTGCAAAAAAAATACCTAAAAAAGTACCTAGAATTGTTGTNTAAACTACATATCTTCCACCCCCAAATTTCTTAATACCAATAATTTGTAAAAAATAATCAGAAAAAAAAATAATTAATGTAAGAACTAAATATAATATTAGTGAACTAAATGAAACATCTATATCAGTGAAAAAATATAATAACACAATACCAAAATATGTAAGTATTGGCCCAGGCAAAATCGGCAAAATAGATCCAATAATACCAAATAGAAAAAAAAGAATAGCAATTGAAACAGCAATAATTTCAAACATTATATAAATATAATATAATATCAATTATTTATGATAGGTTACTTTTTATTAAATTTACAAATACCGATTTATCAATTATGAAAACTAGCATCAATAATATTTCTCCAATTGATGGGAGATATGCAAAATTAACAAAGGAATTAAATTGTTTTTTTTCTGAATCTTCACTTATAAGTTATCGAGTTTTTGTTGAAATAAAGTATTTTCAATATTTAATCAAATTTAACTTACCCGAACTCAGTAAAATTTCAAAGAAACAATTAAATGCTATTGAAAATATTGCATTGAAAATAAGTTCTAAAAATATATATAGAATAAAAAAAATTGAGGAAAAAACTAATCATGATGTAAAAGCCGTAGAGTATTTTATTAAAGAAGAATTTGAAAAAATTAAATTAGGTTCATTTAAAGAATTTGTCCATTTTGGACTAACTTCTCAAGATATCAATAACACTGCAACGCCACTACTAATAAAAGATGCTTTAGAAAAATGTGTTTATTTAGAGATCAATAAATTAGT
The DNA here is from genome assembly GCA_002718895.1 of Flavobacteriales bacterium. Taxonomy (GTDB): domain Bacteria; phylum Bacteroidota; class Bacteroidia; order Flavobacteriales; family TMED113. The sequence goes on from PBGD01000003.1 coordinate 51,948, forward strand.
TGATTTATTATCAGAATTAAATAAAAAATGGAAAAATATACCTATGCTAGCAAAGACCCATGGTCAACCCGCATCTCCAACAAAAGTCGGAAAAGAAATTAATGTGTTTAAAGTACGAGTTAAGGAACAATTATCACAACTTAAAAAAATACCACATGCAGCAAAGTTTGGAGGAGCTACTGGCAATATGAACGCCCATTACATAGCATATCCAAAATATAATTGGCATATGTTTGCTAAAGAATTTTTATCAAGTATTGGTCTTCAAAGGTCATATCCAACTACACAAATTGAACACTATGACAATCTAGGCTCACAATTAGACGCACTAAAACGAATTAATGTAATTTTTATTGACCTTTGCAGAGATATGTGGATGTATATTTCAATGGGATACTTTAATCAAAAAATAAAGAAAAATGAAGTTGGTTCATCTGCAATGCCCCATAAAGTAAATCCAATTGATTTTGAAAATGCAGAAGGAAATCTTGGTATAGCAAACGCGCTCTTTAGTCATATTTCTGAAAAACTTCCAATTTCTAGACTGCAAAGAGATTTATCAGACTCAACAGTGCTTAGAAATATTGGTGTACCAATTGCTCATAGTATTATTGCATATAAAGCAATAATGAAAGGCTTAAATAAGTTATCTGTCAACAATTCTAAATTGGAGTATGAGTTAAATGATAATTGGGTTATAATTTCTGAAGCTATTCAAACAATTCTTAGGAGAGAAGGATTTAAAGAACCATATGAAAAACTAAAAGAACTCACACGAAACAATAGTAATGTGAAACAAAATGACATTCACGATTTTATTGATTCACTAGAAACAACTGATAAAGTTAAAAAGGAACTAAAAAATATCACCCCTACTAATTATACTGGTAAATCTTGATTACAAGATTTTTAAAAGTTTTTCAGAAATTGTTTCTCCTATTGAAAGACATGCAGTAGCGGCTGGAGATGGTGCATTTAATACATGTATGTTTCTTTTATGTATAATAATTTTAAAATCGTCTATAACTTCCCCATCTGAACCTAAAGCCATAGCTCTAACACCTGATCTACCTTGTCTTATATCTTTTAGTTTAAGTGATGGGATTAATTTTTGCAAATGACGTAAGAAAATTGTTTTTGAAGATGCTTTAATCATTTCATTTAAACCGAATTTCCAATGATTTTTAAATAATTTCCAAGTACCACAATAACTTAAAGCATCTATTGTATCTTTAAAATTAAAATCAGTTTTTCTGTAACCTTCTCTTTTAAAAGTAAAGACAGCATTAGGGCCACATTCAATTTCCCCATTTGTCATTCTTGTAAAATGAACACCTAAAAACGGAAATTCAGGATTCGGAACAGGATAAATTAAATTATTTACTTTATGAGAAGCTGAATCAGTCAAAGTATAATAATCTCCTCTAAATCCTACAATTTTTAAGTCAAATTTTGCTCCATCAAGCTTAGCTAAACTATCAGAAAATAGACCTGCACACGCAATCAAATGATCACATTCGAAATTTATTGTATTGGTAATAATTAAAGATTTTCCGTTCTTTTGTTTTATATCTCTTACCAATGTGCTAGTAAGAATTTTACTATCTGAATTAATTTCAATAATCAAATTAGCTATTTTTTTTGCTAATTGTATATAATTAATAATTCCTGTTTCAGGAATAAATAGCGCACCTAAACCACTAACATAAGGCTCAATATCTTGAATTTGTTGCGGGGATAACTGTTCTATATTTTTTAAACCATTTTTATGCCCTCTTTTTTGAAGATTTGGAAGTGCTAATAATTCATTTTGATTAGTTGCAACAACTAATTTTCCACAAATATCATGTTGAATATTATGTTGTTTAGCAAATTTAACCAGTTCATGTCTACCAGAAACACAATTTTTAGCTTTTAGTGATCCTTCTTTATAATACAAACCCGAATGAATAACACCAGAATTTCGTCCGCTTTGATGGGTAGCTATATCATCTTCTTTCTCAATCAATAAAATATTTTTGTTAGGTAACTTTTTCTGAATTTTATATGCAGTAGATAATCCAACTAATCCACCTCCAATAACAATTATATCAAATTTATTTTTTATCAAAACTACTATTTGTTAAATTAAGTGGACGAAAAATTAATATACCAAACAAAAATAAAAAAACAACCACAATCAGACCTGCTTGTTGTCCACCAATAATAAAATCTTGACTAATCATACACCCATCCTGACATTTTTGAGTCACTAAACCAAATAATAGTGGTCCTAAAAATGCAGTAGCTTTTCCTGAAAATGCATAAAATCCAAAAAATTCATTTTTCTTTTCTTCCGGTGTTAATCTAGCCATCAGTGAACGACTACCAGCTTGATTAGGTCCTTGCATTAGACCAATTATTATGCCTGCAATCCAAAATAAAGTTTTTGGGGTAATTAAATGGTCATAATTTGTTAAGAATGGAGCTAAAAACGCTAAAAAAGTGGATAGCAAAAGTCCCCATAATGTCATGTTCAACATTTGTTTTACACCTATTTTATCTTCTACAAAACCGAACCAAAAAGATCCAATGCAAGCAGATATATTTAAAACAACTCCAAGAATTAAAATTTCATTAAAACTGAAATTTAAAGTTCCTGCAGCATATATTCCACCAAATGCAAAAATTGTAATTAAAGCATCATTATAAAAAAGCCTAGCGACTAAAAATCTAACTATTGATTTATGCTTGGAAATATTTTGAAAAGAATATACTATAGATTTTAATGATTGTTGAAAATGTTGACGCATACCCTTTTTTGGTTTTTGATCTCTTACTAAAAGAAAAGTTGGAAAACTAAAAACAATAAACCAAAATGCAACTAAAAGATTAATCAATCTTATATTCTCTGTGACATTTAAATCCAAAAATAAAAATGAAACAGCTAAAGAAATTAAACCTCCCACAAATCCTAAGCCCCAAGCGAATCCAGAAATTCTTCCAATATTTTTATTTGTTGACAAATCTGACAGGTAAGAATTGCAAAAAACTGTTCCAAATTCAAATCCAATGTTAGCTATAATAAATACAAAAAGTGCACAAATAGAAACATCAATATCAGCACCAAAAATAACATAAGACTTATTCGGCTCGAAAAAATATAAAATAATTGTTGAGATTATGCATAAATATGTAAAAAAAACTAAAAAAGCTTTTCGATATCCACCTGAATCAGCTATAGCACCTAATAGTGGAGAAAAAAATGCAACTAAAATTGCTGTTATTGAAATGCCCAATGACCATAAATAAGTTCCTTGTTGATTATCCTGAGCTAAAGACTCCGTAAAAAAAGCACTAAAAATAAAAGTTACAATAAGTGTTGTGAAAGGCTGATTAGCAAAGTCATACATAGACCATGCAATGATTTGTTTATTTTTTTTTATTTTATTAATCATAGATCAATTCTAAGTTGTCATACATAAGTAGGTTATTATATATAATAATACTATTTAAATCTTCTATATAACTCTCTCTCCTGATGGAATACATAGATAAATAATTAATCAAGTCAATTGAGTTAATATTATTAAATCTATTTATCCTATATTGTTCATAAAAATAACCGCTAGCTAAAGTACGTAAGTAATGTGAGATAGATTCTGAAATGCTATTATATTTCTTAACATATACAGGTGAAGAATTTTTTGCTTTTATTTTATTTGGATCATTTGATTGAGTATGGACTCCAAACAAATTATTTCCTTCGATAAAAAATCGTGAAGTTCCCCAACCTGATTCTATTGCAGCTTGTGCAATAATTATAGAATTTGGTTGAGCTTTTAAGCATAGCAATAAACAATTTTTTGTGTCACAATTACAATACTCAAAAAGTTCATTGATTGTGTCATTATTATGTTTTATTTCATAATTATTTAAAATATAATCATATGCTTTTTTTATCTTATTTTTTTCTAATAAAATAGATGGTAAAATAAAATTAATGAATTTTATTTTTTTTTCACTAACACTTAATTCAGCAAAATTAGGGGTATTTAAATACTTTAATGGTCTAACATAAACATTGTTGTGATTTTGAATATCCTTGATTGACTTATTATCAATGTAGATTGGGTTAAAAGATTCTAAAAAAATAGACTGAGCTATCACAGTTAATGAGAACAAAACAAAAACTACTTTAAAGATAATGAACTTGTACATTCTATTGATCTAATTTTAATTATATATTTTTTAATTCAAAAATTTAAAATATTAAATCAATAAGATAAAAGATGCCCAGGTTTAGTCGTCATTTTTTTTATTGGAGGGGCAAATCTAGTTAATTGTATTCCTCTAATAGCTGTTTTATACTCCTCAATTGTTGGAGTTCTTCCAAGAATTGCAGATAAAACAACTACAGGTGTTGATGCAAGTAATGATTCTCCTTTTTTTCTTTCCGAATCTTTTACTACCCGACCTTGAAAAAGACGAGTAGATGTAGACATAACACTGTCCCCCTTTTCAGCTTTTTCTTGATTACCCATACACAAATTACAACCAGGGCGTTCTAAATATAATATATTATCATATTCAGTACGCGCAGAAGATTTGGGAGCCAAATCATTGAATTCAAATCCTGAATATTTTTGGAGGATTTCCCAATCACCTTCAATCTTTAATTCATCAATAATATTATATGTGGGCGCTGTTACTACTAAAGGAGCCTTAAATGACACTTTACCTAAATCCTCCTCTAAATTTTTCAACATTCTGGCAACTATCTTAATATCTCCCTTGTGAACCATACAGGAACCAACAAAACCTAAATCAATATTCTTTTTTCCATTATAAAACGAAAGATTACGAATAGTGTCATGAGTATATCTTTTAGAGACATCCTCATTATGTACATCAGGATCTGCAATCATTGGCTCGTCAATAATATCTAAATCAACAACAAATTCTGCGTAATATTTTGCATTTTCATCAGGTTTAAGAGGTGGTTTATCTCCTGACTTAATCTGTTCAATTCTTTTATTAGCTTTATCGATAAGACTTTGTAACACATGATGATCATTATCCATTCCTTTTTCAATCAAAACTTTTATACGATCAATGGAAATATTCAATGATTCAATAAGTGTGTTATCTTCTGATATACATATTGAAGCTTTAGCCTTCATTTCAGCAGTCCAATCTGTAAATGTAAAAGCTTGATCTGCAAGCAAAGTTCCAATATGGACTTCAATGATTCTACCTTGAAAAACATTTTCACCTTTAAATTTCTTCAACATTTGAATTTGAGTAGCATGAACTACATCTCGAAAATCCATATGATCCTTCATAGTCCCTTTGAAAGTAACTTTTACAGATTCTGGTATTGGCATAGACACTTCTCCTGTAGCTAAAGCTAAAGCTACTGTACCCGAATCTGCACCAAAAGCAACTCCCTTAGACATTCTAGTATGAGAGTCTCCGCCTATAATAATAGACCAGTCATCAATAGTAATGTCATTAAGTACTTTGTGAATAACATCCGTCAAAGGTGGATATTTGTTTTCAGGATGTCTTGCAGTAATCAATCCAAAGTTGTGCATAAACTGCATAAGTTTAGGTATATTTTCTTTAGATTTTGCATCCCAGACTGAAGCAGTGTGACAACCAGATTGATAACCAGCCTGAACGCTTGGTGAAATAATTTTGGCTGCCATCATTTCTAGCTCTTGTGTAGTCATTAATCCAGTTGTGTCTTGAGAACCAATAATATCAGTTTTAACACGAACATAGGAACCTGCATGCAGAATCGCACTGCTTGTGCCTACTGCATTTTTATTGAAAATTTTCTCAACAGCAGTCAGGCCCTGATTATCATGATAAATTTCCTTTGATTTTGCATATACATTTTGTAAGTCGTTTCCAAGAATTTGATTTGCAAATGATTGCAACTTTTTACCAAAAACAACTGCATATGAACCACCCGCTCTCATAAATTCTATTTTTTGAGGAGTGAAAGATGCAGACACGTCAATCAATTCTTTATTATCTTTATAAAGTTTTTTTGTTTTTGTGTTGATTGTTAATACTGTGCCTGTATCTACAGAATAAACCTGTTCTAGTACAGGTTCATCATTTTCATCAAGAACAAGATTTCCATTAGCATCATACTTCTTTTGCCAATTTTTTAAATCTAAGCCGATACCACCTGTTACTCCAACAGTAGTGAGGAAAATTGGAGAGATTCCATTAGTTCCAGCTACTATAGGAGCAATATTTATAAATGGGATATATTTACTAGCTTTTTGACCAATCCATAAAGCAACATTATTAACTCCGGACATTCTAGAAGATCCCACACCCATTGTACCCTTTTCAGCAACAAGCATAATTCTTTTATCGGGGTGCTTCTTCTGTAACTCTAAAAGTGATTTTTGTTTCTTTTTATCATGCTCAAACATACATTGACCATGCAATTGCCTATCTGATCGTGAGTGAGCATCGCTTCCAGGTGATAATAAATCTGTTGAAATATCACCAACTCCTGCCACAAAAGTTACTATCTTAATTTCATCTGGAAGTTGAGGCAGTTTAGTAAAAAACTCAGCTCTTGAATAACTCTCTATAATTTCTTTAGCTATTACATTACCTTCTTTGTAAGCAATTTCTAAACGTTTTGTGTCGGCTTCATATAAAAAAACTTGACTTTTTAAAACCTTTGCAGCACAATTAGAAATATAGCTATCATCACCTAATGCAAGATCTAATAAAACATTAATAGATGGCCCGCCTTTCATATGAGAAAGTAAATCAAAAGCAAAATCGGGAACAATTTCTTTAACGGAAATCAAACCAAGAATAATATCTTTTAAAAAATTTGCTTTTACTAATGCTGCGCTAGTTGTGCCTGGCAAAACATTATATATAAAAAAATGTAGTGAATCTTCTCTGTGCTTATGGTTTATATCTTTAATTTGTGCAATTATTTCATTTAATAACTCTGCACTATCAATAGGTTTTGGATCAAGGTTTTGAATTTTCCTTTCTTTAATCTCTTCTAGATATTCATAATATAAATTCATAAATTTTTAAATCTATGTAAATTTGTTTTGAAAGATTATTTAAACTATACTATTCTGCTACTACTTCAAATGAGAGAGTAGCATTTAAGCCTCTATGGAGTCTAATTGTAGCAGTAAATGAACCTGTATTTTTTATAACATTGGATCCATTAATTACAATATACTTTTTGTCTATTGTAATGTTATTTTTCTTTAATAATTCGGATGCAATAGTAGCGGTATTAACTGATCCAAATAATTTTTTATCTTCTCCAACTTTCGAAGCAATTTTCATCTCTAAAGACTCAATTTCCTTTTTAGTGGACTCTAAGTCACTTATAATTTTCTGGTCTTTTTGTGTTTTTTGTTTTAAATTCTCAGCAAGAATTTTCTTTTCAGTTTCAGTTGCGTGAACAGCTAATTTTTTTGGTATTAAAAAATTTCTACCATATCCAGGCTTGACCTTGACTATATCATCAATAAAACCTAAGTTTTCAACATCTTGTTTTAAAATTACTTCCATGATAAAATTATTTTAATAAATCAGAAACGTACGGCAATAATGCTAATTGTCTAGCGCGCTTTACCGCTTGAGCTACTTTTCTTTGAAATTTTAGTGAATTACCAGTAATTCTTCTAGGTAGTAATTTACCCTGTTCATTTAAAAATCTCATTAAGAAATCAGGATCTTTATAGTCCACATATTTGATTTTCATTTTTTTAAATCGACAATACTTTTTTTTAGTTGAAGTTTCAACTTTGGGTGGACTCAAAAATCTTAATTCGTCACTAGATTTAGTTGTATTTATCTCAATCATTTTACTTTTTCTTTTGATTTCAAATTACTTCTTCTTCTTTCAGCATATGCCATTGCATGCTTATCAAGTTTAATAGTTAAAAAACGCATAATTCTTTCATCACGCTTAAGTTCGATTTCTAAATCGGAAATGGATTCAGGGGATGATTTGAATTGAAACAACATATAAAAACCTGTTTTTCTGTTTTGAATAGAGTATTTCATTTTCTTTAAGCCCCAAAGTTCATCAAATAAACACTCTGCTTTAACGGACTTTAAAAGCTTTTTAAATTTATCCATTGATTCCTTCACTTGCTCATCAGATAGAACAGGGTTGAGAATTAAGATCGTTTCATAATTATTCATAATCTAAATTTTAATGCAAATAGACTTTTATTTTAAATTACCCTTATTTTAAGGGTTCGCAAATTTAATGATTACTATTTAAATAAACAAAGTTAATTTGTAAATGATAAATAAATATATTTTTTTTTCACTATTTTGTGGTGATTTTAAAATATTAAAAAAACAAACAATAAAAAAAATCCATGAGTGATTATTTAGTTTCAGCACGTAAATATAGACCTCAGAACTTTAATGAAGTAGTTGGTCAATCTCATGTAACTATTCCACTGCAAAACACAATTAATAATAAAAAAATAGGTCATGCATATCTATTTTGTGGACCTAGGGGAGTGGGTAAAACAACATGTGCAAGAATTTTTGCTAAAGCTGTAAATAATAATTTAACAAATAATTACAATCTTTTTGAATTAGATGGTGCATCTAACAACGGAGTTGATCAAATTAGAACTTTAATTGAGCAAGTAAAAATACCGCCACAATCTGGAAAGTATAAAGTATATATTATTGATGAAGTACATATGCTCTCTCAACAAGCATTTAATGCTTTTTTAAAAACATTAGAAGAACCGCCAAAACATAGTATTTTTATTTTGGCAACTACTGAAAAGAACAAACTCATACCAACAATTTTATCAAGGTGTCAAATATTTGATTTTAAAAAAATTACTGACACTGACATTTCAGATTACTTAGAAGAGCTTGCTAAAAATGAAAATATTGAAGCGGATAAAAAAACTTTTGATCTTATAGCTACAAAATCTAATGGTTCATTGAGAGATTCATTATCAACTTTTGATAAAATATATTCATATTATAATAACAAATGGCTACATCAAGACATACTTCAATTATTATCATCCTTAGACATTTCCTTTTCAATAGGTGTCACAAACCACATAGTCAATAAAGACATTTCTAGCTGTTTGCTAGACTTGAATTCCGTAATTACAATAGGCTTTGAAGCAAAAGATATAATCGATAATTTAATTTCTCATTTCAGAAACTTAATTGTCGCTTATGATCCTAAAACTGCAGTATTAATTAATGAAAACACAGAGGATATAGAAATATTAAAAAATCAAGCTAACAGTTTCTCAAAAGACGAACTGATCACAGCTTTAGAATGTCTGCATTCTGCAGAATCAAATTGTAAAAAATCTTCAAACCCTCGGTTCTTATTAGAACTATGTTTAATGCAACTATGTAATCTTGGTCAAAAAAAAAAAAGAATAACACCAATTGATCCATCAAGCATACTCAATACTCAATCAAATACACAAAGCGAGATAGCAAAAGAGAATATAAGCGATCCAAATTCAAACGAAGTTCATAAACTAAAAATTGATAATCCAATTGCATTAAATAACTCCCAACAAACAAAAGAAGATAATAATATACATCAACAATTAGATCACAATTCTAATTTAGAAAATAATACTCCGTCTAAAAACAAAGAAATAATAAACAATAGTGATCTTCAAATTAATGATCCTAAGAAAAATAAAATTGATTCTAGATCTAGTTTGATTAGTATTACTCAAGAGCTTCATCAAAATAAAACTGACACAGAATCTGTTGAAACAATAGAACAAACAAAAGAATGGTCCGAAAAAGATATGATACAATGTTGGAAAGAATTTTCTGAAGAATTGAAAGGGGAAAAAAAAATTAATGTATATAATATCTTTGAAAGATATATACCAGACAAAAAGGGTAATAATATGCACCTAGAAGTAGTAAGCTTATCTGAAAAAGCAGCTATTGAAGAAGTGAAAGGAGAATTGTTAATTTTGATGAAGAAAAAATTATCAAATGATTTAATTAAATTCATAATTTCTGTAACAGAAAAAGAAGAAAAAAATATGTTATATACAAACAAAGAAAAATATATGCATATGGTTAAAAAAAACAAATCAATTGAATTGTTAAAAGAAAAATTAGACTTAAGTATTTTATAAAACCGAAAAAAATGAACAAAATTATTGTCAAAAACCCTATAGTAGAATTAGATGGTGATGAAATGACCCGAATTATTTGGGAATTCATTAAAAATAAATTAATATTTCCTTATCTAGAACTAGATATTAAATATTATGATCTTGGTATTGAAAGCAGAGATGCAACTGATGATCAAATTACAATTGATGCAGCTGAAGCTATAAAAAAATACCAGGTAGGAATAAAATGTGCTACCATAACTCCTGATGAAGATAGGGTAAAAGAATTTGGTCTAAAGAAAATGTGGCGATCACCCAACGGAACAATTCGAAATATAGTTGGGGGAACTGTATTTAGAGAGCCTATTATATGTAAGAATGTACCTAGATTAGTACCTAACTGGACAAGTCCAATTTGCATCGGAAGACATGCTTTTGGTGACCAATATAAAGCCACTGATACTGTAATCAGAGGAAAAGGTAAGCTTACTATGTCATTTGAATCAGAAGATGGAGAAACAACAACATGGGATGTATATAATTTTAATGGAGAAGGAGGTGTTGCAATGAGTATGTATAATACTGATGAGTCAATATATGGATTTGCAAGATCATGCTTTAATAAAGCACTAGATAAAAAATGGCCTCTATACTTATCTACTAAAAACACTATTCTCAAAGCATATGATGGTCGATTTAAAGACATATTTGAAGAAGTGTATCAAACAGAATTTAAAACAAAGTTTGCGGATCACAACTTAACATATGAACATAGACTTATTGATGATATGGTTGCGGCTGCATTAAAATGGAATGGGGAATTTGTATGGGCATGTAAAAATTATGATGGTGATGTTCAATCGGATACAGTAGCACAAGGTTTTGGATCATTAGGACTGATGACATCTGTGCTTTTAACACCTGATGGCAATGTAATGGAAGCAGAAGCAGCTCATGGAACAGTAACACGACACTACAGAATGCACCAACAAGGCAAGCCAACATCAACTAATCCAATTGCATCTATTTTTGCTTGGACAAGAGGATTAATTTTTAGGGGAAAAAAAGACAATAACATGGAATTAATCAAATTCTGTGAAACTTTAGAAGATGTATGTATAAAAACAATTGAAAGTGGGGTGATGACAAAAGATTTAGCACTTTGTATTCATGGCAAAAGTTTAAATGAATCTCACTATGTAAACACACAAGAGTTCCTAGATGCCTTAGATACTAACTTACAAGAAAGAATGAATTAATTTATGTATAAATTATCTGTTCTTTTTATAGCAATATGTAGTAGTCTGTGTGCACAAGTAGATAGAGGTTATATTGTTGAAGTCGGTGATAAAGCCCCGCTGTTTACAGCAAAAACAATCGATGGTCAGATTATAGATATTGAAAAGAGTATTGGCAAAGTGATTATGCTCAAATTTACTGCTAGCTGGTGTAGTGTTTGTATGCATGAGATGCCCGTAATTGAAGAAGAAGTGTGGCAAAAACATAAAGACAATGATAACTTTATCATGATCGCCTTAACTAAAGACACCGAAAAAAGACCTCAACGTAAAAAGGAAATCAAAACTATAATTGAAAAAACTAGAGTCACATATCCTATTGGAATTGATTACAACTCTAGAATTTTCAACATGTTTGCAGAAGAAAAAGCAGGTGTTACGAGGAGCATTATAATTGATCAAAATGGTGACATTGCATTCTTAACAAGATTATTCGAAGTAAATGAATTTAATGAAATGAAAAAGACTATTAATAAATTATTAGCAAAATGAAAAAACTATTACTCCTTCTTATTATTCCTTTTTTAAGCTATGGTCAAACACAAATTACACAAAAGAATATTCATCAAGCTGTAGATGAATGGTTAAACGATCCTGTTTTGGCAGAAGCAACATATGGAAATATAAGTGCTTGGGATGTCAGTAATGTGACTAATATGAATAGTTTGTTTGAATTAGCCAATGCTTTTAATGAGGATATTAGCAACTGGGATGTAAGTAACGTATCTGATATGGAGAGTATGTTTCTTGGTGCTTCAGAATTTGATCAAGATATTGGTGACTGGGATGTAAGTAACGTATCTGATATGGGTAACATGTTTTATTCAGCAAGCTCCTTTAATCAAAATATTGGAAACTGGAACACACAAAATGTTGAAAGCATGAGCTATATGTTTGCCAACACTATGCTTTTTAATCAAGATATTGGAAGTTGGAACACAAGCAATGTAGAAGAATTCGATGGTATGTTTTGGAGTGCATTAGCTTTTAATCAAGATATTGGTAACTGGGATACTGGGAATGTAATATATATGCAAGATATGTTTAGTAATGCTGACTCCTTTAATCAGGATATTGGAGACTGGGATATAAGTGACGTCCAATTTATGGCAAGTATGTTTAATGATGCTGATTCCTTTAATCAGGACATTGGAAACTGGAATACAGGTAATGTCTCTACCATGAGCTCTATGTTTCATGATGCTGGAGAATTTGACCAAAATATTGGAAATTGGGACACAGGGAATGTAATTGATATGAGTAGTATGTTTGGTAACGCTGCTTCATTCAATCAGGACATTGGAAACTGGAACGTAAGTAATGTAACTGATATGGGTGGTTTGTTTCGCATGGCTTTATTATTCAATCAGGATATTGGTAACTGGGATACAGAAAATGTAATGTCTATGGCTTCGATGTTTTCTGAAGCCGAGTCTTTTAACCAGGATATTGGAAACTGGAACGTAAGTAATGTAACTAGTATGAGTGATATGTTTGATAATGCTTCTTCGTTCAATCAGGATATTGGAGACTGGAACGTAAGTAATGTAACTGATATGGCACATATGTTTGCTGGGGCTTCTTTTTTTAATCAGGATATTGGAGACTGGGATGTTAGTAGTGTAACTCGGATGAGTTATATGTTTTTAAATACTCCCTTTAATCAGGATATTGGAGACTGGGATGCGAGTAATGTAACTAATATGAAGGGGATGTTTCTTGGTGCTGGAGAATTTGACCAGGATATTGGAGACTGGGATGTGAGTAGTACAACTAATATGTTCGAAATGTTTCGTGGTGCAATAGAGTTTAATCAGGATATTGGAGGATGGGATGTGAGTATTGTAACTAGTATGGGTGAGATGTTTTATAATTCTGGATTATCAATAAACAACTATGACGCAATCCTAATAGGATGGTCTGAATTAGAATTAGAAAATAATGTTTTATTTGGTGGATTTTCACAATATTGTAATGGTGCTGATGCAAGACAATATATTATTGATAATTTCAATTGGGTAATAAACGATGGTGGTCTATCTGATGATTGTGACAACACCTACATAAAAGAACAAACTGAATATAAAAATTTAATTACAAAAAAAGATATCCTAGGAAGAGAAACCACTAACAAAGGCTTCCAATTAAATATCTATGATGATGGTTCTATAGAGAAAAAATATCTTGTCGAATAAGAAAATAAGCTTTATTTTTTCAGCAAATCCCCATGAATCGTTTTTGATATATTATTAAAACAATCAGGTTTGTATAATTCGCTCATCACTTGATTGTATTTAGTAATTATATTATTTCTATTATTACTATCTAGAATTTGATTTAATTCTCTTTCAATATTATCCGCATTAAATTCACCTTGAATTAACTCTTTTACAAGCATCTCATTAGCTAGTAAATTGACTAAAGCAATATATTTAACCTTAGCAAAAGCTCGAGCAATAAAATAAGAAATCTGATTCAGCTTGTAGCATACCACTTGCGGAATTTTATAAGCTGCTATTTCTAATGTTACTGTACCAGAAGTGGTAACAGCAGCATGAACAGAGTTTAGAACTTCTTTATTAAAATTTAATTCCACACTATATGAATCGATAAATTTTTCATAAAAAGAACGCTTAATGCTATTTGCGCCTACAACTATAAAGCGATAATTCAAAAACCTGTCCACTATTTGCAACATAATAGGTAACATCGTCTCAATCTCCTGCTTCCTACTACCAGGTAATAATGCAATGACAGGCTTTCCTAATGCTTTTGGTGGTTCTTGATTAATATGATCTTTGATGACATTCATTAAGGGATGTCCATAGTAAAAAGTTTGAATACCCGCATTTTGAAAATAATTTAATTCAAACGGCAATGCAACAAATAATTTGTCAACATACTTTCTAAGTGTATTATTCCTATTATCTTTCCAAGCCCAAGTTTGAGGAGCAATAAACCAATAAACCGGTATATTGAGCTTTTTAGCATATTTAGCGATACGCAAATTAAAGCCCGGATAATCAATTAAAATAATTGCATCTGGCCGCAAATCTTTAATATTTTTTTTAGCAAAAAAATAATTTTTAAAAATTGTTTTAAAGTTTTTCAAAACTTCCAAAAAGCCCATAAATGCAAGAGAATTTAAATCTCTTACTAATTTGGCACCCTTATGTTTCATGTGTTCACCTCCCCAACATGTAAATTCAGCATTTTCATCGTTTTGTTTTATATATTCAATCAAGTGAGATCCATATATATCACCTGACAATTCACCTGAAATAATATAATAATGCATTTTAAAGAATCTCTTGATTTACATATACCCAAATTAAACCATACACAAAAGTGGCAAATAAAATTCCTTTTGCTGTTCTTTCATATTTAAGAGACATTAAATAATATCTAAAAATTGGCAGATTCATAACTAATGCAAATAATTCCATACTGGAAGAACGGAAAGCAACACCAAATATCACAGGAATAATATTCTCCTCCAAAAAATAAAAGCATATAGGAATCATAATCCCTAATGTTAAACCAAAAATTGCCGAATCTTTCTTAAATAACATTTTCTAAATATTTAAATGATTGCAAATGACTAGTATGGTCTGGATATATTGAAACCGGAACAATCGAAATATAATTATTATCTAAAGCCCACGAGTCACTTTCTTTGTCGTGAGTTTGAGAAATAAATTTGCCTGATATTCTATAAGAAGGCATATTATCTTTCTTGTTTGTTGCCACAAACTCTTCATTCCATTGCCCTCTCCCCTGTCTGCAAATTTTCGCTCCTTTTATTAAACTAAATGGAACGTCAGGTATATTGATGTTTAATGTAATGTCCTTTAATAATTTGTTGTCAATATTTTCTTTACACATATTTTTTATAAAAGAACTGTATTCATTAAAATTAATTTTAGTCTCGTAGCTTAAGTGAGAAAATGAAATTGCAGATACACCTTTAATTGTAGCTTCCATAGCACCGTGAAGAGTACCTGAGTATAACGAATTAATTGAATGATTAGAACCATGATTGATGCCTGAGACACACAAATCAGGTTTCCTAGGTAATATTTTATTCAATGCCAACTTAACACAATCGACTGGATTGCCTGAGCAGGTAAAAATATTATCTGATGACGAAACTGTATTTACATAAATATCTTCATGTAAAGTCATAGCATGTGATGTTCCAGATCTGTTAGAAGAGGGAGCAACTACAAACACCTCTCCTATTTCACGCATCAAAACTGCTAAAAAATTAATTCCTTGAGCATTAATCCCATCATCATTCACAACTAAAATTAAAGGCTTATTTATCATGATTTATTTTTGTGTTAAAAATATGATCCCAAAAGGTAAATGTGGTTGCATAATTACCATTTAATTTTTCATGATGTAAATCATGATGTTCAGTTTCTCCCCAAAATGGGATATGTTTATTAAGAATCGACTTAAAGCCTGAGTGGACATCTAGTTCGTGTATATTCCTAATAAATTGATATAACCAAAATGCAATCATACTTACTGGGTTAAAAAAACTAATTAAAAAGATTGCAATAAATGGACCTATATATCCCATAAGCCACTCAAAAGGATGCACATAAATATATTCTAAAGCAAACGGAGTCACTGCTTTATGATGGATGCGATGAATTTTATTTAATAAATACTGATTCTTATGCATACAAAAATGGAATACGTAAAAATATAAATCATCAATAACTAAAATAATAAACAATTGCATGATAATAGTAACTAGATGAAATTCTAAATTGGGATTAAATAGTGGGTATAAAAAATATAATCCAAATGCAGAAACTACAATTAATAAGAGTATATTAAATAATATTAGTGGCAATCTACGGTAAAATGTAATTGGTTTAATTAGTCTTTTTTGTATTCTATATTTTTTTAAAAAACTAATATGAATAGTTGCCAGTGACAGACCAAAACCAAAAAGATTACACAAAACTATAATTAATATAGTGTAAAAAATAAATGAGGAAACATCCATATACATTAAAAATATGAAAAAAATCAATTTAAATGATGGGCTGTCAATATACTGTTTAAAAGAAACAGAAGCAATTGTTTTAGATGATCATATTAAAGGATACTTAAAACACGGTATAAAATTGAAAAATAATGACACCGTGATTGATATAGGGGCTAATATTGGTGTTTTGGGATTGCGTTTATCTAAAGAATTTCCCAAAATTAAAATACATGCTTTTGAACCAATACCAGAAATATTCTCAGTGCTTAAAAAAAATACAATTTTAAGCAACAATGACAATTTTTGTTCATACATGAAAGGTATATCAAATAAAAAAGATTATTTAAGTTTCACTTATTACCCAAATAGTCCTGCTCTTTCAACATCAAAACCCGAAATTTGGAATGAAAAAAAAGTAAGTCTTTCGGATGCAGTGAGAGGAAATATTAGTAGTGCGGCTAAAAATTTTTGGTGGGCAAAATATATCCCTAAATGGCTAAGCCCATTAATTGCAAAATACTTAAAGGCTAATAGTAAAATCATTAAAAGCAAAGTCATTTGCCTAAGTGATTTTATAGATGAAAAAAATATTAATCAAATTAATTTATTAAAAATTGATTGCGAAGGTGAAGAATTAAACGTTCTTCAAGGAATTAAAAAGAAACATTGGGACTTAATCAATAATATAGTAATGGAAATTTTTGATGTAGATGACAATTTGTTAAATGCAAAAAATATACTTTCAAAACATGGATTTAAGAAAATTATTCTAGAAAAAGAAAAGGGTTTTGAAAAAACTAAAATGGTAAACATTTTTGCTTTAAAAGAATAACACTTACTCAAATATTTTACCTGGATTTAATATTCGGTTTGGATCAAAAATAGTTTTAATTTCTTTTTGCACTTTTAGGTTGTTTTCACAAAAAGGGATGTCCATATATTTTTTTTGCACAAAACCAATTCCATGTTCTCCAGAAATGGTCCCACCTAAATCAACACATAATTGGAAAATTTCTCTAATAGCTTCATCAAGTATATGATTCCACTTATGATCATCTAAACCTTCTTTTAAAATATTAACATGCAAATTACCATCACCAGCATGACCATAGCATATTGATTTAAAACTATACTTATTTCCAATAGCTTTAACTCCTGACAATAATTTAGAAAGATTAGCTCTTGGCACTACAGTATCTTCTTCTTTATATATTGAATGAGCTTTCACAGCAAGTCCAATTGATCTTCTGACTTTCCAAAGTTTTTCTTGCTCTTCAATAGTGTCAGCAAATAATACTTCTCCACAATCATAGTCTTGTGTTATTTGATTTATTTTGATTGCCTCTTGAAATAATTCATCTTTATTAGCTCCATCAAGTTCTATTAAAAGATATGATTTGTCATCATTGTCTATATTAAAAGGAATATTCGCGTATTCTTTTTCTTTAACAAAAAGAATTGCATCTTTTTCCATAAACTCTATTGAAGATGGAATAATACCATCATGCATAATTTTAGCAACAGCATCACAAGCATGAACGTTATTAAAAAATGGTATCAACATAAGTGTCTTATGCACAGGAATTGGCAATAGTCTTACAACTGCTTGAGTAATAACAGCTAATGTCCCTTCACTACCTATAATTAACTGTGTTAAATTATAACCAGTAGCATTCTTCAAAGTATTAGCACCAGTCCAGAACACATTTCCAGAGGGTAAAACAATTTCTAGGTTAATTACATAATTTGATGTAACACCATATTTTATAGCTTTTGGCCCACCTGCATTTAAAGCAAAATTTCCACCCAATGTACATGAACCTTTACTAGCGGGATCTGGCGGGTAAAATAAATTTAGCTCTTTTAATTTATTTTGAAAATCTTCATTAATTAAACCTGGTTCAATGGTGGCTTGAAAATTTTTATTATCAATAGAAATAATTTTATTCATTTTTTTCATTGACAAACTTATTCCGCCATGAACAGGGATTGCTCCTCCACTTAAACCAGTTAGTGCAGCAGATGGAGTAACAGGAATTAGATTTGCATTACAATAACTAAGAATTTTAGAAACATCATTAGTTGATTGAGGAAACACAACTAATTCAGGGGGGTAATTTAAATTTTCAGTATGATCGCTACCAAAATTTTTGCAATTTAAGCCAGTCAAAAGATTTTCAATGCCTACTAATTCAGTAAAGAAATCTATGTCTCTTTTAGTAATCTGATTATATTTTATTGATTTATCCATTTATTCAAATTTAACTAAATTAGCAAACTTAAATCTATCATGATATGACACGAAATATATTTATTTTATTGCTTTTAACATTATCAATAAATACAATTGCTCAAAAAGAAATTTTAAAAGAAGATATTTTTCTTAACCGCACATTTTCACAGGATTGGGTATATGGATTAAAATCAATGAGTGATGGATTACATTACTCAACGTTGGAAAGAGGCGATACAACTTCAATTGATAAATATGAATATATTACCGGAGAAAAAATTAAATCTATTGTAAAATCAAATGAAATCAATAATTTAAAAATTGATAATTACAAATTTAATCATGATGAAACACTGATATTAATAGGTTCAGAGACTGAATCTATATATAGATACTCAAAAAAAAGTATTTTTTACGTATACAACACTGAAAGTAAACAACTCAATAAAGTCTTTGATAAAAAAATTCAACTAGCACACTTCTCACCCGACTCAAAATATGTTTCTTATGTTTTTCGAAACAATATTTACATTTACGAAATAAATAGTGGTAAGATTCAAAAAATTACTCATAAAGGAGTTCCCAATAAAATAATTTGTGGAGGTACTGATTGGGTATATGAAGAAGAATTTGGTCTGGTTAAAGGTTATGAATGGTCCCATAATAGTCAATATATTGCATATTATACATTCAATGAGTCTAAAGTAAATGAGTTTTCCATGGATATTTTTGAAGGAAATCTCTATCCTCAACAAGAAAAATTCAAATATCCTAAAGCTGGAGAAAGAAATTCAAAAGTTAAGATTAACATCTTTGATCTGAAAAATCTAACTGATGTTGTTGCTAAGGTCAATAAAAAAACAGAATCATATTTACCAAGGATACAGTGGACTAACAAAACAAATAAATTGTTTGTACAAAGACTAAATAGACATCAAAATCACTTGGAAATTCTTAGTATTAATCCTAGTTCAGGTGAAAGCAAACTAATATATGAAGAGAAAGATAAGTATTATATTGATATTCATGATAATTTAACTTTTTATAAAGATGATAGTGGGTTTTTATGGACTAGTGAAAAGGATGGTTATAATCACATTTATCTATTTCAAATAAGCGGGAAAGAAAGACGTCAAATTACTAAAGGAAAATGGGATGTTACAAATTTTTATGGATTTGATGAGGATAATAAAGTTCTTTATTATCAATCTAATGAAGTCTCGCCGCTTGCAAAAGATGTATACAGAATAAATATTTGGGGAAAGAGTAAAAAAAAGCTATCTGATTTAAAAGGAACTAATAATGCTTCTTTTAGTAAAAATTATTCTTACTTTATCAATACTAATTCAAATGCAAATACTCCCAACACAATCAACTTACACAATGTGCAAGGTCAAAAGATTAGAACAATTAAAAATTCGCAACAGCTTAGGGAAACATTGAAAAATTATGATTTGGGAGAAAAAGAGTTTTTCAATTTTAAAACAGAGCAAGGCACTAAACTTAATGGCTGGATGATGAAACCAGCAAACTTTGATTCAAAAAAGAAATATCCTGTTTTAATGTATGTATATGGTGGACCTGGATCTCAAACTGTTACTGATTCTTGGGGGGGTAACTATATGTGGTGTCAACTACTACTTCAAAAAGGATATATAGTAGTTTCAATAGATAATAGAGGCACTGGTGGTAGAGGAGCAAAATTTAAAAAATGTACATATAAAGAACTAGGTAAACTAGAAACAATTGATCAAATTGAAGGTGCAAAATATCTAGCTAATTTAAAATATATAGATCCAACTAGAATTGGAATATGGGGTTGGAGCTATGGTGGATATATGTCATCTCTTTGCATTTTGAAGGGTTCAACTTTTTTTAAAACTGCTATTGCTGTTGCTCCTGTCACAAATTGGAGATTCTATGATACAATTTACACAGAAAGATATATGCAAACACCCGATGAAAATCCTAATGGGTATGATTTAAATTCACCCATTAATCATGTAGATTCACTATCAGGAAATTATTTTTTGATCCACGGATCAGCAGATGATAATGTGCATGTACAAAACACTTACGAAATGGTTAATGCGTTGGTAAAAGCAAACAAGCAATTTGATTTGTTTATTTACCCTGACAAAAATCACAGCATATATGGTGGGAATACTAGATTACATTTATTCACTCAGATTACTGATTATATTATTAAAAATCTGTAATTTTGGAAATCAAAACATTTAAATACTTTATACAATGGGACAAATAATTGGATATGTTCTTTTTACAGTGGTTGCTGTACTTGGAGCAAAATGGTTTATAGAAAAAGATGGTCATCCTAAAGGGCTATTTTATTTATTTTTTGCAGAAATGTGGGAGAGATTTAGTTTTTATGGTATGAGAGCTTTATTAGTTCTATACATTATAAAAGACTACATGTCAAGCTTAGAAAACAATGAAGAAATTGCATATGGTATTTATGCTGCTTACGGAGCTCTTGTATATGCTACCCCTTTACTTGGTGGGTTCATTGCCGATAAGTTTATTGGATATAGAAAAGCTATTATGCTTGGAGGAGTATTAATGGCACTTGGTCATTTCTTTATGGCTTTCCCAACTGATTTATTCTTTTATGGAGCTCTTGGATTACTGATTGCGGGAAATGGATTTTTTAAACCTAATATTTCTTCACTAGTTGGCTCACTGTATAAAGAAGGTGACATAAAAAGAGATTCTGGTTTTACAATATTCTATATGGGTATTAATCTAGGTGCAGCAGTAGCACCATTATTATGTGGATATATTGGTGCCGAATGGGGATGGCACTACGGATTTGGACTTGCTGGCATTGGTATGCTAGCCGGCGTGGTAGTATTTTGGGATGGTATTAGAAAAGGTGTTTTTGGAGATAAAGGTCTGCAACCTGAAGAATATAAAAACAAAACTTACTTTAATTTAAGTGTAGAAAAACTTGTTTGGATACTTGGTTGTCTTATTGTTCCTATTTCAGCTTATTTGATACTCTTAGAAGCAGGGGGAACTAATTTTCTTGGCTCTATAATTAATATTTTACTTTTAATATCAGTGGGTTATGCCGGATTTTTAATGTATGAAAATTATAAAAAAGGCGAGCCTGCAGTTGCCAACAAAATTGGCTCTATCTTAATCTTAGCTGTACTTTGTGCTGTTTTTTGGGCATGCTTTGAACAAGCTGGAAGCTCTATAGTGGTATGGGCTGACAAATGCATGAATCTAGGTTTTATGGTTGATGCATCTCAAACAAATGCAATTAATCCAGCATACATTATATTTTTAGCATTTCCTTTTGCATTATTATGGCAAAAACTTGACCTCTGGAAAAAGAACCCAAATACACCAAAGAAATTTGCTTTAGGTGTTGGTTTTTTAGGTTTAGGTTTCTTAGTTTTTGCATATAGTGTTAATTTTATTAATGAAGCAGGCAAATTACCTTTTTCAACACTTTGGATTGGATGGTTATTAATTACAACAGGTGAATTATGCTTGTCTCCAATTGGACTATCAAAGGTAACACAATTAAGCCCAAAAAAATCTATTGCTTTTTTCATGGGACTATGGTTTTTGTCTTCAACTGTTGCCCACTATATAGCTGGTGCACTAGCAAAACTCACAACAACTGGAGAAAAAACATCATCCTCAGGTATTCTTGGTAAATTAAACAATATGCTTTTCAATGGAGTAGACATGAATGCAAATGGTGTAGCTGAAGCTATGATTTACAATGATTTATTTGGTAAAATTGGATTTATTACAATAGGAATTGCAATTTTGACTCTAATTGTTTCACCAATTATTAAAAAATTAATGGGTGATGTACATTAAAAAAATACTAATTTATTGTTTATTCTCATTTTGCTTTTTCGTTTCTCACGGACAGAATAATAACGATTGGCTTATTCAATATGAAGAGGTATATCAAAAGTCTATTAGTGAGAACAAGCCTATATTAGCAAATTTTACAGGAAGTGATTGGTGTGGTTGGTGCAAAAAATTAAAAAAAGCTGTTTTTGATACAGAAATATTTAAAAAATGGGCAAAAGAAAATGTTATATTGTTCGAGTTAGATTACCCAAGACGTAGTGCTCAAGATCCTGAAATAAAAATACAAAATGAACAATTGCGTCAAACATTTCAACAGTATGTAAGAGGTTATCCAACTGTTCTAATTTTTAAAGTAGAAAGAACTTTTGGGGAAGACGGAAAAAGAGATAAAGATAATATTGAATTGTATGCTGGCAAATTAGGCTATATGCCTACTCCTTCAAGCTTTATTGAAAAAGCAAGTAATATAATTGAAGCTAATAAAAAATAAAGGTTAGGTATTTGGGTGGCTAATGGGACTCGAACCCACGACCCTCGGTACCACAAACCGATGCTCTAACCAACTGAGCTATAGCCACCATAATTATGCTGCAAATATAGATAAAGTGATTAAACTAAAATAAAAAATGTGGCAAATAATTAATTATCTTAAACACACATTGAAACACAAATTGCTTTTTTGGAATACCAAAAATATAAAAGCAAAGCTTGTAGAATATGGACCCACTTTTCTTATAATTCTTATTATTGTAGAATTAATTGAACACTTAGGCTTACCAACCTTATTCTATTATTTAGGCAATAATGTTCATGATTTATTTTACTTACTTATTCCTGCTCCATTATTAATTTGCTTACATTTTCTTACAACTCCAATTATATTCTTTATTTATATATATTTTTCTAAAAAGAAAAAGCCATTTTCCGAATTTTTCAAAAACACATTAAAATTAATCACTAGTATTTCTATTGCTCAATTTATTCCAATATTAATTACTCCATTACTAACTCAATTCTTTACTCCTGAAAATTTTGGTGCTTATGGAGCCTATATCAGTATTTGTACAATATTTGGGATCGTAGCTAGTGGTAAGTTTGATACTGCTATTATGCTGCCAAAACAAAAATTAGATGCTATCAATCTTTTGTTTTTATCTTTATTCATGGCAAGTATTTTCTCTGTAATATTCTTTTCATTACTAAATATTTTTAAGGGTTCAATAATAGAAATTACAAAATCAAAATTTCTTTATCAGCACTATTACATTATTCCAATTAGTATTTTTTTAATTTCAGCCAACATTTCTATTACAACATGGCTTAACAGAGTTAAAAACTATAACACCATTGCACAACAAAATATCTTAAAGTCTTCATCTAATGCCTTTACATCATTATTTCTAGGAGTAAAAAATATTAGTTCAGGACTTATTTTGGGCCACCTGACATCAATCATACTTATAAGTATCTGGAATATTAGTTACTTAATCAAAAAGTTAAATATAGGTGATTTAAACATGATTTTAATTAGGAGAAATTTTAAAAATTATATAGACTTTTTCAAATTTTCTACATTATCAAGTTTGTTTAACTCATTCTCGAACTTAGGAATGACTACATTAATAATTATTTTTTTTGGACCTAAAACAGCTGGATTATATTTCTTGGCTGAAAAACTAGTTGCTATTCCCATATCATTTATCACAAATTCTGTCTCACAAGTTTATTTTCAAAAAGCAAGTAAATTATTCTATACTAATAAAGTTGAATTACTAAACCTGACTAACAAAATTCAAAAAAATATTTTCTTTCTTATCTTTCCATTTTTAATAGTTGCATCCATTTGGGGCGATGATATTTTTTCCATATTTGGAAATGAATGGAAACAAGCTGGTATAATTCTAAAATATTTTACAGCTTTTATTTTGTTAAAAAACTTATACTCACCAATTAGTCATATTGGAGATATCTTAAGTAAACAAAAGCTTTTACTTATTTTCAATGTCAGTTTGTTTTTATGCCAATTAATTACATTTTACTTTTTCAAAGATTGTAATAACATAAAACCTGCGCTATTAACTGCATCATTTTTAGGTGCAATACATTATTTGATTTTAAATATTTACATGAAAAAAGAATTAATTAAAAAATTATGAATTATATACTTAAATCAGTAGCAGTATTTTTTGACAACTCGTTATTTAAATGGCTAGTAAAATGGTTTTATCCTGAATATAAAAGACCTATAGGCTATCTCTATAATTTCCAAGTTTTAAAAAGATATTTTTTTATGCAAAAAGTCATGGGGTTTAATAGAAACATTCGATGGCCCGTAGATTTTAGAAGTAAAATTCTTGGTGCAGAACATATTAAAAAAGGAATTATATGTGACCCCGGTGATAATATTGGTGTATATATTAATGCATACGGTGGTTTGAAAATTGGAAATAATGTTGCAATAGGTGCTAATACAATTATCAGCACAACTAATCATAGTATATATGATCACAGAAAAATAACAAAAAAACAGGGTGTTGTAATAGGAAATAATGTATGGATTGCTGCTAATTGCTCAATACTAGCTGGTGTAAATATCGGAGATAATGTTACAATAGGTGCAGGTTGTACAATAAGAAATGATATACCATCAAACAGCTTAGTAATTCAACAAGAAAACAGTAATAAAATAATAGAAAAAAAACCATATGAATGGGATTGGAAAAAAGAAAAATTAATCTAATTCTCATCTTTTTTTACTAAATTGTAATACTATATAAATAGTTTACTCAACTAACCCCTAACAAATAAGAATATTAAACATGAAAAAAAATTTATTTATTTTAATGATACTAATCAGCTCTATATCTCTTTCACAAATTAACATGAAAGATGTTACAGCTGTTCCAATGGCGAGTCCATTAAACATTAGTGAAACAAATACAACACCAGCATCAGCCGTAAACGATGCATTATGGTATGAAGATTTTTCAAACTCAAGCATACCCAATGTAATAACAGAAGATTTAGGTGGTTTTGGTGATTGGAGATGGAGTGATATAGCTCCTGCAGGCATGTGGAGCATGAATACTGGCATAATTAATTCAGCCACTCCTGATGGATTTATGATGATGGAGGCGGATTACTTTAATTCATGTCCCCAAAACAATATTGAATGTGTAGATGCAGATAATAATGGTATTAATGATATCATAGGAGAAAATGCCATTAATGCACATTTTACAATTGGTCCAATTGATTTATCAAATGCAGAGTCCAATAATTTAGCTCTTCAATTTTATTCTGATTACCGAATTTGTTGTTATGCTGCAGGTTCTGGAAATAATGACATGAATGTTTACATCAGTACTGATGGTGGTGAAACATTTAATGACATTAATTTTATTGGAGGTGACTCTTATGAAACTAATGTTCAAAGCGAAGATTTTGTTCAAATTCCACTATCTGATTTTAATGCAAATGTTAATAATGTATATTTTCGGTTTGAATGGTTAGGTACGCATTACTATTGGATGATTGATGATATGCAAGTTACACAACGACCTGCTTACGATTTAGAAATTCAATCATCATGGTTGTGCGAATCAAATGTGGAGAATGCCTCTACTTATGATCCATCTGATCTAATTGAATATTACTCAATTCCAAAATCACAAGCTCCTGATCAAGTTGTTATAGGGGCTGGTGTATATAATTATGGTTATTTAGATGACAATAATATAGGATTAACAGGAGAAATCTATAATGAAGGAGTTGGTTCAGTAAATAGTACTAATGTTACAATTCAAGCTGACTCAACAGGCTTCATAGAAACAGACTACTTTGATATTTCCATGTTAAATGAAGGTTCTTATCTTTTTACTAGCACTTTAACTTCATCTGGAAATGAATTAGATTTTGACGACAATGCATTATGGAGAGAATTTAGGATTTCAGAAAAAGAGTATGCAATTGATGGTTTATATGAAAGTCGTGATTATCTTGGAACAGGTTGGCCATGGGGCGAAGATACAAATGATGGTATGATGATTGGAAATTATTTTGATATTAAAAAGCCTGCCACATTAAGCAGTATTACATTAAAGTTAGACACTGCATATCACCCTACAGGTGCAGGAGAATTTCAAACTCAAGCAGGTGGTGAAGTAATTGCGTACCTATTAGATACTGCTGGAATATATAATTATTTAAATGGTACAAATGAGACTTTAGATGCATTTATAGGTGGTGTTATCTGGGAAAGTGACTTTTTAGTTCTTGAACAATCACATGTAGATAATGCTCTTATGACAATTGATGTTCCTGAAGTATCATTAAACCCAAATGGATACTATGTTGCTTTAGAAATCTATAGCAATGGCTTAGAATCACCTATCTTATTCTTTGACGACACATCTGTTCTTCAACCTGCTACAGCATCAATGTTTTATGATCCTGTTGATGCAACATGGTATACAAACCCTAATGCTGCTAGTCTAAGAATTGGACTTGATGGGTTTGAAGATGCAGTTAGCACAATTGAGAATCAACCTTTTGAAATTTCATGTTTTCCAAACCCATCTAAAAATTATTTAGAAATTAATAGTAACAAAGACTTAGATAAAAATATTAATATTAAAATATTTAATATTTTAGGAGAAGTGGTATTAAATAATAGATTTAAAAATTTTGGAAGCCGTCAAATAATTGATATTTCAAACATATCTAATGGCTCATATATCTTGGAAATTCAGAGTATAGATTACTCAATTCAAAAGAAAATTATTATACAATAAAACAAGTCTAGCTGTGGATAAAAAAAGGGGTGCATATGCACCCCTTTTTTTTTTACAAATTAATTTAATTTAAAAAAGCTCAAAATAGTCTTCAGGATGTCTAACAAGGTAATCAATTTCCTCATCGATTACTCTTGAGATAAATTGACGAATCTTTTCTATTTTTTCTTCATCAATATTCTCAATTGAAGACATGTAATCAAGGGATTTATTTATGATTTTTTCGGACTCTATTAAGTTGTCCTTTTCTCTTGAAACTAAAATATCATTTAAAATCTTGTCCATTACTAGAAAGTAAGCAATTATTAATACAATATAGTAAAATAAAATAGCAATTAATTAAGATTAACTACGTTTTTTTAATGACCAAGTTATATTAAATTCTGCAACACAATTATTACTTAAATCAAATCCTTTTGAATTTAAAATACAAGTAGTACCAAGACCTGTTTTCAGGGTTTCATTTATCGCTTTTTCAACCTTTGAGCCGTCTTGACAAATAAACTTGATTTTAGTAGTAGCTTTTTTGTAATAACTTGCATCTAATTTTAAAACAAGAGTAGAAATATTTTGACCTTCTGATTGTAACAGAACAAGAGCTCCAGTAGACAATTCTGCTGCCATAGCTTCAACAGCAAAATACATTGAATTAAAGGGATTTTTATTAATATATTTATATGGAACAGTTACCTCAGATTGTTTTTTAGATAATTTTTTAACGCGTATGCCAGAAATAAATGCCATTGGCAACTTCCAAATAGAGAAGAAAAAAAACCTCCAAGTAGTTAGTATTTTATGGATGTTTAAATAATTCATATGTTAAATTTATAAGACAATATAATAATATGTTATATAGCAAGTAATAATTTTGATTATTTTTATTAGAAAAAAAATTGGACAATAAAAAACTTACATTAGAAGAATTTCAATTAGAAATACTAAAAGACTATCGAATTGCTTGTGAAAGTAGAGAAGCCAGCTTAATTGGTAGAAAGGAAGTATTAACTGGTAAGGCGAAGTTTGGAATATTTGGAGATGGTAAAGAAATAGCACAAATTGCAATGGCTCGTTGCTTCAAAAAAGGAGACTTTAGATCTGGCTATTATAGAGACCAAACATTTATGATGGCAATAGGTGAATTAACTATCGAGGAATTATTTGCTCAGTTGTATGCGAACACAGATTTAGCAAAAGAGCCAGCTTCTGGAGGTAGACAGATGAATAATCATTTTGCCACGAGAAGCTTAGACCAAAACGGTAATTGGAAAAATCTTACTTCTCAATATAATTCAGCATCTGATATTTCCCCTACTGGATCACAAATGCCTAGATTACTTGGATTAAGTTTTGCTTCTAAAATTTACAGAAATAATAAACAAGCAAAAAACAATAATTTTAGCAATAATGGTGATGAAATTTGTTTTGGCACCATTGGAAATGCTAGTACATCTGAAGGGCTTTTTTTTGAAACAATAAATGCAGCTGGGGTTTTACAAGTTCCAATGCTTTTATCAATATGGGACGATGGATGGGGCATCTCCGTACCTTCAAAATATCAGACAACAAAAGGAAGCATTTCCGAAGTTTTAAAAGGCTTTCAAAGAACACAAAAAAAAGATGGTATTGAAATTTATAAAGTTAGGGGATGGGACTATCACGAATTATGTGAAGTATATACTAAAGCTAGCAAACAATGTAGAAATCACCACATTCCAGTAATTATACATGTCACAGAAATGACTCAACCACAAGGTCACTCCACTTCTGGATCACATGAAAGATATAAAACTGAAAAAGAGCTGAATTGGGAGAAAAATTTTGACTGTATTAAGAAAATGAAAGAATGGATAATAGATCAAAATATTGCTTCGCTTACAGAATTACAAAAAATAGAAATAGAATCAAAGGATAAAGTGAAAAATGCGCAAAAAAAAGCATGGAGTGAGTTCTTACAAACATTAAATGAAGAAAAAGCAGATCTGCAAGAGATAATAAAAAAAAATTGTGAATTAAGCGACAATTATATTAATGAATTATATCAATCATTAGAAAATGAAACATTACCAACAAGAAAACTATTAATATCAACTTCAAAGAAAATATTAAGATATTCTAATATTAATAATCAGAATAATCATGAGATTAAAAAGTGGATTGAAAATAGCATGAAAAAATACACAAAAATATATTCAAGCCATTTATATAGCGAATCTTCAAAGAGTATTCATAATATCAATCTGGAAAATACTACAAATAAAAAGATAATGTTCTCTAATGATTCGCAAATAGTTGATGGGAGAATTATTTTAAGAGATAATTTTGATCGTCTTTTAGATAAATACCCTGATTTACTAATCTTTGGTGAAGATTCTGGAAAAATTGGAGATGTGAATCAGGGTTTAGAAGGATTACAAAAAAAATATGGTGAGATTAGAGTATCAGACACAGGAATCAGAGAGGCAACTATTATTGGACAAGGTATTGGACTGGCAATGAGAGGACTAAGACCAATCGCTGAAATACAGTATTTAGATTATTTGTTATATGCGATTCAAATCTTAAGTGATGACCTTGCTACTCTTCATTACAGAACTTTAGGTGGGCAAAAATGTCCGCTAATTATTCGAACGAGAGGACACAGGCTAGAAGGCATTTGGCATTCAGGATCCCCAATGGGGGGTGTTATTAATCTTTTAAGGGGTATTAATATTCTTGTACCAAGAAATATGACAATAGCAGCAGCATTTTACAATACTATGTTACAAAGTGATGAACCTGCATTAATTATTGAATGTTTAAATGGATACAGACTAAAAGAAAAAATGCCTGCAAATCTTGGTGAATTTCATCATCCAATTGGTGAAATAGAAATCTTAAAAGAAGGAAATGATATTACTTTGGTAACATATGGATCCTGCTGTAGAATTGCAATGAGCGCTGCTAGTGAATTAGAGAAAATAAATATTTCTCTTGAAATAATTGATATACAATCATTAATTCCTTTTGACTTAAATAATGACATCATTCAAAGCTTGAAAAAAACAAATAAAATAATTTTTATGGACGAGGATGTACCCGGTGGAGCAACAGCTTATATGATGCAGAAAGTTATTGAAAATCAAAATGGTTATAATTATTTAGATAGCAAACCACTTACTATCACTGCAAAAGATCATAGACCTGCATATGGTGATGATGGAGATTACTTTTCAAAACCTAATATTGATGATGTTATTGACACTTGTTATTATTTAATGCATGAAGTAAATCCTGAAAAATACCCTGAAATTAATTAATGAAGAAAACTACTGAATTAAATAGTTTATATAATAACTTGAATAAAATAGGTACCCTAGATATATTAACATTGATTAATAAAGAGGATCAAAAGGTAGCGCATGTAGTTCATAATTCTATACAAATTATTTCTAAGTTAGTAGAAGTAATAGTAAATAAATTATCTCAAAATGGCAGGTTGTTTTATGTAGGATCTGGAACTAGTGGTAGATTAGGCATTTTGGATGCATCTGAATGCCCTCCTACTTTTGGAGTATCTCAAGATAAAGTTATTGGAATCATCGCTGGTGGTGACAAAGCAATTAAAAAAGCAGTAGAATCAGCAGAAGATAACACAAAACAATGTTGGAACGATTTACAATCTTACAGAATAACAAATAAAGATGTTGTAATTGGCATTAGTGCATCAGGAACAACACCTTATGTTTTGGGAGGTTTAAGGAATTGTCAAGAAAATCATATTTTTACAGCAAGTATTACATGTAATAAAAATTCACCTATTTCAAAATATAGTGATATACCAATTGAAATATTAGTGGGTCCCGAATTTATTACTGGTAGCACAAGAATGAAATCTGGTACAGCTCAAAAATTAACACTAAATATGATATCAACTGCAGTTATGATTAAACTGGGACATGTTTTAGATAATAAAATGGTTGACATGCAAATTAAAAATGAAAAATTAAAGCAAAGAGCAATTAATATGATTATGGAAATGTGCCATGTTAGTAATAAAAAAGCAAAAGCATTATTAGAAAAATTTGGCAATGTTAGAAACGCAATAAATAACTATGATACTTGACAAAAAGAAATTTAGAAAAGGAATTAAAAAAATAGGTGTCGCAATTGCATTGTTACCTGGACCCATTTTATTTGTAGCAGGTAGTCACAATGACAATCTATCTGCTATAATTAAATTTTCTCTACCTATTATTGGAGTTATATGTATGGCTATTAGCTTAATCATGGGGATTATAGGATTGAAAATAATACTATCAAGTTTTTTTGAAAAACCTAACGAGTAAAAACTAAACTATTTGGTTGTGATTTTTCCACATCAAATCTGTAACCCAAGCGATTAAATTTTTTTAAATCCTCTATATTTTGAATTTGATTTTGTATCACAAATGATGCCATCGCGCCTCTTGCCTTCTTAGCAAAGAAACTGATAGTCTTATAAACGTTATTTTTTAAATCTAAAAACTTTACATCAATAATACTAGCCTTAAGTTTATTTTGCACAATTGAGGAAAAATACTCATTAGATGCTAAGTTTAAAATTTGTTTAGAATTGTTTTTTAGCAAGCAATCATTTAAAGAGCGGGTTATTTTTTCACCCCAAAAATCATATAAATTTTTACCTTTTTTTGTTTTTAATTTAGTTCCCATTTCCAATCTATATGGTTTAATTAAATCAAGGGGTCTTAAAACTCCATGGAGACCTGATAAAACTCTAAGATAATTTTGAGAATAATTTAAATCATCTATTGAAAACTTTTCTACATCCAACCCAATATAGACACCCCCCTTAAAACAAAAAATTGATTGCTTAGAATTAGATAAATTAAATTCACTGGTCCAATTATGAAATCTTTCGTAATTAATTTCACTTAAGTTGTGACTTATTTTCATAGTAGTGGAAATATCTTTTATACTAAGTTTTTTTAATACCTTAATTAAACTATCGCTTTCTGACAAGAATTGAGGTATCGTAAATTGTGAAGAACTATTTAATGTTTCAAAATCTAAAGTTTTAGCTGGCGAAAGAATAGTAATCATATATTATTGGTTAAAAGGATTAGATAAATTAGGATTAGTAATAAAAGACTCATCAGATAAAGTTAAAAGAAATGCTTTTAAATCAGATTTTTCTTGATCTGTTAAATATAATCCTCTTTCGTTGGGAATATTATAAGGGTTAGTATAAATATATTTCATTAAAGGATCAACTGTAGGAGAGTCAAAGCCACCAGAGTTATAATGTTCAATAACTTCGTCAATTGTATTAAATCGGCCATCATGCATATATGGAGCAGAATACTCAATGTTTCGTAAAGTAGGTGTTTTAAATAGTCCTCTATCATTAATATTATTTGTAATATTAAAACGACCTAAATCTGTAAAAACTGAATCTATACCATTATTTCTAAATTGATTATCAGTTGTTAAATATAAAGGGTGGCAATGAAAACAATCCCCCTTTTCACTATTGTAAATTGATAAACCATTGCTCTCACTCATTGAAAGTGTGTATTGTCCTCTTAAAAATTGATCAAACTTTGAATTTGTTGAGTTTATGGTTCTTTCAAACTGAGCTAATGCATTTAAGACATGTGAAGAATCTATTTTTTCAACACCAAAAGCAGCACAAAACAAATCTTGATAAAAAGGGGAATTACTCAATCTGCTTATTACTTCACACCAATCACTGTTATTTAATTCGTGTTGATTGAAAATTGGGCGACTTGCTTGACTTTCAAGGGAAATAGATTTACCATCCCAATCAAATGACTGTTCATGAAAAATAAGATTTAACATTGCTGGCGTATTTCGATTAGACAATACACCTCCGACTCCAGGACTAAACTGTGTTTTATCTCCAAAAGCATATTCTTGTTTGTGACACGATGCACATGAGACAGTATTATCTGAGCTTAAAATCGGATCATAAAACAAGTGTCTACCTAGATTAATACCAGCCTCAGTTAGTGGATTTTCAAAAGAATTATTAGGTAATGGGAACCCTAAAACAGGCTCAACAATTACATTTGAAGTTGGTTGATAATTACAAGGCCATTCATCACTATATACACAAGATCCATCATCTTCCTGAGCATTTATATTAAAATTACATGCAAGAGGATCTGTACACCCCGGCATGCATTTAGGTTCATATTTATCACATGAGTGAATTAAAATAAATATAGTTGTAAAAAAATAGATTTTTTTTTTCATGAATTAATACTGAGTGATTATTGAAAAAACATTATTTGCAT
Organism: Flavobacteriales bacterium; assembly: GCA_002718895.1. Classification (GTDB taxonomy): domain Bacteria; phylum Bacteroidota; class Bacteroidia; order Flavobacteriales; family TMED113. Next base: position 85,564 of record PBGD01000003.1, read on the forward strand.
TTTCAAATAAATTTGTTTGTGTTTGAATATCATCCATTATTGAAGGTTTAATATCATGAATGGGATTATCATACCAGTTATTAATATTCATTACCAATGTAATTTCAGCAGATGGAGGAAAATCAAATTTTGGATACAAAATTGAAAAATCCTGACCATTTGTAGGACCAGTATGGAGACTATATCCTTTTTGTTGACCTTGATCATCAATATACCTACCATCTACTTGCATATAATGATAGCCGCCCAGCTGATTAACTGATGATGTACTTTGACCAAATGAATTAGGCCAATCCATTAAATCATGGAAATTATAGTCTTCATTAATATATAGCAAATCTATGTTGTTTTCAGCTGATAAACCAAATCTAAATTCCATACCAATACATAAACCTGGTAAATTGTTAAATATATAAGACGATGTTTCATTATTGTCGGAGTTAAAAAATATTATTTCATCAAATTGTACTATTTCATCATTTTGAAAATATAATTTCAAATCACTAATAACATATTTTATTTTGGATACACTATAATTAGTTCCATTTACATTATGAAATAAAAAATTATTGTTCCCATAAATTATGGCAGAACCGTCAACAAGATTATCAAAATTAAGAGTCAGATTAGTGTAAATACAACTTTTATCATTTATTGTGGCATCAGAATCATAATTGTCAGCATTTAAATCAATACATCCATATATATCTTTTTTACATGAAGAAAAAAATAAACATATAGAAAAAATTAAAAATAATGCTCTTAAATTACTATATTTTGTATTACAAATCATAAACTAAAACATGAAGCATGTACTATTAATAACTAATTTAATATTATTTCAGTATATAACCTGTGCACAAGGAGTATTAAATAAATCATTGATTGATGAAATGAACAATACAAGATTGGATGAGTATATTCCAATAGTTATTGAAATTAAAGATGATTTCGATGTCTTAAAAATTAAGGAAGAATTTAATAATTCTAAAACACCTGTAAAACAAAGGGCATCTATTATTTGTCAAAGAATGCAAAGCATCGCCAATGAGACTCAAAAAGACATTTTAAATTTTATTAAAAATAGTGAAGATTATCAAAACCTAACTTCATCATGGATTATTAATTGCATTTTTCTCGAAGCAAGAAAAAATCTAATTGATTCAATTTCAAATCATTCAGATATTCAAATAATTAATTTACAAAATACTCAAGCTGATATAATTGAATACTTTAATAATGACTCACATAATAACATAGAAATTGAAAATGGCACTGAACCAGGAATTGAAGCCATCAATGTGCGTCCTTTATGGGACATGGGCTATACCGGGAGAGGTGGATTAGTTTTTAATTATGATACTGGGGTTTGGCCTGAACACCCTGCATATAAAAAAGGGTTTTTTGCAAATTTTTACCCTATGAATCAATGTTGGGATGGATATTTTAGTGACTATCCAAATGGACATATTAGTGATCATGGAACACACACATTAGGTACAATAGCAGGCTTAGTAGCACCATCGAATGACACTATTGGAATTGCTTTTAATGCATATTGGATTGCAAATGACTTTGTTACTTCAACAGTTGAAACACTACCTCCAATACAGGATATGATCACATCATTTGAATGGGCTCTAAATCCTGATAATGACCTATCAACTTACCATGATGTTCCTGATGTTATAAATAACTCTTGGAGATGGTATAATGAAATAGACACATTTCAATGTGATGGATATGCTGTGGAATTAATGAACGTAATTGAAGCTGCAGGTATAGCCAATATTTTTTCTGCTGGAAATAATGGACCTAATAATACAGGCGTAAGATCTCCTCAAAGAATTAATTCAAATTTAGTCAACACTTTTTGTGTTGGAAGTATAAATGCTAACAATCAAGACTTATTAATTAGTACATTTTCTTGCAGAGGTCCTACTCAGTGTCCTGGTGAAGGGTCATTATCAATATACCCCGAAGTTGTTGCTCCAGGTCAAAATATTCGATCTGCATGGGGAAATGACGGGTTTAATACAATTTCAGGCACTTCAATGGCTTCGCCTCACGTTTCTGGAGCAGTATTATTATTAAAAGAAGCTTTTCCATTTCTGTCAGGGGAAGAAATACTCCTGGCACTTTATAATACAGCAAATGATTTAGGAGAATTAGGAGAAGACAATATATACGGTATGGGAATTATTGACGCATATGCAGCATTTAATTATCTTTCAAATAATTACATCCCTGAAGCACCAAAAATAAATAATGGAATAGAATTAATTAATGTAAGTAATCAACCTCAAAGAATTAATTGTCAACAATATTTAAACCCTGTACTAAATATTTTTAACCATACAGATTCTATTATACCGCAACTAAAAGTTAGTTTTAAAGAATATGCATATAATATGGATGTTGATTCCTTAATATTTAACACTGATTTAGGACCTTACGAATTCACTTCTATTCAAATCCCAAATATAGAAATTGAAAATTATGGTGATAATGAGTATATGTTTAAAGTCAATACTATCAATTCATTAGTAGAAAATGACTATCACAATAATCAAAAAATGATTAGATTTAAACATAAACCCTTATTTGAAACACCATATCATGAAGATTTTGAAAACGGAATTAAAGAGAATGACTGGCACATAGAAAATAATGATTATTATAGAACTTGGGATACAATTTCTACACAATCTAACATGCAAAATAATATAGCTGCTTATGTGAATTTATCAGGATATAATCCAAGAGCTCAACAAAAAGATGCACTCATTAGTCCCAACATTGTTTTAAACATGGACACTACTTTTATCCGTTTTAAATATGCTTATCAAAAAGCAAATAATTCATCTAAACAAGATACTTTAACAGTCTATGTGTCTACAAATTGTGGTGCAAGTTTTAATGACACAATATTTCAAAGCGGTGGAGATGATTTAAGCTCATTTAATATAGTAACACCTAATTTCATCCCACAAAACAATGATCAATGGCGTGATACAATAATTAATCTAAGCAATTATTTATCCCAAGAAATAATGTTAAAATTTGAGACTACTAATTTAAGAGGGAACAATATATTTATTGATGACATAGAGATATATAACAATGACAATAACAATGTAACTATTACAGAAAAAAAATTAGAAATTTCAATTAGACCAAATCCATCAAAAGGAATATTTGAAATTAATTCATATCAAAATTTTATTAATGATATTTTAGTTTATAGTAGCACTGGGCAATTAATAAAAAAAATAAATACTAATAATACTTTAGAAAATTTTAAACTAGATTTAGGTAAAAACAGAGATGGTTTATATTTTTTAGAAGTTAAAACAAATAATACTCAATCAATCTATAGAATAATTAAACAATAGATTTATTTTTTTATTAAACTTCCAGAAACATTAACTGCAATTGTATCAGCAATATTCATTCTAACAATTTTTGGAACTTTAATTTTATAATCTTTTAAGAAAACATTAAAGTTAGATGAAAAATTGACTAAACTATCTTGAGTAACTAATTCTGTCTTGATGCTTACATTTTTTTCTTGACCATGAATACTTAATATGCCATTTGATAAAATGAATTGAGTGGTGTCATCAGATAAAAATATATTTTCAGAAAACTTTCCTTTAAATGTTGAAAATTCATATACATCTGACTCCATATACTTTTCATTAAAATGTTTCTGCATTAAAGATGAAGGAAAAATAAATGTATTAATTGGTATCCTGAAAAAAAAATCTCCAGTTTCAAAATTCACAACTCCTTCCAACTTGTCAGAGACAGCAGAAATATTTTCTAATGGGGCCCATGAAAAAAATGAAATTTTTGAATCATCAACAAAAAAGTTTTGGGCGAATGAAATAAAAGGAATAAGGGTTAAAATTAAAAAACGCATAATTATAATTTAAATTCTCTACTAATGTTAAATCCAAAATGAACTCCACCTTCCGACCAAGAACCGTATGTTCTTGTTAAAAATCCAGACTCATGCATGGGCATCGAATTTGTTAAATGAAGCTGAAAAACATGGCCACCTGTTTCAATATCAACACCAAAAGAAAATGAATTATTATAATTGCTTTTATCATAATCAGATGGATTAAGTCGAAAAAAATATTCTGAATTAATTGAAATACTTTTACTTATTAAATATCTGAAACCTCCGCCAATCAGAAATGATTGATTATGTTGATTCATAAATTCAACCATATTAAAATGAACTAATGATGGCATCAATTGAATGGATAATTTTCTATTAATTTTTGAAGCAATCAAAAGTTGATGTGAAAAGGATAGTCTAGATTGAAATGGATACTTAATAGCATGGGAGTGACCATTTGAATTAGTATGTAAATCTTTTTTTAAAGAATTAACAGCAACATTTGAAAAAAACACAACTGAAAAAGGCAAAAAATTAGAATCTTTTTTTTGTTGAATTAATAGTACTTTTAAAAATCCATCATAAGTTTTATCATATGTACTTCTACCAAAACCAATCATCAAGTTGTTGATTAAACCATATTCAAAACCTACTCTAACTTTTGCTTGATCTAGTCCATAAAGCTCGTACAAGCCTCCGTTTAATTGTCCAAACCTATGAGAAATTCGCAGATCCAATTGGTTGGGTTCAAATAATTCAACAGAGTGACTATTGATAATTCTAGTAGATTTAAAAGTATTTATTACAATTTGACTATTATTGTTTATAGGTAATAAAGATTCTAGATCCATCTGCGCAAATGAAACAAATGGTATAATTACCGTCAATATCATGAAATACATTCTATTCATTTTCAGGCATATTATTATTTACCCATATTGCAATTTTTTCTTTTTCACAATCAGTTAATTGGGGATGTCCCATGGGCGGCATTTGGGATATATTAGGATCAATTCCATATACGATATCACTTAGATTATAATATGAAATCATATTATAATCTAAAGGAATAGAGGAATTAGGTCCATGACAACCTGCACATTTATTAGATATAATAGTGGAAATAGATCTTTCAGCTTCTATTGCATTGTAATATATATTTTCAGTATTACATTCTAAAAAATCAAAATATTCTTCTTCATTTTCTTTAGAGCAAGAAAATAAAAAAATAATAATTAAGAGGGAAGATAATCTAAACATATTTTATTTATTATGTAATCTAATATAATCAATTATTTTTTGAATTAAGTGCAAACGATCTTTTCCCCTAACATTATGAGGGTGATCTGGATAAATAAAGTAATCAATTTTAATATTGTTATCAATAGCTTTTGTTACAAAATCTAATGAATGTTGAGGAACAACTATATCATCAATTAAACCATGAATCATTAATAATGGATTTTTTAATTGGGATACCTTATTAATTAAATTTGTTGAATCATATCCATGAGAATTTTTATTTGGATGGCTCATATATCTTTCAGTGTACATTATTTCATAATAATTCCAGTTAGTTACTGGTCCCCCTGCCACACCACATGTGAAAAAATCTGGATAATTCAATAGTAAATTTGTAGCCATAAAACCGCCGTAACTCCATCCATGAACCGCTATTCGTTTATGATCTACGTAACTTTGTTTAGTTAAATAATTATAACCTTTCATTTGATCAATCATTTCTATATTTCCAAGTTCTCCATATATAGCTTGTTCAAAATCTCTTCCTCTATTTTCTGATCCTCTTCCGTCAAGAGTAAAAACAATATAGCCTTGATTAGCTAAATAATACATCCAAAGAGGTGCGCCACCTAACCATCTATTATTAATAAGTTGTACACCAGGACCATTATAGACATAAAATAAAACTGGATATTTGATTTTTTTATCAAAATTATAAGGTTTTATAATTCTTGCATTAAGTTTGATATTGGCTTCTGTTTTGATTTTAAATAATTCTAATTCTCCTATTTTGTAATCAGAAAGCGGGTTGTTAGACTTTAAAAGCTCTGTAACAATGTTGCCTTTATTATTAATAATTCTAGTTACTAATGGAATGGAAGTACTTGAGTACTTATCAATAAAAAAATTTTTTGAAGGACTTAATGCAAAATGATGATAATTACCATCAGCAACTATTTTTTTTTGATATTTTTTATTCAAATTAACATGCCACAAATCAACCCCTAAGCCATCAGAAGTAAAAGATGAAAAATAAATAATTCCGTCCTTACAACCGTAATAATCTTTTATTAAATATTTTTTATCTAAAATATTTTTAATGAATTCTCCATCAATATTATATAAAAATAAATTATCAGCACCATTTCGTTCAGAACGCCATAAAAATTGATTGTTTGATATGAACTCTATAGGATGAAGTGGTTGAACATATTTATCACTTTTTTCTTCAAGAAGAGTTGCAATAAGTCTACCATCTTTTACACTATATTTATTAAGTTTTAAATGATTTTGATCTCTATTCAAAAGAACTACATATATAAAATTATCATTTGGACCCCAACTAATATTGGTTAGATACTGCTCTTTAGGTTCTCCTGTTTTAAGATATATAGTTTTATTTTTTTTTATATCAAAAATTCCAATTGATACATGATGACTCTCGGTCCCTGCCATTGGATATTTAATTATATTTGAATTAGTACCATTATTAGCAATATCTAAGAGGGGATAATCCATTACCATAGACTCGTCTTTTTTATAAAAAGCGATTTTATCTCCTGAATTAGACCAAAATGTACCTTTGTAAATTCCAAACTCGTATCTATGCACTGGGGCGCCAACAACTATATCTGGATTGGATTCATTTGTTATTGAAAGATGATTATTAGCTAAATCAACAATATATAGATTATTATCTTTAGTATATGCACACCAATTACGTTGAGAGTTAAAATCAATATTTAATGCACTTTCATCAAGCTCAAATAAAAAATTTGATTTACGAGGCCTTTTTGTATTGAAGCTATAATACTTTTTTTCATTCATAAAATGAATAGTGTGTGAATTAATCCACTTAATTGATGGGAAATGACTTAGGTTTTCTTCACCAGAAAGAGAAAATGAAAGATCTTTGAGTAAAAGGGAATCCTTAATAGTATTAGTGTGGTCACAAATATATAGGACAGAATCAGATTTTAAATATGAAAAATTATCAATTTCACTATTCCAACTTAAAGATTTTAGTTTTTTAGGAGATAATAAATTCCATCTTTTTAAAACTGCATCTTCAAGAGTTAAATCTTTTTGACTAGTTACAGAAGATGTACATATGAGAAATAAAAATAGAGTAATGTATATTTGTTTCATAAATGTTTTTTTAAAAAAAAAGCAGGTACAAGACCTGCTTTTTGTGGAGAATGTCGGAGTCGAACCGACGACCTCCTGCGTGCAAGGCAGGCGCTCTAGCCAGCTGAGCTAATCCCCCATTAGTAGTCTCGGGCAGACTTGAACT
>PBGD01000004.1 GCA_002718895.1 Flavobacteriales bacterium
GTGGAACCACAACATCTATCGTTGTAAGTATGAATTCAATACTTCCAGTCTTACAAGGCCCAGCAGAAGTAAGTTGTTTAGATAGCTTTGATCTTACCGCTGAGGTTGCAGGTGACCCAGGATATTGGGAATTGGCTTCGGGACCAGGGGATGCCCTTTTCAGTAATTCTACTGGCCTGAATACTTCTGTAATTGTAGACGAGTATGGAGATTATGTATTTAATTACAATGGTTGTGGTCAGGTTGAAACAATGATGGTAAGTATGTTAGAAACTAATCCTATTATTCAAGATCCTGGTATTATTTACTGTAAACTAGAGGCAGAAGTTATTGTTGAATCACTATTTGATGGAGAGTGGTTAACCTTAAATCAAGACGTTAAGATTAATAATAATTCAAATTCAGTTTTGATAAGTGTTCCAGACTTTGGTAGTTATGATATTGTTTATATTGGATGTGGAGGTGCAGCAGATACCCTTACATTATTTTTTGAAAACCAAAAGCCAAATTTAGTAGCACAAGGACATCAAAATTGCTATTTTAATATCAATTTATATGCAATCACTATTGATGAATTAGGTGGAACGTGGGAACAGGTTTCTGGCCCATCAATAGCTAATATAACTTCACCTAATTCAACAAGTACTGAAGCTATTGTCTCAGAGTATGGATTATATCGCTTCAAATTTAATAGTTGTGGAACTAGTGATATAGTAGAAGTTGGAGTTTCATGTCCATTAACAATTCCTAATAGTTTTTCGCCAAATGGAGATGGAATTAATGATGTTTTTGCAATTTATGATATTTCACCTGCAGTTTACAGCCAAAGTGTTTTATATGTCTACAACAAGTGGGGCAGAATTGTATATATGAATCCTTCTTATGGTTTAAATGGTGTATGGTGGGATGGTAGAAAGACAAATCATGCAAAAAGTATTTCATCTATTTTACCTAATAGATATCAAAGCAATTTAGATTTTGTTACAGATGGAATTTATTTTTATACCTTAGAAGTATATAATATGGGCTTAAATCAAAAAGAATTTTATTCAGGAGATATTACTATTTTTTCAAAAGAACACTAGCAAAAGAATTCAAATTAATTAATCTATTTATTTGTTTTGAAACAATATCGAACTCTAAATTTACTTTTGAGCCTATTTCTAGTTCATGAAAGTTCGTATTTTTAAATGTATATGGAATTATAGCAACTGAGAAGGTATTTGATTTATCTTTGATTTTAGCAATTGTTAAGCTTACACCATTTACTGATATTGATCCCTTTTCAATAAGATATTTTTGATAGATTTGAGGGTATTTAAAAGTAAATAACCAACTTCCACTAAAATTTTTGATATCTAAACAAACGGCTGTACAATCTACGTGTCCTTGAACTATATGTCCATCCATTCTACTTCCAATTGCCATACATCTTTCTAAATTAATAGAGTCGTTTATTTTTAAATCTTTAATGTTAGATTTATTAATTGTTTCTTTAATTGCACATACAGTGTAAGTTTGTCTCTTGACACTTTTGACACTAAGACATATGCCATTGTGAGCGATACTTTGGTTGACTTGTAGTTCGTTTGTAAAACTACAATTAATTGTAATTAAAATATTTGTTTGATCCTTTTGTATTTTCTTTACCTTGCCAACATCTTCTATAATTCCGGTAAACATCTTTTATTAAAATTTATAATTGTCTATTTTAGACACAAAAGTAATTTTAAAATACTACTATATGAAATTTAAGGTCATATTATACGAGTGTGTTAATTCTGCAAAAATTAATTGGTATTTAGACGGTGAGTTTACATTGAAATTTGCTATTCCAATAAATTATATACGAGATTTGGAAAAAGGTTCTATAAAATATCATGATTTATTTCGAAGAGAGGGAGCCGCCATACATACATTTTTACTATGTTTAAATAAAAGCTATCACACAAGCAAAAAAATTAAAAGCATTTCTTTTGAGTATTATAAAAAATCTCACAATATCTCTTTAATTATTCTGGATAATTTTCTTGAGGGTTTTATTCTTTCAAATTATCGCTTTAACAAGCATAAATCACATAGCAGTAATAATACTTTTGAAATTCACACTAATATTCAAAATAAAATAAATTCAGCAGCAATTTCTGGCACATATTTGGCTAGAGATTTGGTTAATCAACCTCTTTCCCACTTAAATGCAACCATGCTTTCACGTGAGCTAAAAAAGCTTGCAAAAGAAGCTGGATTTTCTCTCAAAGTCCTAGATGAAAATCAAATTAAAAAGTTAAAAATGGGAGGTGTTTTAGGTGTTAATAAAGGATCTCTAGAAAAACCAACCTTTAATATTCTGACCTATAAATCTAAAAAATCAAAAAGTAAAAATCCAGTTGTTTTAGTTGGTAAAGGTGTCATGTATGATACCGGCGGTCTTAGTCTAAAACCTACTTTAAATTCTATGGATATAATGAAGTGTGATATGGGCGGCGCTGCAGCTGTTATTGGAGCAATTTATTCATTAGCTGTATCAAAAGCTAATTGTTATGTTATTGGTTTAATCCCTGCTGTTGAAAATAGACCTGGTGGTGCAGCATATGTTCCTGGTGACGTAATTACAATGATGAGTGGCAAGAGGGTTGAGGTTTTAAATACTGATGCTGAGGGTAGATTAATTATGGCAGATGCTCTTCATTATGCAAAGCGATATTCCCCAGAATTGGTCATAGATGTAGCTACTCTTACAGGTGCTGCATCAAGGACAATCGGAAAATATGGAATTGTAGCTATGGAAAATCACTCAAAAGAATTTTTTGGTCATTTTAGTGAGAATATGCAAAGGTTATTAGATTCAGGTAATTTCGTTGGTGAAAGAATTGCGGTCCAACCATTTTGGGATGATTATCATGAAGAGTTGGAATCCTCCATTGCTGATATTAAAAATATAGGCGGCCCAGAGGGAGGACATATTACCGCGGGTAAATTCTTGGAAAAATTTGTCGACTACCCCTGGATTCATTTAGATATTGCTGGAGTAACTTTTTTTAAAAGTAAGTACTTGTACCATAGTCAAGGGGGTACGGGTGTAGGAGTTCGTTTATTAACTCATTTTATTGCAAGTTTAGGCGATTAAGTTTATGAAAAAAAAAATATTTTTAGGAATAACTTGCGGCGATATAAATGGAATAGGTTTGGAAACTGTAATTAAGGTTTTTCAAAATTCAAAATTATTTAATTTTTGTATTCCTATTTTATATGTTCCGTTACAAGTTTTTAATTTCTATGTTCAACAATTTCAAGATGTAAATTTTTCATTTAAATTAATTAACAATTCATTAGAAGCTGCTCCTAATCAACTTAACATCATTAGTTTTTTAAACACCAGTTTGACATTGAATCCAGGTTTAAGTACGAAAATTGCTAGTCAAATAGCTGTCAGGTCAATTAATCTAGTTATTAATGATTTTAAAAAACAACATATAGATTTTATAGTAACACTTCCAGTTAATAAAAAAAATATTTCAATTACTCTCAACAATTTTGTTGGACATACTGAATATTTTGCTGAATCATTTAATAACACCCCTAATATCATGCTTTTGTGCAATGATCAATTTAAAATAGCCACCCTAACTAATCACGTGCCTATATCGGCAGTATCTTCTATGGTTACAAAAAATCTTCTTAAAGAAAAAATACAAATATTAAAGAAGGTGTGTCAAAGAGATTTTTTAATTAAAATTCCTAAAATTGCGGTTTTAAGTCTAAATCCTCATTCGGGGGATGAAGGTTTGATTGGCAAAGAAGATAATGAAATAATTTCTCCTGTTATTGATGAATTTAATATTTCAAGAAAATTTGTTTTTGGCCCCTTTTCTGCAGATGCTTTTTTTGGAACTAAAAATTATACAAAATATGATATTGTTTTAGCAATGTATCATGATCAGGCACTGATCCCTTTTAAAACACTTTCATTTGGTACGGGTGTAAACTATACTGCTGGATTGCCTGTTGTTAGAGTTTCGCCTGATCACGGTGTTGCATATGATATAGCTGCCAAAGGCTTAGCAGATGAATCGTCATTGTTATCAACAATAAATTTTGGAATTAGAGTTTTTCAAAACAGAATATCAAGATAATTAATTATGAAAAAACGATAAGTAACTTTATCAGTTCTATTTTTTTTTTATATTTGCAGACCAAATTATATTTTACAATGGCACACCCAAAAAGAAAAATATCTAAAACAAGACGAGATAAGAGAAGGACACATTATAAAGCTAACGAGCCTGTTGTAGCCATATGTCCAACTACTGGTGTTTCGCACGTTTTTCATCGCGCTTATACACATGAGGGTAAGTTATATTATAAAGGTAAGTTGATAGCAGAGTAGTTTATTATTTTTTTGTACTCTTTTTTCAACTAAATATCAATTTTCACATATTTTGCGATATATTTATTTTTTAAATTGTTATGATGAAAGCTAATCATGTAAGTATATCAGCTGTAGCTGGTTGGGTTCCAAATGATGTGTTAACAAATTATGATTTATCAAAGATAGTTGATACATCAGATGAGTGGATTACTACTAGAACAGGTATAAAAGAAAGAAGAATATTAAAAGACCCAAAGCTAGCAACATCTGACATGGCTGTTGGTGCTATAAATAAACTTTTATCAAAGACAGGTGTTGATCCCAATGAAATTGATTTGATTATTTGTGCAACTGTTACCCCAGATATGTTATTCCCTTCAACAGCATGTTTAATTGCAAATAAAGTTGGAGCAAAAAATGCCTTTGGTTTTGATTTGTCAGCAGCTTGTTCTGGTTTTTTATTTGCTCTAGATTGTGGCTCAAAATATATTTCATCAGGCATTTATAATAAGGTTATTGTTGTGGGAGCAGATAAAATGTCATCTATTATCGATTACTCTGATAGACAAACTTGTGTGCTTTTTGGTGATGGAGCAGGAGCTGTTTTATTAGAACCATCTGATCAGCCAGGAATTCAAGATTCTGTATTAAAGATTGATGGATCTGGGGGAGATTATTTAAAAATGGTTGCAGGTGGATCGTTAAATCCAGCTAGCATAGAAACAATAAAAAACAAACAGCACTATGCCTATCAAGATGGTAAAACTGTTTTTAAGTTTGCAGTAACAAAAATGGCAGATGTATCAGAAGAAATTATGAAAAGAAATCATTTATGTGGCGAAGATGTTGACTGGTTGGTTCCCCATCAGGCTAATCTTCGCATAATTGATGCTACTGCTAAAAGAATGCAGATAGATTCTAGCAAAGTCATGATAAATATTCAAAAATATGGCAACACCACTGCTGCAACGATTCCATTATGTTTGGCAGATTGGGAGAATAAATTAAAGAATGGAGATAATTTAATCCTTGCATCTTTTGGTGGCGGTTTTACGTGGGGTGCTATGTATTTAACTTGGAGAAAATAGTTCTCGCTATATATGTGAAATTATTAATAGTATCCTTTTTATTATTTTTTTTGATTTTTGATAAAAAACAGTCTTTTTTTTTTAATAAAACCTCAATTTTTCTGTATTTTTTTAAAAAAGTGACTATTTTTAGCTTTTTTAATTTTTTACAACTATGAACTTTAAACAAATTCAAGAACTCATAAAATTTGTCGCTAAGTCAGGTGCTACTGAAGTGGACTTAGAAATGGGAGATGTTAAAATTTGCATTAAATCTCCTCCAAAAGGCAAGATTAGTTCAGAATCACCTACAATAATTGCTTCACCTTCTGCAATTTCTCCGACTCACAACACATATATTCCTCCACCACAAATTTCTCCAGTTCCCACTGTTCAAGAAAAAGAAGTTGTAAATGAATCAAATAAACAAAAATCAAATGAAAATAATTATCTTGAGATTAAATCTCCTATAATTGGAACCTTTTATCGTCGACCTAGCCCTGAAAAAGATCCATTTGTAAATGTAGGAGATAAAATCGAAACAGGATCTGTAGTAGGTATTGTTGAAGCAATGAAATTATTTAATGAAATTGAATCTGAAATTACAGGAACGGTGGTAAAAGTGTTAGTTGATGATATGTCTCCAGTTGAATACGATCAAACTCTTTTTATCGTTGATCCAAGCTAAATTATATGTTTAAAAAAATCTTAATAGCAAACAGAGGTGAAATTGCTTTGCGTGTGATTAATACATGCAAAGAGATGGGTATAAAAACTGTAGCAGTTTATTCTACTGCTGACGCAGAAAGTTTACATGTTAAATTTGCTGATGAAGCTGTATGTATTGGTCCGCCTCAAAGCTCAGATTCTTATCTCAGTATACCTAATATAATTGCAGCTGCAGAAATAACAAATTCGGATGCTATACATCCTGGATATGGTTTTCTTGCCGAAAACTCTCAGTTTTCACAAATTTGTCACGAACATGAAATTAAATTTATCGGTGCCTCTTCTGATATGATCAATAAAATGGGAGACAAAGCAGTAGCTAAAGAAACAATGAAAAAAGCAGGTGTACCTGTAATACCTGGATCAGATGGTATAATAGAAAACTTTGATGATGTTAAAAAACTTGCAAATAAAATGGGGTACCCTGTTATGTTAAAAGCTTCAGCAGGGGGCGGTGGCAAAGGAATGCGAGCAGTTTGGAATAAAAAAGATTTACAAAAATCTTGGAACGAGGCAAAAAAAGAAGCACTTGCAGGTTTTGGTAATGATGATATGTATTTAGAAAAACTCATTGAAGAACCACGTCATATTGAAATACAAGTAATTGGTGATCAATTTGGTAACGCTTGTCATTTATCTGAACGAGATTGTTCTATACAAAGACGCCATCAGAAATTAGTTGAAGAAGCACCATCTCCATTCATGACGGATGATTTAAGAAATAATATGGGCAAAGCTGCAATTAAAGCTGTAAAAAGTATCAAATATGAGGGAGTTGGAACTGTTGAATTTTTGGTAGATAAGCATAGAAATTTTTATTTTATGGAAATGAATACTAGGATTCAAGTAGAACATCCAGTAACTGAAGAAGTGATTAATTATGATCTAATAAGTGAGCAGATAAAAGTTGCTGCAGGAATTAAAATTTCAGGAAAAAATTATAAACCAGTTCTGCATGCAATTGAATGTAGAATTAATGCTGAAGATGCAGAAAATAATTTTATGCCTTGTCCAGGATTAATCACAAATGTGTATAAACCTGGTGGTCATGGAATTCGTGTTGATACACATGTTTATACAGGTTATAGTATTCCTCCATATTATGATTCTATGATTGGAAAATTAATTACTGTTGCTCAAACAAGAGAAGAAGCAATTTCAAAAATGAAGAGGGCGCTGAGCGAGTTTATCATCGAAGGAATAAAAACAACCATTCCCTTTCACCAAAAACTCATGGAACATAAAGATTTCATTAAGGGGGAGTATACAACTAAATTTATGGAAGAAAATAAGCTTTAAAATTATTTTTGTTCTATAAGTTTTTCTATACAATGTATAATTGATTTTTTGTCAAAACCACATTCTTTACGTTGTTCTTCTTGAGATCCGTGTTCAATAAATTTGTCAGGAACTCCAAATCTAAAAGTTTTATTAATATAATTATAATCACTTTTAAATTCCATTATAGCTGACCCCATACCACCATTTAAACAGCCATCTTCAATAGTGAAAATAGTTTTATATTTTTTTAATATTCTATGAAGAAGCTCATAATCTAAGGGTTTTAAAAATCTAATGTCATAATGCCCAATATTAATGTTTTTAGATTTAAATTCATCCGTAATTTCTATAATCATATTTCCAATATGTCCAATTGAAATAATAGCAATTTCATCTCCCTCATTAATTATTTGACCTTGACCCACTTTTAACTCTTTAAAGGGTGCTCTCCAATTTTCTTTTATTCCTTTGCCACGAGGATATCTTATCGCAAATGGTTTTTTTGTTACTTGAGCAGTATACATTAAATTACGTAATTCTAATTCATTTAATGGTGCAGCAATAATCATATTTGGAATGCAACGCAAATAAGCTAAATCAAATACACCTTGATGTGTTGCTCCATCTTCACCAACAAGTCCTGCTCTATCTAAACAAAAAATTACATGTAAATTTTGTATAGCTACATCATGAATTAATTGGTCATAACCTCTTTGTAAAAATGTAGAATAAATATTACAAAAGGGGATTAAACCTTGGGCAGCTAATCCAGCAGCAAAAGTTACAGCATGTTGTTCCGCGATGCCTACATCAAATGCCCTTTCTGGCATCTCTTCCATCATATATTTTAAAGAAGAACCGGAGGGCATGGCTGGGGTAATGCCAACTATTTTTTTATTTTTTTTTGCTAATTCAATTATTGATAATCCAAATACATCCTGATATTTTGTGTATTTATTTTGTGTATTTAGTGATATATTTATTTTGCCAGAATCTTTATCAAATAAACCAGGTGCGTGCCATTTAGTTTGATTTTTTTCCGCTAAATTATATCCTTTTCCCTTTGTGGTAAGACAATGTAAAATTTTTGGTCCAGGTATATTTTTTAAATCTCTTAGTGTTGATTCTAGTTGCTCGAGATTATGCCCATCTATTGGGCCAAAATATCTAAAATTAAGTGACTCAAAGTAATTACTGTGTTTAAGCAAAATGCCCTTTAGTGCGTTTTCGACTTTTTTCACAATATTCTTTGTGCTATCACCAATCTTACTTAATTTACTTAATAAGTCCCAGATTTCATTTCGCATCTTATTATAAGTCTTGGAAGTACTAATTTTAAGCAAGTAATCTTTTAATGCACCAACGTTTGGGTCAATCGACATACAATTATCATTAAGAATTACAATTAAATTAGAATTTTCAATTCCTGCATGATTAAGAGCTTCAAATGCTTGTCCCCCCGTTAAAGCACCATCGCCAATAACAGCTATATGTTGCTTGTCATTTTTATTTTGTAATCTTGATGCAATTGACATACCTAGACAAGCTCCAATTGATGTTGATGAATGTCCTACACCAAAAGTATCATATTCGCTTTCTTGTATTTTCGGAAATCCACTAATTCCATTTTTTTTTCTATTTGTATGAAATACATCTCTTCGGCCTGTGAGTATCTTATGCCCATACGCTTGGTGACCCACATCCCAAACTATTAAATCTTTAGGTGTTTCAAAAACATAATGGAGAGCTACAGTTAGTTCTATTACCCCAAGACTGGCCCCAAAGTGTCCGCCATTTTTTGAAACAACATCAATGATAAATTCTCTAAGTTCCTTGCAGACTTGTGGAAGTTGTGTTTTGTTTAACAACTTTAAATCGGCAGGAGAATTAATGTTTTTAAGTAGAATCATCTCAAAATCTTTTTTATCAAAAAATAAAACCAATATAATTAAATTTATATATACAATCTTTAGTTCTAAAAAATTAACTTTGTAATTATGAATAGAATTGCCATAAAAGATATTTTGAATAGTACGTCTTTTAACCAAGAATTTTCGGTTTCAGGTTGGGTGCGTAATAAAAGAGGAAGTAAAAGTGTTTCTTTTGTTATTTTAAATGATGGATCGTGTATTCATGATTTACAAATAATTGTTGAGATAACAGATAAATTTGAAGATATTTTAAAAGAAATAAATACTGGTGCGAGTATTTCGGTTATAGGGACATTGATTAGGTCCGAGGGTAAGGGTCAAAGTGTTGAATTGATTGCTAAAAGCATTCGTGTCTTAGGTATCGCCGACCCTGAACACTATCCAATTCAGCCCAAAAAACATTCATTAGAATTCTTAAGACAAAATTCTCATTTAAGATTTAGAACAAAAACTTTTAGTTCAGTTTTTAGAATTAGACATGGCCTTAGCTTTGCTATTCATAAATTTTTCAACGAAAAAAATTTCTATTACATAAATACTCCAATTATTACAAGTGCAGATGCTGAAGGAGCAGGAGAAATGTTTAAGGTTACATCATTAAATATGAATAATTTATCATTTAATTCGGATGGTGATGTTGATTATAAAGATGATTTTTTTGGACAACAAGCAAATTTAACAGTTTCTGGACAATTAGAAGCGGAACTTGCAGCATTAGGCTTGTCTCAAGTTTATACTTTTGGCCCAACATTTAGAGCTGAAAACTCCAACACTTCTCGACATCTCGCAGAATTTTGGATGGTAGAGCCAGAAGTTGCTTTTTATGATTTAAATCAAAATATCAAACTTGCCAGTTCAATGCTAAAATATGTTTCTAATTATATTTTAGAAAATTATTTAGATGATATTAGTTTTTTATCAAAAAGAAAGGAAAATGAAGAGCAAACATTAAAAAAAGAAGATAGGTCACCAGAAAACCTACTTAAGACAATTGAAAATATAATTAATACAGATTTTCAAATTATTTCATATACAGACGCATTTAATATTTTAAAGAATTCTAAAAAAAATAAAAAAAATAAATTTCAATATCCTGTGATTGATTGGGGGTTAGATTTACAATCTGAACATGAAAGATTTTTGGTTGAGAAGGAATTTAAAAAACCAATTGTTATTATAGATTATCCAAAGAGCATAAAAGCTTTTTACATGAGACTAAATGATGATAATAAAACAGTTGGAGCTATGGATGTTTTGTTTCCTGGTATTGGTGAAATTATTGGCGGATCACAACGTGAAGAACGTCTAAATATTTTGCAGTCAAGAATGTCAGAAATGTCAATTCCAGAAAAAGAACTTTGGTGGTATTTAGAAACAAGAAAATTTGGCACGGTTCCCCATAGTGGTTTTGGATTAGGTTTTGAGAGACTAGTCCAGTTTATAACAGGAATGAATAATATAAGAGACGTAATACCATTTCCTAGGTTTCCATCGCATATAGAATTTTAATTTTTATGGTGAAACAATCATTAGAACAATCTTTACAGCAAAAGCTTTCTCCTCAACAAATCCAGTTGATGAAGTTAATTGAATTATCTACTCTTGAACTAGAACAAAAGGTTAAAGATGAAATAGAAACCAATCCTGCCCTTGATAATGATACTTTATCATCAGAAACAATAGAAAACAATGATGTATCTAATTTTGATGAAAGTGATATCAAATCTGAAAATGAGCGGGACTTTGATATAGATCAATATATTTCTGATGATGAAATACCTAGCTACAAACTATATACAAATAATTCATCTGATGAAGATAAAAATGAAAGTATTCCTATTGTTGGCGGTCACACACATTTTGACATGCTTAAAGAACAATTATCTGAAGTAAAGCTTGATGAGAAAGAAAAAATAATTGCAGAATATATTATTGGATGTATTGATGAAGATGGATATATTAGAAGAAGTACTGATGAAATTATAGATGATTTAGTTTTCAAGGAAAATCTTATTTGTGACAATAAAGAAATTCAACATATTTTATCAATTGTCCAAAAATTTGATCCCCCGGGCATAGGTGCTCATGATTTACAAGAATGTTTATTATTACAACTTAATCGTAAGGAACAAACAGAGGACATAATTTTTGCTTCTAATATTATTAAGAATAGTTTTAAGCAGTTTGTTAATAAACACTATCAAAAAATTTGTGATAAATTTCAAATAAATAGCGATCGGTTAAAAAAATCTATTCTAGAAATAGAAAAACTAAATCCTAAACCTGCTTCTAATACTAATCAAACTAAGTATACTGAACAAATAATACCAGATTTTACGATTTCAATTCACGATGATAAAATTGATTTTTCTCTTAATTCTAGAAACGCCCCCTCGCTTAATATAAGTAAAGATTATGCAAATATGCTAAATTTATATAAAGAAACAGGTGGTGAAGTTAATAAAGAAACAAAACAAGCTATATTATTTGTTAAACAGAAGATAGATACAGCACGTTGGTTTATAAACGCTATTCAGAAAAGACAACAAACTTTAATATCAACAATGACAAGCATTATAAATTTGCAAAAAAAATATTTTCTAAGTGGTGATGAAAAAGACATATCCCCTATGATTTTAAAAGATGTTGCAGATCAAATTAATATGGACATCTCTACTATTTCAAGAGTTGTAAATAGTAAATATGTTGAAACTCCTTACGGTATAAAATCATTAAGATATTATTTCTCAGAATCTATGTCAAAGGTTGATGGTGAAAGTGTTTCTGTAAAACAAATCAAAAGTATTATTAAAGATAAAATTAGTCAGGAGGCGAGCAATTTACCATTAAATGATCAAGCTCTAGTAGATTATTTAAATAATCAAGGATATCAAATAGCAAGAAGAACAGTTGCTAAATATAGAGAACAAATGAATATACCAGTTGCTCGATTAAGAAAAAAACTATGACGATGAGCGATAATAAAATTAATCATATAGCAGTCCTATTAAAATCTATTGGACACCCTATTCGGATTAAAATTATTCGATTACTCTCTCATCATAGTTATATGTCCGTCAATGATATATCAATTGCATTATCAGTTGAACAACCAGTTATGTCATTGCATTTGGCTGTTCTTAGAAAAATTAATGTAATCAAGGCTGAGAAAAGGGGTAAAAATGCATTTTATTCCCTTGTTAATGTTAACATTAAACAAATTGTTAGTATTGCTTATTATACAAATCTAGATTAGAGTTTTATGATTTTTTGGGTAATTCTATATTTAGAACTCATTGTGTTCACAAGATAGAATCCTGGTGGGTATTTGCCCATGCTAATGTAATTGTTTCCAGGATTAAGTTTAATAGCTATTATTTTTTTGCTATTTGTATTATAAATTTCTAGTAATGATTCTTCAACACATTTTATATGTAGATCGCCATCAATTATTTTTGAATGAATAGCATGTGTGTTGATTTTGTTACTAGTGCTTAGAGTTGGATTAGTTATTTTTATTACCCCATTATTATCTGTTCCAAGCCATAAGTCATTGTTTTGGTCAAATAGCATACAATTGATTTTGTTTTCAGGAAGGTTAGAGTTGTCAGTAGTGAAGTGATAAAATATACCATTTTTATAATGAATTAACCCTTCTTCAAGTGTAGATATCCATAAATTATTATTACTATCAACCACTATATTTTTAAGACTATTAGTAGGTATAGATGAGTTGATATAGTTAAACCATACCCAAGATCCTGACCAAGTTAAAACACCTAAGCCAGCTTGAGGAGTACAAACAATTATGTTGTTATTTTGATCAAAATCAAGGTCTAGTATAGTATTATCTAAAATTGCTGAGTTTGAGGAGTAATAATTTGTAAATACTCCGTCAAATAAAGATAAACCCCCATTCATTGTTCCAATACCAATTATACCGTTATTTGGATTATATTTTATACTAGTTATATTATTAGATAATAGATTTGCCTGAGTGTTTTGAATCATCCATGTGTTTTTGGGTCCTAAATTTTCAATACATAACCCATCTAAAGAACCAGCCCATAAACCATTTGTATATAATAAAGCTTTAATTAAATTATCATTTGCTGGACTGCATTCTGATGCATAGTTGCTTTCCCATATTAAATCTGATGTATTATCAATCCAAGATATTTTAGATACCCCTTGATTTGTTCCTATATATAAATCTTGTTGAGATGATGCGGCAAGTGACTTAATCGAATTAGAAGGTAATCCCCCATCAGAATTACTTGCATCAAAATTGAACCAATTGTTAGTATTTTGATTAAATACAGAAAGTCCATTCTCGCTCCCAATCCATAGTCTTCCTTCTATATCAATTTCAAGGCAGTTTATTTTGTTATAAGGAAGATCAGAATTCCCAGTGTTATATATAGTAATATTATTCAGGTCTTGGGAAAAGATATGTAGACTTAATAAATATATTAAGTAATATATTTTATTAAATCTACACATATATATGAATTATTTATTTATAGTAAATGCTTGTTTGATAGTGTTATTCTCATTTACACAGTGTATTATATAAACGCCTGATGTTAATTTTTTAGTTTCTACACTAATTATTTGATTGGAGTAAATCGCACCACTATAAATAACTTCTACTAATTCTCCTAAGTTATTAAATAGACTGATTTGCGTATTTTCAATATTTTCATTAAATGATATATTTACAATGTCAGTTGCTGGATTTGGAAACACCGAAAACAAACTATTTGTAATCTCTTCAATTGAAAGAGGCATTGGATCGCACTCATCACCTAATCCATCGTTATCTGTATCAATTTGATTAGGATTCCAAATATTTGGGCAGTTATCACAAGCGTTTCCGTAACTATCACCATCATCATCATACAAGACTAGGTTTACTCCATTTGAAGGCGTTGAACATCCATTCGCATCAGTAACAACAATTGAATATACTCCTGAAACTAAATTAGTTAAATCTTGCATATTAGCTTGTCCAGCAGGAATCACGCCTCCGTTGGCAGTAGACCACTGATATGTATATGGAGCAGTTCCGCCTTGTACATACAAGTCTAATTCGCCATCATTATTGCATAATGGTAGAGTTTCAGTAATATCTATGCCAAGAATTTCAGGTGCAGTAATTATAAATGTTTGTGTATATGCTGGACAATTATTCGTATCAGTAATTGATATAGTATACTCACCAGCTTTTAAATTACTGAGGTCTTCATTATTTTCTTGTCCAGTTACATCCCCTCCATTTGCTGCTGTCCATAAATAAGTGTATCCTGGTGTTCCGCCATTTACCTCTATATTGATAGACCCATTTGCTTGTCCATTACATTGAACATCCTGCACTAATGCGTTAGATAAATAAACTGTGCTTGAACAAGGATTAATAACACTAACATTTACTTCAACAGGGCTACTATAGCACATTTTTCCATCAGTACTAATATCCCAATTGTAAAAATAATAGTAATATGATGTGGATGATCCACTTCCAGCTTGGTCTACTCCATCGTAATATCCTTCAGTTATCTCTAATATATCATCAACTGTGTATGGAAAGTTTGGTAGATTGTCAGTCGTTCTTCTGAAAAACGGATTATTTTCACCTTCAAAGAGAATATTATTTTGTTCTGTATTAGTCGTAATTAAGTATTGATCTCCAGCCTCTATATACCAATTTAAATTTATTGTGTAAGTATCATCACCAGTTGCTGGAACATCAACATTAATTTGTTGTAAAACCTCACCATTGGTGCCTCTTAGTTCAATAATTCTTTCTCCTGGGTAGTCTGTATAGACATCAACACTATTAAGGGTGAATGGTTCTAAGCAATCAAAGAGTAAACCCCCATTATATACCCCACTGCTATAATCACTTTCGCCTTCATGCTCTAATGCTCCAGTATTTTCATTTTCAATGCCAGCCACAAGCACCTCAGAATTAATTGCTATGAATGTAGTGTTTTCATACAAAGCTTCAGAAATAAATTCATTTCCATAAGTAATAATTTCTCCATTAGAGTTTTGCCATATGATATCCCCTGAGCCAGTTGCATTTAAAACTGCACTCTCTCCCTCAAAGATTGTTAGGTCGTTTGATATGGGGTCATCAACGGACATTATATTAACTGAAACTACTTCAGATGTGCTTTCTCCACAAACGCTTGATGTAGTTAAGCTGTAATTCCCGCTTTCAGATACAGTAATTGATTGAGTAGTGGCATTGTTAGACCAAATATACTGATCAACAATACTGCTTTCAGCAGTTAATGTTACAACCTCTCCCTGGCAAACATTTGTGTTATCAGCGATTATTTCAATATTGTAGCCATTTCCATCAATTTGTTTTGTTAATGAAACAGGTATAGCAGTCCAGTTATTGTCCTCGTTAGATTCAAGGTAGTTATTATTTCGGTCTACTTCACCAACTATCCAATATGTTCCGTTACACAGACCTGGATCAAGGTTAATCCATTGTTCTGACAACCATTCGCCATAAAGATCTAAATAACCAGCAGAAATACCTTGCTCTATAGGACTACATCCATAATTTCCACCCCCTAAGCCAAAGTTGGGAAAATCGCTATTATATTTTACAGTCCCACCATTTGTTCCATCATTAAATTCTGGGAATGCTTCTAAGTAATCAGGACTATATCTGTTTTCGTCACGACAATGTCCATAATATGTTGATTCAGTATTAGATCCACAAGTGCCGTAGTCCATAAGACAAAATCCTAGTTTCGCACCGTCGCTAACAATTGGCCAATTTAATGGATTAGGGTCGTTTTCATCCATGGTTCTAAGAGTAAAAACACCCCAATCATCGCTATGATTATGCCCATGGTCAGCGTGATAAGTCATACTTCCTGCCATTCGATCGTAGTATGACATTGTACCATCCGCATTTCTATGATATATTCTTTGGAAAGTAATTTGCCTAGGAGTTTCACCATTATCACAAGTAAAGCCAGAAAGATTATAATTAGGGCTTGTATTCACAATTGTATCACTACCACAAATAAAGTATGAATATCCATTTTCATCAACACCTCTTACAGTTAGTGGTCCATAGCCATCATTAGGTGTTGATGCATCAATTCTTAATCTACCATTATTATCACCTTCACCTGATTGAGCATACTCAGTTGGCCCAGCTCCAGTCCCGTTTCCAGACTGGTACATTAAAGCATACCAAGATAAAGTTATGTCCGGTAATAAGTCGCAATCTACTTGACTAGGATCTAAGCACTGACAGTCTGTTGCATCATAAATTGTACATTGCGCTTTTATTGTAAAGGGGCTTATGAAGAATAATAAGCTAATGGGAAGTATGTAGTTTTTCATAATAATAGAATAATTTATTACTACAAAATTACACTTTTTTTATAAACCAACAATATTTTGTATAATATTTTTATTATAAAATTATACAAAAAGGAATACTCATTCTACTATAATTAGAAATTCAATTTTGCAGATTATTATATAACAATTTTATTATATTTATCTTTTTTTAAAATGAATACAAAGTTTATTCTTATATTATTATTTATCGTTTGCTCTTTAAAATCACAAGAGTATATTCAAATCAATCGTCCGGATATTAATATTAGAATGTTACCAACTACTTCATCACCAATAGTTGGACACGCATTTAACAATGAAATATATATAATAAATGGTGAAAATGACAAATGGTTTAGTGTAACTCTTCCCTCTGGTGAATCAAGATGGATTTATAAAAGACTTGCTAAAAGAGTGCCATTTAATAATGATGATTTTTCTGCACCAAATATTGCTGAAGTACAAAAAGAAATATCCATTGCTGAATATAAAGCCTTGAAGAATACAAATAATGAATCTATTGAAGATTTGAATAAAGATCAAATAAATAAATTATTATTTGATAGATATGTGTTGATTGTGCTACAAAAGTATAATATACAACCAGCCAGTTTTAATAGAATCAATTCAGAAGAATATAACAGCAAGTCTATTTTGAGTCAGCCAATTTCGGAATACTTGGTAAGTGTTACACATGTCGATTATGATCTATTTAAAATAGATTTTGCAAATTTTTATATTCAAACTAAAAGATGTTTTAAATTGGGTAAAGCACTGGATGCTATGATATATATATACAAAGAAGATGATCAAATTTTTCAAAGGCTCTGCTTTGAACAAAGTTATGGTAAAGGATTTGAAAATTGCTATACAATTAAAAACATATTTGAATCTGTTCTAGAAGAACCTAATTTAACAGCATTAACAAATGATGGAAAAATTAAGAAAACAGATCTTATTCTAAGAGAAACAATTTTAGATTTAGATTGATTTTTTGATTTTTGAACAAATAAAATTAATGCAAATCACATGAATCAAGATAGCGATTTCAAAAATAAGAATATAATATGGCCAGTCAGCAAAAAAAGAATCACCCCTAGGTATTAGGGGATTATTTGCAATGGGTGGATAAGATAAATACATGTAGTTGGAATCAAATAAATAATTTGCAAAAAAAACACATAAGACTATAATTTGTAGTTTTAAAAAAGTTTTCCACCACCCATTTTTTTTGGGCCACATCTCAAAAGCATAAATACCATATAATGGTGCTAAAACTAATCCACCATGACCAATAAAAAAATCTATTTTATGCAATAGATCCCCTCCGTGAGTAAGCTCAGGAGTTAACAAAGAATGAACAGCTCCAGGCATACCAATAAACAATAACATTTCAAATGCCCATTGTTTTTTTAATAAAAAAAAGTAAATACTCAGAAACCACATGATAGAACACAAGTGTAAGGGTAATGAGTCTTTTACAGTCCATATTCCATTAAACATATGTAGCCAATCCATAATAAAAAATTCAGAGATAAATATAATTGCTAGAGATTTTGTAAGTATGGCTTGACTCTTTTTAGATATTTGTTTCGCTGCAATTAATATAAAGTAAATTACTATAACATTGATAGTATTAAAAATCCACCATTCAAGTGAAAAGGGAGTAATAATTTCGTGAGGAATCATACGAGTTTATTAAAATTAAAAAATATAAGATAAAAAAAAAGAGAGTGATGTCACTCTCTTTTTAATTAAATAAAAAAAAACTAATAATTGAACTAATTTATGCTTTTTGACGTTTCATCATTTTTCTTCTAAAAATCTCAGATTTTTGTTGAAATGATTTTTCTTCAAAACTCCAGTGGCCCTTTTTCCACATTCTTTTTCCATCTGTTGTAGTTTCCCAGTGGCCATTTACCCACATTTTAGTAGGTGTATTTAGTTTCTGTACTATTTGATTGTTAATTGTTGATTGATCATCTATTAATTTTTGACCAAATGTTATATTAGAGAACAATAGCAATGTTATTGTCATCAGTTTAAGTTGATTTATTTTTTTCATTTTTATTAAATTTTAGGTTTATATTTTTAAGCGTAAAGGTTCATCCATTTATTAAGGGCAATTTCTTTCCAGTATCCTTCAGTCCATACCCATCCTTTTGAGTTTTTAGTCCATTTGCCATTTATAAAGACGTATCCAATTTTTTTAGTTGCCCAATGACCACTTACCCATATATATTGATTATTTTCAATTTTCCATTGCCCTTCGATCCACATTAGTGATCTTTTTTGAAGTGTTTGTTTAACAATTGTTTCAGGAGTTTCTAATTTTTCAGCCAAAACAGGTCCTTGATTTTGTGCAGTAGAGATTGACATGGAGCATAGTACTATTATTCCTATAGCAACGATTTGGTTAAAATTTTTCATATTCTTTTATTTTTCTAGTTAAACTTTTTTGTTCACATCCACCATGTATAAAACAAATGCCGTGCCAAACTTTAATATTTTTTTAAAAAAAACTTAATCAAATCTGTTAAATATAATTTTGTTCAATTTGTTAGATATTGAAAATTTTCTTTTTTTTTTATGAATAGAAATTCATAAAAACGTAATTTTGATTAAAATAATATTAATGGATAAGTACTCGTTTTTAGGTAGTTTACATATTTCTTTTTATGACAAACTGTATAACCAGTATCAAAAAGATCCTGATTCAATTGACACTCATTGGCGTAGTTTCTTTCAAGGTTATGAATTTGCAAGTGAGCCATATGAGCCCCTAAAGAATGAACTTCCAATTAAGATTTCTAAAGAATTTCAAGTTATATCATTAATTGAAGATTTTCGTAAAAGAGGGCATTTATTTACTAAAACAAACCCAGTTCGTGAAAGAAGAGTTTATTCACCAAAATTAGATTTTAAAAATTTTGAATTAAATAATGAAGATCTTCAAACTATTTTCCAAGCAGGAAATGAAGTGGGCCTTGGTCCTACAACTCTTTCGCATATTCTTATTCATTTAGAGTCTGTTTATTGTCAGTCTATCGGTGTAGAGTATATATATATAAGAGAAAAAAATGAAGTAGAGTGGATTAAAAAATTTATTCATAAAAATAATAATCAACCAGAATTCAACAATTTGCAAAAAAAAATCATTTTAGAAAAATTGACAGCATGTGTAAGTTTCGAAAAATTTTTACATAAAAAATACGTTGGTCAAAAACGTTTTTCTATTGAAGGCGCTGAATCTATTATTCCCTCAATTGATCATATGATAAATAAAGGAGCAGATCAAGGAGTTAAAGAATTTGTATTTGGAATGGCTCACAGAGGGAGACTTAGTGTATTAGCTAATATTTTTAACAAACCTTTCTCCAGAATGTTTAATGAGTTTGAAGGCGTAATATATGAGGATGATGAATTTGATGGGGATGTAAAATATCATCTTGGATACAATTGTAAAAAACAAGTATTAAATGGGGGGCAAGTTGAAATTAGTTTGGCACCTAATCCATCTCATTTAGAAGCAGTTGGCCCTGTTGTCCAAGGGATAGCTAGATCCAAAATTGATAAAAAATATAGTGGCAATAGTTCGAAATTAATTCCCGTTTTAATTCATGGAGATGCAGCAATTGCTGGACAGGGTGTTGTGTATGAATTAATACAAATGTCCCAACTTGATGGCTATTCTACAGGCGGAACTATTCATATAGTTATAAATAATCAAGTAGGGTTTACCACAAACTACCTTGATGGAAGATCAAGTACTTATTGTACTGATGTAGCAAAGACCATTTTATCTCCTGTATTACATGTTAATGGTGATGATGTGGAGGCGGTGATGCATACAATAGATTTTGCTGTTGCCTATAGACAACAATTTAAAAAAGATGTATTTATTGATCTACTTTGCTATAGAAAATATGGTCATAATGAAGGAGATGAACCAAAGTTTACTCAACCTAACTTATATAAGTTAATAGAAAAACATTTAAACCCACAAAAAATATATGTTCAAAAATTATTAAATGAAAAAAGTATTTCAGAGGGTGAAATTCAAAATATAGAAAATGAATTTTTAACAATTTTGGAAGACCATTACCAGAAAGCTAAAGAAAGAAAAAAAACTACTATTATATCCATTGTTAAAGATAATTGGCAAGGCCTCAATAAGGCAAAGCCATTAGATTTTTTGTTAGAGGTCGATACTAAATTTAACAAATCCAATCTAATAGAAATTGGAAAAAAAATTTGTGAATTACCTAATGATCATAATTTTTATAAAAAAACTAAAAAATTATTTAATGATAGGCTAAAAATGCTTGAAGGAGAGGGTAGGCTAGATTGGGGTATGGCTGAATTATTAGCATATGGCACACTATTAGCGGAGGGGGTTCCAATAAGAATTTCAGGTCAAGATGTTGAAAGGGGTACTTTTTCCCATCGGCATGCAATTATTAAAAGTGAAAATAGTGAAACAAAGGTAAATATTTTCAATTCCTTAAATTCTCAGAACACTGAATTGAAAATTTACAACTCCTTTTTATCTGAGTATGCTGTACTGGGGTTTGAATATGGTTATTCAGCAGCTAAACCACATGGATTAACAATTTGGGAAGCGCAATTTGGCGATTTTTGTAATGGAGCTCAGATTATTATTGATCAATATATTTCTTCAGCTGAAGAAAAATGGAATTTACAAAATGGGTTAGTATTATATTTGCCTCATGGTTACGAAGGTCAAGGGGCAGAGCACTCAAGTGCTAGAATGGAAAGGTTTCTACAATTATGTGCTCAAAATAATATGCAAATTATAAACTGCACTACGCCATCTAATCTTTATCACATGCTAAGACGACAAATGAAAAGAACATTTAGAAAACCTCTGGTCTTATTTTCACCTAAAAGTTTATTAAGGCATCCTAAATGTATTTCTACACTTTCTGATTTAAGTGAAGGTTCTTTTTTAGAAGTAATTGATGATAAAAAAACACATCATGAAAAAATAAAAACTTTGGTGTTTACAAGTGGAAAGCTTTATTATGAATTAGATAAAAAGAGAGACTCTTTAAAAGATTGTTTAACTGCAATCATAAGGATTGAACAATTATATCCTTTTCCAAAAAGAAAACTTGATACAATAATTAATAATTATAAAAAAGCAAATAAATATATTTGGGTACAAGAAGAACCAAAAAATATGGGCCCTTGGTTTCATGTAATGGATCATTTTAGATCACTTAAATTAAAAATAGAGTTAATTTCTCGAGAAGAAAGTGCTTCCCCTGCAAGTGGTTCTAGTAGTAGGTATCACGAAAGACAAGAGAAAATTATAAACAAAGTATTTAAATAAATAAAATGTTATGATAGAAATAAAAGTTCCTAGTCCTGGCGAATCTATTACAGAAGTTGAAATTTCAGCGTGGTTAGTAAAAGATGGAGATTATGTTGAGAAAGATCAAGAAATTTGTGAAATTGATTCAGATAAAGCCACTTTAACTATAAGTGCAGACGATAGTGGAAAAATTAAAATTCTTAAGGAAGCTGAAATCACGATTTCTGTCGGTGACGTCATTTGTAGTATCGATAATTCAGATAAAAAATCTAAAAATACTAATACAAAACCACGAACAAATACTACACAATCTCCTAATAATTATAATCCGTCAAAGATTGCTTCTCCCGCGGCAAAAAAAATAATGAAAGAAAATAATATTGTTGATGTTTTTGGATCTGGAAAGCATGGTAGAATAACTAAACAAGATGTGATACAAAGTAAACCAGCAATGGGAGGAGTTAAAAGAGAAAGAGGAGAAAGTAGAACAAGATTATCAACTTTAAGACGAAAACTAGCTACCAGATTAGTAAGTGTTAAAAATGATACTGCGATGTTGACCACATTTAATGAAGTCAATATGTCTGAAATTAATTCAATTAGAAATAAATATAAAGAAGCATTTCAAAAGAAACACGATTGTAAGTTAGGTTATATGTCTTTTTTCACAAAAAGCGTTTCTAGGTCGCTTCAATTATTTCCAAATGTAAATTCTATGATTGATGGTGATGATTTAGTTAGCTTTGATTTTATAGACATTTCAATTGCAGTTAGTTCTCCTAAAGGATTAATGGTACCTGTTTTAAGAAACGTAAGTAAATTATCTTTCTACACAGTTGAACAAGAAATACAAAATTTAGCACAAAAAGCTAGAGAAGGGAGTATTTCTTTAAGTGAAATGACTGGAGGAACATTTACTATTACAAATGGTGGAGTATTTGGCTCTATGTTATCTACTCCTATTATCAATCCTCCTCAGTCCGCAATATTAGGGATGCATAATATTGTAGATAGAGCAATTGTCATTGATCAAGAAATTAAAATATGTCCAATGATGTATTTAGCTCTTTCGTATGACCACAGAGTAATTGATGGAAGAGAATCTGTTGGATTTTTAGTTGCAATTAAAGAAGCTTTAGAAAACCCTATTGAACACCTTTTGGGTGGATCAAAAGGAATTGAAAAGTCTTTAGGATTATAGTCTATTCAGTAATATCAATTGATAAATTTTCAGGAATTTCCAGCTCATACCAACCCGAAGACATCCCTGAGAATACACCAAAACCTCCATTAATATTACTCTTTGCTTGTGATGGCGATCCAAATGGACTACCAGGATTATTAGTTAATAATGAAACCCAAAAGTCCCAACTATTTCTGTCAATGGACGAAAATTTAAGATTAAAATTTTCACCAACACTCCAAAAAGCATCTGTCGCACCACTACAACCATCAACAACTGTTTCAAAACAATTTGATTCATCAGAATAGCTATTATCATCTTCATCATCATATGAAGACCAATAACCAACTCCAGGATATACATCTATTTTTGTGTTCCACCCATTGATATATTCATCATTATATAAACCTCTTTCTCCACCAGCCATTGGCGTATAAGAAACATCCCAACATCTTTTGGATGATATTTGCCAACAGTTACCAATTGAATCAGCATCTGCAATAGGTAATCTTAGAAAAGCGTAGCATCCTTCAGCAGGATCCCCTTCTGATGTAGGGCGCATGATATATTGAATTTCTTCGGTAACTATTGGTGTGAATTCAGGTATTGTTGTGTTTGCCCAAATATAATCATCACCTCTTTTTATTTCTAATAAATAGCTACTCCCTTCTTCACCAGTTAATTTGCTTCCCGAATAATTGTATGCCCATGTATCAGTGAATCCAAAATCTAAATTCAATGTATCTATGATGTTATTTGAACTTATTGTCACTAAAGCATCATCTATTTTGGAATCTAATAATTCTTGCGTAGAGTATGGTTGATTAATAGGCATATTTTTAGTTAAAAGAATTTTTGCTGTTTTACCATTCTCAATAAAACCTTGAACAACAATATCACTATTAGTACTGGTAATAGGTATATCTATTTCCTCAGTACATGAACTGAAAAGAATTATTAAGAGAATAAAGTTTATTTTTTTCATAGTTTAAAATTTAAAATTCCAAGCAATTGAAGGAATAATAGGAAATAATGAAACTTGCTCAGCTTTAATCTGTACTGTTTCTTGTTCATTTGATCCAATTTGACTTGGAGTTCCTTCTTGGTTAAATTGAATAAAATATGGATTTTTTCTATTATATACATTGTATACAGATAATGTCCAGCTAGATTTAAATTTTTTATTTTCTTTGCTATTTAAAGTTAATGAAACGTCCATCCTATGATATGGTTCCATTCTGTAGCTATTTCTTGAGCCCCATTCAAGTATTGGTTCTCCATTAATAAAATATATAGACTCGGGAAGAGTAGATGAATTACCTGTTGCATAAACAAAGACTGTGGAGAAATTAAGTCTTTTACTTAGTTGGTAATTCATAACTAAAGAAATATCATGGGTCCTATCATACTTTGCATAAAACCATTTACCGTTATTTAGCTCATCAAATTCTCTAGTTGTTTTAGATAATGTATATCCAATCCACCCATTTAAATTTCCAGTTCTTTTAGCAAAAAATAATTCTAAACCATATGATTCACCGTTTCCAAAAGTTAAATAATTATCTGGATTATCTGAAGAGCTACCAGGTGTATAATTATCTTCATATTCAACTAAATTTTTCATTGACTTATAATAAAGCTCGGCAGATGTTTCATAATTATTTTCCTGGAAGTTTTTATAGTATCCAGCTGATATCTGTCTACCTAATTGAGGTTTTACAACATCTGAGCTGGGTAACCATAAATCAGTTGGTAGATTAGATGATCCAAAGGAAGATAAATGAATATATTGATAATTTTGAGTGCAACCTATTTTAAACGATGAAGTAGAATTTATTAGATAACGCATTGAAAATCTAGGTTCAAATCCTCCATAATACTTAACAGGTTCCCCTTTTTTATAATTTATACTATCTACGATGGCAACTTGGCCAATTAAACCGGAGTTGTTTCTAACATATCTTGTAAAAGGCCCGGTCTGTAGAAAACCAGAGTGACGTAAACCAGCATTAACTACTAATCTTTCAGATAATGAGTACTCATCGTTTATATAAAATGCATATTCGTGTGCATAATAATTGATAATATTTTCGGAAATACTATCATTGTATTGAACATAAAAACTTGTAGGGTTAAATTTATGGAAAGTATAGTTTGCTCCTATTTTAATTTTATGTTTTTCTGGAAAGTAGCTAATGTCACTTTTTATATTCCAATCCCTTATACCAGAAAAAATTTCACTTTCGTAGTTAACACCATCCCCTTCATAAGAAGCATTAAGTTCAAATCTATAGTCAGTAAATATGATTGAAGTATTCATAAATAGTTGACTATTAAATAAATGATTCCATCTTAGTGATGCAGTTTTATTCCCCCACGGCATACTTAAATTAAATCCCCAATCCCTACTATTAAAAGAGAAAACATCCCTTCCAAAATAACCACTAAGATATAGCCTATCTTTTTTTGATAGGGTATAATTTGCTTTAGTAGTTAGGTCATAAAAAAAATAACCACTGCCAGCAAATGATGTAGTATCTATATATGGTTTTGCCAAGATATCAAAATATGTTCTTCGACCTGAAATAATAAAAGAGCTAGTATCTTTTTTAATCGGCCCCTCTAAGGTTAGTCGAGATGAAATTAAGCTAATACCCCCCTCTGCTCCAAATTTCTTATTATTTCCATTTTTCATATTAATATCTAAAACAGATGATAATCTACCGCCATAATTAGCTGGCATGGAACCTTTAATTAATTCAATATTATTAATGGCATCATTATTAAATACAGAAAAGAAACCAAATAAATGAGATGCATTATAGACTACAGCTTCGTCTAATAATATTAAATTTTGGTCAGGTCCACCCCCCCTAACATAAAACCCTGCAGTGCCTTCTCCTCCTGATTGTATTCCCGGGAGCAACTGTATGGTCTTAAGGATATCTTTTTCTCCTCCAATTACAGGTATTTGATTTATTTGTTTGACTTCTAGTTCTACTTTTCCTATGTCTGTACTTTTTATATTAACATCTTGTCTTTTGTCATTTAGTTCAATTTCTACTAAAATATTTTTATCTGATTGAAGTTCAATTGATAAATTTTCATAAGCTATCTCATTGTCATAATTAATTATTTGAGTTATATAACCCACATATGAAATTTCAATTTTGTATTCTTCAAGTGGAACAGTAATTGAAAAAAAACCATAGCTATTAGATGTTGTTCCTTTTTGGATTTGTGGAATATATATTGTGGCACCAATTAATGTTTCTCCAGTTTCTTTGTCTCTAATGTCACCAGAAATGGTAATATTTTCTTGGGAAAAAACTAAAGAAAAACTGATAATAAATAAGTAAAATATTTTGTTCATGTATGCAATTTTAAAACAATATTTTGAATTATTTTTTTAAATCATTCATAATATTAATTGTCTCATCAAGATTTTTAATATTATTAGCATATAATTTTAATTTACCATCATTTTCTTTAATAGAATACTTGTTAAGAGTAGATTCTTGAATTATTTTCATCATATTATTTATGATTATATCATTAATGCTTTTTTCCTTATTCATTCTAAATGAAGCAATCATTTTACTTTGTTTAAGTATTATTTTATCACAGTTTAATTGTTGCGCAAGAATTCTTAGTTTAATAGATTTTAATAATTCAAAAGTTGCATGAGGCAATTTACCAAAACGATCAATTAATTCTTTCTCCAAATTATCTACTTCATCATCTGATTTTAAATCACTTATTCTTTTATATAAATTCACGCGCTCTGTACTATTATAGATGTAATCACCAGGAATAAATAATTCTAAATCCGTTTCAATAGTACATTGAATACTATTTTTTGCTTTCGACTGTAAAGTAATAGACTTGAATTTTTTTTCCTTTAATTCACTAATTGCCTCGTCTAATAGTTTTTGAT
Organism: Flavobacteriales bacterium; assembly: GCA_002718895.1. Classification (GTDB taxonomy): domain Bacteria; phylum Bacteroidota; class Bacteroidia; order Flavobacteriales; family TMED113. The sequence continues at coordinate 27,213 of PBGD01000004.1, forward strand.
AACTTGCAAATCCCATATCTTCAATAAAACCTGATTGTTCTGCTCCAAGCATATTACCAGCTCCTCTTATCTCTAAGTCTTTCATTGCAATATTAAAACCATCTCCTAAGCTTGAAAAATTGCATATTGCATTAAGTCTTTTTACTGCACTGTCTTTCATTTTATTAAAAGGCGGCGTCAGCAAATAGCAAAAGGCTTTTTTATTAGATCTTCCTACCCGTCCTCTCATTTGATGTAAGTCTGCCAATCCAAAATTTTGAGCATCGTTAATAATGATAGTATTTGCATTTGGCACATCTAAACCATTTTCTATAATTGTAGTGGTTATTAGTACATCAAATTTTCCGTGAATAAAATCTAATATTGTTTCTTCTAACTTTTTTGCTTCCATTTGTCCATGCGAAAATCTCATACTTATATTTGGGCACAAATTAGACAATATTATATGCATTTCTTCTATATTTGCTACTCTGTTGTGAACAAAAAATACTTGTCCGTTTCTTCCAATTTCATTAGTAATTAATTCCTTGATTAGTTCTTGATTAAATGAGGAAATTACAGTTTCAATAGGATTTCTGTTTTTCGGATATGAAGTCATTATTGACAAATCCCTAGACCCCATTAAAGAAAATTCTAATGTTCTTGGTATTGGAGTAGCTGTAAGAGTTAAAGTATCTACATGTTCTTTTAAAGTTTTCAGTTTATCTTTAGTAGATACACCAAATTTTTGTTCTTCATCTACCACTAGTAGCCCTAAATCCTTAAATTTCACATCTTTGCTAATTAATCTATGTGTTCCAATAATAACATCAACCCTACCACTTGATAATTCATCTAAAATATCCACCGCTTTTTTCTTTAAAGTAAACCTATTTAAGTATTGTATGTTACATGGAAAATTTTCAAGTCTTTTTTTAAAAGTTTTAAAATGTTGTAAAGCAAGTATAGTAGTTGGCACTAAAACTGCCACTTGTTTGTTATCTGCTACTGCTTTAAAAGCTGCTCTAATTGCCAGCTCAGTTTTACCAAATCCCACGTCTCCACATACTAGTCGGTCCATCGGAGACACTGATTCCATATCATCTTTTATTTCCCTTGTAATTTTAATTTGATCTTCAGTATCTTGAAAAATAAAAGATGCTTCAAGTTCATTTTGTAAATATGTGTCTGGCGAAAATGCAAATCCTTTTGTCATTTTTCTTTTCGCATAAAGTTGGATTAAATCAAAAGCTACTGTTTTAATTTTTCTTTTAACTTTTTCTTTTAACTTTTTCCACCTTGGAGAACCTAACTTATCTAAGTTAGTTTGTTGGTCATAATTTTTGTATTTAGCTATTTTGTGTAAAGCATGAATACTGATGTATAATACGTCTTTGTTTTTGTATATAATTCTTATGGATTCTTGTGTATTGTTATTAACCTTTTTAACCCTTAAACCGTCAAACATTCCCACACCATAGTCAAAATGAGTAACATAGTCTCCCTTTTTTAAATCAGTTAAACTTTTTATACTTGTTGTGTTATTTGTTTTATATATTCTTTTTGATTTATATTGATGATGTCGCTCAAAAATTTGATGGTCAGTATATAAAATGATTTTATTTTTATGATCCTTAAAACCAGATTTTAATGAATTTGGCAATTCAAGAATTTCAACTAAATTATTTTGATTGAGAAAAATATTTTCCAATCTATTCAATTGACTTTTAGAAGACGTGGTAATAAAGCATTTGTAACCCTTTGATTTGTATTCTGAAAGATGCTTTATTAAAAGCTCAAAACTTTTATTAAATGATGGCTGTGTTTGAGATTGAAAATCAAATATTCTTGAATAGTTAATTTCATTTATATTGCCAGAATAAACCCTAGGATAATTATTTATTAATTTATTTAAATTTTCACTACCAATATCGTTTATCCCTTCATCTCCATCATTTAATAACCTACCTACATTGTTTATCCAAAGAACACTTTTTTCTGATATATATGAAAATAGTGTTGCATTGAGATTGTTTTTAGTTTCTTTTTGGATATTTGAGATAATGTCAAATTCTTGTGTCTCTTTAATAGAAAGCTGGTCACTAACTTTAAAGAAATGTATTTCTTCAATTATTTCATCATCAAACAATATTCGACATGGGTTCTCTTCTCCAAATGAAAACACATCAAGAATCAATCCTTTTCTACAAAATTCACCTGGCTCAAATACTGCATCTACACTTTCATAACCTAATTTTTCTAGCTTAATTATTAAGTTATCTTGATTGATTAAATCATTTTTTTTTAGTTTGTATTGACTTTTTGTAAAGTTTTTTTTTTCAATAATTAGTTCTCTTATTGCTTCGGGATATGTAACAATTGTATACTTTTTTTTGTTTGTGAGTGTTTTTAAAACCTCGATTCGTTCTAATAGAATATTATTATCTCCCATTTTAATTCTTTTAGAAGACGGAAATAAGAACGCTTGATGTTTTACTGTTGTATTATTAATATCATCAACAAAATATAATGCATCCTCTAAATTATCCATTATAAATAAATGATTATTTTTTGATTTATGAACAATGGATGATGCTACAATTGCTTTTAATGAGGAAGTAATATTTTTTAACAATATTTTTGTGGACGATGAATTTTTTTCTAGCTCATTAATAATCTGAAAAATTTTTTCATCTTCTTTAAATAAAGATATTATTTTATGTTCTTTCACTAATTTGTAATGATAATATTTTTTGCACCATTTCACTAGAACCAACAACAAATGGAGTTCTTTGATGAATGTGTTCTGGTTTCACGTCTAATATCTCTTCTTTTAAATTTGATGATAATGAATTCGTTGCTTTGGCTATGAAAGCTATAGGATTACATTCATAAATTAATCTTAATTGTCCCTCAGGTTTATCATTAGTTTTAGAGTATATGAAAATGCCCCCCTTTAACATATTTCTGTGAAAATCTGCTACCAGAGAACCAATAAAACGCCCCGTATGAGTTCTTTTGCCATTTGAGTTAAGTTCTTTACAGAATTTTACATAATTTACAACAGATTTAGTAAGTGAATTTAAGTTCCCTTCGTTTATAGAAAATATAGAGCCTGTCTTTGGTGTTTGTATATTGGGGTGAGTCAATATATATTGGGATGTCTTTATATTAAGACTAAATCCATATGCTTCATTGTCTATTGCAAAAACTAGCATTGCAGCTGTTCCATATATGACATAGCAAGCTAATCTTTGCGACGACCCTTTTTGCAAAAAGCCTTCTTCATTATTCATCAAAACTGAAAAAATACTTCCAACTGGTATATTAACATCAATATTAGAGGACCCATCTAACGGATCCATTGCAATTAAGTGGCTCCCTGAATTATTTAATATTCTAACTTCTTTCTCTTCTTCAGAAAGCACACTGTGAATACAATCGGTTTTTTTGAAATTATTTATAAAAATATCATTAGCGATCAAATCTAATTTTTGGACATCTTCATTTTGGATATTCTTTTGTCCCAAGGAACCAAATAAATCACTTTCTTGTTGATTCAATTTATTATATAAATCAATAGATCCAATTTGAATGGCAATTAGAATTTCTTTGATTTCATTATCATATTTTTTTGAATTTAAAAATGTAGCAAGATTCATATTAAATAGTAAAAAGAATAATATATTTAGTTGCAAAAATAAAATTAATTATTCAAATGAAGATATTAAAGTTTGGTGGAGGTTGTTTAAAAAGTTCCGAAGAAATAAAAAAAATACCTAAAATTATAGACTCATTTAAGGGTGAAAAAATTCTATTAGTATTATCTGCTTTTGGAAAATTAACTAATATGCTTGAACAAAAAAAATATGATGAAATTTATCAATTTTTATCATCTCTTATGAATGACTTAGGATTTTCTACAGAACAAAAAGAAAAATTAATACAAATGCCAATTGCCCCCTCATTTGAGGGTCAATGTTTCAATTTAAATTTTATCCAATTTTTAAAGTCAAATGAGTTAGATTATCCTACTAGAATTTGTGTGGGTGAATATATTTCATGTATTATTATTCAACACTTTTTAAGTAAGCATTCTATAGATAGTATTATTTTTGATGCTGCACTAAGTATTAAAACGCATAAATGGAATTTAAACTCACAATCAGCCAAGTTTGATTATTGTATTAAACCTAATAAAAGCACTTTTTCTTTTTATAACTCAAATGGTTTTAAAGAAAAAAAAATGTTTTCAGAAATTTCAAAAAATATTTTCATAACACAAGGATTTATTGCTAGTGAATCCTCTACATTAGATGTAATTAAAACGAGCAACTTAAAGCGCTCAACTCTTGGTAGAGAAGGGTCCGATTACAGTGCTGCTATTTTTGGAAAAATGTTTAATGTTGATCAAATTATTTTATTTAAAGATGTAGACGGAGTTTATGATTCGGATCCCAAAAAAAACTCACATGCTAAGTTATATAAAGAGTTATCATATCAGGATGCAATAAATATTTGTGATAATACAGCTACAATTATTCACCCTAATACAATAAGGTATTTAATGAAATTTAATATACCGATTCTAGTCAAGAATTATAATAATATGAAAAGTTCTGGAACATATATTTTTTAATCAACTAACCCCCCAATTAATTTTGATCCTATATCAGAATTTAGTCCAATACCAATAGTAAACATATTATATTCAGCCACTGCCCATTCAGCATGAATTGTAAATAATAGTAGTTTTATTCTGATTCCGGCATTTGCTTTGAGTCCATTAACTCCACCAAACGAGATGTCAAAAGGATTGTTTACCTTTAAAGAAGTGCCACTTCCAGGTATAAGAGCTTCCCCATCCCAATCCAATATTGTATACTCTCCTTCAAGAGCCAAGTGTGAAGAAGAATACTGGTAGCCAAATCCTAAATATGGTGTTAAAAAAGCAATTTTCTTACTTAAAATAAAGTTGGCATTAAATGCTTTTACATCAAAAACTAAATTTTGTCCTGGATAATCAAAATTCACACTACTATTTAAATTTGAATAACCTCCTAAAAATGAAAAATCAAAGGGCATGACATTTAATCCTGGAATCCATTGCTTGATGTCATGTTTTAGGCCAATTCCCCAAAATCCAGCTGTCAAATCCTCAATATTTATTTTTGGAGCTAAACGAAATAAAATTTCAGTTTTTTTAACTAAACCAATACTACCCTGAATAAAAGGCATTGGTAGAGGATATTCAGTGCCAATTTCAACTCCGCCAGGCGCATCAAATAGCGGCTCTAGTTCATTATTTAATGGATTTGTGTACAATATAGATGTATTAGTTGCATCACCAATAAATGTAGGAAGTTTACCACTATCATTATTAATCACAAAATTTTGTAGTATTGGTTGAAAAGATGTTGCGTTTTGAGGAGCAGTTATAAAGTGGATACCTCCGGTTATATCAAAACCTGGAAATTGATGTGATTTTGCAGTATTATACCATCCAGCATTTAAGCCCGTTCCAAACCATTTTCCAAATGGTGACATATATCCTTCAATTAATTGCTCAGTATCATTTTGAAAAGTTGCAGTACTACCAATTAAAAAATCTGTTATTTCATTTTGCGATTTAGATTTTGTTGAATACATCAATATTATTATAATTAAAACACTTATTTTTTTCATTTTTGCTTTAGAATTTTTTTAATTAGAGTCTTAGAAATTTTTTTATTAGCATTTATTGAAAGTCCAGCTATGTGTGGAGTTAAAATAACTTTTTCACAATTTACTAAATAATTTAAATTTTGATTAATTTTTATATTTTTAAAATTGATGTTTTCATTTTCAATTACATCCAAGCCAGCTCCAAGAATTTTATTCATTTTCAAACCTTCAATCAAATCTGAGGTGTTTACAATAGCACCTCTTGAAGTGTTTAATAAATAAAATGGTTTATTCATTTTGTCAATAAATTGTTTTGAAAATATATACTTATTTTCTTTGTTTAATGGAATATGAAAGCTAATTATGTTACAATTTCTATATATTGATTCTAGTTCATCTTCTCGGATTATATTATTTCCAAATCCACTTTTGTATTTATCGTATACTATTATTTTGCAATTAAAATTCATCAATTTATCACAGAATGCTTTTCCAGTGTTACCATAGCCAATGACGCCAATTGTTGATCCTTCAATTTCAACACCTCTATTATTCTCTCTGTCCCAGATAAACTTGCTAACTTGTTTAGATGAAGAATGAATATTTTTCAACAACGATAGTAACATCCCTAAGTTATGTTCTGCTACTGCATTCGCATTACCTTCACCACTATTGAAGCAATTAATATTTAATTGCTTAGCTGTTGTTAAATCAATTAGTTCCATACCAGAACCATATCTTCCAATAAATTTGATTTTTTTTGCTTTATGTAAAAAATTCGCATCTATTGTTAATCTATTTCTAACAATTAGACCATCAAATTCATTTATTATTTCTAAAATTTTACTTTTTGAATCATTTATGTTAATCTTATACTGTATATTGTTTTTTTTTAAAAGACTTAGTAATTCTGTACTAATTTTATCTGTTATTAAAATTTTCATTTTATTACAATATAATTTTAGCAATTAAGAAATAAATAAATAGACCAATTACATCATTGATGGTTGTTATAAATGGGCCTGTAGCAAGGGCGGGATCTATTTTATATTTATTAAGAATTAATGGGATAAATGTTCCAAATAATGCTGCAAAAACCATGACAGATAATAAAGACAAGCTAATGGTTAATGCAAGTAATGGTAAATTATATAACACAATACAAACAATTAAAACAATGGTACAACAAATAAGACCATTAATTAAAGCCACATTAAATTCTTTAATTAGTCTTTTTGTCCATGAAGATATTCCCATTTTTTTGGAAGCAATACCTTGAACAATTATTGCAGATGATTGAACACCCACATTTCCGCCCATAGCTGTAATTAGCGGGATAAAAAAAGCTAAAATAGGATTTTCAACTAAATTAAATAATCCAATTATTTGAGCACCTAGCAACCCCCCGATCATACCTATAAATAACCAAGGAATTCTCGCTTTAGTTAATATAAGTACTCCATCTTTAGGTTCTATATTATCAATAATGCCAGATGCCATGTGATAATCTTTTTCAGCCTCTTCCTTAATAATATCAATCACATCATCAATTGTAATGCGACCTAGTAATTCATTTTTGGTATTAACTACAGGAAGTACAATTAAATCGTATTTATTCATTATTCTTATCACTTCTTCTGCATTAGTGTGAGTGTTCACAGAAATAATACTTTGATTATATATGGATTTAATAAATGTTTTTTCTGGGCTAATTAATAACTTTTTTAATGAAACTGTGCCAATGAGTTGTTCAAATTTATTTACAACATATATGGTGTAAACATTATTAATATTTTGTGCTTGTTGTCTCATTTCAGAAACACATCTTAAGATACTCCAATCTTCTTTAACTTTAATCAACTCAGTAGCCATTAATGCACCTGCAGAATTTTTTTTATATGACAATAAATTGACTATGTCATTAGCTTGTTGTGGATCTAAAATGTTTGATAAAACTTCCTTCTGTCTTGACTCTGATAGCTCTTGAATGACATCAGCAGCATCATCAGAATCTAAATTGCTAATAATTTCTTTACTAATTTTTTTTGGTGAAAAATCTTCAATTATTTTTTCTCTTATATCTTCCTCTAGTTCAATTAAAATTTCTGCTACAATTTCTTGATTCAAAGTGGTTAAGATGAATTTTGCGTGTTGGATTTTAATTGACTTAATTATCTCAGCAATATCAGGGGGAAGCAAATTTAAACATAATTTTTGTACCCCTTGACAGTCATTTTTTTTAGCCAAGTTTTCTATTTTATTTAAATAATCTTTTGTTAACTTAAAGTTCATTGTGTGTAGATAACCTTTGTTATTTGAATAAAATTATTAACTGTTAATTCTTCAGCTCGTTTATTAGCAAAATTTTTAATACTACTTTGATCAAAGTTAGTTAAATTTTTCAATGAGTTTTTCATCTTCTTGCGTCTATGTAGAAATGAAGACTTAACAACAAACATGAATTTTTTGTAATCACAATCAAAGTTACAATTTTGCTTTCTAGATAATTTTATAACTGTTGAATTCACCTTAGGGATTGGTCTGAAATTTTTTGGTTCCACATCAAACAATTCTTCACAATTATAGAACGCTTGCAATAGAACACTTGGTATACCGTATTTTTTTGAATTAGGTAAACTGCAAATTCTTTCGGCAACTTCTTTTTGAAACATACCTACTAGTTCGGTTACCCTATTTCTGTTTTCTAGAACTTTAAATAAAATTTGTGTTGAAATATTATAAGGAAAGTTGCCGACTATAATGAATTTAAATAAATTCTTACTATTTAATTCATAAGTTAAAAAATCTTTATGAACAATATTTGCTTCAGGAAACCTAGATTTTAGATGTTCTACTGCTTCTTTATCAATTTCAATAATTTTTAGCAGTTTAGTCTTTGCCAATAAATACTTTGTTAAGGCTCCTTCACCAGGTCCAACTTCAATAGTGTTAATTTGTTTAAAAGAACTAATACAATTCACAATCCTAATTGCAATTTCTTTGTTAATTAAAAAATTTTGCCCTAATTTTTTTTTAGGTTTTAACATTATTTAAAGTTAAATAATACTTAATAATTTTCTTTTTGCTTCATACAGATTTTGAAAAGCATTTTGATGTTTTTTTTGTAAAATAATTGAAAATTCCTTTTTGTAAATATTATAATCATCAATACTTTTTAAAGTATATTCAATATAAAACAAATTTTTGTTTTGTTGATCTTGCGAAAACCTATAGGTTGTAAATAGTTTGGTGTCCATCATTTCTGGTATGTGAATTTCTTGCATCCATTTTGTCCATTTTTCGCGAACTTCATTTTTTATTTTTATTTCAAGTGCATATATAATCATTACAATTTTAATAATTTATTTGGCCTAAGTAAACGATATCTTTCTCTTGCCTTATTAGTATATATGCTATTAGAGTGTGTAAGTAAAAGTTCCTCATATTTTATTACAGCTTGTTCATTGTTTCCTAAAAACTTTTCATAAACTTGTGCTTGATAAAAAAGAGCATCATCATGTAAAATATCAAAATAATATTGTGTAGTAATTTTTTCTAACTCTTTAATCGCATTTTCATAATTCTCAAGTTTCATGAATATCTCAAATTTCTTATATAATCCCTCATCAATTAATGAGTGATTTGGAAAGTTCTTTTCTATTTTATTTAATTCATCAATAGCTTGAAAATGTTTGTTTTGTTGATTTAATAGTTCTGCTTTAGCAAAGCTTGCCAGTGCAGTATTTGTGGTGTCTAAATTCAAGTTGTCAGAAATCAGTAGCGACAATTTCATTGCATCGTTAGCAATTAGTTTTGATGTAGATAGTTTTAATACGTCCAATTGTGTTTGTGCCCATTGAAAATCTCCTTGATAGAAGTTTATTTTGATTTTTTCAAATTTAGCTTGTTGCCCAATAATATCATTTTTAAATTTTTTTTCTACTTGTGAAAAAATTAAAATTGCCTCCCACATCTTATCGGATGATATAAGAATTCTCCCTAGCTCTAGTTTACATATAGCTTGATCTTGTTGATTTAAGTTAGAATCATTAATAGTCTTATTTAACAATTCAACAGCTACGTGATTCTTTTCTAAATATGAGGATAAGATTCGGCAGTAATTAGTTAATGTGATGACGGTATTAGAGTTGATACCAATTTCTTCTATTAGTTTCTTATGATCATTGCTTAATTGTTCAATTTCTTTTCTACTTATGACTTTTGTAGTTGCAATTAAACTATATTTTATTTCTAAAGTTTTAACTCTTGCAAATTGATATTGAATAGAGTTGATTTTAGAGTGCTGTAAAATATAATCTAGTCCTTCGATTGCAATGTCATATTCTTGATTTTCATCAGCGAGCTCTATAATTGTGATGATATCATCTATATTATTTAGAATTTGTTTATCAATACTTATTTCATATTTCAAGGCGTCTTGAAAATTTTTTTCTTGTAAAAAAAGCCATATAATCAATTTAGAAATTTCGTATGAATTGTTTTTTTGGATTTCTTTTAATAAAATTTTTTTTAGAATAATATTGTTATTATTTAGCTCATCATCATTAATAGTTCTTATTAACATGTTTTTGGCAGTACGAAGATAGTTTGGGTAAGAATGTAAAAGATCTGTAATTGTTTCATACATAGATTTTAAATCATTTAAATATGCAAAACAATTTGCTATTTTTATATAATGAGATGGTTTCCTGTTGAATTTATTGGCATGTAAATAAGACTTTATAGCAAATGAGTATTTATTTTTCCTATAAAAACTATCTCCTGCTGAAGCAGAGTACTTCTTATTTTGTTTTATTTTATCTAAAACACTATTAAATATTTTATTTTCTTCATTAAAATCACCTTTTTCTGCATAAAGAAAACCAAGCTCAATTAAATCAGTTGGGTTTTGAGATTTCTTATAGTGAGATTTAATAATTTTTTCAGCTTTTTTATATTCTTTTATTTTAATCAGACAATCTACATACTTTTTGTATATATTAATTCTTTCTTTTTTATAAATAACTTCAAATAATTCAGCTGCTTTATTAAATTGACCAGACTTATAATACTCGTTTGCTTTTTGAAAATTATTTTTTTCTTGTCCAGTTATATGACTGGAACAAATAAAAAAAAACAATAAAATTAAAATTTTTTTAATCATGAATTATAGTTTTAATTTCTTGATTAAGGCTATCAAATCTATTTATAAATATATCAGTCAAATTATGAATTTTTAGCATTTTATTTATAGTATAATTGGTGATTATTTCTTCTGATTTTAAATATATATCTAAGTCTTTTCTTCTATTATTTGAATTTTTGTAATCAGATTTAAGATCTATAAATTGTTGCTTGTTGATTTTTATATCTTTATTAATCTCTTTAGATTTTGCTTGAATTTCAAGTAATTTATTAATGGAATTCAGATATTCTCTATACTCAAAATAGATTAACTTAATAGTCATACTATCTAGTCGTTGTTTTTCTAGTTCATATAATGTTTGCTTTGATAGATTTAGAACATGATTTAGCCTTTTATTTTTTTGGGCTTCTAATTCTAATGTGTTTTCAATTTTTTCTTCTAACAAATTAATTTTATTTATTTGTTTTAAGTTATTTTTATTTTGACATGAAAATATACTAGCAGTAATTAAAATGAAAATAAATTTCTCAAAAAAAAAATGCATTAAACAGTTATTTTATTAAAATTAATATAATCTTTTATAGCTTTCGGTATAATAATTCCGTCATCAGTTTGGTTTTGTTCTAAAATGGCAGCCATAATTCTTGGCAAAGCAAGTGAGCTTCCATTTAAAGTATGACACAATTGAATTTCTTTTGTTTCATTGTTTATATATTTCATTTTAAGCCTATTAGCTTGAAAAGTTTCAAAATTTGAAACGGAGCTAACCTCTAACCATTTTTTTTGTGCAGGAGAATATACTTCAAAGTCATAAGTCATTGCTGCTGTGAATCCTAAATCCCCACCGCACAATTTCACAATTCTAAATTCCAGATTTAATTTTTTTAATAACTCACTCACGTGACTAACCATTTCTTCAAGTATTTCATATGATTTTTCGGGTTGGCATATTTGTACAATTTCAACTTTATCAAATTGGTGAAGTCTATTCAGTCCTCTCACTTCCTTACCATATGAGCCCGCTTCTCTTCTAAAACAAGGTGAATATGCGGTACACTTTATTGGTAGTTCTTTATGAGTGAATCGTTTATTCTTGAAAATATTTGTGATAGGTACTTCTGCAGTTGGTATTGCAAATAGATTATCTTCATTTATATGGTACATCATGCCTTCTTTGTCAGGAATTTGGCCTGTGTTAAAAGCAGATTTTTCATTAACAAAATAAGGGGGAATATACTCTGTGTAACCTTTTGTGTTATTATATTCTAAGAAAAAATTTATCAAGGCTCTTTGTAACTTAGCTCCCATCCCTTTATAGATTGGAAACCCAGAGCCAGTTATATGAGACCCATTCTCAAAATCAATTATATCGTATTTCTCTGCTAACTCCCAGTGGGGTTTAATTTGAGAACTTTTGTTAGATTTACCCCATCTATATATTTCTTGATTGTCATTAGCACTATTACCAATAGGAACACTTAAATCGGGAGTGTTTGGAATACTAACTAATTTTTCCTCTAAATCTTTTATTGTTATGTTACTTAGATTGTTTAACTCTTTTGCTTTTGTTTTAATCTGAGTAGCTTTTTTTTTGAGAACTTCTAATTTTTCAAAATTCCCAACTTTCGCAAGTTGCCCTATTAGTTGCCCAATTTTATTTGATTCCCTTAAAGCTTCGTCAAGAGCTTGTTGATTTTTGATTCTTTTCTCATTTAAATCTAATATGTCATTTATTTTTTGAGAATAATCCCCCCCCCTTATAGCAAGTTTTTGAATAATTTCAGCGCTATTTTTTTTAATTAAATTAAGTTCTAACATGACTTTCTAACTTACAATGAGATTTAAATTTAAGATTTATTTTAATTATTATTAATGGATTTAATGAAATAAAAAAAGGCCATGAAGGCCTTTTATATTTTATAATAAAAGTGATTTACTATTCTTCAACTATTGAAACAAATGATTTATTACCACTTTTTTTAACAAATTTAACTATGCCATCGCTTAGTGCGAATAAAGTGTGGTCTTTTCCAATGCCTACATTTTCACCAGCATTATGGACAGTTCCTCTTTGGCGTACAATTATGTTACCAGCTATTGCTTTTTGTCCACCAAATATTTTTACTCCAAGTCGTTTAGAATGCGATTCTCTACCATTTTTAGAACTACCTGCTCCTTTTTTATGTGCCATTTTTCACTTAGTTTAAATTATGTTATTGTTTTTTAGCTGTTGTTTTTTTAGCTGTTGTTTTTTTAGCNGTTGTTTTTTTAGCTGTTGTTTTTTTAGCTGTTGTTTTTTTAGCTGTATCTTTTTTTTCAGTATCTATTTTTTTTGTGGATTTGGATGTTAATGATATTGATTCTACTTTAACTTTTGTAATCATTTGCCTATGTCCATTTTTAACTTTGTATCCTTTTCTTCGCTTTTTCTTAAAAACAATGATTTTATCATCTTTTGTATGTTCTAGGATTGACACAACGACATTTGCACCTTTTATTATTGGTGACCCTACAGTTATATTTTTATTTTTTTCAATTAAAGAAATATTTTCTATGGTAATTTTTTCGCCAACTTTTCCATTTAATTTGTTAATATACAACTCTTGTTTTTCTTTAATCTTTACTTGTTGTCCACCAATGTTTAATACAGCAATCATTTTGTTTAAAATATTTTTAAGGTTTGCAAATATAGTAAAATAAATCTTTTTACAATAACTTTTTGTTAATCTCCAATTCTGTAATTCATTATTAGTACTCCTCCTAAAATAACAAAGATACCTACTATCTCTTTTTGTGTAATAATTTCAAAATCTAAAATTCCCCAGATAATTGCAAATACTGGAATTAAATATGTGGTTGATGATGCAAAGAGTGCAGTAGACCTCTTAATCAGAAAATTGAACATCACAATTGCCAATGAAGTACAAATTCCACCTAGAATAATTAAATAATAAAAGGATGACCAATTAAGTAAAATTTTATTGGCATTAAATTTAAGACCTGTTGTTAAGATGTACATTAAAGGAAAAATGAAGCTTATCAATGATGTTACACTAGCAATTTCAATGGATTTAAGGGACGTCAACTTTTCTTTTATAATATTAATACTAAAAGCATAGCAAAATGTAGCAAATATCACCATTAAAATATGCGGTGTTTCCGAGTTTTGTGAATTTAATGGTTGTAAAAGAAAATATGTTCCAGATACACCTATAATAATACCAATTAAATTATACTTATTCCATTTTTTACTAAACAATAATATGCCTAGTAGTATTGTAAATAATGGAGTTAAACTATTGAGCATACCAGCCAATGAAGATTCAATATGCATTTGAGATTTTGCAAAAATTATTGCGGGTATAACAGTCCCGATTATACTAACTATGCAAAGTGGAAGAATATCTCTTTTTCTAATTTTTTTTAATGACGAAAATGTAAAGGGAATTAAAAAAAAAAATGCTATAGAAAGTCTGTAAATTCCTACTTCTAAAAAAGAAAAATCAAGTAAACTTTTTTTCATTAATATAAATGAAGAACCCCAAACGATAGATAAAAAAAATAATATGCACCAATTAATAATAGTTTTTTTATCCATATTACACTATATTTGTGGAAGAAAAAAATAATTAAATTTCAATATATAAATATAATTCTTATGATAACCAAAATCTTAAAATTAACTCTTTGTTTTTCAATAAGCCTCGCATTTTCTCAAAATAGTTTTGTAAACTTATCTATTGAAGGTATGCATTGTGCTGGTGGATGTGCTAAAATGATAGAAAACTCATTAAACTCTAACAAGGGTATAACTGCTGCGGTTGATTTCAATAACGCTTCTGCATCAATAATATATGATGCCGCGAGTTTTACTGAGAATAAAATAATTGGGATGATAAATGAATATCGAGATGGAAAGTTTACGGCCACGTCTTTAAATACTGCTAAGAAAAGTTGTTCAAAAGGTAAAAATTGCTGTAAATCATCTGGCAATAAAAATGCTCAATGCGATAATAATTCTAGTACTTCTAATTCAAATTCTAAATTATCTTCTAAAAAAAGAAAAAAACAAAAAAGTAATACTTTGTCTGGGATGATTCCAGGTCATACTGGATGTACAAAATCTTGTTGTTCGTCTAAAAAATAGATAGTTATTAAGAAACAATAAACATTGTATTACTTTAGATTATATAATCGTTTATGTAAATTAACAATTGTATCTGTTTGTTTAATAATTTGTGCTGGTGGTTTTGTTCGAATGACCGGTTCGGGCATGGGTTGTCCAGATTGGCCTAAATGTTTTGGGGATTGGGTTCCTCCTACTAATGTTAAAGATTTACCCACCAATTACAAGGATATTTATTCAGAAAGAGGCTATGATAAATTAGACTTTAATGTATTTAACACTTGGGCAGAATATATAAATAGATTGTTTGGTGCTTTTGGGGGTGCCTTATGTTTTATTTTATTATTAGTTGCCTTAGCTTCACAAAATATTCGTCTCATTTTGTTGTCTTCTTTTCTCGTTATTTTAATGGCATTTCAAGCTTGGATGGGAGCATTAGTGGTGTATTCTATTTTAACTCCATTTAAAATTACTATTCATATGTTCATTGCTCTGTTTATCCTATGTGTTTTATTTATCCTATTTAGGATTACTCTTGAAAAACCACTTGTCAATAATTTTAATACTATCTGGATATATTTAGGATTATTTGTTTCATTACTACAAATTTTTTTAGGTACGCAAGTTCGTGAAGCAATTGATCCTTTATTAGACTCTTTTTCTAGAGATTTGATTGTTGATAAACTGCCAATTGTTTTTGAAATACATAGATCAATTGCTTGGATGGTTTTAATATCAAACTCTTTTATTATTTGGAATCACAAAAGATTTTTATATCAATACATTGAGTTTTCTTTAATTATTTTATCAATTATATTGTTAATTTTTAGTGGATTAATTATGAGTTATTATTCAGTCATTGGTTTTGCACAATTTTTACACCTATTGTGTGCTGTGAGTCTTTTTATTTGTCAGTTTTCTTTATTACTTCGGACTTTTGCTCTTCCCAATTTAAGGTTTCCATAATTCTGATAACATCTTCTCTAAGATGATGTATAATTGGATTAAGAGAGTCTCTATTTGTATTTACTTCAAAATATAATGCCCCTCTAACAAAATGTTGAATACTATCAGTTATATAAAACTGAATTGCTGATGCAGTTTGACCATGTATATCATATAATGTTCCATATGTTTTATTTATCTTGTTAAAATATGTTTTCTCGTTTATGGCATCAGCTTTTAATGTGTGTTTATAAACCATATTTCTGGCCTCTTCATAAAGATCATTAAGGTTGTTATTTATTTCTTTATATGTTAAATGTATTGTGGCTTTGTGTTTTAAAAACTCTAAGTCTAACCAACAATTTTTTTTAGAATTTTGCGACAAATTAAAGTAATTGGGCGCAATAAATGAGAAGTTACATGTTATAGGTTTAAATAGTGAATCAACTTTTTTATCAAGATTTATTCTGAGATATCCCTTTGGCTTTGGTGAGTATCTTTGGTTACATCCTAATAAAAAAAATAATGTTAATAATATTAATGTAAAATTCTTCATATACTTATATAATTTCTGTTTTTACAGATACAATACGTTTCTTATTTATTTTTTCTATTGTAAATTTAATTTTGCCAAAAAAAATGGTTTGTCCTTCTTTAGGAATCTTTTCACTTTTTTCTAAAATAAATCCTGCGAGCGTATCAGATTCACCTTTATTTTCCTCAAAATATTCTCCATCTATATTAACTAATCTATAAAAGTCATTTAAAGGAGTTTTCCCTTCAAAAATATATGTAGAACTATCAACTTTTGAATATGTAATTTCTTCTTGATCAAACTCATCACTTATTTCTCCTACTATTTCTTCTAGTATATCTTCTAATGTAACAATGCCTGATGTTACACCATATTCATCTATTACAACAACTAAATGTATTTTTCTTTCTTTAATTTCTTTTAATAAATCATCAATTTTTTTGCTTTCTGGCACAAAAAAAGGTTTTCTTACCACACTAATCCATTTATAATTCTTTGTGTCAAAATAAGGTAGTAAATCTTTTATATAGAGAACTCCTTTAATTTGATCAATTGAATCTTCGTAAATGGGAATCCGGGAATACCCTGATTTTTGGATAATTTTTAATACTTCTTCCCATGATGTTTTAACATTAATTGCAACAACATCAATTCTTGGCTTCATAATTTGCTTAACGTCTGTTTGTCCAAATTGAATGATACCTTCAAAAAACTTTTTTTCTTTCTCCCCAGTATCAGATGTAATATTAACAGCCTTAGAAAGATTTTCTGCTGTTAATGCAGGTTTGTTTTTTAATTTAGGCTTGATAGCAAATGTAGACTTGACAAGTAGTTTAGATGCAGGCATTAAAACTTTAAATAAAACAATTAAGGGCATAGCCATTATTTCGGCAACAAATAATGCATGATGATTAGCATATGTTTTAGGTATGACTTCACCAAAAAGAAGAATTAAAAAAGTTGTAAGAAAAATTTGAAGAATAAAGTTGAATGTTGGATTATCTAAAGCAATATGTTGGCTAAAAATAATAGAAGAAATAATTATTATACTAATATTAATGATATTATTTGCAATAAGTATTGTGGCTAGAAGCATTTTAGGATTGTCTACTAACTTCAAAATAGATTTATGGCTTTTTATATTTGAAGATTTTAAATGGTTTCTATCATTTGGGCTTAATGAAAAAAAAGCCACTTCAGATCCTGAAATCATACCAGAGAAAACCAACAAAATAATACATGATATAAGCGGAGTTAAAAAACTATAGCTAAGTAATTCTGATTCCAAAATAAAATTTCAATTAAAAAGGTAAGTCTTGAGACTCGTTATCTGAGTTCAATTCAGAATTTTCTGGATTATGATTTGTGATTATAGTCGCTTGTTCTTTATTTAAATGATTAGAATTGGAATCATGTTGCATACTTGTTGCTTCTCTTCTGCTACCAAGCATCGTCATATTATCAGCTTGAATATCTGTTGCATATTTTTTAATTCCATTTTCATCCTCCCAAGAACGTGTCTTTAATTTACCCTCAATACAAATAGAATCTCCTTTATGTAGATATTGTTCAGCAATTTCAGCTTGCCTCCTCCATAAAACTACATTGTGCCACTCTGTATTAGAGATCTTTTCTCCTGATTTATTAGTATATTTTTCAGTAGTTGCAACAGAAAATTTAGCCATTTTTGTGCCATCAGGCATTTCTTTCATTTCAGGATCAGCACCTAAATTACCTATAATAATTACTTTATTTAATGAACCAGCCATAGTAAATTACTTTTTTTTTACAAGTAAATATAATTAAAATATATTGTTAATTTATTTATTAAAGAAAAGCTGTAAGAATTTTTGTATAGGCTTTGGGAATGGAAAATTTTGAATTTCACTAATATGAATCATTTTCTGCTTTAAAATAGGTTCATTTAATTGACTCTCAATTAGCCAAAAAGATATTATTAATTTCTGATGTGAAAGGTGATGTGTCATTTTTTGCAATAATTGCATTTTTGATACTTTCTTGTTTTTAAAATAGTCATTTTGTAATGCTTCAATTGTTGAATACTCTTTATTTGTTTCTATTAGTGGCAATTCGTATAATTTTTTCCATATATTGGATGAGTCACGTTGATTAATTATAATTTTTTTTTTATTACAACATATAAAATAATTTAAATATCTTTTTTTTTGATATTTTTTATTTGATTTAACTGGTCGAAATTTTACAGTATTTGCTTTAAATGATTTGCATTTATTTTTTAGTGGGCAGATATCACATTTTGGTTCATGTTTTTTGCATTGAATAGATCCAAAATCCATAATGGCCTGATTGTATAAACCTGGCTTTTTATGTGTAACCAATTTATTTGCTATTTCTTGAATTTTTCGTTTTGTTCCAATTTGATTGATTGGATCTTCAATATTGTAATATCTAGTTAACACTCTGTAAACATTCCCGTCTACGACACCTATTTTTTGATCAAAGCAAATTGAACTAATTGCAGCCGCTGTGTATGAACCGATTCCTTTTAATTTTAATAAATCTTGATATTTATTTGGAAATATGTTGTTAAGATTAAATACTATAATTTTTGCTGTTTCAAGCATATTTAAAGCACGATTATAATAACCTAAGCCTTCCCAAATTTTTAAAAGTTCTTTTTCTTGACTGTTTGCTAAAGATTCTATGTTTGGAAATTTTTTTATAAATTTTTTAAAGTAGGGAATTCCTGTTTTAATTTGAGTTTGTTGAAGTATTATTTCAGAAACCCAAATTATATATGGATCTTTATTATCTCGCCAAGGTAAATCTCTTTTATTTTTATTATACCATTTTATTATTTGTTCAGTCAATTTTTTTAATATTAAACTAATTGAGTAAGAATTTAACTAAAAATAGTATATTTGACCTCAAAATTAAAAAATAATCTACACAATGATTAAAGCTGATTTAGTGAGCGAATTATCTAATAAAACTGGAGTTGAACGAAAGGCAGTTTCGGCTGTTTTAGAACATTTTATGGACACCGTAAGGAATTCCTTAGAAAGAGGAGATAATGTTTACTTACGTGAGTTTGGCACCTTTTCTTTGAAAAAAAAAGCAGCAAAGAAAGCAAGAAATATTATTAAGAGTGACGAAGGTTATATAACTACAACTATTAATATCCCTTCTCACATAGTTCCACATTTTAAACCAGCAAAAAAATTTGTAGATAGAGTTAAGAAGAATAATCACATCTGATTATTAGTAATTAATTTAGGAAAAAAATGATTTATGCCTAGTGGTAAAAAAAGAAAGAGACATAAAATGTCCACACACAAACGGAAGAAGCGTTTAAGAAAAAATAGACATAAAAAGAAATAATAACTATTAAAAAGGCTATTACTTTGTAAGTCTTTTTACAAATTATACTTTCCTATAAAAAAAATTATAGTGAATATTGAATTAGTAATTCAATCTGCAGAAAAAAGTATAGATATCGTAGTTTTAAAAGATGGTAGGCTAACTGAATTACATCAACTACCTAAACACGGAAATACTTGTTCTGTTTTTGATATATATCTTGGTCAGGTTAAAAAAGTGGCATCTTCAATGAATTCTGCATTTGTAGATATTGGTCAAGATAAAGATGCTTTTTTACATTACAATGATTTAGGTCCAAACTTTAAATATGAAAGTAAGTATGTTTTAGATACCATCAATAATTCAAACACAAAATGGAATTCTTTTAAAAATAATTTTAAAGACATCTTGCCAAAAGATGGATTGATGGAAGATGTATTAAAGAAAAATGACACTATTTTAGTACAAGTATCTAAGGAGCCTATATCAACCAAAGGTCCTAGGGTTGTTGCAGAAATTTCCTTAGCTGGAAGATATTTAGTATTGGTTCCTTTTTCCAATAGAGTGTCAATTTCTCAAAAAATAAAAGACGAAAAAGAGAAGAAGCGTTTAATTAGATTAATGAAAAGTATTGTCCCTGAGGGATTTGGTGTTGTAATAAGAACTGTTGCACAAAATAAAAAAGTTGTTGATTTAGATACTGACCTACGTAATTTAATAAGAAGATGGATAGACGTATATAAAAAATTAAAAGGAGTTAAACCACCTAAACTCATCTCTGTAGAAAGAAGTAAAGTCTTATCATTACTCAGAGATATTTTAAACGATCAGTTTACTAAGATAAGTGTTGATAATAAAGAGATATTTGAAGAGGTGAAATTATATTTACAAAAGTTTGTTCCTGAAAAGGAAAATATTCTTACCCATCACAGTGCTAAAAAATCTCTTTTTAACTTTTATAATGTTGAAAAACAAATTAAAACTTCATTTGGTAAGTCAGTGTCAATGAAAAAGGGAGCTTATTTAGTAATAGAACATACTGAAGCTATGCATGTTATTGATGTTAACAGTGGTAATAGAACAAATAAACATGAGACACAGGAGCAAAATGCACTTGAAGTTAATTTACAAGCAGCTGCTGAAGTTGCACGCCAATTAAGACTGAGAGATATGGGAGGTATCATTGTAGTTGACTTCATTGACATGCATTTAGCAGAGAATAGAAAGAAGGTGACAGAGGCCCTTAGAGATTATATGAAAGAAGATCGTGCAAAACATAAAGTTCTTCCTCCAAGTAGATTCGGACTTATCGAAATTACTCGACAAAGAGTAAGACCTCAAATAACAATAAAAACAAGAGAAAATTGCCCATCTTGTAAAGGATCAGGTGAAATTGAAGCACCAATTGTATTTATTGAACAGTTAAAAGATAAATTGAGTGTGATTTTGCAAAAGAAAAAATACAGTTCCATAACATTAAGTGCTCATCCATTTATTATTGCATTTCTCAAAAAAGGTTTTCCATCTTTTCAAATTAAATGGTCCTTTCAGAACAAAGTTTTACTTTATTTAAATGAAAAGCACTCTTACTCTCTTTTGCAATATAATTTTTATGATAATTTGGGTAAGCACATTTCAATTTAATCGTTTATCAAAAATAAGTGGCATTGCAAATACAATTAACAAGATAATCCCGATTTTGTAACCATATATTACATTTGTCCCTTGTTCAAACCATGGTATAGAAAAAATTAAAATAAACATAACTCTAACCAAGGTGTTTACTGTATTAAATAAAGTGTTGGTTCTCCCAATTAATTTATTAGGTATTTTTTCAAAAAAATAAGTCATTCTGGTAACCCTTGTTCCAGCATTTGTCATGCCAATCATTAAAGTTGTGATAAAAAAAACTTTTAAGTTTAGATAAGAAATCATTACATAAAATGCATATCCTGTTAATAAAATGAAAAAAATAGTAAGCGAAATTTTATCATTTTTTTCAATTAATTTTCCTATTAATAACCCAGCTATAACTGCTCCCAAGCCATAGGTAACATCTGCAAGCGAAAATATTATAATATTTTCATTTAAACATTTTTTCACAAACAATGGAAGTAAGGTGAATAGCTCAACGATAAGAAAGGCAAAAATAATTTGAGAACAGATTCCATATATTAAAACTCTCGTATTTTTTTTAAAAAAAAATATAGCTTTTCTTACGTCTTCAAATAATTTACTCAAGTTTGGCAATTTGTCAATTTTTGAAGATCTATAATTAATATTTAATAATAAAATAAATGTTACTAAATATAGCGTTGAATTTAAAATAAAGATCTCTTCAATATTCCAAGCTCTAAATTGCATGGTTGTAATATTAAAATAATTAAAAATTGTATTACTACCTGAAAGAAGAATGCCACATAATAAAGCTGAGCAAATACTAGTAATTTGAAAAAATACTTCTATATAAGAATTTATTCTAACATACTTTTTTTTGTCAGACAACTCTTGTGCCATTGCATACAGGTTAGGAAAAAAAATTGTATAATAAAAACTACAAATTGCAAAACCTAATAAAATCAAAAAATGACTTTGAATGTTAAAATAAATTTCACAAACAGCAATTAGCATAAAAGTAAATGCACTAATGAGATTAATATGTAAAAGAATTTTTTTTCTATTATAACAATCTATGATTACTCCTGCATATAGTCCCAAAAAAACCCCAATAAAAGTAATAATTGCATATGCCAATGAAAACTGAGAACTAGAATTTAAAACATCTGTAAAATGCCATGGTATTGAAATAATTGTTAAACCTTGAGCTAGACTACAACTAATTATAGATAGTAACAATATAATAATGGTTTTGTAATTACTTTTCATTATTCTATTAATTCATTTTACAATTCATTATAACTAATTTAAATTATTTATATTCATTAAAAAGTTTATATTAATTTATTATAAAATAATCATGATTTTTTCAAATGAAATTAAAGATTTTCAACGTAGAATCGATGCCTTATATGTTTATTTAAAAGTCGAAGAAAAAAAAGAAATTGTTCGAATAGAAGAATTAAAGACCCACAAAAATGATTTTTGGCAAGATTCAAAAAATGCGGAAATTGTCATGAAAAAAATCAAAAAGCATAAATTTTGGATTGAACATTTTAATAAAGCAAAGAGTTCAGTTGAAGATTTAGTTGCTCTTCATGAGTTTTTTTTAGAATCTGAAGTTGAAGAAGATGAACTTAAGGCTCATTTTAATGAAACTAAAGAAATTTTAAACAATATTGAATTTAAAAATATGTTAAGTAGTGATGAAGATAATATGACTGCAGTAATGACAATTAACCCAGGTGCTGGTGGCACTGAAAGTCAAGATTGGGCCGCAATGCTTATGAGGATGTATGTTATGTGGGGCAATAAAAATAAATATAAAGTTTCAGAACTATATTTAAATCAAGGTGATACTGCTGGAATTAAAACTGTCAATCTTGAATTTGAAGGAGATTTTGCATATGGTTTTTTAAAAGGTGAAACAGGTGTTCATCGTTTAGTTAGAATTTCTCCTTTTGACTCTAATGCAAAGCGTCATACTTCATTTGCTTCAGTATTTGTATATCCTTTAGTTGATGATAGTATCGAAATTGAAATTAATCCTGCTGAAATATCCTGGGAAACATTTAGATCTGGTGGTCCGGGGGGTCAAGCGGTAAATAAGATAGAAACAGCTGTACGTTTACGTCATCATCCATCAGGAATAATTATTGAAAATTCTGAATCAGCTTCACAATTAGATAATAAAAAGAAAGCATTGTTGTTGTTAAAATCTCAACTACATAAAATAGAATTAGAAAAAAGAGAAGCTGAAAAAAATAAAATGGAAAGCGATAAGAAAAAAATTGAATGGGGCTCTCAAATACGAAATTATGTTTTACACCCCTATAAAATGATTAAAGATTTAAGAACAAATGTGGAAACAGCTAATACTCAAAAAGTATTAGATGGCGATTTAGATCTTTTTATTAAAGAATATTTAATGATGGTTGGACAAAATAATAACTAAGATGAAAATATATCACAATAACAGATGTAGAAAAAGTAGAGAAGCATTAGAAATTTTAAAGAAACACAAGTCACCTGTTACTTGTGTCGAATATTTAAAAAACCCTCCCTCTGTTCAAGAACTTAGACAAATCATAAAAATGTTAAATATATCAGCTGTTGATTTAGTTAGAAAATCAGAAAAACTATACAAGGAAAAATTTAAAAATCATGAATACACTGAAAATGAATGGCTTGATATATTGTCTAGTAATCCTATTTTAATTCAAAGACCTATTATTATTAAAGATAATCGAGCTATATTGGGAAGACCACCGATAAATGTTTTAGATTTGTTAGATATATAAATAATATTATGAGAGAAGAATTTGATAGTTTAGGAAAAGTGTTGGTCCCTGAGAATAAAATGTGGGGAGCTCAGACACAAAGATCAATTGAGAATTTTAAAATTGGCCCACCAGCTAGTATGCCTATTGAAATTATTCATGCATATTCTATTTTAAAGAAAGCTGCTGCATATGCCAATAATAGTCTTTCTGATTTGTCAAAAGAAAAAAAAGAACTTATAGAATTAGCATGTAATCAAATTTTATTAGGTGAATATGACGAACATTTTCCATTGGTTGTTTGGCAAACAGGATCTGGCACACAAACAAATATGAATGTTAATGAGGTTATATCTAATTTAGTTAAAAAGAACTCAGGATTTAAAGTGCATCCTAATGATGATGTTAACAAGTCTCAGTCTTCTAATGATACCTTTCCGACAGCTATGCATATTGCTGCATATAAAAAAATTATCAGTCAAACACTACCTTCTTTAGAAAAACTTAAACTAGCATTTGTTCGCAAAAGTCAAGATTTTATAGATATTGTTAAAATTGGCAGAACTCATTTAATGGATGCAACTCCTTTAACATTGGGACAAGAATTTTCTTCTTACGTCTCACAGTTAGAGTTTGGTATAAAAGCATTAAAAAATAGTTTAGATCATTTATCCATTTTGCCTATAGGAGGAACTGCTGTAGGTACTGGAATTAATGCTCCAAAAGGGTTTGATGATTTAGTAGTTCAGCATATTAATCAATTTACTAGTTTGTCATTTAAAGTGTCTTCCAATAAGTTTGAAGGAATTGCAGCTCATGATGCGTTTGTTGAAGCTCACGGAGCATTAAAGCAGATTGCTACTTCTCTTCATAAAATTGCTAATGATATTCGCTTATTATCATCCGGACCCAGATGTGGAATAGGTGAAATTATTCTTGCAGCTAATGAACCAGGTTCTTCTATTATGCCTGGCAAAGTAAATCCTACTCAATGTGAAGCTCTCACAATGGTTTGTGCGCAAATTATAGGGAATGATGTTGCTATTAATTTTGGGAATTCTCAAGGTCAATTTCAATTAAATGTCTTTAAGCCAATGATTGCTTATAATTTCTTATTTTCTGCCCAAATACTAGCAGATGCTTGTCATTCATTTACTGAAAATTGTGTGGTTAGTATAACTCCTAATAAAAAAAGAATTGAGGAGCATTTAAATAATTCGCTAATGTTAGTAACTGCATTAAATGCTCATATTGGTTATGACAATGCCGCTAAAATAGCAAAAGAAGCATATCATCAAAATACTACTCTTAAGGAATCTGCATTGAAATTAGGTTATTTAACCGAGGAGCAGTTTGATGACTTAGTAGATCCTAAAAATATGATATAGTATATTAAAACAAAAAAGTCCGAACAACGGACTCTTTTGATATTAAAAATAGATTTTTTAGAAACTCTATCTTTACATTATTCAGAATAAATATACCCCCATATATTCATTTGATGTTGCAAGTATACACACAATCTATTTAGGAATGGATATTCTTTTTTTATTGTTTTTAACAATGAATTGTTAAGAAGTGCTACTCTGAAATTTTATGTAATCTTAATATTTAAAAACAAAGTTGGTTGTATTTAGTTAAAGGGTTATAAAATATTTAAAAAATGGATCGTAGGAAAATATAGGAACACATTGTTACTGAGATTTATCATGTAAAACCATTTTTTATGACTTTACAGATAGATTAAAATATAGTACATTGCACATTGATATATGTATTTAAATAAAAAATTTAATATAAATTCATTTTGAATGGTTGAGCTCATTGGATATATTTTATTTGTATTTGCAGGTTTATTTTTTGGTTTGTTTGGATCAGGGGGGTCTATTATTATAATCCCTGTGCTTATATATGTCTTTAACATTCCTATTTATGAAGCAACTACCTACTCTCTATTGTTAGTGTGTCTTGTCTCTCTCTATGGTACAATTTTTCATCTAAATCAAAATACTTTTCAAATAAGTAGAATAATTTACTTTGCTATCCCTTCAGTCATATGTACTGCTTTCTCTAGAGCTTTATTATTTCCATCTATCCCTGACTATATTGTGTTTTTAAATTTATCAAAGCATTCTTTTTTAATGGTTTTGTTTTCAGTTGTAATTTTTTTATCGGGTTTTTCTTTATTAAAACGGAATTCAATAAATCTAAAATCTAATTTAAATTTTTTATTAATTCTATTAGGTGTTTTGGTTGGAATCTTGAGTGGACTTTTAGGTATTGGAGGAGGTTTTATTATTGTACCCACTTTAATGATATTTGCTAATATGGATATTAAAAAGGCTGCTTCATGTGCATTATTTGTCATTACTTTAAATACTCTTTTGGCTCTTATATTAGAGGTTACCATTTTTCAATTTAAGTTTGATGTCCAATTTATATTTTTTGTTCTTTTATCAGGATTAATTGGGTTAAGAGCAGGGGTTTTTTTACTAAATAGAATAAATTTAATGTTAGTGAAAAAAATGTTTTCAATAACACTATTGTGTTTATCTTTTGTTATATTAATTATTGAATTATTATAAAATATGTATATTAAACAGATATATACTAATTGTTTAGCCCAAGCTTCTTATTATATTGAATCAGGAAATGATGCAGTTATTATTGATCCCATAAGAGACAAGAATTTATATTTAGATCTTTTAAAAAATAGAAAAACGAGATTAAAATATATTTTTGAAACTCATTTTCATGCCGATTTTGTTTCAGGTCATTTTGAATTAGCTAATTTAACAAATGCTAAAATTGTTTTTGGACCTAATGCTAAAACCAATTACAATATAATTGAAGCGAAAGACAATCAAGAATTTGTTGTAGGGGATTTAAAATTCCGTGTTTTACATACACCTGGCCACACACTGGAATCGGTGTGTTATTTATTATCTTCAAAAGATGACATTGAACACGCTGTATTTACTGGTGACACACTTTTTATTGGAGAAGTTGGACGTCCTGATTTAGCAGTTAATCCAACTATTACAAGCAGAGATTTAGCCTGTCAATTATATCATTCTTTGCATAATGTTTTACTGAAATTGCCTAACAATGTCATTGTGTACCCTGGTCACGGAGCTGGTTCTGCTTGTGGAAAAAATATTAGCAATGAAAAATATTCTACAATTGGATTACAGAAGAAACAAAATTACGCACTACAGAAAATGAGTGAACAGGAGTTTGTAGACATTGTTTTAGATGGAATTTCACCAGCACCAAAATACTTTGAGCATGATGTTAACATGAATCGCAATGGGTACGAATTAACAACTGACCTTCTCAAAAAAAGTCATAAAAAAATTCAACCGAAGGATATAAGTGAATATCAGAAATCAAATGTTTTAATTCTGGATGTGAGAATGCCAAATGAATTTGAGTCAGGATTTATACCTGGTTCGATTAATATTGGAAAAACTGGTATGTTTGCGCCTTGGGCTGCAACAATTATACCACCCTCAAAAAATTTAATTATCGTATGTGCTGATTTAGAAATTGAAGAAGTTATTTGCAGGTTATCCAGAGTTGGTTATGAAAATATTTTAGGATATATTACAATTGACACCTGGCAAAATGATGGGGGAGTAATTCAAACTATTAATTCGATTGAAGCAAATTTAATTCCTACCCATATTCAAAATAATTATAAAATTCTTGATGTAAGAAAAGCAAATGAATTAAGTGTAGGCTATGTGAAAGATTCAATTCATATTCCTCTTGACAAATTACCTGATAACTTAAATAAAATTAATAGAAATGATAAATATTTAATTTATTGTGCCGGTGGTTATCGATCAATGATTGCAGCGTCTATTCTTTGCCAAAATAATTTTCAAGATGTAAAAAATATTTATGGTGGATTTAGGTCTATTTCTGATAATCAAGATAGTTCAGATTATATAAAAATTGTTTAACTTGTAGCTATATGAAAAATCTATATCAATTTTTTTTACTAGTCATATTGTTTACTATGAATCTAGGTTGTGGAAATGATGGAAATAATGGAGAAGTATTTTTACGTATTCGAGCTGTATTAGATGAAACACCCTTAACTGCATCGATTAATAACCCAGACATTCCATCTGATTTCGCTTATGATATTTTTTATAAAACTAGCCCTGGTACTTATTCTTTTTCTTATACTGATCATAATGGTGTCGTTCATCCACAAGCTGGAGAATATTCTTTTGTAGATGTTATTCAAGATATTGGTCAAGAGGGTGGATTATTTACAGATGGTGAAGATGGAGATGATGTATATATAGATTTATGGTTATTATCTACTGGAGCTGTTATAGAGAATAATAATTATTTTACTATTGCTTCAACTGCCGACTATCCTAATCAGTAATAATTCTTAAAACATAATACCAAATTCTAAACCTGATCTGATTTTAAAGTTTTCAATTTGGTGACTTAAATTGTAGTTTCTTAAATCTTGAAAGCTATCAAAGTACATTTCTTCTAAATCAAAACTTACGTAAGGATTAATAAATAATCTACCATAATTCAATTGTAACCCTGCTCTAAAAAAAGGAGTTATTTGATTGTATTTTGACACTATATCATTACTACTTGCTTTTGTGGATAAACTTAAATCTTGCATTATTGCATAGCTACCAATACTTGTGTATGCAAAAATATTTTCATTTTGAAATAATAAATACCAAATTTCCATTTGTGGTATAAAACTGTTACGAATACTATTGAAATTCTCCATCAATTCATTAGTAGAATTATATTTTGCATTCATAACACTATAAGAAAGTGTTGCATTGATGGCAAAAGTCCCAATACGAAATTTCCGACCTCTAAATATTGATAGCGATAATTTATAGTCTCTAGATTCAAAATTAATAGGCTCAAAATTATCATTGTTGATGAGATATAAGTTTTGTCCGGTAGTAAATTGACTGGACCCAGATAAGCTAATGCCGCTTTGTGAAAAATTAAATAAGGGCATGCATAATAGTACTAATAAATATCTTTTCATGATTCTAAAATATAAATCCAATTTCAACTCCTGGTCTTAATTGAGCATCTGATGTTCTATCCTCAATATTCATTTTTTTATTTATTTCAATTTCATTTATATATAATTTTATATGAGGTGAAAAATACAAATATCTTCCAATGATTATGTCGACACCTCCTACAGCATAATAGCCTAAGCGTCTTTCTACATGCTCGTCCACTGGAATAGCGCCAATTGGAGATGATGCAGCATTTACATCTTCATCAATATCAATAAATAAACTACTTATTTGTTCAATTTTTAAATCACCGCCAACACCTATATATGGTTTAATATTAGAAAAAGGAAATCCATAGTAGAATTCTAATGCATAATCTATGTAATCACTTTCAGTTTGATATGGTGTCATGGGCCATGTCTCTTCAAAATACCTGTCGTTATCTTCTTTATGTTTTCTATTTGCCCAACCTTTAGAAAAAATAATTTTTGCTCCAAATTCTCCAATCCAATATTTCATTAAGGGACTGTCTAAAGTTAATTTGATTTCTGTAACACGCTCCTCATAATTAACAGGACGAAAATTATCAGCACCAACACTCGGTTCATCTAAATAAAAAGGATCTAAGTGTGTCCAAGCATCATATTGACTAAAGCCAGAAAAACGAATTCTTGTTTGTGAGCTTGTAATGAAGGGCAATATTAAAATTAAAAAACAAAGTATTTTTTTCATAATACATTATAAATATAAAAAACAATTTACTCCTTTAATACAACTTTAGAGTTTATTATTAGTTATTATCTATTTGATTATGATTTTCAGATTTGGTAGAAATTATTTTGTGATTTTGTGCTTTAAATTTTAAATCTTTATGTCTTAGCTCTTCTTTCTCCATGTCAATGATCTTTCCTCTTTTTTGTTGGCTAGCATTAATGATATCACCTTTTTCATAGTCTAGTGCTTTATTTTTAATACTCTTTAAACTATCCTTTGAAATTAAATTCATTATTTGCTCTGTTAGCTGAATCCCTGTATCATTCATGTCAGAATTCATTTGAATAATACGTTTAATATAATTCATTGACCCAGCAACTGCTCGAGCTAAATTTTCTCTATCCTCAGGAGATAATTTTTCAGCAAATTCATAAAGCTCAATTTGTTTTAGTGACCACATTGTGATCCCTAAAGCTTGAGGAGAAATTATATGTACGCAATAATTTGAATCATTAAAAGTGAGCATGCTTAGTACATTAATTGCATTTTCTGGAACCACTAAAAATAAATGTTTTTTGACATCCTTGTGGTCAGCATATTTTGATAATGCACTTACTTGGTTCTTTATATAATTTGGAAAATTATCAAGATCATCATTTCTGGGGCTTTTAGCATCAAAGACAATGAACTCATTGCATATTTGTATTACATTATCAGGTTTTTTATCGTGAGGCCAGTCTTCTATAAACTTGATTGATTCTTCCTGACAAATAAATTTAATTTGTTTATTTACATTCATTTCATGGTCTTGCCATGTTCGTTTTAATTTTTCTTGTTTTTCTTCTGCTCTCAAAATTTCTTCTCGTTCTTTTTTTGCTTCGCGCTCTCTTGCATTATTTTCAAACTGTTCATATTTACTAATTACAGCGTCTCTTTCACTATCTTTAGTATTCTCTTCTTGTTTGAGTTTATTTAATTCTGATGTTAGTTCTACATTCTTAGTTTTTAATGGAAGGAGTAAGTCAATTCTATTTTTTAGAATTTCAATTTCATTTTCTAATTTTTCTTTTATTTTTTTCTCTGTTCTGAAGTCAGTATCTAGTTTTTGAATTTGTTCATTAAAGCTGGCCCTCTCATTCACCATTGTTTCATTATTTACAAATAAATTATCAATCACTGCTTTTAATTCACCAATAATTAGAATGATATTATTCCAATAAAAAATTCGATGCCAAATAGATGATTGGGTGATTTTATTTATTTTCTTTTGGAGATCTTGTAGTTGCATAAAACAGTCTTTTATATCTTTAGTAAACCTAATTAAAATAATTTTGATAATAAAATCTATAATTAATATTGATAATTTTAATTTAATTTAGCCCTTATATGTCTAAAAGATTAAAACAAAAATTTTATCAAATTCCTCCACTTGATCTACATGGTGTTAAGCACCAAGACGCCTGTCGGTTAGTAGAAGATTATGTTTTGCTTAATCAATATGATTGTCCACTTCAAATTATAACAGGTAATTCCAATAAAATGAAATCAATAGTAATTGATGCTATAAAAGCTCATGGTTTTAATTATTCTGATGGAGACTTTTACAATAGAGGATACATTGATGTTTTTAATTAAATACTATAAAAGATGATTTCGGTAGATAGTTTATCTCTTTATTTCGGTGCTCAAAATGTTTTTGAGGGTATTTCATTTATGATTAATCAAAATGATAAAATTGGATTAGTGGGTAAAAATGGTTCAGGTAAATCTACTCTTTTAAAACTTCTCACAAACAATCTTTCACCTAACGAAGGCAAGGTAACATCTTTAAAAAATATTGTAATTGGTTATTTAGAACAAGATATTGACTTTGAAGATAGGTATAGTCTAATTGTTGATATGCAAAAGGTGTTTGGAGATATTGAAAAATATAAACTTGAATTTGATCAATTAAATAAAGAAATTGGTCAAAGAACAGATTATGAATCAAAAGAATATACAGAACTATTAAATAAGCTATCCACAACAGAGGAAAGAATTAGAATGGAGGGTGGATATGACACGGATGTTAAAATTCACAAAATTTTAAAAGGTCTAGGCTTTAAACAATCAGAATTTGATAAGCATACGTCAGAATTTAGTGGGGGCTGGCGAATGAGAATAGAGTTAGCAAAAATTCTCTTAAAAAATCCTGACGTCATTCTTTTAGATGAACCTACAAACCATTTAGATATTGAGTCCATTATTTGGTTAGAAAAATGGTTGCAAGAGTATACTGGTGCTGTTGTTCTTGTTTCTCATGACAAAACTTTTCTAGACTCAATTGTTAATCGAACCATTGAAATATCCTTTTCTAAAATTAATGACTACAAGGCAAATTATAGTAAGTATTTATTACTTAGGCAAGACAGGCAAGAAAAGCAAATTCAAGCAAAAAAAAATCAGGATAAGTATGTTGAACAAACTAAAATGCTTATCAATAAATTTAGAGCAAAAAAAAATAAAGCAGCTTTTGCTCAAACTTTGATAAAAAAATTATCTAAACTTGATATCATTGAAGTTGAAAAAGAAGATTTAACAAAATTGAATTTTAGATTTCCACCAGCCCCACATGCTGGAAAAGTAACATTTCGAATGAAAAACATTTCCAAGAATTATGGTGATTTGGAAGTTTTAAAAAACATTAATTTAGAAATTAACAGAGGAGAGAAGATTGCATTTGTTGGAAAGAATGGAGAGGGTAAATCTACTCTAGCAAAAATTATTGTTTCTGAAATAGAATTTCAAGGTAGAACAGAATTTGGTTATAATGTAAAATATGGATATTATGCTCAAAACCAAGTTGAATTTCTAGATTCTGACAAGACAGTTTTGAAGACAATTGAAGACGCGATGACGGGCGATACAAATTTAAAAGTAAGGGATGTATTAGGTTCATTTTTATTTACAAATGATGATGTAGACAAAAAAATAGGAGTCCTCTCAGGGGGAGAAAGAGCAAGGGTTTCTCTTTGTAAATTACTTTTGTCGCCAGTTAATTTTTTAATTATGGATGAACCAACTAATCATCTTGATATTGTCTCTAAAGATATTTTAAAAAAAGCTCTCATTAATTTTGATGGTACTTTAATAATCATTTCTCATGACAGAGATTTTCTACAAGGTTTGTCCAACAAAGTATATGAATTTAAAAACCAAAATATTAAAGAGTTCTTGGGCGATGTTAAAGGGTTTTTAAAAAATAAATCATTAGAAAATTTAGATGATTTAAATGTGAAATCATCTAATAAAAATGCTCCTAAAATTAAAAAGGAAAGTGCTCAAAAAATTTCTTATGAAAAAAGAAAACAAATAGATAGAGATATAAGAAAACTAGAGAGAAGTATTTCTAAGTTAGAAGATCAAATTCAGGATTTAGAAAAAAAACAAAAGGAAACAGATCTACTATTAGCAGACCCACAAAAATTTAAAGAAATTACCAAGGAAAAGAATTTTTTTGAAAATTATCAGTTGCAAAAAGACAAAATTCAAACTAAAGAAAAGGAGTGGGGAGAACTTGTGACAAAACTCAATGTAATAAAGAAAAATACATCAAAAAATTAATAGCATTCATGTAATGAGAATATTATTTATTTGTTTCTTTTTTTTTTCAAATTATGTTTGCTCTCAAGATTGGTGGGGAATAAAATTTGGAGTAACTACTGTAACACCTACTGGAAACTATGATTCCTATGATTTCGATTTTATTGATTCTTTTACTCCCAGTTATGAATTTGGATTATTTGGTAATTTTCAACTTTCTGATATAATTAGACTAAAGCCTGAATTTTCTGTTAGAGAGTATATTCTCCGTCAGCAAATTAATTCAGAATCTTTATATGAAATAACTCAAGCTCATCGGGCATTGACTTCTGACTTAAACTTTGACATAAAACTAAGTCAAAAAACCTCATTGATTTTTGGTATGGGCGTAGATTATATTTTACATATAAAAAATAATCAATTTATCAATAATGAGTCAGTGGAAGTGACTCAATTACTAGCTAGTCAATTTACAAGAAAAAATCGTTATACCCCTTTTTCGAATATTGGTTTATGTTTTAAGTTGGGTAGAAGAGTGTTCATGGATCTAGAATATAGACACTTATTAAACAATATAAAATCAGGTAATTTATTACAAGGTACTCTTGTTACTTTAGAAAGCGGTGGTGTTAAATTACATATGATTAGCACTACTTTATCTGTACTATTTTGATTTATAGTATTTTACACATATATTTTTCTTTAACAAATCGTATATTTACAAGTAAAAACTATGTCAAAATCTAACATTCTATTAATAGTAACTGCAATAATTTGGACAGGTTGCACAGTTTGTGTTACTATTGCGCCTGAAAACACTTTATATATTATGATTGCTGGAGGTTTTTTAAGTCTTGGAGCAATTAAAAATGCTGGTGATTTCTAATAATTTTTTATGTCATCAAAG
Organism: Flavobacteriales bacterium; assembly: GCA_002718895.1. GTDB lineage: Bacteria > Bacteroidota > Bacteroidia > Flavobacteriales > TMED113. The sequence goes on from PBGD01000004.1 coordinate 61,577, forward strand.
AAAATTAATTTAAAGAAGAAGTTTGCAATGTTTGATAAACATTGGTCACCAAGGGTAATTGCGGAAATGAACGATTATCAATTTAAAATTGCCAAAATTAAAGGAGAGTTTGTTTGGCATAATCATAAACATACCGATGAAACCTTTATTGTGATGGAGGGTAAGATGTCAATTAAATTTAGAGATGGTGAAGTGAAACTTAATGAAGGTGAGATGTTTGTTGTCCCTAAAGGTGTAGACCATAAGCCTTGTGCTGAAAAAGAATGTAAAATTTTAGTTGTTGAACCAAGAGGGGTGATTAATACAGGCGAAGCTGGCGGCAAATATACTATGACTGAAGATATTTGGATTTAATTATAATTATATGATTATGAAAAAACTATATTATTTTTTTGTATTTATTATCACTTTCCTTACACAAATCTTATCTGCACAAGTCGGTTGTACTGATGAGTTATCAGTTTCATATGATGAAACAGCTACTATAGATGATCCTAGTTCTTGCTTTTATGTTGGTTGTTTAGATTCAGATTAT
>PBGD01000005.1 GCA_002718895.1 Flavobacteriales bacterium
TAGATTTGATTCAGGTGATCTAAGACAAGGAACTTACTTTGTTAAGATGACAACAAATGGATTTACAGCAACTAAGAATATGAATCTAGTTAGATAATAACTAGTTGGTTTGTTCAATTAAAAAGCCCCTTGATTGGGGCTTTTTAATTTCTATATATTTGTAATTCATCATCAATTTTTGATGATGAATATATAGAATTGATTAATACTTTTGAAAGATAAGGTGCGTACATAACTCCTCTTGAACCCAAACCGTTAAGAACAAACATATTTTTATATTTGAAATGTGAACCAATAATTGGTTTTCTATCTATGGTTGCTGGTCTAACTCCTGCATAATGATTAATAAATTCAAAAGTACAGTTAAAAGAAGATTTTAATATTGAATAAAAATGGTCTTTTGCATCTCGTGTTATATGATTAGTTGAATCATTAAGATTATAAGTAGAGCCTATAGCATACTGGTCATTACCTAAAGGTACAATCAATGCTCCAGAATGAATTATTTTATCAAGTTTTAATTTTTTTGAATTAAATATTACTACTTCTCCCTTTGTTGGGATAATATTCAAATTAAAGAAAGGATTCTGATACACTCTATAACCTTCACAAAAAATAATATTTCTAGAATTTATATTTTGATATTTTATGCAATCAGATTTTATCACTAAGGATTTATACGAGAAACTATCTTGTAAAAGATATTTTTTTTTTAAACAATAAGATCTAAATAAATGAATTATTGAAGAAATATCAATTCTTCCTGCAAAATTAATTAGTCCATAATAATTTAATGAGTTTATATTAGAATTAGTAATGTTAAGCAAATTATTAGACATATATTTTTCTTTATTTAAATGAGCTGATTTTACCATCCAGTTATTCTGTTGTAAAGAATTACTTAGATACTTGTAAATACCTATATCATAAATTATTTTTTTATTTAGAAATTTGCCTAATGAGTTATAAAAAGGGTAGAAGTATTTTAATTGTTCATCTATTCGCCAAACTTTAGAAAACCATTTTAATACTAAGGGGTTATATATTCCTAATGCAACTTTTGAGGCTGTTATTCTTTCATTAGAATCAATAATAATAAAAGATTTATTTTGTCTTAATAATTCAAAAGCAAATGATGTTCCAGCAATACCTTGGCCGACAATAATAAAATCTACTTTCATGAAAATATTTTAAAAAAAAAGCCCCTTTTCAGGGGCCTTTAAATTTAATAATTCCACATATCACTTTCATAACGACGAATTTGTTCTCTAATTCGCTCACCTTCTAGTAATTGCTCTAAAGATCTTCCTGGTAAATAATCTTGAATTAGCCTATCATAAACATTTGTTTCTTTTTTAATAACAGAAGCAAACATTTTTCTGTGAAAAAACTCATCAAATGACATTCTCTGAGCAAGATTTCCATCTAAAGGAAAAACCTTGTGATTTGCAAGTAGCTCCCTTATTTCAGGGAAGTAAAAGGTAGGTAAATCTCTAACCTTCCCTTCTCTAGGATGTTGAACTTGAGGAGTAATTGACACATATCTAAAATCTAATTTAGATCGTCTTTTATCAAAGAAAATTTCTTCCTCAATCCAATAACCTCTAACATGATTTGGCTCGTACCAATAATAAACATCTATTTCCTCCGCATCTTCATCATCTGCTTCTATTGATTGGGCAAAACCAAAAGCATTAGGATAGCCAGAGTCCCAATTAGGAACTACTTCTTGAGGCGATAGTTTTCTAGTAAGACTCATATTATATGTTGCAACTAATGGCTGGCCTGTTTGTGGATTGACAGTTGTAGCAGCATCTCTTAAGATTTGAAATAAATTTTTTCTCGCATCAATTCCAGATAAAACTTCATTAAACACTTTTTGACCTCCAACTCCGCTTTCCATATTAGTACCATCCCATCCATTATAATCTGAATAAGATACACCTACAGGGAAATAAAGTGGGTGATTTTGTAAAATTCTAACATCGATCCACTTTCTAACGCGTTTTGCCCATAAAACATCATCTTCACTAACATATGTGTAAGGAATATAAGAGTGGAAACCCATTTTTTCATCTGTAATAATAGTAGAGTTGTCAGCCCAAATAGCTTTTTTTCTATGAGATATTGCATCGCTAGCAACGTCACTATTATAGTAATTTGCCGATTTGGCTTGTTCAAAACCATTAAAAATCGTGTTACTTGGATTATTACCTATCATAGTACCCTCTTGAGAGTAAGTAGATTGGTTAACTTTAGTATTCTCCTGAGCAAGGGAAACTAAACATACTAAACATAAAGTACATATTAAATTTATTCTTTTCATAACTTAAGATTATTATAAAATTGTTATTACTAATGATTCATACATCTTATCTGGTTTTTCTTTTGAACCTTTTATTTTATACTCAAAATTATCAAAAATGACCTTTTGACCTGACTTAAGACCATTAAACTGAGATTTGATATCACTAAACCTCCAACCTTCATAAGTTTGAGTTTTAAATGCTCCAGTATTTGTTGGGTATGAATAATCAAAGGATGTTATCTCAAATTTTAAATCAAAATCAAAATTATCTAATTTAGCTCTAATACCTGCAGCAGAACCTAATTCAGCAGATGTTAATGATTGATTGCCAGATTTTTTCTTAATAGAGGGTTTAGGAGGTGGAACATTTTTAACTCTAAATTCAATTTTTTTACCAACTAACTTCCCTGTTGCTTTGTCTTTTATAAAAAGATTCATTACTTTCTTACTATTCTTGCCCTTTTGCCTCTTTGGAATAATAATTTCATAAGATCCATTTTTAACTCTTTTTACATTACATCCAGAAAAATCAGAAAATAAGTTTAATTCATCTGAACTATAGCCTGGAACTGAGATAGATACAGGATTTACTACTTGTGTATAAATAACATTCATTTTATCTGGAGAAATTACAGACATTGGAGCATCTACTCTATATTGTTGAGTAAACTCATAAGTTTTTTCACCTTCTTCAGATTGAACTACTATATCACCCCCTAACCAATATGTACCTTGTTTGGAAGGTTTAACAGAAAAAATACCTTTACTACCATCAACTGCCAATGTATCCCTTATAATTGTATCAGCCCTAGTACCATCGCTATTATATCTATAGATATTAAATCTTGGTAATTGGTTAGTATCAACACCAGCAACAAAAACTTGAGCTTTAAAGCTATCTCCTAACATAATGGTCTGTTTAGGAGCAGAGACAACACTTATTTGAGAATTTACAGTTATTGAACTTTGTCCAGTTTTTTTCTGTAACAATTCTAATATAGCTCCTTCCATGTTACCGACATCTAATTTGTCTTGAGCCATAAATGCCATAACTGCTTGAGGAACATGCTTGTAATACTTTCCTTTTTCCCAAGAGATTGTCACATTAGAGTCTTCAACTTGCTTATCATCTGTATTAAATAATTGTTCAATTGTAGTTCTATATACTGAGTCTTTACCCTCATAGATACCTAATGTATCAAGAGACAATAGAAAAGCCTTATACTTTTCTCTAGCTGCTTTTAATTTTTTTCCATAGCCTAATCCCTTTTCTTCCTCAGGTTTAATTAAAACTTTAATAACTAATTCTTTATTATCCTTTTCTTTGAGCATACCATTAGGTAAATCATCTTCAAAACCAGAAAGATCACCGAATACAGTTTTAATTTCATGAATCAAGTCAATTAATTCACGACTTTCTTTTTTAACTTCTAAAGCTATATCATTCCATTTGCCAAGCTTTTGAGGATTATTATCTGCTTTTAATTGAAATTCTTTGTATTGCTTTTGATTAAATGTATATTTTTCTGCATAAGCATGTTCTATTGACTTATCCATAGTTTTAAAAGCTTCTAAAACTTCTTTTGATATGTTTAACGCTAATAATGCTGTTAAAACAAGATACATCATGTTTATCATCCTCTGACGAGGACTCATTTCAGACATGTGATTTCCAGCCATATTACTTTTTCTTAGGTTTAGTTGTCATAGCATTTAACATGCCTCCGTATACATTATTCAATGCATTTAAATTTTCAGATAAAGAAGTTAATTCAACATGTAATCTTGATGTTTGATCAAGAGATGATGTAAGATTACTAGTCATCTTTTTAGTTGCCATGAACTGTTGCTCAGAGGATTTTATTTGAGCCATATATAGTTCATTTATTTTTTCTAAATTATCTGAAGCAGTAAGCATTTGAGAATTATATTTTTTAGTTCCGTCAGCAAAATCTCCTAATCCACTTGCTGATTTACTTAATTTTTTCATCCCATCCCCAAGTTCCTTGATTACTTTAGAATCTACATCTACATTCTCTAGCATTTTATCTAGCTGCTGTGTTACAGTTGTATTGTTGTCATCAGTATCTTCTGCATCTAAAATGCCTGGATATGCTCTCTCCCATTTATACTTCTTAGGGGCTTTTTCAAATGCTGACATGAAAAAAATCAGAGCTTCTGTGCCCATGCCAATTAAAAGCATTTGGTTAGCACCATCATAATGATTTATTTTAAATAATGCGCCTAAAATTACTAAAGCTGCTCCCCATCCATAAAGATATGGCATTATTGTTTGGTAAAATTTTGAATTTGCAAAGTTCATATTTAATAGAGTGTTTAAATTATTAATTGATAGAATTCACATAGTGAGTTAAATTGTAATACTTGCGAAATATATTTATTTTTTCTTTTTCTTTTTCTTTTTTTCGTTAACAGGTTTAAAAATTTCTTCAAACTGCTGAGTAGATTCTTGATATGGTCTACTTTTTACACATCTAAAACCAACATAGCATCGACTACTATCTTGATATTCAAAATCTCTTGCACCTATCTGTAGAAATGCACCTATATCTTTCCATGAACCGCCTTTAACAACTTTCTTCTTATAGTGTGGGTGGTCATTATTATTTGCATCATAGGTATATTGAGGATTTAAATCAGAAGCAAATAAATCCGACATTGGATCATATGCACTCTCTGTCCATTCAGCAACATTACCAGACATATTGTATAAAAAATAATCATTTGCTGGGTAATGATCAGCTGGAGCAGTATAAATATATCCATCTGCCCAATAATTTCCTCTTAAGGGTTTAAAATTAGCAAGAAAACAGCCTTTAACATTCCTTGAGTAAGGTCCTCCCCATGGGTACATTGCTAATTCCCTTCCACCACGAGCTGCCCATTCCCATTCTGCTTCAGTAGGTAAACGATACTCTGTTTCAAACATTCTTCTTTCCTCAGGTAAATGATATAATTTCCAAGCTGTCCTCCAATGACAAAAAGCTTTAGCTTGTTTCCAACTAACGCCTACGACTGGATAATCGCTGTAGGCAGGATGCCAAAAGTATTTGTCAAACATAGGTTCATTAAAGTTGTATGTAAAATCATGTAACCATGTTAATGTGTCAGGATAAACTGCAATTCTTTCTTTGACAGCAAAAGCATCAGCACGTTCTAATCCTTCTGGATATACCTCATTTTCATAGTTAAAACGAGCTTGTCTTTGCGAAGCAGAATTCGAATTAAACCAAGTATATTCGTAAATTAATTTTCTAGTATCAATGAGCTTAGATTGAAAATAAGGACGAAGTGGCAACACATCTGATTCTTGTTGAATTTGATCTTCTTCAGAAAGAATTAAAGTTGAAATCATAGCCTCGGTAACTTCTTGTTTTTGAAAATTAAGTGGTCTGTACCAATTAATATAATAATCTTCAGAGCGTTGCTGCTCTTCAGATAAAGCATTTTGATTCCAATTAGGATTAGGATCCTTAACATAACCCCATTTATCAGGATTAACTTCAATTAACTCCTTTCTTATAATTGAATCTCTTACCCAATGAGTAAACTGACGATATTCATCATTAGTAATTTCAGTAGCGTCAATCCAAAATGGACTAACAGTTACGGTTTTTAAGTCACGCATGTTAGCATAAGGAACATCTTCGTCATTAGAGCCCATTGTGAATGAACCACCTGGAATCGGCTGCATACCAAGAGGATCTGCAATAGTGTAATCTAATCTTGTTGTTTTTTTACCTATTAACTCACCTGAAGGTGAAAAACAAGCTGTCATATTCAATAAAACAAAAACGACAAAAGAGAAATAAATTATTTTTTTCATAACATAAATTATTTATTAAAATTATAAGAAGCGCACACTACGATATCGTGTGTCTCCTTTACCAATTATATCTAATTCAAACGAGTACCTTAAAAACACTTCGTGACTACCACTTGATCCAGCACTAAGTTTAGACGTTACTAAATCATAAGCATATGCAAAGGTAAGATTATTAGCCACTTGAAAACCTAATAAAAAACATAAGGCATCTTCATACCTATATGAGATGCCAGTCCAATAATTTTCTCTAAAAAAAGTGTTAAAATTTAAATCTGTTTGTACAGAGACACCATCCGATTTTGAAAACATGTTAGCACGAAGCGAAAAATCTTCAGTTAAATCATAATCATATCCCGCTAAGAAATAATAGTGAGGTACAATATTAATTATAGCGGAGCCATTAAAATCTAATTCTTGTGGAATCATATGTGTCGTAGACAAACCCAAGTAGTAATTTTCTGATGTAAAATAAAAACCTATTCCAAGATCAGGAACACCTTTAGATGAGCCAGGGGGAGGAAGCGCAATATCAGAAGTACCGTCAGGGCTAATCCATTCTGAAACTTCATATCCTCTTTGCAAAAAACCAAAACTTAATCCCATTCCTAATTGATGATTTGGACCCAATCCTAACTGATATGCATATGAAATTGATATGGTCTTAGTATTTTCAGCACCAATTCTATCATTAATAACATTTAAACCAACTCCACCTTTAATTTGACCCACATATGCATGAGCATTTAAATTTGATGTACTTGGAGCGCCTTCAATACCAACCCATTGGCTTCTATGTAAAAGAGTTGCATGCAATTCAGGGTAAGCTCCCGCTACAGCCGGATTATACATAAATTTGTTAAACATGTTATGCGTAATTTGGGGATCTTGCTGGGCTAACACACAACAAGAAAAGGCCAACGTGAGCAAGAAAAGATGATTACGCAAATTAAACATTTTGTTTGTCAATAATTTTATGAGTCTAAATATATAGATTTTTTTTCTTTTTTAAGCAATTTAAATTTGCAAATTAAAAGAATAGAAAAAAAGAGTCAACAAAGATTAAAAATTTAACTATATAGAAGCAGATTTTAAAACTCTTAAAATACGCTTTGGTATATCGCCACTAACAGTAGCTAAATAATCCTCATAAGAACATGGTAAAATTTTTTGTTTATAACTTGCTTCTTCTTCATATTCAAGAGATGACGAAAACCACCATCTGTTGGTTTTTTTACTCTTGTAAAACACAAACTCTAAATTAGAATCTTTAATTGGAATTAAGTACTTTTGATAGTTTACATTAATTGTCTTAGAACTAGGATAATCATTGATGCGTAAACTAAAACCTTCAATGAAATACCATATTATTTGACCTATTAAATAGGTAGTTTGATAATTTACATCTTTTAAAGAGTTAAACTCAAAAATACCAAAAGAACTAACTCTATCACTCATTCCTGCATATCTAGATATTGTACAAGCATGGTGAGCCTCAATTCCATTAGGTGATGGATTAGAAGATCCCGGTGAATCTGATTGTTTCATTGATGAAAGATCTATTGCGACTATATCAGAGCTACGAACAAAAGGCTCGGACTCTTTGATATTTGCTCTCAATTCACCTAACCTATAACTTTCAAAAAACATTTTTTCTAAAAGATGTGATTCGTCATTCTGACAAAAATAACTCTGGTAACCTAAATTGATAAAATGATTTAAGTGATTATTTTCTTGCTTTAAGATAGCGCCAACAAAGTTCTTGGAATTAGTCATGGAAATTTCTGCATCTATCAAATCAAATCTAGAATCTACACACAACAAATTAACNCCTTTAGAAAAAGATTCATANGATTGATAAATTGGAAAAACTAAGTCGTGTGATCCGCCAATAATTACNGGAAAAACACTTTGACTTAATAAGTTNGAAACTANATCTGACAAAGCAAAATAGCTNTCTTTTACNGATTCTCCTAGNTTAAGGTCTCCAAAATCTGCAATTCTAAAACTCCATTCACCTTGAAAAAGACTATAAAAAGANTTCCTAAANTCTNTGTAAGAAGAGGGNNCAAATTTNTCTNAAGANCCTCTATTCTCTGGAATTANCATAANAGCAATNTCAACTTTGGNGATATCGGGAAANTCATTNTTTNCAAAACAAATCATTTGNGATCCAATTTGATTATTATTTAAATTNTTTTTAAAATCAATTAATTTTTGTGAAATGGGTTGAAAATAATTAGAAAACATAAATGATTATTTAGAAAAATTTTATTATTTCTTAGTAGATTGACTGATTAAATTTAAACATTCCCTTTCAGTTAAAGATTTTGGATCTATATCTTTNGGNATTTTATAATTTTTTCTATTTTTTTTGATATATGGACCGTATTTGCCATTTAAAACCTCAATTAAATTTTCATCTTTATTAAAACAATTAATAACCTTTTGTTTCTCCATCTCTAGGTGCTCTTCAATAATAGATGAACAAACAGCTAAATCAACAGTTAGTGGATCATGACTTTTTAAAGAAATAAATTTATTATTATATTTTATGTACGGGCCATACTTACCCTCAGACACAACAACAACTAAACCATTTAACTGTCCTATTTCTCTAGGAAGTGAGAACAATGACAATGCAGACTCTAGATCAATAGTTTCAATGGATTGATTTTTGCGAATTTTTGCATACTTAGGCTTTTCACTGTTTTCATTATTATTAAGTTCACCGAGCTGCACAATTGGACCAAACTTTCCCAATCTTGCATATACTTTCTTTTTAGAAACAGGGTCTACACCAAGTTCTCTTAAACCTGTTACTTTGTCACTAAATTGATCCACTTTATCTACTTGAGGATTGAAATGACTGTAAAATTTTGAAATAACATCAGTCCAATCTTTTTTTCCATTTGCAATTTCATCAAATTCATCTTCAACCTTAGCAGTAAAATTGTAATCTAATATATTTTCAAAATTAGAAACTAAAAATTTGTTTGTTATTTTACCAACCTCTGTTGGAATAAGCTTCTTCTTTTCAGAACCAACATTTTCTTGATCCATGTGTGAAATAATTTGTTCATCTTTTAGGATTAATGATTCTATTTGTTTGTTTTCTCCAATCACATCATCTTTGACAACATATTCACGTTTTTGAATAGTTGAAATAGTTGGTGCATATGTTGATGGCCTGCCAATGCCTAATTCTTCTAGCTTTTTTACTAAAGAAGCTTCTGTATATCTACTAGGAGGTTTTGAGTACTTTTCTTTAGCCTTTATCACCAACTTATTTAAAATTTCATTTTTTGAAAGATTTGGCAAAATGATATCTTTTGAAGCCCCCCCCTTAAGTTCTTGATGAATCTTTAAATATCCATCAAATTTCACAACTTGACCCTTTGATTTAAATAATGATTGGTCAGGATTTGAAGCAATTATATTGATTACAGTTTTATCAAAAATTGCGTCAGCCATTTGTGAGCAAATAGTTCTTTCCCAAATTAATGCATAAAGTTTTTTTTGAGCATCATCATTACCACATTCTCTTAAATCAAAGTTAGTTGGTCTGATAGCTTCATGAGCTTCTTGAGCTACTTTAATTTTATTTGAATAATTTGTGATTTTTAGATAATTTTCTCCAAAGCTTTCACATATATATAATTTCATTTTACCAAGTGCTTCTTTTGAAAGATTAGTAGAATCAGTTCGCATATAAGTTATATGACCAGATTCATATAATTTTTGTGCTACACTCATTGTTCTAGCAACCGAAAAACCTAAACGACTGGAAGCCGCTTGTTGCAGACTAGATGTTGTAAAGGGTGGTGAAGAGCTGCTTTTAGAAGGTTTTTTTTCAACAGAACTTACTTTAAATTCTGAATTAATAAATGAAGATAATAAATCACGAACTCCATCTTTATCAGTTGATAGGTTGTTAATCATTTCAGCTTTTATCAATTCTCCTTTAGGCGTTGTAAATTCTGCATTAATGAAATAAGATTTTTTCGATTTAAAATCCTTTATGTTATTTTCTCTATCAACAATTAGACGAACTGAGACAGACTGAACTCTTCCAGCTGATAAGCCACTTTTAACTTTTTTCCACAAAACTGGGGATAATTTAAACCCAACAATCCTATCTAAAACCCTTCTAGCTTGTTGAGCATTAACTAAATTTACGTCAATTTCTCTTGGTTTTTGAACTGCTGATGTAATTGCTTGTTGAGTGATTTCATTAAAAACAATTCTGTGGAATTTTTTTTCTTTTAAACTAATTGCCTCTTGCAAATGCCAGGCAATTGCCTCACCTTCTCTATCTTCATCAGTAGCTAGCCATATAGTTTGAGTTTTTCTTGCATCCTTAATTAATGATTGCAAAAGGCTTTTTTTATCCTTTGATATAGTGTAGTTTGGAGTAAATGAATTTTCAATGTCAATTCCCATATTTTTCTTGTCCAAATCTCGAATATGACCAAAACTTGACACTACTTTAAAATCTTTACCAAGGATTCTTTCAATTGTTTTCGCTTTAGCTGGAGACTCTACAATCACTAAATTATTCATCTTTTTAAATTAAAAGTATGTGCAAAAATAATTTTTTTCCATTAAAACTAAATAATTAAATTCCATTATATAATTTATGTAACATGTTAAATTTTAAAGATTGTAAAAAATAAATTCTATCAACATGTTGTGCCACATTGTCATGTTTTGTTTTTTTTTGTAGATTTGTAATTCTTAAAATCCCATCCTAAAATTAGGAACATGAAACAAAGTATTAAAAAAAATGTTTTTATTCAGAGTTATGGATGTCAAATGAATTTTTCTGACAGTGAGATTGTAGCGTCCATATTAAAAGATGATGGATATAAAACTACATCAGATTATACTAATGCAAACCTAATTCTACTTAACACATGTTCTATAAGAGAGAAAGCTGAAGAAACTGTCAGAAAAAGAATCAAGGATTTTAAGAAAATTAAAAACAAAAAAAGTGATTTGATAATAGGAATTTTAGGATGCATGGCTGAAAGACTAAAGTCAAAGTTTCTAGAAGAGGAAAAACTAGTAGATTTAGTGGTAGGTCCAGACGCATATAAAGATTTACCTAAATTACTAAAAGAAACCTATGATGGTCGTAAAGCTGTAAATGTGATTCTATCAAAAGAAGAAACTTATGCAGATATTAACCCCGTGAGACTTAATAGTAACGGTGTCACTGCATTTGTTTCAATAATGCGCGGATGTGACAACATGTGCAGCTTTTGCGTGGTACCTTTTACTCGTGGAAGAGAAAGAAGTAGAGATCCTAATAGCATAATGAAGGAGATAGATAATTTAAATAGATTAGGTTACAAAGAAGTTACCTTACTAGGTCAAAATGTAGATTCATATCTTTGGTTTGGAGGCGGACCAAAAAAAGATTTTTTAAAACTCCCTATAAATCAAATGAAAAGCAAAATAACATTTGCGAACTTATTAGAAAATATTGCAATTAGAAATCCGGAAGTTAGAATTCGATTCTCAACATCAAACCCACAAGATATGCAAGACGATGTTATAAATGTAATTGCAAAATATAAGAACATCTGTAAATATATTCACCTTCCTGTACAATCAGGTAGCACAAAAATACTAAAACTCATGAATAGAGGACACACACGAGAATGGTATTTAGAGCGCATAAAGTCTATAAAAAAAATTATTCCCAATTGTGGATTGTCATCAGATTTTATCACGGGATTCTGCGATGAAACAGAATCGGATCACCTAGACACACTAAGCCTAATGGAATCAGTTAAATATAATTTTAGTTACATGTTTTTCTATTCTGAAAGACCAAATACATATGCTCAAAGAAAATTAATTGATAACGTTCCATTAGATATTAAAAAGAAACGACTACAAGAAATTATTGATTTACAACAAAAACACTCACTAATAAACAATCAAAAGTTTATTGGCACAACACAAGAAGTTTTAATTGAAGGTATATCAAAAAAATCAAACAAAAAATTCTTTGGCAGAACCACTCAAAATACAGTAGTTGTATTCAAGAAAAAAAATGAAAAAATTGGTGACTATACAAATGTGAAGATAAATGAATGTACATCCGCAACGCTAATTGGAGAAATAAAATAATTATGGATTTGAATCAAATAAAACAACGTTTTCAAATAGTAGGTACCTCAAACCTATTTATGAGAGCACTTCAAAAGGCATTAAGAGTTGCAAATACAAACATATCTATATTAGTTACTGGAGAAAGCGGTACTGGCAAGGACGTTATACCAAAAATAATTCACGAAAAATCAACAAGAAGACATGGACAATTTATTGCTGTTAATTGTGGTGCCATACCAGAGGGAACAATCGATAGTGAATTATTTGGACATGAAAAAGGTGCATTTACTGGTGCAATTAACAGTAGAAAAGGTTATTTTGAAGAAGCAAACAATGGTACAATATTTCTAGATGAAATTGGAGATCTTCCTCTACCAACACAAGTACGTCTTTTGAGAGTATTAGAAAATGGTGAATTTATAAAAGTAGGATCCTCAAAAGTGGAAAAAACAAATGTCAGGTTAATTGCTGCAACAAATCTAAATCTATTAGATGCGGTTAAAAAAAATAAATTTAGAGAGGACTTGTTTTATAGAATTAATACGGTTGAGATTCAAATGCCACCACTGAGGCACAGAAAAGAAGATATTCATTTAATCTTTAGAAAATTTACTTCTGATTTTGCTAGCAAAAATAATATACCTAATATAAAACTTACCGATAATGCAATTAAATTAATTGAACAATATGATTGGCCTGGGAACATAAGAGAATTAAAAAATTTTGCTGAAAAAATCTGTATAATTGAAGAAAAAAGAATATTAGACGGATCAGATCTTCAAAACCATTTAGATTTAAAAAAAGACTCATCGTCACTAATGGCTCCAAATAAAGAAAGCAGTAATCTCTCCGAAAGAGAAATTCTTTATAAAATTCTATTTGATTTAAAAAATGATTTACATGATCTAAGAAAAATAACTCTTGACTTAATTCAAGGAGATCAAACTAGCAAAAACTTTCAAGTTAACAACGCAGAAACTATTCAAAGGATTTACGACAAAGAAAATTCTCTAGAAATTCAAAAAATTAATAATAAAGCTCAAATTATAGATCAAGATTTGATTGAAGAAAACTTATCTCTACAAGATAATGAATGTGAAATGATTCAAAAAGCACTTGAAAAAAACTCTGGTAAAAGAAAAATGGCTGCCAAGGAACTCGGTATTTCTGAGAGAACACTATATAGAAAAATAAAGCAATATGATTTGTAAAAAAAAAACCATAAAATATTTGGTTATTATTTGTTTAATATTTACACAAAGTTGTGGAATATACTCATTTTCAGGCGCATCTATTCCTAAAGATGCAAAAACTATTTCTGTAAAATACATACTTAATAAAGCAGCTTTAGTTGAGCCAAATCTTAGCAATACATTAACTGAAAACTTGACCAACAAATGTCTTACTGAAACTAGTCTAAATTTAGTTGAAGGCGATGCAGACATTATCTTTAGGGGTAAGATAACAGACTATAAGGTTCAACCAATATCTATTCAAAATAATGAAACAGCTGCTCAAAACAGATTAATTATCACTGTAGAGATTGATTATATAAATAAACTGGATGAAAATAAAAATTTTAAAAAAAAATTCAGTGATTTTTCTGATTTCAATAGTTCCGAAAATTTTTCAAACATTGAAATTGATTTGAATGAGATAATAATTAATAATTTAGTTGATGATATATTTAACTACTCATTTTCTTCCTGGTAAATTAATATAGTAATGGATAAAAAAAAATTTAACAACCTAATTCAACAACCTGCAAAAAATATTGTTAATATTAGTGAAGATGAAATAGATAATTTACTTGTTCTTTTTCCATACTGTGAAATAGTTCATGTCATTGCATTACTAAAGTCTAAGCAAAAAAATAGTATTAATTTTAACAACATATTAAACACAACTTCAACATATTCATCAAATAGATTGAATTTATATAATTTGATAAATAAAAAAATTGAACAAAAAGTTGCAAAAAAACATCATGACTTTACAACATGGCTTAATTCATCATCAAAAAAGAATAAAGAAATAATCAAAAATAGTATTGAAGACAATGATTTTTTAACAACAGAAACTTTAGCAGAAATTTATGTAGAACAAGGACATTATAAGCGAGCAATCCAGACATATGAAATTTTAAGCTTGAAATATCCAAAAAAAAGTAGTTTCTTTGCAAACCGAATCAATGAAATAAAAAATAAATAAGATTTAAAAATATTATGTATACTCTCTTTGCCATTTTAATGATTATCACTTGTATTCTTCTAATTTTAATAATTATGGTTCAAAATCCCAAAGGAGGTGGATTATCTTCGGCATTTGGCGGAGGTAACCAAATAATGGGTGCTAGAAAAACATCAGATTTTTTGGAAAAAACTACGTGGACTTTAGCTATTGTACTTGTTTCTCTTGCTTTGTTATCGAATTTTTCTATTCCTAGAGGAACAAATGACGGGGATAACTTAAACAACCTAAGAGATGTTGGTAATACCAATCAAGAAGAAACTGTTTTTGATGATTTTGATTTAAATAACATAGAAAAAGACATCAAAATCAATGACAGTATCAAATAATTTGACAATTAGTCACTAATTAATACTGCCAAAATGGCCTTTTATTAAGTAAATTATAATTTGGCATGGTTTCTGCTCTAAGAAAAAAAAACTTTTTAAAATTAAAAAAATATGAAAATTCAACCATTAGCAGATCGAGTTCTTGTAGAACCGTCTGCAGCTGAAACAAAAACTGCAAGCGGAATCATCATACCTGACTCCGCACAAGAAAAACCTCAAAAAGGGAAAATAATTGCTGTAGGGCCAGGAACAAAAGAAAATCCTGTAACACTTAAAAAAGGAGATAAAATCCTATATGGAAAATACTCAGGAACAGAACTCAAACATGAGGGTTCGGATTACTTAATAATGAGGGAATCAGATATATTAGCTGTTATTTAAAATAATTAATCATAATAAACTAAAAACCATGGCAAAAGAAATAAAATTTAACACAGAAGCAAGAGATGCTTTAAAAAAAGGTGTAGATGCACTATCCAATGCAGTAAAGGTAACATTAGGTCCAAAAGGTAGAAATGTAGTAATAGATAAAAAATTTGGAGCTCCTTCAATTACAAAAGACGGTGTATCAGTTGCAAAAGAAATAGAATTGGAAGATACAATTGAGAATATGGGTGCACAAATGGTTAAAGAAGTCGCATCTAAAACAGCAGATGAGGCTGGTGATGGAACAACAACAGCCACTGTTTTAGCTCAATCAATAGTTTCCACAGGATTAAAAAACGTAACAGCTGGTGCTAACCCCATGGATTTAAAACGAGGTATAGACAAAGCTGTAAAAACAATTGTTAAAGACTTAAAAAAACAATCCGTAGCTGTTGGAAATAATAACGAAAAAATTGAACAAGTAGCTACTATTTCATCTAATAATGACAATGAAGTCGGAAAGCTTATTGCAGAAGCTATGTCAAAAGTTAGTCAAGAAGGAGTGATTACAGTTGAGGAAGCAAAGGGAACTGAAACCTCTGTAGAGGTTGTAGAAGGTATGCAATTTGACAGAGGCTATCTATCTCCATATTTTGTTACAAATGCTGACAAAATGGAAGCTGAATTAGATACACCTCTAGTTCTAATATTTGATAAAAAAATATCAAATATGAAAGACCTACTTCCAATTTTAGAACAAACTTCACAAACTGGGAAACCATTATTAATTATTGCCGAAGACGTAGATGGTGAAGCATTAGCAACATTAGTAGTAAATAAAATTAGAGGTAGTTTAAAAATTGCTGCTGTCAAAGCACCAGGATTTGGCGACAGAAGGAAAGAGATGCTAGAAGATATAGCTATTTTAACTGGAGGAGTCGTAATTTCTGAAGAGAAAGGACATAAATTGGAAACATCAACGATAGATATGTTAGGAAATTGTGAAAAAATTACTATTGATAAAGATAACACAACAATTGTAAATGGATCTGGAAAGAAGAAAGATATTCAAACTAGAATTAATCAAATAAAAGCACAAATTGACTCAACTACATCTGAATACGACAAAGAAAAGCTACAAGAAAGATTAGCTAAATTATCAGGAGGAGTTGCAGTACTATATGTCGGTGCCGCAAGTGAAGTTGAAATGAAAGAAAAAAAAGATAGAGTTGACGATGCACTAGCAGCCACAAAAGCAGCAATTGAAGAGGGAATAATCCCGGGAGGAGGAGTTGCACTGATTAGAGCAAGTGAGAAATTAAATTCAGTTAGTGGTGAAAATGAAGATGAAAATACTGGTATTCAAATAATAGCTTCAGCTATCCAAGAACCACTAAGGCAAATTGTTCAAAATGCGGGTGGAGAAGGATCTGTAGTAATATCTAAAATTTTAACAAAAAAAGGAGATTTTGGATATAATG
Organism: Flavobacteriales bacterium; assembly: GCA_002718895.1. Classification (GTDB taxonomy): domain Bacteria; phylum Bacteroidota; class Bacteroidia; order Flavobacteriales; family TMED113. The sequence continues at coordinate 16,702 of PBGD01000005.1, forward strand.
CAAAAACAGAAACATATGAAAACATGTTGAAGGCTGGTATCATTGACCCTACAAAAGTAACAAGAATTGCTTTGGAAAATGCTGCCTCTGTATCAGGCATGTTATTGACAACCGAATGTGTACTTGCAGATATTAAAGAGGAAAGTCCTGCTCCACCAATGGGTGCCCCAGGTATGGGTGGTGGAATGCCAGGCATGATGTAACTAATTACATTATAAATCTAAAAAAAGAGATCTATCTAGATCTCTTTTTTTTTATCCAAGTAATTTTTTTTTAACAATTTGAGCAATCATTTTTCCATCTGATCTACCTTTTGCTTGTTTAACTACCTCTTTAATTAGCAAACCCATATCTTTTTTAGAATTTAAATTTAATTTATTTATAGTATCAGTAACAAGGGCTTCAACTTCAATTTCAGTAAATTGTTTTGGCAAATATTCAGATATTAATTCAGCTTGCTTATTTTCATGATTTGCTAAATCCATTCTAGATTTTTCACGATAAATTTTAGCGGAATCTTTACATTGCTTTAAAATTTTTTGAAGAATTGCAATTTCTTGATCATAATCTAATTCACAATTAACCTTGGCGGTTTTTGCAATTAATATAGCAGATTTAATTGATCGGCATACTTCAAGTTTCACCACATCTTTATTAATCATAGCAGCTTTCAAATCTTGTGATATTTTAAGTTCTAATTTCATATTAATCTACATTATCATGTAAGTAAGAATTACTATTTTTTATGTCGGTTATTTTTTCTTCTTTATCAAGAAACAAACGTGAATTTGACTCAATTGATGAATGTTGAACCTCATCTAATTCAATTCCCTTTCTTTTGTATGCCGGCTCATCTTCTAATTCCTTTAGGATAATTTGATTTTTAAAATTCATATTATGGAATTTTTGAAGTCTTTTTTTTCTTAACTCTGCTCTTTTTATATTTTCATCACTTAATTCTGAAGTATCATCATTAGTGATATTATCAGCTAAAACACTTTTATGTTTTGTTGGGGTTGTTTCCTTTGATACAACAGGCTCATTCTGAATGAATTCATCTGAGCAATTATTATCATTGGAATTAGATAAACAAGCTGTTAATAATTCTTCATTTTCTTTAGCTTTTGTACTCAAATTATTATGTTGATCTTCTTGGTCTAAATATAAAATAGTTTTTTCTTCAAGTCCTGTAGATGGATTTACATCATGTCCTAAAACTCCTGTGGCAATTATAGTAATTCCTATTTCATCACCTAAGTTAACATCATCACCTACTCCTAGTATTATATCGGCATTACCACCTGCTTCTCTTTGTAAATAATGATTTATTTCATCAATTTCCTTGATTGTAATTTCATCATTACCTGAAATTATTAATAATAATATTTTGTTAGCGCCCTTGATGTGGTTATCATTGAGCAAAGGAGAATCTAATGCTTTCCTTACTACTTCCTGCGCTCTATTTGGCCCGCTAGCTCGACCTGATCCCATAATAGCTGTACCACTATCTTTAAGGACAGTTTTAGCATCATTTAAATCTATATTAACTAAACAATTCTGTGTTATAACTTCAGAAATACCTCGGGCAGCTACCATTAAAGTTGCATCGGCTTTTGCAAATCCAGACTTAAGTCCCAAATCTCCATATACTTCTACAAGCTTATTATTATTAATTACAACTAAAGAATCAACGTATTCACGAATTTTTTCAATTCCATCTTTCGCTTGCTTTAATCTTTTCGGACCTTCAAAATCAAATGGCACAGTCACTATGCCTATTGTTAATATTTCCATTTCTTTACAAATTCTTGCAATTATAGGAGCTGCACCAGTTCCTGTACCGCCACCCATACCAGCTGTAATGAAAACCATTTTAGTGTTTTTTTGTAAAATAGATTGAATTTCTTGCTCACTTTCTAATGCAGCTTGTTCTCCTATTGCTGGGTTTTCTCCAGCTCCTAAACCCTCAGTAATAGACATCCCTAACTGTAGTTTTGTAGGTGCCTGCCCCTTTTCTAAAGCTTGTGCATCAGTATTACAAATGATAAAATCTACACCCTTAATGCCTTCTTTAATCATATAATTGACAGCATTACTGCCTCCTCCACCAACACCAATTACTTTAATTACAGAGGATATATTCTTAGGTAAATCGAAATCAATAGAGCTGTTAGATGGAAGTTCAGAATGGTTGGATGAAAAATTATTTATATTAGAAATTTGAGGTTTGATATTATTTGTTGTGTCTGTTGATTGAGAACTAAAATCTAAATTGTTAGAGTCTTCAATGGTAACATTTAGAGTATTTAGATCTAGATCATTTTTGTCTTCAAAGGTTTCAGTTTCAGTCCCGAAGTCTAAATCATTAGTGTCTTCAGAGTTTTCAGTTTCAGTCCCGAAGTCT
>PBGD01000006.1 GCA_002718895.1 Flavobacteriales bacterium
TGTAGCAGATGCTGATGGTAATATTGGAGGTATGATAATGTGGAATGGACAATTTGAGGTATTAAATGCTTATGGAAGTGCATTTGCTTCTGGTGAAGTATTTAATTGGTTCTTGTGGGATGCATCTACAGACACATATTATGAGGCTAATGCAGTTTATGATGATAGTTATAGTCATACAAATCAATTCCAAAGCGATGGAATATCAGGAATCACTGATATTGTTACTAGAACAATTTATATGCAGTCTATTGATTTGTCTGCTGGATGGGGCTTATATTCTACATATATAACTAATGATAATTCTTTAGAAACAAACTTGTCAGGTATTACAGAAAGCTTAGTAATTGTAAAAGATGAAAATGGACAAGTATTTTGGCCTCTTTTGGGGATAAATGAAATTTCTAACCTGGTCAATGGTGAGGGTTATCAAATTAAGATGGGATCAGTTGACTTGTTAGAAATTTACGGAGATTTAATTCCGTCTGATTACGAGATGTTTACACCAGCAGGTTGGAGCTACATAGCTTATTTACATCAAGATCCAGCTGATGCTGAAACAATGATGGCCCCAGTTGAAGATTTAATAATCTTGAAAGATGGTTCGGGTTCAGTGTACTGGCCCTTCCTTGGAGTTAATATGATTGATGGTGGATCTGGAATGATGAAACCAGGTCAAGGATACTCTATAAAAGTTCCATCAGACAATTATTTCTCATACCCTGATTTAACTTTAGCTAGTAGATTTGCTGCAAACGCAACACCTGTATATCCATTAACTAAGTTTAGAGAGTCGATCAATACAGGAAGCAATATGACTATAGGTATCCCTGCAGATTCTTGGGAGACTCTTCCTGAAGAAGGAGATGAAATTGCAGCTTATACAGAAAATGGTTTACTTGTTGGAAGTGCAACTTATACTGGAGAGTCTACAGCATTAACAATTTGGGGAGATGATATGACTACAGACGAGGTAGAAGGATTGGTAGAAGGAGAGTCTATTTCATTTGAGCTTTGGAGAAAATCCGAAGATAGAATAGAGACTCTAGATGTAAGAACTTGGGTCGAGGGAGATAATGTTTATAGTGTTAATGGTATAGCTGTTGCAGGTAACATTACTACTTCGACTAAAGTAATGGGCTATGAGTTATATCCAAATGTTCCAAATCCATTTGGAGCTAAGACAACTGTTAGCTTCTTTGCACCAGAAGATGGAAATGTAAAGGTTGGAATTTATGATATGTTAGGAAACTTGGTTGAAGAGTTGACAAATGAGGATTATGAGTCAGGTATGTACATGTTAGAGTTTAGTTCGGAAAATGTTGCACCAGGAACGTATTTTATACGTATGAATGCTGCAGGGTTTTACTCAACACGAAATATAACAATAGTTAAGTAGTTAAATATTAGAAGACAATATGGTTTGTTAATTTATTTTATTGAGATAATTTATATTTGTGGTTAAGAAGTCTTTAATTTTAATTCTATTTACTACACTGACATTTGCTCAAAAGGATACAATATTTGCAACAGACACACTTATTTCCCACGTTAGAGTAATTAACTACGACTTAAACAAAGTTGGTTATTTTGAATTTGATTCTATTAAAGGAAAAATATACAATTCAATTAGTACAAATAAAGTTGAAAAAGTTATATATGAAAATGCTAAAATAGAAGTTTTTTGTGATTTAATTTCAACTAAAAAATTTTTATCAACTACAGAAAATATTACTATCAACTATGGGAATCGTGATAGTCTATGGAATGATGACCAAATTTATAACTTGATAACTAGTGATTTAACAAAATATAATTCATTAATTGATGCTTTAAACTACATGGGTAATGAAGGTTGGAAAGTTATAGGTTCATACAGCTCATCTTCAAATTCGTATTTAGTAGAACATTATATTTTAAAAAAAGAATTAATTAAAACAAATAAATATAAACTATGAAGAACAAATATATTTTTTTAACGCTTACAATTTTTGCAATTTTTATTTCACATTCACAATCAAGTTGTGATTGTGACAGTAGGTATTCCGCTGAAATCTTTTCAGATGTTTCTATTGAAACAGTCACTTATTCAGATGTGCATGGTCTACAAATGGATATTTATCAGCCAGTAGGAGATTCTTGTACTGAACGCCCCCTTTTAATATTTGCACATGGAGGAACATTTATTTTTGGATCAAAAAATAATCCTACCATGGAAGATTTATGTGAAACTTTTGCAAAAAGAGGATATGTAACAGCTTCTATTAACTATAGATTAGCAGCAGAATCAGTAGGGTTTTTTCAATCTTTCACTTTTTATACAAACACGGAAGATGCATATGATGTTGTTCTCAAAGCTGTTATGGATGGTAAAGCTGCTGTTAGATATTTTAGAAAAAATCATGCAGAATCAAATAATCAATATGGTATTGATCCTGCTCAAATTTGGGGTGGAGGGAATTCTGCAGGCGGTGTTTTATTCATGCACGTAGGAAATATAGCAAGCTTAGAGGAGTTTACATCTCCTTTAGATAATAATAGAGCAGCCATAGCTGAAAATATTGTTAATAGCTTGGGAGGATTTGAAGGAAACAGTGGTAATGCAGGTTATTCATCAGAAATTTCAGGTGTGATAAGTTTAGCTGGCGCCCTTCATAGATCAGAATATGTAGATCAAAACGATGTGCCATCAGTTTTTTGTCATGGCGATGCAGATGGCGTAGTTCCTTACGATTGTAATGGTTTTCAAAATAATCCAAGTTATGATCAATTATGTGGTGGTGGAGCTCTTTTCCCAGAATTCCAGTCCCTTGGAATAAATACAGATTTAAAAACTTTTGAAGGTGATGGTCATTGCCCTTGGGACAGCAATAGTTCTAAGAAAGATGAGATGATCGCATTTGTATCAGAATTTATTTATAATAATTTAGATTGTAGTGTGGAATGTCCAGAAGGGTTTGTTGACATAGATGGTGAATGTGAATTAATTGCAGAGGGTTGCATAGATCAAGCTGCTTGTAATTATGATGAGCTAGCAAATATTGATGATGAATCTTGTTACTATGCATTAGAGGGTTATGATTGTGATGTGAATCCTTTTATAGGGATTTGGGAGACTGGTTATGAGGAACCAAACTTTATCCAATTTTTTGATGATGGAACACTTGTTGGATATAATTATGATTTAGAATTAGATTGCTTAATAGGTCCACTTTACCCTGAAGATGATGAGGGGAACACCTATAACACTTACACTTATTCACCTTTAGATAACACTTTGATATTTAATTTTCCAGATTCAGATTTATTGGAAATTTTGGATAGTTCTACAGGTATGATTGAAATAACTGATGGAGGTTGTGAAGAAGATAGTGTAGATGATTGTGAGACTGTTATCTTGAATCAGGTTGATGCCCTCCCAAGTGATGTGATATGTGATGATGATGTAAATGTTAGTGAGATCCTTAGTTCTAAGAAATTAGTTAAAAAGATCACAATTTTAGGACAAGAAACTCTAAAAAGTAGTTTTGAGTTATTTATTTATAGTGATGGTACAGTTGAGAAGAAATATGTTAAGAAATAACTACTCAACTTTGTAAATACTTAGATTAAAATAGCAATCTACTTTTTCTTAGAAAAATTGTGATTTCATCAAATAATATTAACTAATAATGTTATCTTAAAAAGAGATGACAAATTTTAATATTTATAAAGCTTCTGCTGGCTCAGGAAAAACTTATACACTTGTAAAAGAATACTTACTTAGATGTCTTTCAAGTAATGATTTAATTTGTCACCAGTCCTTGTTGGCCATAACCTTCACGAATAAAGCTGCTGCAGAAATGAAGACTCGAATAATTAGCACTTTATTTGATTTCACCAAAGGTATTGATTTTATAGAAGACAATGTAAATAAAAATTTATTTAATGAAATCAAAGAGATTTTAGATTATAATGAACCTTTTTTGGTACAGAAATCTAAAAAAGTATTATCCGGTATTATTCATTATTATGGGCTTTTTTCTGTTTCAACTATTGACAAATTTATTCATAGAATAATTAGAAAGTTTACTTACGAGCTTGATTTGTCGACCACTTTTGAAGTAGAGATGGATAACGAAAAAATTATTACAGAAGCTGTGAGCTCAGTCATTGATGAAATTGGTACTAACAAAGAATTAACACAAACATTATTACAATATTCTCTATATAAGATTAAAGAAGATAAAAGTTGGGATATAGAAGATGATTTAAAAAAAATAAGCGAGCAATTATTTAAAGATTATAATAGTGAATTTATCAATAATGTACCTGATATTAATTTGATAAAAAAAATCAAAATTCAATTATTGAATTTTATCAATGATTTTGAATCTAGCTTTAAATTAAGTGCTGCAAATATTAATAAGTTAATCCTTCAAATACCTTCTGAAGTATTTCCTTACAAGGATTTGCCAAATTATATGAATAAGGTCTCTACTCCCCCTTATTTAGATGTAATTATGTCAAACAGATTAGCAGATTCTATTAAAAATAAAAAGTGGTATAAAAGTGGTGCCGAAAATGACTATAAAAATAAACTAGATACAATTTCCCAAGAATTATATGAAAAGTTGAGTAATTTAATTGAATTAATTGATAAAGATCACCCAACTTATTTATTAAGTAAACAATCTTATTCTTCACTTTTTGCAGTTTCTGTTTTAAGTAATATTTCAACAAAAATAAAAGATATTAAGAATAACAATAACCTTGTTCACATTTCTGAATTCAATCAGATTATAAATAGTTTTTTAGAAAAAAATCCAACACCATTCATTTATGAAAAGATTGGCAATAGATACAATAGTTATTTCATAGATGAATTTCAAGACACTTCTGTTATTCAGTGGAGTAATTTATCTCCCTTAATTGAGGAAGCACTTTCTAGTGGTGGCAGTTGTTTAATTGTAGGAGATGCCAAGCAATCTATATATAGATGGAGAGGAGGTGAGGTAAAACAATTTTTATCTTTATCTGAATTTAATCAAAAACATCATTTAAATCAATTTAAATCTAAAATACACTCACTAAATATAAATTATAGAAGTGATAAGGAGATCGTTTCTTTTAATAATAATTTTTTTAAATTCTTGTCTCAATATTTGGATAGCCCTTACGATCGTCTTTATAGTAATCTAAACCACAAATGTAATTCAACGAATTTAGGAAAAGTATCTGTCTCTGGACTAAACGTTAAAGGTGAAAATGTCTTAGTTAATACAATGAATTTGATTTATAATAAGATTATTGATGTTGTCAATAATGGTTATTCTTATTCAGATATTTGCATCCTTACAAGAAGCAATAAGGAAATATCAAGCATTGCCACATTTTTAACAAAAATGCAAATTCCAATTATTTCATCAGAATCATTATTATTAAAGAACTCAAATACCGTTCAATTTATTATAAATAATTTACAAGTAATTTTAGACCCAAAAAATTATTTATCTAAAGCAAATATTTTAGAATACCTTATTAGTAATAATTTAATTCAATCTAAAACTGAATCAGCTCATTCTCTATTATATAAACATTCTAAAATTGACAATTATCAATTTAAATCATTTTTAAATTTATCATCTATAAATTGGGACTATAAAAGATACAGAAGACTCAATCTTTATGAATTAACGGAGGAAATTATAAGAACATTTAGTTTAGATATGAGCTCTAATATGTATATGAACTTTTTCCTTGATTTTATTTATGAATTTGCAACAAAAAAAAGTAATTCAATTCATGAATTCCTAAGGTTTTGGGATGAAAAAAAACACTCAGCATCAATAACAATACCTTCGGGGATTAATGCGATTGAACTTATGACAATTCATAAGTCAAAGGGGCTGCAATTTCCCATTGTTATTTTTCCATTTGCTAATTGGAAAGAAGATTTAGGAAAAGATAAAAACTGGTTTAATATTGGTTCAGTATTTGAGAGCAAATTTCCTTTTAAAGATATAATTACTCTTCTGCCAATAAAAAAAGAATTAGAGAGATGGCCTCAGCCCTTTCCCACTATTTATGCAGAGCACAAGAATCAAACTAAGCTAGATAGTATTAACTTATTATATGTTGCTATGACACGACCTAAAAATGAGCTGCATATAATTACCAATTCTGATCCCAAAAAGGGGAGTATCTATAAGTATTTTGAAAAATATCTTGCACATGGTGACAACTTACGATTTGTTTCAGACATTTCTGATTCTATTGAAGAAACTAGTAAAACATTAATTTGTGATCAAAATACTCAAATTTCAGACAGTAATTTCATTTCATGTTCTTGGCGCTCCCGGATGCGGATAAGAAAAAAAAGAGGATATAGTAAGGGGCTTAAAACAAAATTAGCAATTAATTGGGGGGAGCTAATTCACCAAATTATGGCAGGAATTAACTTGAAGAGTGATGTCAATAAAATGTTGAATACATACAATGTTTTAGAACATTATGGAGAAGATGCTTTTGAGCGGATTAAGTCTTCAATAGAAAAAATAATATTGGACTCAAGAATATCAGATTTATTTTCTAATGAATTTAACCACTTTATTGAGAGAGATATTGTTGATCCAAAAGGTTCTATATATAGACCTGATAGAGTTGTAGTGCAAAGTGACACAAAAGTTGCTATAATTGACTATAAAACAGGTAAAGAAAAGCCAGAAGATGTAAAACAAATAAAAAAATATGAAAGTGTTTTATTAAATATGGGCTATAAACATATATCTAAGTTTTTAATATATCTTTCAAAAGATAAAATTCAGGAAGTAAGATGAAGAAAAATTTTTTAAATAAAATTGCTACTCTTCTAGTTTCTAGACATAAGGAACGACTTACAGAACTTGCAATTGTCTTACCTTCTAGAAGGTCCTCCCTTTTCTTAACAAAAGAGATTTCGAAAATAATTCCTAAGCCTATTTGGTTGCCTAAATTTTATTCTATAGATGATTTTGTTTTTGATATCAATAAATTAAAGGCTGCTAATAATTTAGAGCTATTTTTTGAATTATATAAATCTTATAAAAAGAAAGTAAGCAACCCACATAGCATTGAGAGGTGTTATAAGTGGGCAAGTGCGTTAATTGATGATTTTAATGAAATTGATAAGGCATATGTTGATCAAAGTAAACTGTTTAGTTATTTATCTGATGTAAAACGTATTGAGAATTGGTTCTTAGATACTAGTAAAAACAGTAATGAAATTAATGAATATGTTGATTTTTTTAATCAGCTACCATTGATATATGAAGATTTACATAAAAGTTTAATTTCAAAAAATATTGCCTATTCTGGATTAGCTCAAAGAACTTTAGTTGATAATTTAGAAAGAATACATGATTGGTTAGACTATAATAAAAAGAATCATATTCTTTTTATAGGATTGGATGCTTTAAGTGTATCTCAGGAAAAAATAATTGATTATTTGTTGAAAAGGGAGATATGTGATATTTTATGGGATGCTGACGAGTATTTTGTCAGTAATTCTTTACAAGAATCAGGTAAATTCTTAAGAAAATATAAAGAGAAGTGGCCAAAAACATTAGATAATATTGATAATGATTTTCTAAATTCAAAAAAAGACATTAGAATTATTGGCACTACAAAAAATGTTAGTCAAGCGAAACTTTTGGGCCAAATGTTGAGTAAAATTAAAGCAGATGAAGAAAACTTACAAGAAACAGCTATTATTTTGCCAAATGAAAATTTACTGTTATCAGTTTTAGAGTCTATTCCAAAAAATATAAAAAATATAAATATTACGATGGGATATAAAGTAGTTCATCATCCTATTTGTGCTATTTTATTTGATGTTATAAACTTGTATATAAATTCAAAATACACAATTATAAATTCGGAAACTATTTTAAAACAATTTTTAAAATCGGATTTAATTAACATCGTACACAATCCATATTTTGAACTATTATTAGAGTCTAATAATTTAGATATTATAGATTTAAGGGATTATTTAAATAATTATAACTTCAGTTATATTGATTTCAACTATATTCACTCCTACTTTAAAAATTCTTCTAATAAATTATTTGATACTATTTTTTCAAATAATCTTAAAACTGGCATAGAGCTGCTTTATTTATTTCAAATAATTATTAACGAATTGCTACAAATTTTATATAATGAACCAGATGAAATAGGTGTTTTAGAACAAGAGTGTCTATATTTTATTGAAGATCATGTTAATCAGATGATGATGTTTTTGAAAACAACTGATGAGAACATTAACTCAAAAGTTCTACACAAGCTATTTTATAGAGTTTTAAATTCCATTAAATTAAATTTTTCTGGTGAACCTTTGAGAGGCATTCAAATAATGGGATTATTGGAGGCAAGAACTGTTGATTTCGAAAATATTTTTATACTGTCAGCAAATGAATCTGAACTTCCTCCATCATCTCATTCTAATAGTTTTTTACCCTTTGATATAAAAAAACAATTTAAAATAAGAACATATCTAGATGTTGATGCAATTTACGCGAATCAGTTCTTTAATTTGATTAAAAGACCATCAAACACTACAATACTTTATAACCAAGACCTATCTTTTAGTAGTTCAGGAGAAAAAAGCAGATTTTTAAATCAATTATTATATGAAATCAAGCCTTTAGGAAATCCCAATATTACAATTAGTGAAAAAATCCATTCTGCAGAGTTTGCACTTAATGATGGAAAAATGGAAACAGTATTGAGAAACAAAGACTTATATGTTATAAACAGATTGCAAAAATTGGCAAAAGGGGGCTTTTCACCAAGTACAATAAATTTATATAATTATTGTAAAAAGCAATTCTATTTTGAAAAAATTTTAAATATAAAAACAGAATATAATAACAATGAATCTATTGATAAATCTACAATAGGTTCAATTATTCATGAAGTCTTGCAAAATTTATATTCACCCTATTTAAAAATTGATTTAAATAAAAAAATTATTTGTCAAATTTTAAAGTCCATTGATAAAGAGGTTTTTAAAACATTAAATGCATATAACCTAAGTAATCTAGATAAAGGCAAGAACTTATTAGCAGTTGATGCTATTAAAAAAATTATCAGAAACTTTGTTAATTCAGAACTAGAATCAATTAATAGAGGGAATAATATTAGAATTGAAATGTTAGAGTATCAAATGCCAATACAAAGATTTAAAATTTTCAAATATATCAACAAAGAGTTGCCAGAACTGGATTTAAATTTGAAAGGTCATATAGATCGTGTTGATATTTTTAATGGAGAATATAGGATTATTGATTATAAAACAGGTTTTGTTTCGTCATTAGATTTGAAAATTAATTCCCTTGACAGTATAACAAGTAAGCCCAAATTAGTTCAGCTATTATTATATGTATGGCTATTTACTAAACAAAGTAATTTAAAAAATATACCAATTAAATCTGGTGTAATTAACTTAAAAGGAAATAATTTCCAATTTCAATCTTGTCAAATAAACAATCAATTTTATATTTCTAAACAAATTCTAAAAGACTTTGAAAATGAACTTGAAAAAATATTCATTGACATGTTTAGTCTACATGTAGGTTTTGAACATCAGGAAAGGGTTGAGAAATGTAGATTTTGCGATTAGTATAAAAAATTATTATAGGGATATTTTTCAGCTTGAATTTCTTTTATTTTGTCATATAATAAATTTTTAAAATCTAAAGTATTTGTTTTTTTGGAAGATGATATGAAAACAACACTTTGGCTTGCTTTTGCCATCCAGGTTTTTTCCCAATAATTAAGGGGTAAATTTTCTTTAGTCGAAGGAGTTAAATCATCTTCATCTTTTTTAATAAATTCATATTTATCTATTTTGTTAAATACAATAATTTGAGGTTTATCTATTGCATCTATTTCTTTTAATGTTTTTTCTACTGAATTGATGTGTTTTTCAAAATTATCGTTTGAAATATCAACTACATGAATTAAAAGGTCGGATTCTTTAACTTCATCTAGTGTAGATTTAAATGCTTTTACTAGTTGTGTTGGCAACTTTCTTATAAAACCTACGGTATCAGATATGAGAAAAGGTAGATTTTGAATTACTACTTTTCTGACAGTAGTATCTAGAGTGGCAAATAATTTATCTTCAGCTAAAAGATTGGACTTGCTGAGCAAATTCATTATTGTCGATTTACCGGCATTTGTATATCCCACTAGTGCCACCCTGATTAGTTGATTTCTACCTTTTCTTTGGGTTTTCATTTGGGTATCAACTTTAATTAACTTTTTCTTTAACAATGAAATTTGTTCTCGAACAATACGCCGATCAGTTTCAATTTCTTTTTCACCCGGACCTTTCATACCAATTCCTCCCTTTTGTTTTGATAAATGTGTCCACATATTGGTTAATCTTGGCAACATATACTGGTATTGAGCTAATTCTACTTGAATTTTAGCAATTGCTGTTTGAGCTCTCATTGCAAAAATTGATAGAATTAAATTTGTTCTGTCTATGATTTTGCAGTTAAGAATTTTCTCTAAATTTTTTTGTTGAGATGGTGATAGTTCATCATCAAAAATTGCTGTATCTATTTTATTTACATGAATAAATTCAGACATCATGTGTACCATACCTTTACCCAAAAAAGTTTTAGCATTAAGTCTGTTAATTTTTTGTTGAAACACTTTAATAACCTTTCCCCCTGCTGTCAATGTTAACAATTTTAACTCTTCTAAATACTCATTAGAGTTAATTTCGGTTTCTCTTTTATATATAGCACCTACTAGAATTACTTTTTCCAAAATATCGAAATGACTTTTATAAAATCACTAATTAAATTTATTATCCAATATAAATTATTTCAAATCAACCAACGAATTAAATACTTAAAATATAATTATTATAACATCTGAAGCAAGCATTTAAAGCCCACTTTGGCACGAGATTTGTTTTATACAAGTTGATATTAATGAAAAATTTTTAATTATGGAAAAATCTAAGTTTATAATACTTCAATTTTTACTCACAATATTTTTATTTCAATTTGTTACTGCTCAACAGCTTTTTTTAAAAACTCAATTGAGCCAAGATTTATTTAGTAAAATTCGTTCCAATTATCCTGAAATTAATACCGAAAAAAATATATCTAATATGTTGTTTTTAGAAATCAATGAAAACATGAGAGATAATTTATATCATAATAATGACATGACATTGGAAATAGATTTGCCATTTTTACACTCAGATTTGTTAAGTTTATCTTTGCATCAGTTTTCAGTTGTTGATGGGGATTTAATGGTAACACGACATACTCAGGATGGTATGATTTCGGAATACTATTCACCTAAAATAAGAACTTACAGAATCAATAATTCAAAAAAAGATATTTCAGGCGTATTTATTTTGGCTGAAAATTATATAAAAGCTATCATTAAACAAGGCGAAGATATTTATGTTCTTGACAGTTTCGGTGATCTTAATAAAAATTATTTTTTATCCCACGTTATGCATTCTCCAGTTGATTTTGACTTTTTATGTGCAAATGATCATATAAATCATTCTTTGCATCATAATCACCATCGTATTTCAAATAACGATGGTTTAAAATGTATTGATTTAGCTATTGAAATAGACTATTTCACTTTTCAAACATTTCAGGATTATCAGCTTGCCATAGATTGGTCATTAGAAATGATTTCTGTTGTAAGTGAAATTTTTTCAGAAGAATTAGAAGTTGGCCTTAAGTCTAGTTCCGCTCAAGTTTGGGAAACTAATGACCCCTATTCAATTTTTGTGGAAGAACCTCAAAATATGTTGTTTTCAATTAGACAAAACTGGTCAAATAATTTTCAGCTGTCAAATATTGATCGAAATTTAGTTCATTTATTCTCTAAGAGAAATAACACAGGGACAGGTGGGATAGCCTTTTTAAATGGTCTGGGAAGCACATGGAATGGTTATGGCTTTAGCAGTAATTTAACTGATGACACGAATTATATTGATTTACCGGTTCCTTATTTCTTTTGGAATATTTATTGTTTGGCACATGAGTTAGGTCATAATCTTGGGGCACGACATACTCAGTGGTGTGGATGGCCTGGGGGACCTATCGATAATTGTGCTAATATTGAAGAAATGATTCCAGGAGAATGTTCTAGCTATAATAATAATCCTAATCCAGAGATTGGTACAATTATGAGTTATTGCCACACTTGGTCATATTCTGAAGGAGGAGGAATAATGATGAAGTTTAATGATTTGGTAAAATCTTCAGTGTTAAATTATTTGAACTCTCAAATTGTAGGTTCCTGTTTAGAAGAAGTCTTAGGTTGCATGGATTTGAATGCTTGTAATTATAATGAAGAGGCTAATTTTTCTGATAATTCATGTGCATACCCGGAATTAGGTTATGATTGTTTTGGAAACTGTATAAATGATACTAATTCAGATGGTATATGTAATAATGATAATTTATTAATATCCGATAATATTCATGATCTAATAAATATTTATCCAAATCCAGCCTCAAACTTTATTGAAATAAAAATAGGTTCTAATTTTTCTAATTTTGTATCTCTTGAAATATTTAATTTACTAGGGGATTTAGTAGAAAGACATCAAATCAATTCATTATTCACCTCTTTAGATGTTTCTAATTTAGATAATGGTGTATACACCTTACGTTTCATAAATAGAGATCAAATATTAGAGCAGAAAATAATTATTCAATAAAACAATTATTCTTTAATTAAAATTATTTATATTCAACACAAAATAATAACAAATTTAAAAATATTGTAATATGGGATTAGTAGGTGGCAGTGCGCCAAATTTTTCAGCTGACGCTATTATTAACGGTGGAGAATCAGTAAAAGATTTTAGTTTAGATCAGTTTCTTGGAAAGAAATATGTAATACTTTTTTTCTATCCTAAAGACTTTACATTTGTATGTCCATCAGAGCTACATGCCTTTCAACACAAACTTGCAGATTTTCAACAAAGAAACTGTGAAGTAATAGGTTGCTCAACTGATACCGCTGAAACTCACTGGGGGTGGCTTCAAGTGCCTAAAGAAAAGGGAGGAATTAAAGGAATTACGTATCCATTAATAGCAGATTCTAATAAACTAATTTCAGATGCTTATGATGTTTTAAATGGTGAATATGATTATAACGAAGAAGGTGAACTAACTGCAACAGCAAGTATGATTGCTTACAGAGGGCTCTTTTTAATTGACAAAGATGGTGTCATACAACATCAATTAGTCAACAATTTGCCACTTGGTAGAAATGTAGATGAAGCATTGCGAATTTTGGACGCTCTTCAGTTTCATGAAAAAAATGGAGAAGTTTGTCCTGCTAATTGGACTCCAGGTGCTGATGGGATGAAAGAGTCTCATGATGGTGTTGCAGAATATCTAAGCTCTCACTAAACCTAAATTTTTTTTAACTTTTTCTAGGACTTTATTTGCTGTTTTTTTTGCCTTTTCAGCTCCATTAAACAGTTCTTTTTCAATTATTTCAGGACTCTGTATAAGTTCAAAAAATTTACTTCGCTCATTTTTAAATTTACTTATAGTCAATTCTAGAAGTGCTTTTTTTGCATGTCCATATCCAAACCCTCCGTTTATATAATTATATTCCATTTTTTTAGTCTCTTCTTTAGAGGCTATTAATTTATATATTTGGAAAACGTTACAGTTGTTTGGATCTTTCGGCTCAGCCAATCCTTTACTATCGGTGACAATATTCATAATTTGTTTTTTTAACACATTTTCTTCTGCAAATATGTTAATGACATTATTATAAGATTTACTCATTTTATTTCCATCAGTACCTGGAACTATCATGTTTTGAGAGTCTAATTTTGTTTCAGGAATCACAAATGTTTCACCAAAATTATGATTGAATTTTGTTGCAATATCTCTAGTCATTTCAATATGTTGAACCTGGTCTTTACCCACTGGAACTAACTCAGCATTATATAGTATTATGTCTGCCGCCATTAGCACTGGATATGTGAATAATCCAGCATTTACATCAGAAAGTCTACCTGATTTATCTTTGAATGAGTGTGCATTAGCTAGCATAGGATATGGTGTAATACAATTTAGATACCACATAAGTTCAGTGACTTGCGGTATGTCAGATTGCCTATATAGGATGTTTCCATTTTTTGTATTTAATCCACAAGCAATCCATGCAGCTGCAGTTTCTATTGTATTCGAGATTAAAATTTCTTTGTTTTTAACCGTAGTAAGTGCATGAAAATCAGCAATGAAAAAAAATGATTCATTGTGTTTAGATAATTCAATAGCAGGCAAAATGGCTCCTAGCAAATTACCTAGATGAGGCGTCCCTGAGCTTTGAATACCTGTTAAAATTCTTGGCATATTCTAAAATTAGATAAAAAAATAAAATAGATAAAATAGATTTCTAATTAATTCTAACTTTATACCATAATGATATTATTAAAACCCATTTATTTTATTTGTAGAATTTGGCTTTGGGTATTAGTTTTATTTGGATTAATTTGTTTTTCTCCTTTTTCAATAATACTAACAAGCAGCACAAAAACTTATTTCCTTTTTCACCTTTTTTGTAAGTATTGGTGCAGATTAGTATTATTTTTAAATGGATTTTGGTATAATATAAAACAATATCCAATCCTTAACAAAGAGTCAGCATATATCATTTGTCCAAATCATACATCTAAATTTGATATTATTTTACTTTTTGCAATTTTCCCAAGCACTTTTGTTTTCATGGGTAAAAAAAATGTTAGTAATATCCCTATTTTTGAATGGTTTTATAATAGAACTATGATAACTTTTGAAAGGGGACACTTAGGTTCTGCAGTTAATGCATATAGAAAAGCAGATAAACTTTTAAAATCTGGAATTAGTATTGTAATCTTTCCTGAGGGTATGGTGCCTAAAAAGAATATTAGGTTAGGAGATTTTATGTCAGGTGCATTTAAACTAGCTATATCTAATCAAGTTCCAATAATTCCAATTACTTTTGTAGATAATAAAAGAAAATATCCAGAAGATGATTTAAGTATATATTTTGGAAGACTTAGAGTGTTTATTCATAATCCTATTTCTACACAAAAAATGACAAAGGAAGATTTAAACATTTTAAAAGATCAAACTTTTAAAGAAATTAATAAAACACTAATCAATCATGAAAAAAGAGCATGAACAAATNAAAAAACTAGCCAATCTAGCTAGACTAAAACTTGATCAANATGAATTAGATGAGATGGNANCCGATTTTAACAAAATTCTTGGCTTTATTGACAAATTAGGAGAAGTAAANACATCCAATATTCAACCACTTACTCATATACACAAAATTGAAAATCACTACAGAGAAGATGAAGTACAAAGTGATTCAAATAATAAGGCATTATTAAATTTAGCTCCAGAAAAAAATTCAGATTATATCAAAGTTCCTAAAGTGAAATCTAAAAAGTAAAATCGAATTAGCAATATTTTTGATAAGCTGAAGTTAAATTTTCAGCTATAACATGTTTCAAATTTCCTTCAATTTCATGTCTTTCTATAAAATGCACTAATTCACCGTTTTTAAAAAGTGCAATTGAAGGAGAAGATGGAGGATATGGGTGCATATATTCTCTTGCTTTAGCGGTAGCTTCTTTATCTTGACCAGCAAACACAGTTGCAAAAGTATCTGGTTTAAGATCATTTTCTGTAGACAGAATTACAGCAGGTCTTGCGCTACCAGCGGCACAACCACAAACAGAGTTAATAAATAAAAGGAATGTGCCTTCGTTTTTATTAAAAAGATCATCTACATCTTGTGTAGTTTTAAGTTCATGGAAACCAGCCTTTGTTAGCTCTTCCCTCATCGGTGTGCAAATTTCTTCAGGATACATAGTTGTTATTTTTTTAAATTAAATTTACGTTTTTTTTCAAAAAAAAATGATAATAAATATCCACATTCTTCCTTAAGAATTCCTTTAGATAAGATGGTTTTTTTATGGATTAGTTCTTTAATTATTTTTTTTTTGTGATATTTTATGTCCTCTGCACCATAAACAATATGACCTATTTGTGCCCAAAAAAGTGCACCAAAACACATCCGACAGGGTTCCAAAGTAATATAAATTGTACATTCATTTAAATATCTAGATTTTAAATAATTACATGCGGAAGTAATTGCTTGCATTTCGGCATGTGCTGTTGGATCACAAAGTGTTAAAGACATGTTATGTGCTCTAGCAATTATTTTTTTTTTATGAACTATCACAGCTCCTATAGGAACCTCATCATTACTCAAGGCTTTTTTAGCTTCTTTAATTGCCTCTAGCATATATGTTTCATGAGTATTTATCATAAATATAAATTTATGTAAAATCATTATACCAAGCTGTTAGTTATATCAATTTTGTATGTTTGTTGTAAACATTTAATTATATGTATAGAACTTTTAATAATGGTTTTTTAAGATTAGAGCACATAAATCAAGAAGTTACTCTATGTGGTTGGGTACAAAAAATGAGAGATTTAGGTGGTATGACCTTTGTAGATTTACGAGATCGTTATGGTACAACACAGTTAGTTTTCAATATGGAAATTAATTCTAAAATATGTGAATTAGCTCGACAAATGGGTAGAGAATATGTTGTACAGGTAAAAGGAAAGGTTGTCAAGCGATCTGCACCAAACAAGAACATACCTACTGGTCAAATTGAAGTTGAGGTAAGTGACTTAAAAATTTTAAATAAATCTAAAAATCCACCTTTCACCATTGAAGATGAAACTGACGGAGGAGATGATTTACGTATGCAGTATAGATATTTAGACTTAAGAAGGTCAGTCATTCAAAAAAAAATAATTTTAAGATCAGAAATATCTTTTTATACAAGAAGTTTTTTAAAGAAAGAAGGTTTTTTAGAAGTTGAAACACCAGTTTTAATAAAATCTACTCCTGAAGGGGCAAGAGATTTTATAGTTCCTTCTAGATTAAATCAAGGTAAATTTTATGCACTGCCGCAATCACCCCAAACATTTAAACAACTATTAATGGTTTCGGGATTTGATAAATATTATCAAATCGTAAAGTGCTTTAGAGATGAAGATTTCAGATCAGATCGACAACCTGAGTTTACCCAAATTGATTGCGAGATGTCCTTTGTTGACATGAATGATATTTTAACAACATTCGAAAGCTTAATTGCTGATATATTGTTTAAAACTAAAGGTGTGAGAATAGGGACGATTCCTAGAATTACTTATGATCAATCTATACGTGACTATGGCACTGATAAGCCAGATATTAGGTTTGAAATGAAAATCAAAAATTTAACTAATATATGCAAAGGAAATCAATTCCCTCTTTTTGATCAAGCAGATACAATTTTAGGTATAGTAGTTCCTGGTGCTGCTGGCTTATCACGAAAAAAAATAGATAGCTTGATTGACTGGGTTAAAAGACCTCAAATTGGAGCAACTGGTATGATTTATTGCAAATTTAATCATTTAGATACTTATAAATCTTCTGTAGATAAGTATTTCAACACTGACGATCTGGCCTCCTGGAAAGAATTTTGCGAAGCTAACGACGGAGACCTTTTATTAATTCTTGCTGGAAAAGAGAAGCAAACAATTAATGCAATGGGTCAGTTAAGAATCGAAGTGGCAGATAGAATGGGGTTAAGAGATCCTAATCTATACAAGCCTATTTGGGTGACCGATTTTCCGTTATTTGATTTCGATGAAGAAAATAAAACTTTTCATGCCATGCATCACCCATTTACATCCCCTAAAGAAGAAGATATAGAATTATTAGTTTCGCACCCTCAGGCTGTCAAAGCTAATGCATATGACATGGCACTAAATGGCACTGAAATTGGAGGAGGATCTATACGAATTCATGATAGGAAATTGCAAAACCAAATTTTTAATTTACTTGGATTTACCAATGAGCAAGCTTATGAACAATTTGGCTTTCTTATGGAAGCTTTTGAGTATGGAGCACCACCTCATGGTGGAATTGCTTTTGGTTTAGATAGAATTTGTGCAGTTATTGAAGGAGTTGATAGCATACGTGATTTTATTGCCTTCCCAAAGAATAATTCTGGTCGTGATATTATGCTCGATGCTCCGTCTAAAATTCATGATGACCAGTTGAAAGAACTGGGTTTATAACTATTTCACATGATTATTCCAATTGGTACAATAGTTAATATTCTTTCTGTTTTTTTAGGGAGCATGCTAGGTCTTCTTTTAAAGAAGCAAATTAGCCCCAATTTACACAAAAAAATATTTTTCATAATGGGTTTGTTTACTTTTGTATTGGGCTTAAGTATGGCCTTAGAAAGTCAGGATTTTATTTCTATTTTTTTAGCATTAATTTTTGGAACCATCATTGGAGAATACTACAACTTAGATTTAAAAATCAATAAATTAATGAATGGATTAAAAATTAATCAATTGATTAATGATAAAAATTTTACTGAAGGATTGGTAACTTCTTTTTTATTATTTTGTATTGGTTCAATGACTATTGTGGGATCTATAGAGGAGGGATTGGGGGGCCGCCCAAATATTTTATATACTAAGTCAATAATGGACGGAATTAGTTCAGTTGTACTAGCCTCAGCTTTAGGCATAGGTGTAGCTTTTTCAGTTATACCTATGTTATTTTTTCAGGGAGGAATTACTTTTTTTGTTTTTTTAAACAAAGATTTTCTGCCAGAAATTCTAATAGAGCAAATAGGATGTTTAGGTGGATTTATAATTATTGCAATAGGTTTAAAGATTTTAGGTTATAAGAAACTTAACCCTACTAATATGTTACCATCATTGCTAATAATTAGTATTATTTATTATTGTAAATTATTATTAATCTGTTTATAATACATCTTTGTTGCTTCCCAAAGAAGTATTATTTTCATCTTCGAAAGAAGTATTATTTTCATCTTCGAAAGAAGTATTATTTTCATCTTCCAAAGAAGTATTATTTTCATCTTCCAAAGAATTGTCATCTAAGTCATTGTGCTCGGTGTTTTTATTCTCACTAGTTTCTTTCAGTTGTAATTTTTTAAAACCTATAAGTGCGTTACTCATAAACAATGCACTACCTAGAATTATAAACAAGAAAATTCCAGGGACAATATTTGTATGAAAATTTTCTAAAACAGAATTATTTTGGATTAAATTTTCGGGTATAGAAAAAAACAATAGAATTGTAATAAGACCTCTAGGACAGAGAAATAATTCTGGCCATGTTGATGTTCTCAAAGTAGGGAGCAAAACAATGAATCTCACTATATAAATAGTAACAAGAAGAACGAGACTTATAATTATAACTTCAATATTAAGTAAAGTGTCCAGTGACACATAGTAACCAAAAAGAATAAAGAAAAACGTTCTCACTACAAATGCACTTTCGTGTATTAATATTTTAAAACCATCTTGTATTTTTTTAACAGCATTATCATCAATTAATGCAGCAAGTTTACCTTTAAAAACGGCGTTATAATTATTTAATATTATGCCAAATATTAGAACTATCAAAAGTGAAGATAAGTGCAGTGCTTCTCCCACTGAATATAAAAGAATTAGAATAGAAAATAGTAAAAATAATTTTGTAGGACCCTTTATTTTTTGAAAAACATAGATTAAAACAATACTAATAATTAAAGAAAATGCAATAGATAATCCTAATTTGCCCAGCACTTCCGATGATGTTACAGAGCCCCTTTGAAATATCCCAATAAGAATTTGAAATAGCAATAACCCTAGTACATCTGAAAACGTACTTTCATATATCAAGAAAGACTTTTTATCCTCTGGGAATTGATGTGTGCTAGGTATTATAATAGCGCTACTTAATATCGCTAAAGGAGTTGAGTAAAATAATGCAGATAATAAATCAAGGTTTTCAGCAAAGTATTGTAGAATATATGCGCCGGCAATTGCAGTTCCAATTAAGCCTAAGGACGCTGCAAAAAATGCTTTAATCGAAGCATAAATCATCGTTTTATTTATTTTTAAATCTAGTGCTGCTTCTAATAAGATCAGAATTAACCCACCAATACCCAAGATTTTTAATAGAGGTTTCTGAGTACTCTGATTAAGAATTTCATATGAAAATAAGCTTTTATCTAGTTGAAGGAGAGCCCCAAAAAGAATTAATATTAAAACTGATGGGACACCGGTGTTATCAGAATAAACATTTAAAAAATGTGAGATTATGATTATAATTGCTAATGCGATAATTATAAAATATGCTTCCATGTTTAACTTAGATTAATGTTCCTCTTTTTTGTTGTTCTAGTTCAATTGCTTCAAATAGGGCTTTAAAATTTCCTTTTCCAAAAGATTGCGCCCCTTTTCTTTGAATTATTTCAAAAAATAATGTAGGTCTATCCTCTACGGGTTTTGTAAATATTTGTAACAGATAGCCCTCATCATCCCTATCAACTAAAATACTTAAATCTCTCAATTTAAGTATATCTTCATCAATCTGCCCAACTCTATCAAGTACTGTGTCATAATATGTCTGTGGAACATGTAAAAATTCAACACCTCTGTCTCGCATTTTTTTAACTGTATCTACAATATCATCTGTAGCAATCGCGATGTGTTGACATCCAGGACCATTATAAAATTCCAGATATTCTTCAATTTGTGACTTTTTTGCACCTTCAGCAGGCTCATTAATAGGAAATTTGATTCTGCCGTTTCCATTAGTCATGACTTTACTCATCAATGCCGTAAATTGAGTTGATATATCTTTATCATCGAATGTAATTAGGTTAGCAAAACCCATTACATTTCGATAAAAATCTTCCCAAACATTCATTTCATTCCAACCCACATTCCCTACCATGTGGTCAATATATTTTAACCCTACTGGTTTTGGGTTGTATGATGATTCCCATTTTTCAAACCCAGGCATAAAAATACCATTGTAATTCTTTCTTTCTATAAAAACATGGACAGTGTCACCATAAGTATGAATTCCAGAACGAATTATTATGCCATTATTGTCCTCTAGCTTGTTGGGTTCCATATATGATTTTGCACCTCGTTTAGTAGTTTCTTCCCATGACTTTGTAGCATCTTCAACCCAAAGAGCAATTACTTTAACACCATCTCCATGCTTAGTTATATGTTCTTCAATTTCAGTATTACCAGACATTGGTGTTGTTAA
>PBGD01000007.1 GCA_002718895.1 Flavobacteriales bacterium
TGTTTTAATGTAGTGATTATAAATTATTTTTCGTTGTTCTTTATTTCTATGAAAATAAGTTGCGAAAATCAAAATCCAAAACACTATACCCCACTGATAACTATCATTAATAAATATGGGATTTGCTGCTAAAAAACCTAGAACAATAAATGTAAGTGTAATTGAAAATAAAAAAATTTTTTGTAAGTAATAAGTGTTCATTTTATTTTTTTTGAATATAATTTACTAAGATAGTAATTAAATAGATTTCAAATTTTTAGACCAAGAGATATATTAATTAAGAACCTCTTAAAGAGTCATTATTTAAATATAAATCAATATGATTTTTAACAATTGATGGCCTTTCTCTGGCAAAATCTTTCAAAATTTCTAATTCCTTTTCCCAGTCAGTTATACTTTGCAAAGAATATTTAGCCTCATTTTTCCACCTATTTATGTGTCTAGGCATTTCTGGCTTCAGATTTAGGGCTAAGCTATCAATTAATTTTACTACTTTTTTGGGAGCAAAAGTATTATCTAAATGATAATGAAATTGCTTGATAAATAGTTTTTTAAAAGTTGGATTTTTTAAAAAATTACGAAACAAAAATGTACTCCATGGTTTATTTTTAAAATTAGAACTTGTTTCATTTAATGCAAATAATAAGGTATTATGGTTAATTCCACCAGGATGTCCCCAAATAGAAGCAAATCCAAAACCTAAGTCAGTATCATGCATAAACCACCTCCATTTACCATTTACATCTTTCCAATATTTAATATTATTTCCAGGCCAATCTGTGTTGGCGAAATAAATTTGAGCACAATAATAATCAATGAAGTTATATATATCAACCTGTTGTTCTATCCAAGACCAGTTTTTGCTTTGACTTAGGTCATGAGTTTCAACATATTTTAATAAACTATCATAATCATTCACTGAGCCTTTTATAATCTTCTTATTTCCTTCTAAAATATCAACACTTGTAACATTATGATGTTGCTTTAAGTAGGTAGTGTTAAATTTTTCTCTAATATTATAAATTCCCCAGTATACACCATTTAAATATAATACTGAAGGTTGATAAGCTTGTATGTCTATATTTGTAGATGACACTAGACAATGCATTAAAGCATCTCTTAGATGAGTCTTGCGAAAATCTTGACCAGAAACACGCAGCCTTAAATTAGAATACTCTTCGAAAGGAAGATTTTTAAAAAACTTAAAATTAAATTTATCTTCCGAAGATATATTAAAAGACTTTTGAGGTTGCTTTCTACTTCCTCCACCACTCACTTTTAATTGGCCAGATTGTTCCAAAACATTCTTACCGTGAATAAAATAAGCCATATTCATATTTATTTTTTTACCTGAAAAATAATTAGCTTTTTCTCCTTGCCAATTTTCTCCAGTACCTATACCCTTGACATAAATACCTAAACTATCATCAAATAAATCCCAACTATCTGCAACTATTGAAATAACAGGCAGATGATGATCAGACAGTATTAATTCATAATTTTTATGAAAGTTGGGTTTTTTACAAATAGAATATTTGTTGCAAGATAATGTGATAAATAAAAACACAATTAAAAACACCTTAACTAACTTATTCATTTGACAAATGTACACCATTATTTAATGTATTGAATAAACAAAATGCCGGACTTCAATTTTATAAAAGCTAAACTGAAAATCATTTTTTAGTTTAAAATATTTTCAATGGAGTTCACAAATAATAAACAGATAGACTAAAAAGTATTATGATCCACAAAACATTATTTTAATGAGTATCTATTTTTATAGTTTTTATTGAAGAGTCTTTTTTTTGATTTTTAAAAATATGATAAAGTAATTCTTTTTCATTATCAGAAAAGTTATTCTTTTGTGCATTTAAAAAATGTAAATACTCATCTTTACCCATCTGCATTGAACTAATTAGGTTAATAATTTTAAGAGTAAATTTATTAGGATCTTCGGTTTTGTCAACATCAATTTTTTTCCCACTATAGGATATTAATGAATTATAATCATTATTAAAACAAATATTACAAAAGAAAAAATTTGAGAGAATATATTTGCAACTTAAGTTAGTATCTTCAAATAAAATGTCTAGTTCTTTTTCCGAAAAAGTTGTAATAATTTCTCTTTGCTTATTTTTGAAATTTGATTGATGATTTTCATTTGGTGATTTGAGATAGTTATTTTCATCACAATCAATAATTAAGCGAGAATTACAACTTAATAAGAATAATATAAAACCGACAATTGTCGTAAGGAAATTAAATTGAATTTTAATTGAGGCATTCACCATTTTGATAATCTAAAATACTATTGCACAAAGCTCATTCAGAATTACAGTATGTAACCCCATCGCATCTACAAACTGGACCCCAAATTTTAATATAAAAACAATTAACATCTATTATATAGGCATAAAAATGTTGCCTTTTTGACACCTATGAAAACATAAAATTACAATAAAGAACAAGAACAATCTCATTACAAGATTAAAATAATTTTTTAAAGTTATTTTTAAATATAAAAAATACTTTTATCTAATTTTAGAGCATGAAAAATTTAATTTATATTTTATTATTCCCTGTTATAGTGTGCTCCCAAAACAACAATATTATTGATGTTAAAAAATCTAATAAAATTGTGTTTTCTACAGACTTTGGAGCTCAATTTTATTATGGCAATAAATTTTTAGATTCAGATCAATTTAGCAGAGAAGGGTTTATTTTAAATTTCAATTTGTTTTTAAAAAAAAGAAAGAAAAAATATATAATTAAATCCAATGCAATAGTTAGTTTGTCAAACGCAATGTCAAAAAAAATAAACATATATAACCCTGAAATAAACACAAACTTTACCACAAGAGCCCCAAATATTCTAGCATGTAATATTAATTATTCATTATCAATTCAGAGTGAATTAAAATATAATTTATACCACGCTATTTGTCTAAAATTTAGAGTTTTCCCAATTTTTTACAAAAAGGGAAAAGTAATGAACTCTTATATATATTCATTTGGTGGTTCAATTGCATCTGAATCAAATGGCAGTTTGCCTGATCTTGAAAAAGCTATGCAGCTTTCTTATCAAATGTTATATAAATTAACAAATACATCAAATATTTATATTACATGTTTTTTTAATAGCGATTGGACATTTAAAAAGTCCCAAATAGGCTCGCTATACCCTGGGGTTTCATTTAAATTTGAAAAAATCATAAATCAGAATATAAAAGTACCTTGGTTATCAAGATTTAGAAAGTAAAAAGTTTTTTTTCTACGCAACCATTATCATAAATATAAAAAAGTATACGGTCATTTCCATTATTAAAACTTTGCCCTAGCATATTTGTAATTTTTACAAGAGATTTATCCTTTGATGTGCAGTCTGGAAACATAAGTTTTAAATCTTGAATATTTTCATCAATCCAATTAATTCTACGGGATATCCAATATTTCAAATAATCTACTTCATCTTCATATGAGAGCCCGATTTGGTAATTAGGCCATATCCATTCATTTAAAATATCCCATCGCTGAAAGTTTCTTTTTTGTGCATTTTCGAGATATTGACTCAAACTATCTATATGATTATAGATTTTGTCAATATTCAACTCATTTAATCTCAATTCTTCCCATCTTTTTATTAAGCTATTTCTGTAAGAATCATTCTTAAGTAAATCTCGCCAAAATGTAGGAACACTAGATATGCAAGACGTTTCTTGTTCTATTACCCACCCATTGATATTAGAAGATTGACAAAAATCTACATTTCCAAATGATAAATTATAGTCCCAGATCGGCCCCAACCTAAGTTTACCATTATTTATTTCACTGTCCTTGTGCAAAAAAACACTGATCCTATATGCATCTACATCTTTACTCAATTCGCTTATTATAAAGTAATCAATAAATGATTTAAAGTCGATTTTGTCAACTAAATCAATTTCACTTTGATTTTCTATCAGTTCTATTAATAAAGAATTCACCTCATTTATAAAATTTTCTATATATATTTTTTGACCTGTTTTAATATCATCTGCTTTTGGATAATGATATTGAAAACATACATTATCTTTATTAAAATTTAAAATATTCGAGCACCAGGAGGCATTGTCGGGAGCATCAGTAAACTTATCAATCTTAATTATATATCCTCCAGATGCAGGATCTTGATTATCAAATTCACTAATATTTACTCTGTTTATATCTCTTTTAATTTTTTCTGTTAAAAGATATACTCCTTTATATTCATCATTAATAAATAATTCGCAATACTTTGTTCTAGGGGAATAATATCCCATTTGTTTGGATATTTCATAAGCCAAATTATTTCTCATCAATGTTTTGTCGGAGTATGGACCATATAGAATCCAGTCATTTTCTTCAGGCATTCCGAGCAAGGAAATGTTATTATTGTCACCATCTTTTGTTTGAGTTTCTAGACTGTAAGATTTTTTGGGAAATATATCTTGTGAAGAACTACCTCTTAGCTCAATGCTAATTTGCCCATTATAGTTATTGTATTGATCAGACAAATAGTTTAAACTACCTGGGTTATGTATTATCCCCATATTACTTATAATCCTAGGATCATCCAAAATAGTATTACCGTAAGTATTTATTACTATAATTGGAAGATTTGAATAAAAATCTTGACATAAAGTAAAAATTGGAATAATAAAAAAAAAAAGATTTTTTTTCACAAATCAAATATAGTAGTTTTAATTTGCATCAAACACTCTTGCCATTCACAATAATTATTGATATGTTAAATTTTGCAACTGGGAATTCTTTTTCTCAATTAGCTGATGTAAAAACTTTTTATTCATTCTGTAGTTAGAATCAATTCTAAATTTAAGAAATTGACCCGATGAGTGAAACCCAAGATGTTTAGATTTAAAAATAGATAATTTGTAATATGGAATTAGCCATGAAATAGTTTCATAGTTTTTAATAATTATTCTGATCATTATTCCTTTTTCTCTAATTTCAACACTTCCGAAAAGTAAGCTATTAGACTTGTTTATAAATTTATGAAATCCCAAGCTATATTTTTCAATAATCATTCTGTGAGATCCACGTATTTTACCCATTAATAATGACAATATATTTATTTGCTTACCAACAATGTTTTGAATATTTTTTTTCTTTTCTTTATCTAAATACGTGGTATTTATAATCATTGTTTTTCTTCGAGTTTATTTATTTTAACTAGTATATCATTAGCTTCTTTTTCTGCTTTGTCGCTATCTTTTCTATTAATTTTTGAAAGCTTGTAAGCAAGTTCTTTTTTTTTGCGATATAGATTAGTTAGTTTTTCTTTTTCGGTTACTTTTTTAAACAGTCCAAACATTTTAGATTTTATTTATTTGTTTTAACTCTGGGTCATTTTCATTTTGTTTACTTTGAGCTTCATTGGCCATGTATATATTATATAAAAGAGTTACCATATAAGCACAAAAAATAATAAGACCAATTATAAACATTCCTAGATTATTCATACTATAGATTATTTATCATCTTTTCGTTGCCTAATTACTATTGATAGTGCCAATATTGAGGGTACCCATATTCCTACAAAAACACCCTCTAATTGTTGCCCACTGAACCATAAAGAAACTGAATATAAAAAGGAAAAAAATGCCAATATAACCGGGTAGTATATTTTCCATAATTTTTTTAAAAAATTCATTATTATCTTATTTAGTATATCATTTTAATTTTTAATTCAAACTCATCATAGATTAAGTTATCACCAAGATCACTAAAAAATGAACCCGAACCATATCTAACATCAAATTTAGAGCGATCTAGCACTAAATTAGCGCTAGCTATACCATTCTTCACGTTTGCGATAAATTGTATTTTTTGTGTAATATTTTTGATTGTAATCTCAGAAGAGATATTATATTTTCCGTATCCTTTATAATCACATTCTAATATCTCGATATAAGAGATGGGATGTTTCTTGGTGTCAAAAAAATCACCAGAATTAAGGTGTTTCTCTAATTGTTCTTTATAGGAACCTTCTAGGTCGGTACATGTTATTGATGCCATATCAATTTCGACTTTTCCTGACACTAGTCTTTCATTTTCAAAATGTAAATGACCAGATCGTATTTCAATATTTCCTTCATGTTCTCCACCGATTTTAGCCGCTTTCCATTGTATGTTACTTTTTTGTGCATAAATATTGTTAGTGGTAGTGTTATCACTATGAGTATGAGATGCCTTATTGCTGGACTGAGATCTGCATCCACAGTTTTCGCATGCATTAGTCGGGCTAAACGCTAAGATTCCTAAGACAGTAAGTATATTAATAATTTTCATTTTGTAGCGCTTTGTATAGTTATTATGGATCAAAGTTATACAAAAATACCAATCACATACAAATAATAATTAATTTTTTTAAAAAAAAACCTTGATTTTATATGTTAAGGTAGATCAAATAATTGAATCTTATTAGAGCTCATAATTAACTAAATACAATAAGTTTTGTCTATTATATTAATAATAATGCTCAATCTTTTATCTGTGTATTGATATATCAATTATATTAGTAACTTTAATATAAAAATATGCACATGGAAAAAGGTACAGTAAAATTTTTCAACAATACAAAAGGATTTGGCTTCATTTGTGAAGAAAATAGTGGTAAAGATTACTTTGTCCACTCTAGTGGGTTAACCGCACCAATCAAAGATGGAGATGTAGTTGAGTTTGAGTTAGCAGATGATCCTAAGGGTAAGCGAGCAGTAAACGTAAAACCTGCGGAATAATATAGCAATAATTATATCAACGTTGCTGATAAAGCAAGCTTTAGTGACCAGCCAATTGTTCTAATCCAATTAGATGCAATTAATATTTTCAATCTAGTTAAATTTTTACCTTTTGATAATTGCTTATGTATAGGTACTTGTATAAAAAAAGTACTCAACCAAATTAGGATTGTAAAAAAAGCTAACAACTTTATTAAGGGGTTGTAAAAATCGTCTATTACCATTTTACCAACAACTGTAAGTTCAAGTACCATAATAGGAGCGACTATAAATCCAATTCTAGATACATACTTTTGATGAAATAAAGTAAAATCACGATTAACGTATTTTAATAAAGGATAGGTCACAATTTGTGTTGTTATTATAATTCCAGTTAATATAGAATTTAGAATTAAATTATAGAGTTCGAGATTCATATTGATTAAATGTAAATTTTTAAAATATCTTTAAATTGCGTGGTGTAACAAGGAGATAGTTTCGCTCTTTCTGTAGACCAAAGTTGTTCATAGCCCTGTAAACCAACTCTAATTTTATTTTTCCCCATTGATGAATTAATTGCATCTATAGAATCCATTAATTTTGTGCGCTTTTTTCTATCAATATTATCAAATAAAGATATTTGAGAGTATTCTTTTTTAATAATTTTATGTACAACTACCCCCGCTTTTTTATATTTTTTGTTAGCATCATAAATTAATTTCAGCGCTCTATTAGCTTGACTTATTATTTCTAAACTATCATTTGTAGCAGTATCAAATTCCAGACTAACACTAGGACAATGTTGACCTTGATTAATGTTAAAACGATTGGTCATTAAAAAAACAGATATTTTAGAACAACAACTATTTTCTTTACGCAATTTATATGCGCAATCACTTGCAAAACTGCTAATTGCATCCTGTAGTACATTAAAGTTTTGTATTTCCACCTTAAAAGAGCGGGATGTACAAATGCTTTTTTTTTGTTTTTTTTGGGGATTTAAACTATAACAATTTTCACCGTATAGTTCTTTTTGTAGTTTTACTGCATTTGAAGAAAAATGCTTTTTTATCCAAGTACTTTTGCAACTACGAAATTCAAGAGCTGTATTTATGTTTGCTTGTTTTAGTTTTTTAGAAAACCTTTTACCAATTCCCCATAAATTTTCTATAGGGAATCTGTTTAAGATGTGTTTAATTGCGTATTCATCTTGTAAAATAAACACATTTTTTTTTGCATGATTTTTTGCAACATGATTTGCTACTTTAGCTAGTGATTTTGTTTTAGCTATTCCAATAGAAATTGGTATACCAGTCCACTTTTGAACTTTATTTTTAATATAAGTAGCTCTCTCATAATTTATATGTCTTGAAAAATCTAAAAATGCTTCGTCTATCGAATATATTTCTATTATTGGAATTTCCGTTTTTAATGTATCCATAACACGCTTAGAAAGATCTCCGTAGAGACAAAAATTAGAAGAGAATGTGCTCACATTATTTTCGCAAATTATTTTTTTTATTTGAAAAGCGGGTTGTCCCATTTTAATCCCTAATGACTTAGCTTCATTACTTCTTGCAATTACACAGCCATCATTGTTAGATAAAACTACAATGGGTTTATTTATAAGTCTTGGATTAAAAACTCTTTCGCACGATGCATAAAAATTATTACAGTCAGCCAGCCCTATCATATAAAACGATGAATTGCATGAGTTACTACACCAAAAATTTCTAATTTCATATCTTCATTAATTTCAATGGCTGGATAATTTTCATTTTCGGCATATAAAAACATTTTTGTGTTTATTTTTTTAATACGCTTGACAGTAAATTCTCCGTCTATGTGTGCCACTACTATACAATTATTAATAATTTCTAATGACCTATCTACTATAAGTAAGTCTCCATCAATAATTCCAGCTCCCTTCATACTATCCCCAACTACACGCACATAATATGTTGACGTAGGATTGTCTATTAAAAGATTATTTAAGTCAATTTCATTATCTATATAATCTTCTGCAGGTGAAGGAAAACCAGCAGAAACACCACCTTCAAAATATGGAATTTTTAACTTATTAGTCTTACTAAAATTATATATTTTCAATTGATTATTCTATACAGGTTTTTGAATTTTCTTGTTCGCTCACATCAAATATAATTCTTTTTAAAATTTAATTGATAGTAAAACATCAAATTGGAAAAAGTCCTTATTTTTATTTGATTTTAAAACTAAAAATTATTAGTGTGACCTTAAAGTTGTGTACCATTTTAATCATGTCCTTTTTTTATATAATCATGGGCCTTAAGCACTTATTTGACCATGAGTATTTTTTACCTATGATGCCAAAAGCTATACCTCAACATAAACTATTAATATATATAAGTGGTGTGTGTGAAATTATTTTAGGTTGTTCATTATTATTGCCTTCACTTAGAATTTATGCAGCTTATGGAATTATGATTTTACTTACACTAATATTTCCGGCTAACATCTATGTTTCTATTAATAATATAGCCAGGAAGCAAATGAAAATAAGTAGAAGGGGCTCTATTATTAGGTTATTTTTTCAACCAGTATTAATATTAATTGCTTATTGGCACTCATTTTAACTTAGACAGCCCCCCATCTACACCTATAGTTTGACCTGTTATCCAACTTGCCTTATCAGATAGTAGAAAAGCTATTAAGTTGGATAAATCTTCTGTCTCCCCAATTTTTTTTAAAGGATGTCTATCTGCAAGTGTTTGTCTCTTGAGATCAGAGTTAATTAATCTTTCGGATAGTTTTGTTGCCGTTATAGATGGAGCAATGCAGTTCAATCTTATTTTTGGGGCCCATTCAGCAGCCAAACTTCTGGTTAATGCCTCTACACTTGCTTTACACATAGAAATTGATGTGTGAAATGGCATACCTATATTTGCTGCAATTGAGCTTATAGTTACAACAGCGGAATTTTCAACAAATGATTTTTGGTAAAATTGTAACACATTAATTAATCCAATCACGTTAACTTGATAATCATATTGAAAATCTTCTAGTTTAAAATTAGAAAAAGGCTTTAGATTAATTGTACCAGGGAAGTAAACAAGACCACATAAGTTTTCAATAGGGGGGAATGTGTTAGTATTCATAACATCAAAATCAGATGTTTTAGAACTTAAGCAGATAAATTCAAAATTTGTTTCTTGAATTAATTTTTTTGCTACGTCACTATTAGATCCTATTAGAGCCACTTTTTTCATATGTAAGTTTTATTTTATTAATTATGATGTTCAATTTAGAATAAAAAAAGTGATGAATCCAAAGGTTCTACTAAAATTTTCACAGCTTTAGTTATAACTACCAAATTTTCCTCCTTAGACTCTGTTGTAAATTCCAAAGGTAAACCATGATTTTTAAATTCATCTCTACCATTGATTTCAAAGGTTAAAAATCCTTTAGTGCTTGTGGAGTCATCTTCTAATGAAAAACTGACACAATTATATCCGAGAATTACTTTTCTACTTTTTCCTAATTCAATGTTATTTAATTTTTTTTCTTTTGGCTCTATCCTTTCAATTAATTGATCCTCTACCAAGCTGTCATTTACAATGGTACGTGTTTTAATCCAGCTTTTAGAAAACTGGTCACTAGTTATCATGGTAGTTGAATTAATAATTTCTTCACCAAATATTTTAGTGTTTAATTCAATCTCATTTCTAAGACCTAATTTAGAGTGATACTCTGTTAAATTTGTGGGTAAATGTTTTTTAAACATCTTCATTTTAAATGGAACTTTTTTGTATTCCATAGAATATGAGATTTTAATCTGGCTAGTTTCATCAGGTATTTGACCAAAAATGTAGGCTGGAAAAATTAAAATAAAAAACAGATGTTTCATAATTTAAATATACACCATTTAACTATTGACATAGTTAGTTTGGTACCATTTTTGATTATACATTATATATATCAAACTTTAAATACTTAGAAAATGAAAAATATTTACAGCAAAAAAATAGAACTAGGTATATATTATACCTATGATTTAAAAAGAAAAAAAATATATGATTTAAAAAGTTTACAAGAAGATTTTAATTTAATTGTAAAAAAACTTAAATCTTAACTTTATTCTAAAATAGATAGTTTAATTCTATATTTACATTAGAATTAATGCAATTTCTTAATTCATTATTGCGTTAATAATTTAATCATAAAACTTTTAAACATGAAAATAATAGACCCTGCATACTTGCGCAAAAAAATAAATAAACTCAACAAAAAAATTCACAGAGCAGAAAATCAGGGTGTAGATAATAAGGTTTGGTGGCGAAAAATAAAATTAGATAAATTAAAATATAGATTAAAAAAAATGTTAAATCGCTAAATCATCCAACTATTTCAATTTTTTTAAGGCTAGCAGAATTAGTTTATGACTCAATTATCGCTTAACTATTTCTATAGTTGTATCCTCTTTAAGGTCAAAAGTTAATTCAGTTTTATATATTTTTTTATTATTGATTTTAAAATAAGTAAAATTAGGACATGTTTCATCAATAATTTTTATTGTGTATTCTATTCCTGAAAAGTACTCTCCCAGAAAGTCACCCTGAAGACTTAAACTATTTAAATTAAAAGAACATTCTGACAGAATTTTAATTGTATACACGGATTTAATTTGAAAATATTTTTTTAATTGTTTTTTTATATTTTCAGGTCTTTTATTAAAAAATGTATACATCTTTTTAAGATTTAATCTTTCCCATTTTTTAATTATTTTTTCATTGGTCCCAAAGTATTTTTTAGAGTCATATTTTTTAAGCAGTCGAGGCATTTCTGGCTCAATTTTTTTTTGGAAATCTAATGCTGCTGAGAATATATTTTCTGGCTTTAGAAGGGTGTTTAATAGATCCATATACCTTGTCAAAAAGGTCTCCTTAATGTGGGTATTTGATAAGAAAACCAAAAACTCTTTATTAGAAGCTTCTTGCAATAAATACTCGAACATATCGTGTTCATACATATTATTTTTTTTAGACCCGATTCCTGCATCTAAATCAACTAATAAGTATTTCCATTTTGTGTTTTTTTCTGAATTCCAGAACATAGAGTTATTAGGAATCCAATCTAGGTTTGCAGCATAAGTTTGCGTAATATAGTAGTCAGTCCAATTTTTTATATCAAAATGACCTATAGCTCTTTCAGTTTCTAAAGGAGAATTTTTAATTGATAATTTCTTTATCTTTTCCCTAAGCTCAATGTATGATTTATTGTTGCCAATTATTTCTACGCCCCATAGTTTTAATAATGAATAATTATCGTCTCTACCAAAAGACTCTTCAAAATATGTTTTGTTGTATCTTTCTCTAAGATGTAATAAACCATAATACTCTCCATTAATAAAAACAACACATGGTTGTGCTGCTTGAAAATCTACATTAATTTTAGGGCCTAAATAATTCTGAAAAAAGGCGTCTCTAAAATGAACTTTCAATGCATCTTGTCCTGAGTTTCGAAGTATAATTTCTGAAAATTCATCACTTTTTTTATTCTTAAATGGTTGAAATTTAAAATTATCATTTTTATTATTTGCAATGAGCCTAATTGATTTTAGGGCACTTGTTTTTGAATAATTGCCGTGAATTTTAATTTTAACCTTTTCTTTTAAAAGAGCTTTTTTGTCTTCATTAAAGTATTCGGCAAACGCTGCAAGTTTTATGTTTTTCCAGTAATTAGCGCCTTTATAAGGGAATGTGTCTTCTGCAGAAAACCCTTTTTTCATAATGCCAATTGTATCATTCCAAATAGAATTACTATCTGCAATTATAGAGACTATAGGTAGTTGGGTTTTTTCATTAACAAATAATGATAAGTGCTTGTTTTTACTTTCAAATTCTCCTACAATAAACTTGGCTTTTATAGTGATATTTTCTTTCACTATTAAGCTGTCTTTAAATTGCTCTGAGTTTTTGTTTGGATTCGATCCATCTGTTGTAAAATACATTGGAATGCTAGATAAAGTTGGATCTATTTTTAGAGTTACAGAATTATTATAAAATCCTGATTCTAAATTGAATTTAGGTTTTTTTAATCTTACAATACTTGCATTATTAGTTTTTCCCATACTTCTAGATGACATTGGAACAATCAGTTTATTCCCATCTGGGAATCTTCCACAGTATGGTCTATTATTCAATTTTTTTAAATGAAAATCATCAACAATTTCGCCATTAATATTGAGTTGAATACTTATTTCTTTGGAATTAGTGGGAGTATCTACTTTTGCAAAAAACCAATCTTTCGCTTTTAATTTTGTTAACTCTTCAAGTATTATTTTTTTTGAATTTATTAATATAAAAGCAGAGTCAATATTAATATCAAAATTACGAGAATTGAATATTTCTATATATTCTAATTGATTTGGAATTTCTTCAATAAATGATAATTCATTTATAAAAACACCGTAGTGATTCTGAGAAAATTTATTGGTGTTTTTTTTAGTTCCTATTGTACAACTACATATTAAAATACATATAATAAACACGTAACATCCCCTCATGATCTAATCATTTTTTTAACAATTATTATTAAAAACATTATTAATAGAATATAACTTAAACCTTTATATTTATTAGAATTCTGCACAGAATTTATTAAATAATTTGGGCCAATTATTTCAAATTTTTTATGTGAATTATCTAATTCTGAAACCGTAATGTTTTCAATATTTAGTTTTTCGTTTGGAAATAAAATGCGTTGATTTACACAATTCCAAATGATTTTTTTATTATCAAATATTTGTAAACCCTTTAAATCAATTGGGTACGGTGCATTTGATGTTAGGTATATGCTTGTCCCATTTTTTTCAGTAAATAATTTATATGGAAATTTCTTATTAGCTTTAATAAATTCAACATGTTTATTGACAAAAGTATTATTAAACATTTCATTTTCTGATACCGCACTTACAAGATTAGGATTTTCAATAATTATAGGATGAGCATTATTTATGTAGTAATTATTATTTAATTTAATCATACCACTTCCCTCTATCCCTACTCCTTTTTTGCAAGTCACAATAAGATTATTCTTCACCTGATTATTCATGGATGTGCTATCAATAGTCAACGAAATCCCTTTATCTTTAGAATTAATAATTGTATTATTAAACACCTGTATTTGCTTGCCCCAATTCAGGTCAATACCATCATCTGCAGAATTAGTAATAAAGTTATTGTATATTTTAAGATCTTGACATTTAGTTCCTTCAATAGCATCAGCTATTCCAATAATTGTATTTTTACTAACATCACCAGAGCAGTCTAACATAAGTACACCTTCACCTGAATTATTTTCAAAATAATTATTTATTATTGTAACAGGACAATGGTTGAAGCTCACAGACTCTCTGACAAAATTATCAGTGGCTTTACATTTTATCATTTTTGCTTCTCCTCTTATTTGGCGAATTATAGATTTCCATTTTACTTGTGAAAAATCACAGTATTCTAATTCTAGATCTCCTTCAGAATATATTCCTGACCAAAATAATTCTTCTCTATGACATTGAATCTTAATAAGATTATTTTTATCACCATGTATTTTTAAACTACCGTAATTTAAAATCTGGCAATTTGGATAAACAT
Organism: Flavobacteriales bacterium; assembly: GCA_002718895.1. Classification (GTDB taxonomy): domain Bacteria; phylum Bacteroidota; class Bacteroidia; order Flavobacteriales; family TMED113. Next base: position 14,390 of record PBGD01000007.1, read on the forward strand.
AAATCTCACTTTTCCCTTTAACAATTAATTTGCCAGATTTTTCAATTTTGAGGTCTTGAGGAATTACAATTACTTTATTTTCAAGAACAACCTTGTCATTAATAGTCCCTGTTAAGAAGTGTGCTTCTCCGACATTAAAAAAACTTCTTGTGTTGTGACCATTTGTTTTAGTCTGGCCATTTACGGCATTTATGTGCCAATAGTATTTCCCTTTGGGCAAAGAATATTTGAAAAAAGTATCTCTAATATTTTTAAATATATAAGTTTCTTTATTATCAAATAATTTACTTTCACTTATTTTCAAGTCATATGAATTACATTTTTCATTTCCCACATAAGAGTTCCCCCAGGTTAATAAAATGGTGTCTTTAAAATGTTGGTTATAATTATTATACATTAAAAATGGTGTGGGGGTATTATTAATTTGATTTTTAACCTCTTTTGGTCGATTTATTATATAATTTTTAATTTTTTTAATTTCTTTTTCCCATTGTTTAAAGGAATTTACCTGGTCCGTTGTATCAAGATCTATATATTGATCTAAAGTAATTTTAAGTGAATCAATAATTGGATAAAGTACTTCTGGATTAAAAATATTTTCAGATATATTTTCAATTTCTTTTTTAATATCTTCAAAAATAACAGGATGTAAAAAAAGTTTTTTAATTAATGGGTTTTCTGGCATAGCCCCAGAAGACAAATTACTCCACGAGCAATAATCATATCTTAAAAACTCATTATATGAACTCATAGTTTTATCTAGGTCCCAAGGCAAGTAATACCATTTATTATCATCAATTATGTTGTGATATAAAAAGTAATTATGATAGTAAGTGCTACCATTGCCAATTAATATATTTAGAGCAACAGATGATATCAAGTTTTGATAATTAAATTTATCTTTTATAAACTCACGATATCTATATATCGGTGTATAATTGATTTGATCAATTAATTGCTTAAGATCTTGATTTCCCCAATTTATATTATTTTTTTTTTGCCAATAATAGTCCGCATCATCATACATTGACAAATTTGCATAATCTTTGCTAGCTTTATATAAGTTGCCATATGAACTTAAATTATTCCTTAATAGAAAACTATCATCTACATTTTCTACGTCTAAATAAATTCCTAAAAATTCGTCATTTAAAAATACAGCTTTGTGGGAGCAAGAAAACACAGGCACACTTATCATACTGTATAGTTGTGATGATAGTTGTTGGTGCATATATGATTTATCTAAATAGTCTGCATTTAGATTAATACTTTTATTTCCACTTTCAGTGGAAAATTTTATTTTAAGTGACTTTTTGTTAAATTTTCTTGATGAACTACCTCTAACCCTTACTTTTGAGTTGTACTTTCCTCCGTCATACTGCAACTCACAGTTTATGTAATTATCATCTAAATAATTTAAGTAAATACCATTAAAATCTTCTGAATCACAATAAACAAATACCGAATCAATTTGTGAGCTAATTAAGTAGTTTGTAAAAAATAAAAACACAAAAATTATTCTTTTTAAATTTCGAGTCATTTTTTCATTATTTAATTAAATACTTTTTCTCAATAGAACCATCATCATAAATTTCTAAATAAAAGCCTTTGGTTTTTGTTCTAATATTTCCAGGAACATCAATTACACTAATTAACTTTTTAAAATATAGCCTATTGTCATTTGTTTTTAATAAATCTAATTCAAATAAATTGGAGAATGAAAGGCATCCATTACTATCAATATATGAAACTGAATATGATCCATTTTGTAGTGGTATATAATTAAATTGATTAGCGCCATTAATACTGTCTCCATTTAAAAACCATTGATAACTCATCATGGACGATTCAGTATACAATGTAGATGAAGAGAAATTAATAGAAGCATTACTAGTTGGATAAAATTCAACATTTGTAATAATTACACTATCACAACCAACAGGATTATATAAAGAGTCAATATATACACCTTCTTGAGTATATGTTGAATTTAATACAAATGCTGTATCGCCTTCACAAATTGAATTATAAATATAATTAGTTTCATCTGAACACATCAACCCCTTAGCGACATTAATTGAGTATGGATATAAAGCAATATTAACAGTGCCAGTATCTTTCAATGTTTGTATATAATCATTTCCATCAATTACATCATATAAAGAGTCAGAATAACTTTTTTCCCAAAATACATTATTGCTATTTGAAAGCATATCGTCAACCGACACTATAATAGTATCTTCTGAAATATTTGTTAAAATAATAGACCCTTCTTGTGTTATCTCGTTTTCAAATCGCCAACCAAATAATGTAGGATATTCAACAATTCTTGGCACACCATTATTATTAAAGAAGGTTACAGTATCCATTAAATTAATTGGTGTTTTGATTCTAGTAGCTTTTGATTTGTCAATTTTGACTTTATTCCATATTGAGGCAAAAACACCAGTAGCTCGTTTTCTATAATTATTTTGTGTATCTAGAGCATCCCAATTTTCAAAAATTCCACCAATATTAAACATGCTAATGTCTTCAACCAATTTATTATTTAAAAATAATTGATGAGATGCGCTAAACATTAAAACTAAGCTCCATCTATTTCGGAATCGGTGATCAGAAGTATTATCCGTAATACCGTATCCAACCCAAAGTTCATAAGGCTGCAAATTCGTTGTTGTATCTTGAAATCCACGTACGGATTCATAAGTAGGGATTTGATCAAAAGCATATGCTAATAATTGCTTAGTGGTAAACAATGTGTCGGCACCTTTAAGGTAGAAAAATGCAGACCACCTAAATGCATCTGCTGGATTAGTCATATTATACAAGGCTTCATTCCAATACTGTGCCCTAGGGTTAGAAGCACCAAAGTTTCCAGCTGAAACCGCAATTTTAGTGTTTGGTAGAAATGAACGAATAGAGTCAATATAAATATCACAAGTCGCGGCATAATCTTCAGCAGTAGGAAAATGACTAATGCTGTGTGTGTTTCCAGATTTTCCCATTTCATCTCCTAGTCTAATTCGTTCAATTGAAACACCATTATTTTTGGCAGAATGTAAACTTTCAAGTTGAGAAGTAATACTACTGCTAATCATATTTAAGCAATACAAACCTTCAGCATTCACTTGATTTAATGCATTTTGAAAATTTTCAGGAGTTATGTCAATAACTGTAGCATTTGCTTGACCCCAAGTTAATTGAATAGAATCAACACAGCAAGTATCTAAAAAAGATTGAGGGTAAAACCATCCATTGTCCCAATCCCATAAATCTGGAGATGGTGGGTAAGCTAATACGTCAGGAAACATAGTAGCAACGGAGTCAACAAAAACACTATCCACCCATGATGGACCCCTCCAAGTTTGACCACCAAAATTAGCTGTTGGAATTGATCTATTAAAAGTATCTAACTCAAGAATAAATTGTTGCGGAAAAATAAAAGAGCTTAATGAAATAAAAAATATAAATAAAAATTTATTCATGAATATATATTATGTTATATCAAATATAACCCTTTTAAAATTGAGAAAAGTTATTACACTTTTATTTGGATTTTAAACTGATGTAAACTTATTTTATTTGATCTAAAAAAAGAGATCTTCCTAAACTAATTAACTCATTAGCTTTAAAAAAGTCAAACATGCTGCTAGAACTTCTTGGAACTTTAATCACTAGGTTAGGTTTATGTTTTTCTATTGAATCTTGTATTATTTTATCTTGCATAATTTGAAAGGTTCTACCAGCAATATCAAAAAAACTACCAACTTGTCCGTTTTTAGTTAGCGAAAAATTGTCAATATTAATTGGGAGATAACTACTTAAAGATCGGATATATTTATCATAATCAATTAAATAACTCTTTTCTGTTTTATCGTGATTTGGTTCAAATGAATTTAAGTCAATGCCCATTAAAATATCGCCGTCTATTCTTTCTACATGTGATAATGGTAAGGGATTTATAATCCCTCCATCCACAAGAACTTTATTGTTTAGTTTTACAGGTTTTACAATTGATGGAATAGCACAAGATGCACGTATGGCATTAAATAAACTTCCTGATCTAAAGACATGCTCCTTGTGTGAAATTAAATCTACAGCTACTGCTGAATATGGTGTTTTTAAGTTTTCAATTTCAATATCTTGAAAAATCGTTTTAATTTCATTAAATATCTTATCACCCTTTAATATGCCTTGATGATTAATAGTAAAATCCATTAGACGAAAAACATCTTTTTTATCTAGTTGTACTACCCAATCTGTAAATTTAGATAGGTTGCCAGATGCATACATTCCTCCAATTAATGAGCCAATAGAGCAACCTGAAATAGAGGTAATTTTATAGCCTTGTTTTTCTAATTCTTCAATAATGCCAATTGCCGCTAACCCCCTTGCCCCTCCACTTGAAATAACTAATGCAACATTTTTCATCACTATAAATATAATAGTATTTAATTCATTAATTATTTAAATATGGTTTAGTTCCAATGTCAGTATTTACGACCATTTAGTAAAACACCAATTATTGTTTTACGTACAAATAAATGATATGAAGCAATTGAAATAAAAAAAACAATTGTTATAATAATTATAAATTTTAAAGATATCGGAACAGTAAAATGATTTATTAATCCAGGCAATAAAATAGTTAATGGTAGATGAATTAAATATATCCAATATGAAGCATCAAGGAGGTACTTCATAGAATTATTATGAAAATTCAAATACTTTAGAAATAATCCAACAAGTCCATAAATAAATAGCCATGTAGAAAACGCATTTAAAATAATTAACATGTAGTTTTCAAGAATTTCGAAAAAAAGAAATGAAAGAGTAAATACTATAACTCCAAAAATTGTATAAAACAATGACCCCTCTTTAAAATACTCCATTAAATTATTTGACTTAAATAAAAACCACCCAAAAATGTAAAACAAGAAATAAAACATAAAGGTTTTTATGGAGGGGATAAAAGAAATTGAGGCATCTATCCAAATACTATTAGAAACATATAATATAACAGATGTAATTACTGGTAAAATAGAAATTTTTAAAATTGAATTTGACAAAACATAATCATAAGTTCTATTTGAATATTGTTTCAGGAAATCCATTTTTTTACTTTTTAGTATAATTGCATTAATTAGAATTGGAACTATTGAAAATAACATTAAGTAATATAAAAACCATAAATGCATGGTGTTGAAAGGTATAAAAGTAAATAAATTAATGTGCTCCCAAACATTAAAAGCAAGCGCGTTAGATTCATCTAATCTTAAAGCATTTGTGCTAAACTTAATGCATAAACGAGCAATTGGTGTGAGAATAAATACAAATATTATAAAAGGTAAAAAAATTCTTTTCAATCTATTTCTAATCATTATTTTGGGCGATTTATTATAGAATAAAAAAGCTGCAAAAAAACCTGAAACAATAAAGAAAATAGGCATTCTAAATATGTGAATTACACCGAATAACCAATCAAAAAATATATGATTTGTTTCACTATGAATTGGCCACCCAGGATAATGAGAACTAGAAAATGTTATTGCGGTGTGTAAAACTACTCCTAGCAACATCATGATGCCTCTCAGTGCATCAAGAGCGTGAATTCTTTTATTGTTTAACATAATCAAATGGTATTAAATTATCACTCATCATTTGGGTTAAGACAAACCATAACCATCGTAATAGCAAATACACATTCCCACAGTTCTGCGACCCTAGGAATTTGTAATATATTTAAAACTATACTCATTATTAAAAAAACAACACTATACTCCAATTTTGGTATAGGTATACTATATTTTAAGAATATATTATTAATCGAATTATATTTTTTGTGTATTACAGGTGTAAATAAAAAGTAAACAGACAAAACTGCAACTAATAGATAGGTAAAAATCCATTTATTAAGCTTTATTCCATTAATATTTAAATTATGAATATTAGTTTCACTTTGCAGGTTGTTGTCGAGAAAAAAATCTGGTGAACTAATATTAAATATCCTTTGTCCCCAGGATATCTCTTCAGCAAAGCCAAAAAACAAAATCAAACCCATAATGATCAGTCCTGTTTTTTGAGATAATTTTAATTGTTGCCTTCTTTTGACAAAAGATTTAAATAATATACAAGAAGCAATTAACAATGCAATAGCAGAGATGTATTCAATAGATCCATCTTCTTTTACAATTTCGGCATATATAGTTGGATTGATAAAGTACATGCTTGTGCACGTACATATAATTATCATGCAAATACAATAAAATCTAAAAGAAATCAAAAAACTAATCATTTTTTAATGACTATGTCCGTGTCCGTGTCCGTGTCCGTGTCCGTGTCCGTGTCCGTGTTCATGTGAATGTAATTTTTTAATATCACTTTCGACATTTTCATACAAACTATATTCTAATTTACCGCCCAAAAATTTTGCTATTAAAACACCCTCTTTATTATAGTATTCTTCTTTTTTCGGAGCATGGTCATAACAATAATACTTAAGTTGACCATTTTTATAATACTCTTTAATAAAATTCGATTTTTTGTTTTTTTCTATACGAATTTGACCGTTTTTAAAAAAAGACTTTGAACTTATTTCTTGATTTTTTTCGTAAGTAACTTCAAGTTTAATATCGCCATTTCTATAGTATGTTTTTTCTATCGATTGTGACAATAAACTAGATAAAGTCAACAAGGTCATTGATAAGAAACAATAAATTTTCATTTTATAAAATAAAAACTATAGAGCTGTTAATATTATAAAAATTACTATTCAATAATGTATTTTTTGTCCACAGTGCCATCATCATAGATTTCAAATTTAAATGATTTATTGGCATTATCTCTACCCATTAAATCTATCCATTGTATTATTGATTTAGTGTTTGGTTTTTCTATTATATTACTAGAACTGCAACAAGAACACATTACATCGGGATCTCCCCATTGAGAGCCGGTAGAATTAAAGTTAGTAAATCCGTTGTTTGCATAATCTAAACACCATTCACACCATGAGTTTTGGTTTGGTCCCCCATTAGGATCAGATACAGGCCATGCATTGTATGTGTCACAACCAAAATCACACCAATCTTGACAATCAACCAAAGATGTATATGTTCCACTTCCATCACCTGGGTCGGTACATTCATAGCCATTTGTTGTTGTGTTTAATTTACAACTCCAAGTGGCTGGTGGTGGAGGGCAACAATCACACATTACATCGGGATCTCCCCAATTCACACCATTAGGATTAAAGTTGGGATAGTAGAATGAATTTGGGTTTTGATAATCTATACACCATTCACACCATGAATTTTGATTTGGTCCACCGTTAGGGTCAGATGTTGGCCATGAACTATATGTATTACATTGACACAATTGATCTAGGGTGATGATTATTGAAGAATTTGCTACTGCTTCACAGTCAGCTAATGAAGAATACTGTCCACTTCCATCTCCTGGATCTGAGCACTCATAATAAGCAGCTTGCGGATTTATCGTGATACACCAGCTTGGTGTTGGAGTAGGAGTGCAGCAATCGCAAGACACATCAGGATCAGGACCCCAAGTAGCTCCGGTTGCATTAAAGTTAGTAAATCCGTTATTTGCATAGTCTACACACCATTCACACCATGAATTTTGATTTGGTCCACCATTAGGATCAGATGCAGGCCAAGTATCATATGTATCGCAAAGATCACAAATAGGTTCACAATCCGATAAACAGCAGTATTGACCACTTCCGTCTCCTGGATCTACACATCCATCTGGTGTACAGTTGTAGCTTTCAGTCTGATTATTATCACAACATTCGCAAGAAACATCAGGATCAGGACCCCAAGTGGCTCCAGTTGCATTAAAATTTTGGAAATTATTGTTAGCGTAATCTACACACCACTCACACCATGAATTTTGGTTTGGTCCACCATTGGGATCAGATGCAGGCCAAGTAGAATATAGCGAGCAGTCTTGAGAAAATGATGAAAAAGAGATGAGTATTCCAATAAAAAATAAGATGTGTTTCATAATGCTAAATGTTAAAATTTTTAGCAAAGGTACAAATTATTTATTTGTTAAAGATTTTGCGCACAGAGCCATCATGCATAATTTCAAGATATAATCCTTTTTCTACAGTAGATCTTCCTAATAAATCAATTCTTTTAATTACATGAGATGTATTTAATTCTTCAATTGACAATGGAGTTTCATCACATGCATCACCATAGCCATCACCATCAGAATCAGCTTGATCAGGGTTATAATCCCAGTAACAATTGTCACATGCATTACCAACACCATCATCGTCATTATCAGATTGAGTAATGTTATAATTTTGATAGCAATTATCACATGCATTACCATAACCATCGCCATCGCTATCTGATTGACTTATGTTATAATCATCAACACAGTTATCAACTTCATCTAGAATACCATCTCCATCAGCATCAGCAAACGGAGCACCACACTCATATTCTAGAGTTTCACAATTTGAATTTAAGCAACTACTATTTAACTTAGGTATCAAAACCTGTGACTTTACAATTGGATGAAACTCGAAATATAAATCTGCAAGGCTAGTTACATGACAATAACTCATTATAGTTCCATATTCGTAAGTAGAATTTAAAAATAACCCATCAGGGTTGCCGTAGCAACTATCATCAGGGTCAAATAAGCTTCCATACATATTGCAGTTATCTATTGCTCCACCAGGAAAATCATAATTTGCATCAGCATTCCAAACACAATCATGGGTGTGATTAGCACCAATATTGTGACCCAGTTCATGAGATACTACCATAAAATGCCACGAATAAAAATTACTAAATGGTTGAGATAAATAATTATAATTAATAGTTGTACCTAGTCCTCCAGTTACGGCATAACCCCATTGATTTGAGCAAAGTACATCTAATTCAGCAAGTCCGCCGCCCACACTTTTTCTAGTAAATAAATGTGCAATATCTCGCTCTACCTGAGTAAATTGAGATGGCCACTGCCAAGTATCTTCAAATGCATTTAGATATTCGTACATGTCATCATTTAGCTCATTGTACGGACCAGGTGTTTCCCATACATGCACATAACTAGCTTGAACAATTGCATCTAACTCAGACGTGTATATTTCACTAACACCAGTTAAAATAGCTAGTGCCCATTCAACAGCATCTTCGCAACTATAATCAAATTCACTATAGGTGTAGAAGTCAATTTCAACAGCCATATTTAAACATAGTTGGTTACCACTTCGTTCATTTGAATTATGAAAATCTATATTTTGAGGTGTATTATCGCTTGTTTTTGTGTGGCAATTAAAATTAAAATCAGCAATCGTATCAGACATGTCCACAAGAGCATAATGATTATTCTCTATGTGGACAATTTCATAAACTTTACCATCTTTTTTCAATACACCAATTAATACATTTTTATAGATTGATAAACTCCCAGAAATTTGGGTTTTTCCTAAAACTCGATAAGAAATTGTTTTAGGGACGTAATCTTCCTCCTTATAACCTGTATCAGTTGTCCTACCTAATTTGAAACTTTGAGTGTAAGCTTCAAAATAATTTAACTCAAGTGTTAAGGATGTATTATTGAAAAAAGGTATTTGTACAGTCTTATAGCAAGGTTGAAAATTTGTTAAACTATCAATTAATTCTAGGTTTATATCTAAATAAATGGTGTTTTTAGCTTGATTAGTCAAAGGTTCTCCCGCTATGTCAGATAATATAAAAATATCTGATTGGCTTAAGCAAATGAAAGGGATGAGAATAATGAATAAAATTTTTTTCACGAATCAAATATAGTACTTTTGTACAAACGCATAATCTTATGAGATATTTTAAAACCATCCTATTATTTATTTTAGTTTTTATTTCATGTAATAATCAAAAAAATAATGATTTAAAAAACAATATTATATACTATTGTGATGCTGAAAATGCTACGGCAGATAAAAAGCAATTTATTACTCATGGAGACAAATTTGGTGGTGCTAAATCTAGAAATTCTGAAGATGCATACAAAGGAAATTATTCATGTAAGTTAGATCAAAGGATTAAGTATGGAATGGAAAAAAAAATATATGATGTTGTTCCAGGTGAATTGATCAAAGTCTCAGTTTTTCGCAAAAGTTCTATTGATAATAGTAAAGGCTTTTTAGTTGTTTCCACATCCAATTTAGAAGATGATCAAAAAATTTATCAAAGTAGAAATAAAAGTTTTGGTGAAAAGGATGAAAATGGATGGGAGCATATTGCATTTGATGTTCAAATTCCGAAAAAAGGTATAAAAATATCAGTACTTAAAGTGTATGTATATTTGGCTGATCAAGAGGGAGAGACTGTCTATTTTGATGACCTATTAATTGAGAGAGACTTTAGTAGATTAAGTTCTAAAAAATATGGTAAAGAAGCTATTAGTATTCAAATGGCAGATGTACATTATAACAAATTATTTGCTATGAGAGATACAGCTTTTTTGCAGGGAGTTATAAGCAGTAACTTAAAAAAATTCGTTCCTGGAATTCTAAGTTATAAGGGAGAAAAATTTCCAATTGAAATAAGGTTAAAAGGAGATTGGACTGATCATATAATTGGTGGCAAGTGGTCGTTCAGAATAAAATTAAGACAATCACAAAGTTTAATGGGCTTAAAGCAGTTTTCACTCCAAAGTCCTGCAACAAGAAGTTTTTTAAATGAATGGATAATACATGAAATGTGTCATGATGAGGATATTTTATCAACTCGTTATGAGTTCCACCCTTTAATAATTAATGGTATGTCATTTGGCATCTATGCATTAGAAGAACACTTTACTAAGCAATTAATAGAATCCAAAAAAAGAAGGGAAGGACCAATTTTAAAATTTGATGAGAATGGTCTTTGGGAAAGAGAACTATATTATAAGAAGAATAATAAATATTTAAATAAGCCATTTTTTGAAGCTTCTAAGATTTTGCCATTTCAAAAGGGTAAAACTATTAGAACACCAAATTTGAAAAACCAGTTTTTAATTGCTCAGAACTTAATGTTAAAATATAAAAATGGAGATTCTGATTTTACTAGTTATTTAGACCTAGATAGATTAGCAAAAGCATATGCAATCATGACCATCGGAAACGTTAAACATGCTTTCACATGGCACAATCAACGGTTTTACTATAATCCTGTTCTTAGTAAATTAGAACTAATTGTGTATGACTGCTACCCTAATGCTACTCAACAAAAAACGGATCCAAAGATATTTGGAAATTGGGAAGAGGGTACACACTTTGTTAAACCTTCTGAATATGCAACTTTGGCCGTATTTAACGATTTAAATTTTAATCAGACTTATTTATATTACTTAAAAAAGTTTACTGCAAATTCTTACTATCAAAACTTTTTATCTTCTAAAAAAGACAAAATAGACTCAATACAAACATTAATTTCGAAAGATTATTTGGGTTATAAGTTTAATAATGAATCATTTTGGAGCAATATTGAAAAGGTCAAAACCATGATCACTGAGTATGAAGAAAAAATAAATAAAGAAACAATAAGATTTTCTAGGGAAAACAAAGTATATAATGAGAAAACTGATACTGTTTTCCCTTCAGTGTCACTAGTTGCTCATTTAGAGCAATCATACCCAGATGGAACAGCACAAATATCTTTGACTAATTATCATACAAAATCAATTATAGTGTGTGGTTATTCGACAAAAGAAGATAGAGACAGTATTGTTGTACTTAACTCTCAGTTTTCTATGCTGCCAAGTATTTCAAAAGATGTAAAATATATTTTTGATAAAAATCCGTATAAAATCTTTTATAAAGAAAATAACCAAAGCAATAAAACTACACATAGTTGTCTAGTTTCTAATTGGAACAAACCAGTTTTAAAATCAGAGTTATATAATTTAATGACCACTAAATTAGATTCCAATTGCGATTTTCTAAAAATAGATAGTAGCCAAGTTACTTTTTTAAAGGGTAGACATTTTGTAGAAAGAAGTATTATTATTCCAAAAAACATGAATGTTGTATTTGAGCCAGGCACAGAATTAATATTTGACAATGAAACATTTTTTATAAGTTACTCATCTATTGATATGCAAGGGACATTAGAAAATCCTATAAAAATCACATCTCTAGATAATACGGCTAACGGATTTACAATTTTTCAAGCCCCTGAAAGGTCTGTTCTTAAACACGTAGTTTTTGACGGTTTGAATACACTTGATCTTTATGGTTGGACATTAACGGGTGCAGTAAGTTTTTATGAATCAGATGTTGATATTAGCTATTGTGAATTTAATAATAATGTATGTGAAGATGGTCTAAATGTTATACGCTCAGATTTCAATTTTGTAAATAGCACAATGACTAACACAGCTTTTGATGCTATAGACGGGGACTTTTGTACTGGAGAGATATCTGACTCAAAATTCTATACACTAGGCAATGATTGCTTAGATTTTTCTGGTAGTTACATGAAAATCAAGAACTGTCAAATTAATAGTGCTGGAGATAAGGGAATTTCATGTGGAGAAGCATCCACTCTAAATGTAAGTGATATTAAAATAGATGGAGCTCATACAGGTGCCGCTTCTAAAGATCACTCAAAATTATTTATAAATAATATTGATATTAATAATTGTAAAATTGCATTTTCTAGTTTTGAAAAAAAATCTGAATATGGTCCAGGATATATGGAAGTAAAAAATTATAAAATAAATAATACACCAGTTGAATCAAATTCAATAGATGGTTCGAAAATATTATTAAAATAATTTAAAACTATTTACAATATTATTCCTACTCCCAAACTAATTATATATTGTTTTAAATCAATAGGTTCTAATTTAAAATTCCCATCAGCTATTTTATTTTCACATCTAATTTCTAAAATCATTTTTTTATCAAAAATCCATCCGACACCTAAGTTAGCACTTGTATTTGTCCTTGATGTGAAATCTAATTCACTAAGATTTAGGGACGAAGAAGATGCTTGATCACTCCACTTCCACTTATAATTATTTGACATCAAGTAATTATAGTTAATACCATAAATAACATAAAAATTTCTTACTAAGAATAATTCCATATTAGAACTTATACTCATCCAATTATAAATATATCTTTGAACCCATTTTTTGCCAGCAATTTCTCCAGAATTAGAGTGTATGTTTTTTGAAAAGGTTAATTCATTTTTGATTTTGATTTGTTTGCTTAGATTTATTTTTGCAAAGGATCTTAATTGAATTCCTAAATTGAAATCGTCGTTTAATTCGTAAGAAATATGATCAATCTTATGGCTAGCTCCTATTTCGAAGCCTATTTGCGCTCTTAGATTTATGGCGCAAAACAAAAAAAGAATTTTAATACAATTTCTTCTCATTTTGGTTATTAATCATTCTAATTCTCTTGGCTTAAGGACTTTAATCTTTGTATCTCCTTTTCAATTGTATCATCTTCAATTCTAGAAAATAGAAGCGAAGGCATATTTAAAGTATGTTGTGGCTTTATTAAATCTATACTAGATAAATCGCCCCATTTATAAGCCTTTATATTTAACATTTTGGTGATTTTCTTTGCTGTAAAAGGTAAAAAAGGTTCGCATAAAACAGAGAGGTGTGCAGTTATTTGAATAGCAATATTTAATATTGTTTCAGTGCGCTCTTGACCCGTAGAAGTTTTAAATAACTTCCAAGGTTCAGTATCTGCAAGATATTTATTTCCAGCACGTGCAAGGTCCATAATTGTTTGCAAAGCAAAGCGAAATTTATAATTTTTAATATGTTGACTCACAATCTTGTGAGTATTTTCTAACTCTTTTAGAATAGTTTTATCATCAATTTCAATTGCATGCCTTTCAGGTGTTTTTCCATCCCAATATTTGTGACAAAGCACAAGTACCCTATTGATAAAATTACCAAGGATCGCGACTAATTCATTATTATTCCTTGCTTGAAAATCCTTCCAAGTAAAATCGTTATCTTTGTTTTCGGGAGCATTTATACATAAAGTGTATCTTAAAACATCTTGCTGATCAGGAAAATTTTTTAAGTACTCATGAAGCCAAACAGCCCAATTCCTAGAAGTGGAAATTTTTTGCCCCTCCAAATTTAAAAATTCATTTGCAGGAACATTATTTGGTAAAATATAATCACCATGGGCTTTTAACATTGTGGGAAATATAATGCAATGAAACACAATATTATCTTTGCCAATAAAATGTATTAATTTAGTTTTTGGATCTTTCCAATATGGTTTCCAATCTACTTTATTTTCAATCGACCACTCTCGTGTTGCTGAAATATAGCCAATAGGTGCATCAAACCAAACGTATAAAACTTTACCATCTTCACCTTCGATCGGCACTTTAATCCCCCAGTCTAAATCTCTTGTTACTGCTCTAGGTTTAAGTCCTGCTTCGAGCCAAGATCTACATTGACCTATTACATTTGATTTCCAATCTTCTTTTTTAGAATTTAAAATCCATTCTTTTAGCCAATTTTCATATTTGTTTAATGGCAAATACCAGTGTTTAGTCTCTTTTTGGATTAGTTCACCACCACTTAATACTGACCTAGGGTTCTTTAGTTCTGAAGGATCTAAACTTGTTCCACATTTTTCACATTGATCTCCATAAGCAGAGTCATTATTGCAAATTGGACACTCGCCTTGAATATATCTATCAGCTAAAAAAGTGTTTTCAATATTATCAAAATACTGTTTAGAAGTTTTTTCAATAAACTGCTTTTTTTTGTGTAATTGAGTGAAAAAATCTTTTGAAATTTCGTGATGTATTTTATTTGATGTTCTACTGTAATAATCGAATGATACGCCAAATTGTTCAAAGGAATTTTTAATTAAAGCATGATATTTATCGACGACTTCTTTTGGAGTAATTTTGTTTTGCTTAGCTTTTATTGTTATTGGAACACCATGTTCATCAGATCCACAAACAAATAAAACATTGTTGCCTACACTTCTGTTATATCTAGCAAAAATATCTGCTGGAATATACACGCCCGCTAGATGACCAATGTGTATTGGCCCATTTGCATAGGGTAATGCTGCAGTAATAGTAAATCTAGATGAGTCGCTCATAGTTTTGTATATTGTGTAAAAGTATGTTAAACATTTAGAATGACAATAAATAATACTAATTCTATAGTACCTCCTTATTTAGTTAAAGGAGATTTAATTGAAATTATTGCACCAGCAAGGTATGTAACTCAAGAAGATATAAATTTTTCTATAAAATTAGTGGAAAAAGCGGGTTTCAAGGTCAAAATTAACTCAAGTGTTTATCAACAGCATAATATATTTGGAGGAACCCTTTTATCAAGATCAAATAATCTTCAAAATGCTTTAGATAATAGTGAAAGTAAGGCTATATTATTTGCTAGAGGGGGTTATGGGACAATTCAAATTATTGATAAAATAAATTTCATACAATTTAAAAATAGTCCAAAATGGCTTATAGGTTTCAGCGATATTACAGTACTATTATCTCATATCTATTCAGTTTTTAATATTCAATCTATTCACGGACCAATGGCTTTCAACTTTAAAAGAACTAATCTAAACAATTTAAATGCTTTGTTTGATGTTTTACAAGGTCAGTCAAAGAATTTAAAATGTCCAAGTAGTAAATTTAATAAAACAGGATCTGCTTCAGGAACACTTTTCGGAGGTAATTTATCTGTTTTGTGTAGTTTAATTGGATCACGCTCTTTTCCATTAAATGATGCAAAAATTGTCTTTTTTATAGAAGATGTTGACGAGTACTTATATCACTTGGAAAGAATGATATATACTTTAGATAGATGTGGGTTTTTTAACAAAGTACAAGGCTTAATTATTGGAGAAATGAAAAATATATTAGATAATGAAATAAAATTTGGCAAAAACATAAATAATCTGATTTTAGATATAGTTGACAAATATGATTTTCCAGTTTGTTTTGATTTTCCTTTTGGACACAACCGCAATAACACTCCGCTTGTATTTGGGGCAAATGTTAAGCTAGAAGTTAATAAATTTGATACAAATCTCTACTTTCACAATGAGTATTAAAACAAAAAATAAAGTTAGATTAAATAAGTTTATTGCAATTTGTGGTGTTTGCTCTAGAAGGAAAGCTGATGAAATGATTCAGCAAGGACTGGTTATGGTAAATAAAAAAACTATAACCCAATTAGGGTATTATGTAGACCCCAATGATATAGTTTGCGTAAGAGGCAAAAAAATTAAACCCGAAAAGAAACAATATATTTTACTTAATAAGCCCAAGGGCTATATAACAACATTGAGTGATGAAAAAAACAGAAAAACAGTGATGTGTTTAATTAATTCTTCATTTAATGAACGACTATTCCCTGTTGGTAGGTTAGATAAAGATACTACAGGCTTATTGTTATTTACCAACGATGGTGATATTGCAAAAAAATTAACTCATCCAAAATATGAGGTAAAAAAATCATATAATGTATCTTTAAACAAGCAAGTTCCATTACTAGTGTTAGAAAACATAAAAAAAGGAGTACAACTAGATGATGGTATTATGAGAGTGGATTCAATAGATTATCTAGACGACTCAAAAAGAAATATAACGTTAACTATTCATAGCGGAAAGAACAGAGTCATTAGAAGACTTTTTGAACACTTTAGTTTTGATGTTAAGAAATTAGATAGAGTTGGATACTCCTTCCTAACTAAGAAAAATTTGAGACAAGCAAATTGGAGGCTGTTAACACCCCAAGAAATTAAAAAATTAAAGAAAAATCACTAAATTATTATTTATAAATTATATGTTTAATTTGTTAGGTGTATTCTCAAATAAGTTTTTATTTTTTTTAGCCGCATTAATTATAGGGTCAACATTATGGTATACCAATAATTTAGCATCTCAATTTAAAATTGAAGAAGAAAAAAAAGTAGCTCTTTGGGCAAGAGCTACAAAAGAACTTTCTAATTTGAATAATTCAAATATTGATGTGGGTTTTATTTTTGATGTGGTAAATAACAATACTTCGATACCTGCAATTTTAGTAGATGACCATGGGGCTATTGTGCATGCAATTAATTTAAATCCTAACCAGTCTCCAGAAATCACTTTAGATTTAATGCAAAGAAGATATCCTAATCAACGTATTGAGATAGACTTAATAGATGGTACAAAAAATTTCATTTATTATAAAGACTCTAAACTACTTCAAAGATTAAAATACTTTCCAGTTTTTATGTTTTCTATCATTGCTGCATTTATGCTTGTGGCATATTCTGCTTTTAGTAATGCAAGAATTGCACAGCAAAATAAAGTTTGGACTGGAATGGCAAAAGAAACAGCACACCAAATAGGAACTCCTCTATCATCTTTAATGGGATGGCTAGAGCATTTAAAAGAACAAAGTGTTAATGAAGATGTTTGTAAGGAAATAGAAAACGATCTTACTAGACTCAGTGTTATTGCTAACAGATTTTCTAAAATAGGATCTTTACCATCTTTAGAAAAACAAGATATAATACCAATTATTGATAATTCAATTAATTACATGAAAAATAGAGCATCATCTAAGATTACTTTTCAAATTGTTTCACAAACAAAATCTGCAGATGCGTATATTAATAAAGATTTATTTGAATGGGTTATAGAAAATATGATGAAAAATTCTATAGATGTTTTACAAGAAAAGGGAAGCATAGTTTTTAAAATTTCAAATGATAAACATTATCTTGTGTTAGATATTATAGATAATGGAAAAGGAATTAAAAAGCAGTTTTTTAATGAAATTTTTCAGCCAGGATTTACTTCAAAGAAAAGAGGCTGGGGACTAGGATTGTCTTTAGTAAAACGAATTATTAAAGACTATCATAATGGCAAAGTTAGGGTAGTTAAATCTGTTCCATTTAAAGAAACTATAATTAGAGTTTTATTAAACAAAAAATAATGCCGGGAATATATATTCATATTCCATTTTGTTCACAAGCTTGTCATTATTGTGACTTTCACTTTTCTACTTCATTGAAAATAAAAAATCGGGTAATTTCTTGTATTAACAAAGAAATAAAATTAAAAAAAACATACCTTAAAGACCCACTAATTGAAAGTGTTTATTTTGGTGGAGGCACACCATCTTTATTGTCTTCAAAATTAATTAATAAAATTCTGAGCTCAATTAGATCAAGTTATAAGTTGGCTCAAAATGTAGAAATAACTATAGAAGCCAACCCAGAAGATATATCAAAAAACAAAATAGACAATTGGACACAAATGGGTATAAATAGGCTCAGTTTAGGTGTCCAATCTTTTAGAGACAGTGACTTAAAGTACATGAATAGATCCCATAATTGTAATCAAATAATTTCAGCCTTAGATTTATTAATTTCATCAAAAATTGATAATATTTCAATTGATTTAATTTATGGCTTCCCCCAACTAACAGATTCTTTTTGGGTTGACAATTTAAATAAGGCAATTAAGTTTAATGTTCAGCATATTTCTTGTTATTGCTTAACAGTTGAAAAACAGACTCCTCTATATCACTTCATTAAAAACGGAACAGCTAAGCCTCTAAATCCTCAACAGGGAGCAAGTCAATTTTTAAATTCAAAAGAGATACTAAAAAATAATGGATACATCCATTATGAAATTTCTAATTTTTCAAAACCTGGTTTTGAATCAGTCCATAATAGAAATTATTGGAATCGGTCTCATTATATTGGTATTGGGCCCTCGGCACACTCTTATAATGGTACCAGTCGACAGTGGAATCTTTCTAATAATACTAAATATTGTGAAAGTATTGAAAACAATAGAAGCTATTATAATGTTGAAATACTATCAAAAAAAAATATTATAAATGAATATATTTTAACCAACATTAGAACTTCAAATGGTATAGATTTAAAATCGCTTTCATCTTACATGAACAATGATGAATATAAAAGGTTCAAAAATAAAATGTCAGAACTAATGCAATCAGATTTTCTTACAATTCATAAAGATAAATTATTGCTTAGTGAAAAAGGAATGTTATTTGCTGATAGTATTTCAGAAGATTTATTTATAATTTAACATTGTAAATGATAACTAATATCAAATATAAAAACAGCTTTTATTATGCTGATTTGACAAAGCCTCTAGATATATCAATACCTATTCATAGTGAAGGAGTTAGTGCTTGGGGTCTGAAACAACCAATTATTGAGCCAGTTAGAAGTAAAGATTGGGTTGGAGATACAAATCAAGGTTCTCCTGTAAATTTTAATAATATTTTTTTCAATCCTCATGCTCACTCTACACACACGGAATGTTTAGGGCATATTAGTAAAACCAAGGAATCTTTAAATGATACATTAAGGTCCTTTTTTTTTATTTCTAAATTAATTTCTGTTAAGCCAAAGAAAAAATATAATGATTGTGTTATAACTAAACATACTTTATCCCCCCTGATAAGTAAGGATGATAATATTGATGCTTTGATTATTCGAACTTTGCCAAATTTAGAAAAGAAAAAATCTCAAAATTACACTAATACTAATCCAATTTATCTTTTGGAGGAAGCTGCAAGGTATTTATCTGAAATAAATATCAATCATTTATTAATCGATGTTCCTTCTATTGATAAAGAAGATGACAATGGAGCACTAAGTTCACATAAAGCTTTTTGGAATTTTTCAGGCACTTTACGTTACGGAAGTACTATTACAGAACTTATTTATGTTCCTGAAAAAATATGCGATGGCCTATATTTATTAAACTTACAATTTATCCCATTTCAAAATGATGCATCTCCAAGCCGACCTGTTTTGTTTAAATTAGAAAAAAACAATGCATTATGAATGCAAATATAAAATACTGTAACAATTGGACTAATTATTCCCGTTTACAAACAAGAGAAGTTATGGTGGGAAATATTGGCGTTGGAGGATCTCACCCGATCAGAATTCAATCAATGACAACAACTAGCACAATGGATACGAAATCATCTGTAGAGCAAGCCATCTCAATGATTAAAGCAGGTTGTGAGCTAGTCAGATTTACTGCACCCAATATAAAAGAAGCTGAAAATTTAGCCAATATAAAGGACGCATTATTAAATAAGGGATATACTACACCCATTGTTGCGGATATACACTTTACTCCAAATGCGGCTATTGCTGCAGCTAAAATTGTAGAAAAAGTTAGAATTAACCCTGGCAATTTTTCTGACAAAAAAAAATTTAATTTAAGCACATACTCTTCTGCACAATATTCTGATGAGTTAAAACGAATTGAAGAAAAATTTCATCCCTTAATAGATACATGTATCAATCATAATACCGCCATGAGAATTGGCACTAACCATGGCTCGCTTTCAGATAGAATAATGAGTCAATATGGTGACACCCCACTTGGCATGGTGGAATCTGCATTAGAATTTGTCCGTATTTGTGAAAAATATAATTTTTTCAATATTATTCTTTCAATGAAAGCTAGTAATACTATTGTTATGACCCAGGCCTATAGACTACTTGTCTCAAAAATGCATCAAGAAAACATGAATTATCCTCTACATCTTGGTGTCACAGAAGCTGGAGAGGGAGACGATGGCAGGATCAAATCTGCTATTGGAATAGGGTCGTTATTAATGGATGGAATAGGCGATACAATTCGTGTGTCATTAACAGAGTCGCCTGAAAAAGAAATGCCTGTTGCAAAAAATATTATAGAATATATTAATAAAAATAAAAACCACCCTCTCTTAGAAACAACAAAAACTGAGATTAACCCCATTGAATATTCTAGGAGAAAAACCATTTCAGTTTTAAATATTGGTCAAAAAAGTCCACCAATTGTAATAGCAGATTATAGAATGAAAAATAAAATTGATATTAATAGTTTTAGAGATATTGGATATACTTTTTTAAATAAATTGGATAAATGGTCAATTAGTCAAACTGCGGCAGACTATGTTTTTGTTGGTAAGCGAAATATTGATTTTAAGCTTCCTGGTAGCTTGCGTGTTATTTATGATTATGAAAATTGGATTGACACCAAAAATGGTTATCCACTTTTTAATAGCGATGAATTTTTGTCAAGCTTATATTTTTCTAAAAAATTAAACTTTCTTAAAGTTCAAAAAAGTGATTTATCAGAAGATCTAATGCAAAAGATCAAAGAAAATAACAAAGTTGTTCTTTTAATTGAAAGTCATCATCAAAATTTTATTGGAGAACTTCGCACAATATTTAACAAGCTTATTAGTAATAATATAAAAGCTCCAGTTGTTTTAAGTTCTGATCAATCAGATTTAAACAAGGATTATATTCAAATATTTTCATCCATAGATTTAGGCAGTTTAATGTTAGATGGATTGGGAGATGGTATTATGATTCAGGCTTTAAATTCAGAAACTTATTACATAAATAAATTAGCATTTAATATTTTGCAGGCAACAAGGACGCGTATTTCTAAAACTGAATATATATCATGTCCTTCTTGTGGAAGAACACAGTTTGATTTAGAAAAAACAACTCAAAAAATAAGAAAAGCAACCTCACATTTAAAGGGTTTAAAAATAGGAGTTATGGGCTGTATAGTAAATGGACCCGGTGAAATGGCAGATGCTGATTATGGTTATGTTGGAACTGGCCCTGGAAAAATCAGCTTGTACAAACAGAAAAATATGATAAAAAAAAATATACCTACTGACAAGGCTCTTGAAGAATTAATTTTATTAATTAAATCAAATGGTGATTGGGTTGACTGTTAATGATGAGTAGAAATTTTATTAAGAGAATCTATATTAATAAGTTCATTTGGATAATGAATAGATTCTAGTTTTTTCATCCATTTGTTTTTAATCAGTTCAAAATTATTTTTATTAGATTCTTTGACTGGCTTTGATGATGGCAGTTGTGTTTTGAATGGATCTACTTGTTTCCCATTTTTCCAAAACCTATAACAAACATGTGGTCCAGTTGCTTGACCAGATCTTCCTACATAGCCAATTATATCAACACCTTGTTGTACCTTTTTGCCTCTTTTAATTTTATTTCGTTTCCAAAGCGTTTTGCTAGATTTGTCCATATGTAAATATTGTGTTGTGTAAGTGGAATTGTGTTTTATTTTAACATAATAGCCATTATATTTATTGTAAGAAGTTTCAATTATTTCACCATCAGCAGTACTGTATATTGGTGTGCCAATTGGTGCTGCAAAATCGGTGCCAAAATGCCCTTTCCATCTACCAGTTACGGGGTGTTTTCTTCTATTTGTAAACCTAGAAGATATTCTTGTGAATGAAACAGGAGCTTTTAAAAAAAACTTTCTTAAATTATTACCTTTTTCATCAAAATAATCTTCAAAGCCTTGGACTTCATTAAATGCAATGGCATAGTAATTGATTTTGTTTGAGTTAAATAATGCTGCATGAACTTTTCCTACTCCAATAAATTCCCCATCTACATATTTCGCATCATATATTACCTTAAATTTATCTCCAGGCTTAACTCTGAAGAAGTCAATTGTCCATGGATAGATTTCGTCAGCAAAAATATTTACTAGTTTAGCAGAAAGATTACTTTCTTCCATGGCATACCACAAAGAAGAGTTTATAACGCCAGATCCTGTTTTTTCTTTAATTGTAACTTGTTTTTTATCCAGATAAACTATTGGTGGCGCTGTTAAATTAGCAACTAAGAAATCTACTTTATTAATTTCATAAACAAAATATTTTAGTTTAGTTTTTAATGTATCGTCAAAAATCAAAGTGTAATTAGCATCAGCGGCAATTTCTCTCAGGTCAAATATAGGTCTTGATAATTTTGCAACTTGATCAATTGTTTTGAAGTCAATGTTATGTGTTCTTAGAATATCTCCAACAAATTCATTTTTAAGAATTTTTTTATCTAAATAATATAAGTCATCTAACTTAATATTATAACGATATTTTTTAGAGATGATTTCGGAAACTACTGGCTTGTTATATTCATCAATTTTTTTTTTTTGAGACTTTATGCAGCCACTCAAAATCAAAATAATTATGTTAAATAAAAGTATTCTCATTTATATATTTATTGATTCAACCCATTTCCTACCCCATTGATTTCTTTCTTCTTTGGACCACAAATTAGGAAAAAATATAATTTTTTGAAACCTGGGAGGGAGATATTCCTCCCAATTTGTGCCACCTGTAGCAGCTACTCTTTTATTTTTTATTTTTAAATACTTAGCAGCAGATTTATAGTGTGCTAGTTTCCAATGAATATTAAAGTTGTAATCATATTCTTTTAAAAGATTTACCAATTGAGAGTTTGCTTGATCTTTTTTTGATAAGCTGAGATATTTTTCAAGTAAGTTTTTGCCTTTCATTTTTGTAGAAAGTTTTATTAGTTCTGGGTCATATTTTTTTTCAAATTGTTTAAGTGTGTAAGTTTTTGTTCCAGTTTTCATTTCATTAGCTCCTGATTTCCAATAGATGTTTTTGTATTGTGGATTTTTTAAGGATTTCTTTGTATTAGTAAGAAAACTTAATTGCGTTGAACGCAGCTCCATCATTCTAAATTGTGCACTTTGAAAACCACTGCTAGGAAGTAAAGCCATTCGGAATTTTAGAAATTGATCTTTCTCCATTCCATTGATCATTATTTCAAAAGAATCAATTAAGTTCTTAAAATATCTATTTAATCTAATCATCTTTTCGATGAATAAGTTAACATTTATTTTTTTGTTCCAACCCTTGTCTTCACCTGAAGGAAGCACAAGCCTTCCGTTCTCATTTATTTGCTCTAATTCTAATAGACATAATTTGAAATACAGCTCAGTTATTTGATGATAAATAATAAAAATATTTTCATCAGGAAAATCTGTTTTAGGCTGTTGAATTGAAAGCAAAGTTTCCAAATTAATATAGTTCCAGTAGTTGATATAGTCAGAGATTAAAAGCCCATCTAAATAAGAGTACAAATCTTGACCTGTAGCAGAATATTTAGATGATAAATCAGTAATTTTTTCTAAAATTTTTGTTTTATTCATTTTTACTTGGGTTATTCTAATTAAATATAAAGATAAATTACTTATTGATTTTAATTAAAGTGTTTTCCGCCTTGACCAAATTTATATACACAGATCCAACTAGAACAGGGATTTCTAATTTAATTGGAATGTGCATTTTGTCTGCAGAAACCCACAAAAATGCTCCAAGCGAATGTTTAAACAATCTACCTTTCTCTAAGTAGGGCTCAAGCTTAATCGTCTTTATTTCCCCAAATTTACTTTTAATACTTTCCTCACCATGATTTATTATATATGAATTATATGTTTTACCTTGATAAAGGTATGAAAAGCAAATTGTATCTGTCAATAAAAGATCTTCATGTAAAATTGTTCTAAGTTGATAAAATGTTGATAGTAAATCATTTGGTTGATTTTGGTTAAAAAAGACAAAAGGCTCTTCGTATTTATATTTACCCTCTTTAATTTTCATTTTAGATTTTATTGTTTTTAGTGAATTAATTTCAACTATTGATTGATAATAGTGTTGAACACTGAAAATTAAACTAAAAATATTTGTTGTTTTACCTTTTGCATTAATTATATAGTGTGCGGCATTATTAAGGTTCTCATTTTTATTGTTAATATAAAACTCTGCATGACCTGCAAGTAATTTTTTTCTGGCTTGATTTCTTTTCCCATAATATATTCTGTATTTAAGTAATTCACCAAAGCTAAAAGCATTATTTAAATTTTTATTTGGATCACAAAAACTGTAGCAATCAATTTTTTTAGTAAAAACAGTATCTTTTGGAAAAAAAATAGATTTATTTTGAGAAAAACTTGAAAAAAATCCAAAAAAACAAAAAAAAATGACATATTTTATCATACTGAAATAAATAGGTGAATAGTGTTATTTTTTTAGAAAAAAGGCATAAAAAGGGGTTTTTTTTCACATTTTTTTACAAAAAATAAGATTTTATTCAAATTTTAAGCAACTATATTAATGATTTTGTTTGGTACAATTATAATTCGTTTAATCTTCTTTCCGCCAAGGTATTTATGTGTATTATCATTCGATACAATTTTATTTTCAATTTCTTTTTTAGATAAATTCTTTAATACATTTAATTTGAATTTGAGTTTCCCATTAAAAGAAACGGGATATGTAAAGTGACTTTCTTGTAAATACTTATCATTATATTTTGGCCATTTTGCTTCTGATATAGAATTTGGATTGCCTAATTTTTCCCATAACTCCTCAGTAATAAATGGAGCATAAGGAGAAAGTAAAATCAAAAAATCACTAATTATTGCCTTTTTATTACACTTTAAATCCATTAATTCATTTATGCAAATCATTAATGCACTTACAACAGTGTTAAAAGAGTATCTATTTAAATCTTGAGTTATTTTTTTTATACACTTATGTATAGATTTGTTTTCTTCTAAAGTTGGATTTGTGTCTACAATATTAAATTGATTATGTTTATCATGTGTTAAGCGCCATACTTTTTTTAAAAAATTATGTACACCATTAATTCCGTTTGTGTCCCATGGTTTGTATTGTTCTAATGGACCCAAAAACATTTCATATAACCTTAAAGTGTCTGCTCCGAATTTTTCAACTAGATCATCTGGAGTTTGAGTGTTGTATTTAGATTTTGACATTTTTTCTACTTCATAGCCACATTTGTATTTTGAGTCTTCATTCAGAATAAATTTAGCATTTTTGTATTCGGAACGCCATGTTTTAAACTTGTCTATATCAAGTATATCATTTTTTACAAAATCGATATTGACATATAGTTTATTAGTTTTGTATTTGTTTTTTAATTCATCTGTAACAAATGTATTTGTTTTGGTAATTCTGTATACAAAATTAGACCTACCTAAAATCATGCCTTGATTAATTAATTTTTTAAATGGTTCTTTAAAATTTATAAATCCACGATCATAAAGAAATTTTGTCCAAAATCTAGAGTAGAGTAAATGGCCCACTGCATGTTCTGCACCTCCAATATAAAGGTCAACTTGCCCCCAGTAATTTGCTTTTTCTTTTGAAACAAATTCTTTTTCATTTTTGGGGTCCATGAACCTTAGAAAATACCATGATGAACCAGCCCAGCCAGGCATAGTATTATATTCCATTTTCTCGCCTTCAAAAATATTCCAATCAGATTTTTTAGCCCTAGCAAGTGGAGGTTCACCATGAGAAGTTGGGAGATATTTATCTATCTTTGGTAATTCTACAGCTTCATGGTTGTTAATTATATAGGGAGCCCCATTTTTATAATATACCGGAAAAGGTTCTCCCCAATATCTTTGGCGACTAAATATAGCATCACGAAGTCTATAATTAATTTTAGCTAAGCCAATTCCCATTTCAACCAATTTACATGTTGATTTATCTATTGCATCACTTGCTCTTAAATCATTTAAAAAATCTGAATTTGCAATAATTGCATCCATATTTTGATACGCACTTTTTGCAATGTCTCTATTTTTAAAAATGTTTTTAATTTTTAATTTGAATTTTTGAGCAAATTCCCAATCTCTTTGATCACCACAAGGAACTGCCATTATAGCACCAGTTCCATATGAGGAAAGAACATAATCTGCAATCCAAATTGGCAATTTTTCTTTATTGAAAGGATGTATAACATAATTGCCTGAAAAAACCCCACTTATAGTTCTTGAATCAGACTGCCTGTCCCTTTCAGATCTTAAAGAAGCTTTTTCACAATAATCCTGAACGGTTTTTTTTGTTGATTCTGTAACAATTTTAGCAACTAATGGGTGTTCAGGAGAGATCACGATAAATGTAGTTCCAAAAATTGTATCTGGTCTTGTAGTAAAAACATCAATTAAATGATTTTTACAAGATGTTTGAAATTGAATTACGACTCCCTTTGATTTACCAATCCAGTTTTTTTGTGTTTCTTTTATTGCATCACTCCAATCTATTTCATCTAGATCATTTAAAAGACGCTCTGCATACGCTGTTATACGTAAAGACCATTGCTGCATTTTTTTTTGTTTAACTGGAAAATTGCCTCTTTCTGAAAATCCATCTTTTACTTCATCATTTGCTAAAACTGTACCTAAGCCTTCACACCAATTTACTAATGTTTCAGAAAGGAATGCTAAACGATATTTAAGAACTATAGATTGTTGTTTTGCATGAGTCCAGGAAAGCCATTGTTTTTTTGTGAAAATTGGAGTGTCTGTATCACACGGTGACTTAACATCAATATTACCATTTCTTTCAAACTCTGCAATTAGTTCTGAAATAGGCAAAGCTTTATCATCAATATTGCAATAATATGATTGATATAATTGTTTAAAAATCCACTGTGTCCATTTGTAGTACTTTGGGTCTGATGTTTGAATTTCTCTTGACCAATCAAATGAAAAACCGATCTTATTTAGTTGATTTCTGTATCTTTTAATATTTTGTTTTGTGGTTAGTTCTGGATGCTGTCCAGTTTCAATAGCATATTGTTCTGCAGGTAAACCGAATGAATCATAACCCATAGGGTGAAGAACATTATATCCATTTAACTTTTTATATCTTGCATAAATATCTGAAGCAATGTACCCCAACGGGTGACC
This sequence comes from Flavobacteriales bacterium, assembly GCA_002718895.1. Lineage (GTDB taxonomy): Bacteria > Bacteroidota > Bacteroidia > Flavobacteriales > TMED113. The sequence goes on from PBGD01000007.1 coordinate 41,983, forward strand.
TACATGTAAACCTGACCCAGATGGATAGGGGAACATGTCCAAAACATAATATTTTTTTTTATTTATATTTTCTTTACTTAAATGAGTTTTTTGTTCATCCCATTTTTTACTCCATTTTTTTTCTATTTTATTAAAGTTATAATCCATCTTTATAGTAAGTATAATTATTTAAATGTATAAATTATATACAACATTAAATAAAATGATTATTTAATTTTATATTTAAAGATGGCATTAAAAACAGAGAATTTTTTTAAAAGTCAACTAAGGGTTTCTAAAATATCTATTTTTTTAGCAACAACTTTCTCATTTTTATTAATGTTTATTATAGGATTAGTCATAATTAATTCCCACGCACTACAGACCAATCTCAAAGAAAATGTTGTAATGAATGTGGTTCTTGTAAATTCGTTAAAAGAAAAGGAAACGCAACAGCTAATAAAGTCTCTAAGTATTATGTCACATATAAAATCTGTAAAGTTTATTTCCAAGGAAGTTGCAGCAGAAGAACTTAAAAGTCAACTAGGCGAAAACTTTTTAGAATTGCTTGATGCAAATCCACTTTCAGATATTATAGAAATTAAATATGTTGCAGAATTTGTTAGTGCATCAAGTTTGTTAAATGAAAGAGATAATTTAAATAAATATTATCAAATAGATGAGGTTTTTTATGATCGAAATTTGTTATCACTGATTGATACCAGTTTTAATAAATTAGCTACTTTTATTTTATTGTTTTCCTGCTTGATTATTTTTATATCCTTTAATCTAATTCATAGTAATATCAGACTCACTATTTATTCAAAAAGATTTTTGTTAAAAACTATGCAGCTAGTAGGTGCCACGAAGAGTTTTATACAGAAACCCTTTTTGACCTCAAACTTATTATCTTCACTATTTGCTTCAACTTTTGGTATTTTTTTGTTGTCAGCTATATATTTTGTGGCTAAGGATCGACTGCCATCAATACAACAATTCATGTCTTTTAATGAAATATTATATTTACTTATAGTTGTATCTTTAGTTAATATTTTAATATCTTTTCTTTGTACATGGTTTTGTGTTAGAAACTATTTAAATTTGAGTACAGAAGATTTATATAAATAATGATTATGTCAGATCAAAAAAAATTTCTTTTCAATAAAAAAAATTATATTTTATTAATTATAAGTTTGTTATTTATTTCCATTGGTTTTGCATTAATGATAGGTGGCGGGGGAGTGACTAATTCAGATTTTAATCCGGAAATCTTCTCACCTCGACGAATTATCTATGCACCAATTGTAATTATTATGGGATATATTTTGATTGGCATTTCAATTTTTTACAATGATTGAAGAGCTTAAGTATTTTCTGTTGGGACTTATTCAGGGGCTAGCAGAATTTTTTCCTATTAGTAGTAGTGGACACATTGTCCTTTTTTCAAATTTAATAGATCTTTCAAGTAATCACCCTTTATTATTATCAATTGTAGTTCATTTTGCAACAACTTTAAGTACAATTATTGTCTATAAAAAAAGAATTTTTAATACTCTAAAGGGTGTTATGTGTCAAAGCCATGAGTCTGTATCATTTGTTACTAAAATCATTGTTTCATCCTTACCAATTGTAATTGTGGGTATTTTATTTAGGGAAAAAATAGAGTTTGTATTTAATCACTCTACTCAATTAGTAGCTCTTATGTTAACTCTTACAGGATTAATGTTAGTTTTTAATCATAAACAAACAACACCCAAAAAGCATATAAACTATATGGATGCATTGTTAATGGGGGTTGCACAAAGTATTGCAATTTTACCAGGAATTTCAAGATCAGGAGCGACAATATCAATGGCACTATTATGTAAAATTGACAGAAAAAAAGCAGCAGAATTTTCTTTTTTAATGGTTTTATTACCCATTATTGGGATCACTATTATTGAATTAATTATTTTACTTTCATCTTCTATTAACTTAAAATCAAGCGAAATATATGGACTTATAATTGCCTTTTTTTCTGCATTCATCTCAGGATTATTTGCGTGTAGATACATGATAAGATTAGTTCAAAATAATAATTTAAAGTACTTTGGTTATTATTGCATTTTAGTTGGATTTTTTTTCATTCTGTTATATTAAGTTTTGATTAGCAAACATAAACCATCAGGCATATATTTGATAAACAAGCCTATTTCTTGGTCCTCTTTTGATGTTGTTAAAAAAATAAGGTCTTTTCTAAGAAAAAAATATAATATAAAAAAAATAAAAGTCGGACATTGTGGTACATTAGACCCATTAGCTTCAGGTTTATTAATAGTATTTGTTGGAGACAAAACTAAAATTATAAGCCAGTATCAAAATTTAGATAAAGAATATATTGGAACTATAAAATTAGGGTCTGTCACAGATAGTTTTGATCGAGAAACAAAAGAGAAAAATCACAAGCCCTACTCTAATTTATCAATTGGTTCTATTAAGGAAGTTATAGAATCATTTCTTGGGCAACAAGACCAAATGCCACCAATTTTCTCTGCTGTTAAAATAAATGGTGAAAGATTGTATAAGCATGCTAGAAATGGTAATTATAATATTCATCTGGAACCTAGAATTATAAAAATCCATAAAATTAGTATTCTATCAATTGATTTGCCTTTTTTGCAAATTTTAATTCGATGTAGTAAGGGAACATACATAAGGTCTTTGGCACATGATATTGGCAAAAAACTAGGTTGTGGTGCCTACTTGTTTAATTTGAAGAGATCTAAGATTGGACAACATAATTTGGTAGATGCATGTACTTTGGAAGAATTTATTAATAATTATAGTTAGGAGATAATTTTACTTTAATTTCTTACATATTATAATTTTGTATATTTGCCTTTATTTTCATCTACCTTTAAACACCATGAAGCTTAAATTATCTCATTTTGATTTTAAATTACCTGAAGAATTACTTAGAACTGATCCATTAGAAAATAGAGATGAATCTAGAATGATGGTTGTTCATAGAAATACTGGCGAAATTGAACATAGAAAATTTAAAGATATTTTAGAATATTTTACGGAAGATGATGTTATGGTTTTAAATAACACAAAAGTAATACCTGCTAGATTATATGGCAATAAGGAAAAAACAGGTGCTAAGATCGAAGTTTTTTTAATGAGAGAGCTTAACAAAGAAAGTAGATTATGGGATGTGTTAGTTGATCCAGCTAGAAAAATTAGAATTGGCAACAAATTATATTTTGGTGAAAATGATGAGTTAATCGCAGAAGTTATTGACAACACAACTTCAAGAGGAAGAACGTTGCGGTTTTTACATGATGCACCTTATGATGAATTCAAAAAGACTATTGAAAAGTTAGGACAAACACCACTTCCAAAATATATTAAGCGTGAACCAAATATCGAAGATGAAGAAAAATACCAAACAGTTTACGCAAAGCATAAAGGTGCTGTTGCTGCACCAACGGCTGGATTACATTTTAGTAAAATTGTATTAAAAAGATTAGAAATACTAGGTGTTAGTTTACCAGAAATCACCCTCCACATAGGACTAGGAACTTTTCGTCCTGTAGAAGTAGAAGATTTGTCTAAGCATAAAATGGATTCAGAAGAAATTTTTATAAATGATAGTGTAACTTCAGTTGTTAATCAAGCAATCAATAATAAAAAAAGAATTTGTGCTATAGGAACAACCACTATGCGCGCATTAGAAACACCAGTTTCATCATATAAAACATTAAAGCCGTTCCAGGGTTGGACAAATAAATTTATTTTCCCACCACATGAATTTCAAATTGCAAATTCTTTACTTACAAATTTTCATTCTCCTAAATCTACAGTTTTAATGATGGTAAGTGCTTTTGGTGGACATGATTTGATTATGAAGGCCTACAAAGAAGCTATTAAAGAAAAATATAATTTTTTAAGCTATGGCGATTGTATGTTGATAATTTAATGGCAACTCACATTTTAATATTAGCTGCAGGTGAAGGTTCCAGACTGAGAAATGATACGCCAAAACAATTTTTAGAAATTTCCGGCTTACCAATGGTTTTCCATAGCGTAAAAATGTTTAGACAAATAATTCCCGATTCAATAATACATATTGCATTACCCAAACATTATACTTCTAAGTGGTCGGATCTTTGTCATAAGCATAAATTTAAAGTCTCTCATAATTTTTATAATGGTGGTAATAGTAGAATTGAAACTGTATTTATTGGTTTAAATAAAATAAACAAAGGTGAAAATATTTTTACTAGCTCAACCATTGGAATACATGACGCTGCTCGTCCTTTTATAAAAGGAGGATTAATAAGGAAATTATTGAGTTCAGCTAAAAAATATGGTAGCGCAGTTCCATACGTAACCCCTAATAGTGCTTTATTTCAATTTCCAAAAAATGATAAAAAATCTTGCAGTATAACTAATCGAAATGATTATGCATTGATACAAACCCCCCAATTCTTTAATTTTAATCAACTTTTCTATAGCTACAGTAAAGTTTTTTCTAAATTTAAAACTAATGATTTGTCATCAATCTTTTTAGATGATTCATCTGTATATAATTATTTCAAAATTCATCCAAAGTTGCAATTTATAAAAGGTGATTATTCAAATCTAAAAATAACTACGGATGCAGATTATTTTATTGCAGATAAGTTATATGAATATACCAAGAAAACAAAATGAATGAAATTAAGTTAGATATTCGAGAAATTTCACTAGGACAGCTAAAAGATTTTTTTATTGAAAAATCTCACAAATCTTTTCGAGCAGCACAGGTTTGGGAATGGATATGGAAACATAGAGTGCTTAATTTTGACAAAATGACAAATTTGTCATTAAAACACATACAGTGTTTAAAGAAGCATTATACCATCAAAAAAATCAATATACTAGAATTTCATATTAGCAGTGATGGAACCGTGAAATTTTTATTCGAACTGGAATCTAAGAAGGTTGTTGAGGGTGTTTTAATTCCTCAAAGAAATAGACTTACTGCTTGCATTTCTTCTCAAGCTGGATGTAGCTTAGCATGCACTTTTTGTGCTACAGGTCAAATTAAATTACATAGAAATTTAAATCCTGGTGAAATATATGATCAAGTCTTTTTTATCAACCAGTATGCAGTAAAACACTTTAAAAAACCTTTAACTAATATTGTCTATATGGGAATGGGAGAACCTTTCTTGAATTATAAAAATGTTTTAAAAAGTATTCATTACATTACGTCAAGTTTTGGTATGGCAATGTCCTATAAGAGAATCACTGTATCTACAGTGGGTATAACTAAAATAATTAAGAAAATTGCTGATGAGGGTGTAAAATTTAATTTAGCTATTTCTTTACATTCTGCAAGTAATACTTTACGTTCTAAATTAATGGATATAAACAAAACAAATGATTTAGATAGCTTGTTAAATTCATTAATTTATTTTTACGATAAAACTAGAATTAAGCCCACTTATGAATATGTTTTATTAAGTGGAGTTAACGATTCAGAACAAGATGCAAAACTTCTAGTTAAATTTTGCAAAAAAAATCCATGTAAAGTAAATTTAATTGAGTATAACAAAGTTGCTAATTCAATTTATGAGAAATCTACTAATTTGGCTACCATTAAGTTCATCAAATTACTAGAAAAAAATAATATTTTAGTGAAATTTAGACGAAGTCGTGGTGCAGATGTAAATGCTGCATGCGGCCAGTTAGCAAATAAAATAAATTAGTTTTGAATTTTTTAAAATACATAGAAACAGAATTATCAATATTTGATACCAGATTCAAAAGTAATTTGTCAACTAAGGCTAATTTATTACATAAGATCACATCATATTTAAGTCAAAAAAGTGGTAAAAAAATCAGACCTATTTGTACAATTTTAGCTGCAGGATTATGTGGGGAAATTCATGAAAAAACATATCGTGGAGCAGTTTTAATTGAACTTTTACACACAGCAACATTAATTCATGATGATGTTGTTGATGAGGCATACCTACGTAGGAACCAAATTTCTATAAATGCTATGTGGAAAAATAAAGTAGCAGTTTTAACTGGGGATTATTTTTTAGCCAAGGGTCTTAAACTTGCTGTATCATCAAAAGATTTTGATTTGCTATATTTAATGTCTGATGTAGTTCAAAAAATAGTTGAGGGTGAATTAATCCAAATAGAAAAAACTAAAAAGTTAAATTTGATAGTTGATGATTATTTCAAAATAATTGAATTAAAAACAGGAGCCTTATTTCAAAGTGCTTTTGAAGCAGGTGCACTTTCAGTTGGTGCTAATGATCATCAATTTAAAATAATGTCTCAATTAGGCATAAAAATTGGCTTAATGTTTCAAATTAAAGATGATATATTAGATTATCCTATAAATTCAAAAAAAACTGGTAAAATAAAAGGTAATGATATTAAAGAAGGAAAAATTAACTTACCTCTTTTAAAATCAATAACTAAAATGAATTTTAATCAAAAACAAAATGTTTATAGAATCTTAAGAAAAAAATCTAATAATTCTGATGAAATAAAATATATTCAAGATTTAGTTTTTCAATATGATGGTATTCAACATGCAGAAAGTTTACTTAAATCCTATTATGATGAAATAATGCTTCTATTAGTTTCATTTAAAAAAAATACCTATAAAGACGCCCTACTTTCTTTATTAAATTATTTAATTGTCCGTTCAAAATGAAAATTTCTCAAAAAACTATAGATGAAATATTTGGTGCAGCAATTATAGAAGAAGTTATTTCAGACTTTGTTGATTTAAAAAAAAGAGGAGCCAATTATAAAGGGTTGAGCCCTTTTAATGAAGAAAAAACTCCATCTTTTGTTGTTTCACCTAGTAAAGAAATATGGAAAGACTTTAGCTCAGGAAAAGGAGGAAATTTAATTTCTTTTTTAATGGAACACGAGCAGTTTTCATATCCGGAATCTTTATTATACTTAGCAAAAAAATATAACATAACTGTAGAATATATTGATATTAATCCCGATGAAAAGAAAAAAGATAATCATCGTGAATCAACACTAATTGTAATGAATTATGTTAAGCAAATCTTTGCTGATGATTTATTTGGCTCAAATAGTAAAGCGTTGGATTATTTAAATAATCGAGGAATAAATAATGAGATAGTCAAACTATTTGAGCTAGGTTTTTGTCCTAAAAAACAACTAAAGTTAGTTGATCAGATAAAGTCTGCTGGCTACAATGAAAAATATTTACATGATACCAGAATTGTAAATAAAAATGGGACTAATCGGTTTTTAGATCGACTTATTTTTCCAATTCACAGTATTTCTGGTCAAGTTGTTGGTTTTGGCGCTCGTGTTTTATCTGATGTATTAAAATCTCCGAAATACTTAAACTCAGATACTTCTGAAATCTACCAAAAGAGTAAGGTTTTGTATGGATTAAATTTTTCTAAGAAATATATTAAGAAAGAAGATGTTTGCTATTTAGTTGAGGGATACACTGATGTGATTGCCATGTTTCAAGCAAATATTAAAAATGTTGTTGCTACGTGTGGTACTGCTTTAACCAAAGAGCAAGTTAGATTAGTTAAAAGATTTACTAATAATATAGTTATCATTTTTGATTCAGATTCAGCTGGTGTTAGTGCATCATTAAAAGCCATTGATTTATTCTTAGAACAAGACATAAATCCGGAAGTAATACAATTGCCAACCGGCGAGGATCCAGCTTCATTTTGCGGTCAAAAATCTACAGAGACAATTAAACAATTCTTTTTAGAACATAAAACTAATTTCATCGAATTTAAGTGTAGTTTAAACGTATCTGATGCATCTTCCGATTTAATAAAACATGTAAAAAATATTATATATTCAATATCATTAATTCATGATAATATTATGCAAGCTATTTATATTAAGAAAGCTGCCAAAAAATTTAGTTTACAGGAAGAAGATATTAGAAAAGAATTAAATAGATTAGCTAAAAAAACACCTCTCACATCATCTAGAAATTTAAATGATAACACCAATAAACAAATTGATTTTAAAAAATTGAAAAAAAATAACTTGGAGGAATTTCGGTTAATTAGGTTATTTATTAATTATGGATCTTCAAATATTGTGTTACCTGATGGCACTTTTCAAACTATATCTCGATTTATTATTAATGAGTTAGATTCGGATAACATTGGCTTTACTACACCTATTTTTGACACACTGTATCAAGAGATTAAAAAAAATATCACAATAATTGAATCGCAAAATAATGACTTTTTTTTATCTCATTCAAATTTAATTATAGTTGAATTAGCATCCTATATTATAGCAGATCAACCTTTTTTAGGAAATTGGTCTAGGAAAGATATTGTAGTAAGAGAAGAAAAGGACTTACTTTCTCAAGTAGCAAAAGAATCAATTTTACGATTTAAGTTAAAAAGAGTACAAAGTATGCGAAAGAATGCATTAGAGAAATTAAAAAACCCCAATGCATCGGTTGATAATGACTTGACTACTTTCACTCAATTAAATCAATTAGAGAAAAAAATACAAAAGGAATTAGGTAGAATTTGTTGATTTTAATTTATCTAATATTTCACAAAACTCTTTTGGTTTAAGTTGTTGATTTTGATCACTTAAAGCAATTTCTGGCTTTTTATGAACTTCAATCATAAAGCCTATAACCTCATAAGACAATGCTTTAACACATACATCATAAATTAATTCTGTGTTGCCTGAAATATGGCTTGGGTCACATATGAGGGGGATTTTCGGAAATATTTTTTTAAATTTTCTCACTATATCCCAGCGTGGAAGATTTCTATACGGAGAAGGTGACTCTGAAAAAAAACCTCTGTTAATAACTTTAATGTTTTTTATTTTAGATTTTTTAAATCTTTCAATTGCACCTATCCATAATTCCAAATTAGGAAAAATTGGGTTCTTAATCCATATTTCTAAATCAGATCCTCTTGTTGCTTCACAAATCTCTTGAACCGAGAAAGGATTACAAGTTGTTCTAGCCCCGATCCATAGTATTCCTATTTCATGCTTAAGTGCAAGTTCAACATGTTGTGCAGTGCCTACTTCAATGGCAAATGGTTTTTTGTATTTAATTTGTGCTTCTTGAATCCATGAAAGGCCCTCCTCTCCAATACCTTGAAAATTATTTGGAGAGGTTCTCGCTTTCCAAATCCCAGCTCTGAAAATATCCACATCTTTATTAATACTATCTATTGTATCAAAAAATATTTTTTTTGTTTCAATTGCACAAGGGCCCGCAATAATAATATGTTTGTTATTTTTTCCCATTTAAAATAATTATAAACTCTCCCTTTAATTTTAATTCTGAAAATAATTTTAATAAGTTCTCCAATGATCCTCTATATGTATTTTCGTGTAATTTAGTCAACTCTTTCACGATGACAGCCTCCCTTTGAGGGTCTATTTCTGCAAATTCTCGAATTGTTTTAATAATTCTATGTTTTGATTCATAGATAATTGAAGAGCAATTTTTTTGTAAAATTTCTGTAATTGTTTTTTTTCTACCCTTTTTAATTGGTATAAAACCATTGAAATAAAACTTTTCACTTGGGAATCCTGATTGAATTAACGCAGGTATACATGCAGTTGGTCCAGGTAGACAAATAACATTTATTTGTTTTTTTATACACTCACGAATTATTAAAAAGCCTGGGTCTGATATACCAGGAGTTCCAGCATCACTTACAAGACAACAATTAATTCCTTTATAAATCTTTTCAATTACATTATTTAGTATTTTGTGTTCATTGTATTTATGATAACTAATCATCTTGGTTTTAATGCCATAATGTGAAAGTAATTTTTTTGTAGTTCTTGTATCTTCTGCTAACACCAGATCTGATTGTTTTAGTAAACGTACACTTCTGTATGTTATATCTTCTAAGTTTCCAATAGGAGTTGGAATTATATGTAGAACTCTTTCCATACTAATTGTTAATTTACTAATTTAGGGAATATAATTTATAAGTTTTTATGAAGGGAATTGAAGTTATTACTGGTTGCATGTTCTCAGGTAAAACTACTGCACTTTTTTCTAGATTAAAATCAAGTAGAGACACCCCCCTCTTAGTAAAACCACTTATTGACGATAGAGAAAGTGGTAATATTATCTCTACTCATAGTGGAATTAAGCTTAAAGCTATCAGAGTTAATCATTTATCAGATATTTTTAATTTAATATCAAAAAATACAATTTTAGGAATAGATGAAGCACAATTTTTTCCAAATACAATTATTCGTGATTTAAAGTTGCTCAAAAATATAAATGTAAAAGTTATTATAGCAGGTCTTGATAAAGATTATTTAAACAACAACTTTGAGATTATGAATCAGATCATTAGTTTATCTGATCATGTGACTAGACTGTATGCCGAATGTAAATGTGGCCATAAAGCTAATTTTTCTTATAGAAAAAATCAATTGTTTACAGATCAAGTTTTAATTGGAGATAAAGATGTATATGAAGCCTTATGTGAAAATTGTTTTATGCAAAAACAAAAAAACAAATCATGAAAGATCAATTATATTCAACTAAGCTATCAATTAACTCTTCATCATTAGAGAAAAACCTTAATTATTTTAAATCTAATAATAAAGGTACTAAGATTATTGCTATGGTTAAGGCAAATGCTTATGGCCATGGAGATATTCAAATTACTAAAAAATTAGAATATTTTGGAGTAGAATATTTTGGAGTAGCAGATTTTGAAGAAGGAATTAGGTTAAGAAAAAATCAAATAAGTAGCCGAATTATGGTTATGAATCCCTCTGTGAATTCTTTAAGTGCAATAATTAGATATAATTTAGAACCTGTAATATATAATATAGAATTATTTAATTCACTTATTCAATGCTCTAAGGCTTTAAAAAGTAAAAATAAAATTTATTTTCATGTTAAAATTAATACTGGGATGAATAGGTGGGGATTTGATATTATAGAATTACCAACTTTAATTAAAAATATAAAAAACAACCCGCAACTGATTCTAACTTCTTTATATTCTCATTTATCTTCTTCAGAAACTCAAGCCAATGATTCTTTTACTTTGAGTCAAATAAAAAAAATAATTAATTGTCAACAAATTTTTTTAGATTACTTAGGAGATCTTTACCCTACTCACATTCTAAATTCAAGTGGCACATTAAGGCAGTTTAAAAGTAATAATAATTTCAATTTATGTAGAATTGGCATGCTTTTATATGGCGGTATTAATCATCCAGAAATATCACCAATTTCAGAATTAAGCTCTACTATTTTACAAATTAGGCAAATTCAAAAAAATGAATCAGTTGGATATTACAGAAACTTTATTGCTAAAAAGAAAATGAAAATAGCTTTGATCCCTTTTGGTTATGCCGATGGACTTCAAAGAAGTTGGGGTAATGGAGTATTAAAATTTTATTACAATGGACATTTTTTGCCGACTGTTGGACATATTTCCATGGATAGTTGTATAGTAGATGTATCTTGCATAGAAAATATTTCCATTGGTGATGAAATTTACTTTTTTTGTAATAAAAGACCTGTGTGGGATTTGGCAAGAGAACTCAATACAATTTCTTATGAAATTTTATCTACTTTATCTCAAAGAATAAAAAGAATTATTTATTGATTTTTGGCTGGTATAATATAAAGCTAAAAAGACAGAAAAAAATCAATGTATTATGATTAAAAAAGTAATTGTCAAATAACATGATAAATAAGAAAAAAAATGGAAAGATGATTTGCAAATTGTTTTTTTTGTTGTTTTCAAAATAAATTTTGATCTGCTTGATAAAAATGCATAACATTAAAATCAGTCCAATTAGTCCTAGTTCTACCAAAATAAAAAGAAAATTATTATGAGGATGTTTCAGTTTTTCCTTGTGCACAAAATATGAATTATATACTTGTTCAAATTTATTTACGCCGTGTCCAGCAATCGGTTTTTTTAAAATTAATTCTAATGAATTTTTCATAAAAAGATACCTTTTACCTATACTTGTCTCGTATTCAGGTTTTTTATTTTTAATATCATTAAGCCAATGAGGGTCATTTAAAATTTTTTCAGTAAAACCTTCAATGTCAACAGAGTCTGTTTTACTTGCCATATATTTTGCATTTAAATATATCTTTTCATTCATTTCAGGGGGGTTATAAAGCCATCTAAGACTTTTTATTGTTTCAGATGCTCTATTTTGAAACGGTGTATATGAAAAACATGAAATTATTATTGTTAAAGTAAAAATAGTAAATACTATGACTTTACTTAAATTAGGCTTAAACCACAATAATATTATAGGGAGAAAAACAATACTAGCTAAAATACCAACTCTCCCATAAGAATTAAGTAATGTGACAAAAGATACAATACATAGACTCCAAAATATAATTGATTTTGTTCTAAATAGTTGGGTAGACAGAATTAATATTAAACTAAAGCATAGAAATATTGAATAATCAAAGTGATCTAAAAATCCATGCAGAAAAAATTCTTGAGCATAATGTCCCTTTTTAATAAATGAGTTATTAGGAGTGAGTAAAGTTGCGGTTGATAAAAATATATTAATAATAATACCTAATACAAATGCTTTTTTTGACTTATTAATATCTTTACTTTTTATTTCCATAGAAAAAAGAATTGGGAGAAGTAATAGATAAAGTTGTTTTTCTACAGTCTTATTCCACAAATTGGAGTTGCTAAAAAAATTATTTATTAGAAAGTATATTAAAAAAAATATAACATATATTGAAATATGGTTATTTAAAATTTTTTTGATTTTATAATCACTACTCATTATCCATGACACAAAAAATAAAAGGCATATAATAGTCGATATGCTTGTAGAAATTGTCACAAAAAACCCTAATAAAATTAAAAGAATGGAGTTGATTTTTGGATAGTTAATTTTTCGAATTGACCACGACATATTTTATGTGCAAGTTATGGTGCTAAGATATTAGCATATTCATCCGCATTACTTAGTATCATTAATGCTTTATCAACATATGGGTCACCTTCAAGTTGATACTCTATTCGTCCGGCTTCATAAAAATAACGAGTTATTAAATGTTCTGATAATTGTTTGCTAATTTCTGATTTATATTTTTGAATATCTTTTTTTTTGTTAATTTGAATTTGTTCTTTCAATGTCTCCAATTCTATTTGGATACCTTCTAAATTAAAATCAATGTCACTTAACTCATTGATTTCTTGTTCAATATTTTCAATGATAAATTCATTATTTGCAGTAAAATTAAATCCAACCTCTTCTAAATAATTAGTAAATTGATTATAAATGGAATCAGGTAAATTAAACTCATTTACTTGATTTTCAGTTAAGTTATAGTTTACATTATTTCCAAATTTAAAAATATAATTATCTCTTAATAATGGCCAAAGTATTTCTGGAAATTCATTTCTTTTTACTTTAATGTCAGGATCGATTCCACCTCCATCATAGACTTCTCTACCATTTTTAGTGAAAAATTTGTTCCTTAGACTATCAGTTTGATTTGATGTGTCTATATCAAGATAACTATTATAATTTTGTGTTTTAATTAAATCTTGAATACATCTACCTGAAGGGGTATAGTATTTAGCTACTGTAACTTTTAGCCTTGAGTTGTAACTTAAATTTCTACTTTGTTGTACTAATCCCTTGCCAAATGTTTTGTTACCAATGATTACACCTCTGTCTAAATCCTGAATTGCTCCAGCAACAATTTCCGAAGCAGATGCAGATGATTCATTAACTAAAATGACTATAGGTATTTCAGGGTATTTAGGTTCCTGCTTAGTTGTATAGGTCTTTTCCCATTCTACATTTTTCCCACTTGTAGTTACAACTGTTTCGTTTTTATTTATAAATAAGTTTGACATTCTTATAGATTCATTTAATAAACCACCAGGATTAGACCTTAAATCTATAATTAAACCTTTTAAATTCTGCTTTTTAATTAGTTTATTGATTGCTTCCTCAACTTCTTTGGAGCAATTTTTTGTAAATCTTTTTAGCTTGACATACCCAATGTCGTCTCTCAAAATTCCAGAATAAGGTACACTTGGAACTTGTATTTTTTCTCGAATTATATTTATGTTTTTAGTTAAATTTTCCTTGCGAAGAACCTTAACACTTACTGAAGTACCTGGAGTGCCTTTTAAAAGATTGCTCACATCTTGAACACTAGCGTCATTTATTTCTTCTCCCTCTATTTCTATTAAAACATCTCCCATTTTTAGACCAGCTTTGTCTGCTGGAAAGTTTTTGTAAGGTTCATAAATAACAACATTTTTGTCAATTTTTCTAATTGTAGAGCCAATACCACCATATTCACCAGTTGTTTGAAATCTAAAGTCTTCAACTTCAGATTCAGGAATGTATTTTGTGTAAGGATCTAATCTTTTTAGCATTGTATCAATTGTGCTGTGCATCAATTCACCTGGGTCTACAGGGTCTACATAGTATGAGTTTATTTCACGATAAATATTATTAAAAATTTCAAGATTTTTGCTTATTTCAAAATAGTTTGTGACAAAGCTTGTCAACAAAAAAATAGAAATTGATAAAATTAAGTACTTTTTAAGTTTTTTCATGGTTGTTAAGTTTATGGTACGGGATCATATCCAGACCCGCCAAAGGGGTTACACTTTATTACTCTTTTAAATGTTAGATATATTGCATGAAAAGTATTGTGTTTTTTAAATGCTTGAATGCTATATGATGAGCACGTTGGGTAGAAACGACAATTTTTGCCTAAAATAGGAGATATTATATACTTATATGCTTTTATAATTAAAATAAATAAGCTATTGATAGTTTTCATTTAGTTTTTTTTTCAAGACAGTAAATAAAGGTAGTAATTCTTTACTTAATTTATTAAAATCTATCAAATATGTTGAATTATATATAATAATAATATTTAATGATTTTTGATTTGAATAAAAATCTTTATTTATAAAAAATATTTCCCTTAAAATTCGTTTGATATAGTTTCTATGAACGGCTTTTTTTATTTTTTTTTTAGGGACTGAAATAATGGGTTTTTTAATTTCATTTTCATTTTTAATTATTTCATAAATAACAATTAGTGATTTTGTAAAAAGTCTATCTCCATTATTATAAAGTTGATTTATTCTCTTTTGAGAGAGAGTAGAATCACTGTTTAGCATGTAAATTATTTTAAATTATTTAGGTATGCATCCATTGCCATAATCATAGAGGGATAATTTTCTGTAGGTGCGTTTATTGCAATTGAAAATCCGGCTTTTACGGCAGCTTTATTTGTGGATTTACCAAATGTTGCAATTTTAGTATCACCTTGTTTATAATTAGGAAAGTTTTCTAAAATCGCATCAATATCTCTTGGGCTATAGGATATTAAAAAATCAAAAGATGATAATTTTAATTTTGATAAATCTTTGGAAACTGTTTTAAAAAATGCACATCTTCTATATTTAATTTCACTTTTATCCAGCTTGGTTATAAATTCTTCTTTTACAAAGTTAGATGAAACAAATAAAAAGTTTTCTTGTTCATGTTTAGTGCATAATTCAACTAATTCATCAAAACTATTATTTGCTGAGTAGATTTTTCTTTTTCTATAAGCAATATATTTCTGAAGATAATATGATACTGCTTCAGAAATGCAAAAATATTTCATGGAATTGGGCACATTTATTCTCATTTCATCGCATATTCGAAAATAATGATTTACAGCATTTCTGCTTGTTAAAATAATACTTGTGTAAGATGGAATATGTAGTTTTTGTAGTCTAATATTTTTTACAGTTTCTCCCTCAATTGACAAAAAAGGTGAGAAATGGATATTAAGGTCATGCTTTTTGGCTAGATCAAAGTAAGGAGAGTTTAAGTTAGATGGATTTGGTTGCGCAATAAGGACTTTTGTTTTCTTTTTCTTTTTCACCTATCTTAAGTTTTAGTGTATTTAATATATCATATTAGAATTAACCAATTTTAAAATTAAAAAGTATGGAAATAATTCTAGACCACAAAGGTACAAAATATTATAAAATATTAATCTATTACTCATTAGATTTAATCTCTTAATAAAAATGAATTTTGAAATAAAGTATATAAAACAGTAGCAATAAAAAATGTAAGTTCCTAAATCATTAATTAATTGCCCTTCTTTAACATATGATGAAATAAAAATTAAGGGGAAAAAAAGTAAGCTTAACGCAAATAGAACACTTGAGTAGTTGTAGAAGTATTTTTTACCATAATCTTTTAATTCAAATGTATATGTAATAAAATATATGCAGCTAATTTTTAATGCAAATAATAATGATAACAGTATCATAATCTTTATAAAGATAAAAACAGACATCTTCCCATAAAGACCATAAAACCAAAAAGATAAAATAGTTGATTTAATTATCAATGTATTGGTAAAGCTAAAAAATTTGTAAATCAGCTTATCACTTCTGTGATAAATTAACGAGTATTTATGATTAAATAAGAATTGAGCAAGCAAAATGATTCTTGTTCTATCTCTGTATGCAATAATAGCGAAAAAAATAACAGAAAATATCATTTGAAATGTGTAAAAATCTGTTAAGTAAAAATTCATAAATAATTTTCTATTCTAAATAATTCTATAAATCTAAATTATTATTTTTGTTTCTGACATTAATATATAATTTTATGGCCACTCAAGATCATTTTGTTTCACCGGATTATTATCTTTTAGATGAATTGTTATCAGAAGAACACCTTTTGATCAGAAAAACTATTAGAGATTTTGTTAAGAAAGAAATTTCTCCAATTATTGAAGAAGTTTGTCAATCTTGTACTTTCCCTAAGAGTATTTTACCTAAATTAGGACAGTTAGGTTGTTTCGGTTCATTTATTCCTAGTAAATTTGGTGGCGCAGAATTAGATCAAATTTCTTACGGATTAATTATGCAAGAACTTGAACGTGGTGACTCTGGCATTAGATCAACAGCATCAGTTCAATCTTCTTTAGTCATGTATCCTATTTATCAATATGGATCAGATTTTCATAGAGAAAAGTATTTGAAAAAACTTGCTTCCGGAGAATTAATAGGATGCTTTGGTTTAACTGAACCAAATCACGGTTCCAATCCAGCCGGCATGGAAAGTAACTTTATTGACAAAGGTGAGTATTTTTTATTAAATGGAGCTAAATTATGGATATCAAATTCTCCCTTTGCCGACCTTGCTATTGTTTGGGCTAAAAATGAGGCTGGTAGAATTCAGGGACTAATTGTTGAAACAGAATTGGAAGGTGTGTCAGCCCCAGAAACACACAATAAATGGTCTTTGAGAGGTTCTGTCACTGGAGAATTAATTTTTGAAAATGTAAAAGTGCCTAAGGAAAATTTGTTACCAGGTAAGGATGGTCTTGGTGCACCATTGGGATGTCTAGATAGTGCTAGATATGGAATTGCATGGGGTGCAATCGGCGCTGCCATGGATTGCTATGATACAGCTCTTCGCTATTCTTTAGAACGCAATCAATTTGGTCGACCTATTGGATCATTTCAGCTCCAACAAAAAAAATTAGCAGAAATGATTACAGAAATTACAAAAGCTCAATTTTTAACTTGGAGGTTGGGTGTTTTGAAAAACCAAAATAAAGCTACATCAGCTCAAATTTCAATGGCTAAAAGAAACAATGTTGATATGGCGTTAAGTATTGCTCGAAATGCTAGGCAGATTTTAGGTGGCATGGGTATAACAGGTGAGTACCCTATAATGCGACACATGATGAACTTGGAATCAGTAGTAACATATGAGGGCACACATGATATACATCTTCTTATTACAGGTCTCGATATTACAGGCTTAAATGCGTTTAAGTAATTGTACTGTAAACAGGATATTGAAAATAAAAATTAGCTTTATCTATTAACCTTCGCAGCTTTCACAATCTTTTTTTTGTTTAAATTTCTGTGCAGCATTCATGCTATGTTGATAATACAAAGATTTTAAACCCAATTTCCAGGCAGTAATATAAATTTTATTTATTTCTTTGGCAGTCATGTCAGGATGAATCATAATATTTACAGATTGTCCTTGATCAATATAATTCTGCCTATTAGCTGCTTGATATATAATATCTATTTGATCAATTTCCGAGTATGTTTTAAATACGCTTTTTTCTTGATCAGATAAACATTCTAAATGTTGAACAGAACCATCTCTGTCTCGAATGCTATTCCAAACTTCCTGATTATTTTCGCCTTTTGTTTCTAATAAATTAACTAAAAAAGGATTTTTAATGGTTGTTTTTATTTTAGCAATATCTTTAACATAGATATTAGACCAAATTGGTTCAATACCCTGAGAAACTTGACCTAAAATAAATGCAGATGATGTTGTAGGAGCTATTGCATTTAGAGTAGTATTTCTTCTGCCATAATTTTTCAAAACTTTTGGTTCGCCAAATTTTTCGGCTAATTTTTCAGATGCTCGATATGATTTTTCTTTAATTAATTTAAATATTTCATTATTTAAGTTAAATGCATCAGTACTATTGAATGGTAACATTTTGGATTGTAGGAATGAATGCCACCCTAGCACACCTAGTCCCAGGGCACGATTTTCTTTTGCGAAGTTATAGGCCCGTTCCATAAATAAAAATGTTTGATTATCTTCTCTGTCAGATGAGTCTCTATAAACCTCAAGTTTTTCAAGAAATTCAGTGATTACTGCATCTAAAAAATAGACCATTGTTTCTACAGCATCAGTTTCTTTCCACTTGTCGTAGTGAAGTATATTAATAGAGGAGAGAACGCAGACAAATGACCAGTTTTCATTTGATGGGAGCATAATCTCCGTACATAAGTTACTTGCATTTATCATACATTTTTTATCGCGATATACTTTAGGTGACCCATCGTTTGCTTTATCTTTGAAGAAAATATAAGGATAACCAATTTCTCCTCTTCTTTGAATCACTTTAGCCCATATGTTTCTTTTTTCCTTATCTCCATCTATCATTTCTTTCATCCATTTATCTGTCACACTAACTCCGTGTGTTAATTCTTGAATCGGGTTACCCTCGGTTCCAATATCTAAAAACTCTGAAATATCTTCATGCTCAACTGGGAGGTAGGGTGAAAATCTTCCTCTTCTCACTGAACCCTGGCTTACCACGTCTACCATTGTTTCAAAAAGTTGCATTATGTGGACGGATCCAGATGCTTGACCATTATTTTTTACTGGGGCACCTCTGTGTCTAATATTCCCAAAATATCCAGACGTGCCTCCACCTAGCTTTGACATCATACCAACTTCGGATTGGGTGTATAAAATATTACCCATGTCATCATCAATGTTCGAACCAAAACAACTAATAGGTAAGCCTCTTTTTTTTCCAAAATTTGACCAAACAGGTGATGCTAATGAATAAAAACCTTCGGACATATATTTATAAAACTTGTCACTATATCCATCAATACCTAGAATTTGCTCAGCTCTATTTGCAATTTGTCTAATACGTGTTTCTGCTTCAATATCTTCGGGTATGTATCCTGCCGCTAAGAAGGCACGGCTATTTTTTGTTAGCCATTTAAATGTTCCGGATTCATTTTTATGTTTTATTTGCTTGTTTTTTAATTGTTTTTTTCTAGCATCTAATAGAACATCTTGATGAGTTTTATGAGGGTCTAATTCTGCTTTTTCTAATTTGTTATTTAAAATTGTTTTTTTCATATTTAAAAAAGGTCGTCGCCTGTTATACTTTGTGTTCTTTTACTGTAATTAATCGATCTTTTTACAAAAAAATCGCCATGTTTTGTTCCGATAATTTCATCATTAAACCATTCTGTTTGATTAACTAAATTATCTGTTGTCTCAAATACTTTATCAATCCCAATACTTTCTAAAGAACGATTAAATCTATCTTTTATAAACTCTTTAACTTGATTCTTAGGAAGGAAATCTAGTTCTCCTTCTTCAAATATCCAGTCAATAATTTTACTTTCAGCTGTATACGCTTCTTCACACATTTCTTGAACTTTCAATTTGTATTTATCGTCAAACCAATCTGGCTTTTCAGATCTAAGAATTTTAATTAAGTCTATGCCAAAGTCTCCATGAATTTGCTCTTCTTTAGAAGTTGCTTCAACCACGTTGGATATCCCCTTTAACATATTTTTATGTTTATTAAATGCCATAATAATTAAAAATTGAGAAAATAGAGAAACATGTTCTATAAAAAGAGAGAACAGTAAAATCGATTCTGTGTATTCTTGAGCATTTTCACTTTTTGACTTAGCCAGAGCTGTTTCTAAGTATTTAACTCTTCTCATTATAACTGGCTTTTTTTTGAGGACTTCAAACTCTTTATTTAAACCTAGGATCTCTAATAAGTGTGAATATGCGTCTGCATGTCTGACTTCGCTCTCTGCAAATGTTGCACCTACTGATCCAATTTCAGGTTTGGGAATTTTATGATAGATATCACCCCAAAAAGTTTTTACAGCTACTTCAATTTGAGAAATTGCTAACATAGTATTTTTGATAGCATTTCTTTCAATATGTGTAAGGCCTGTTTTAAAGTCTTGAATGTCGCTAGTAAAGTTAAACTCAGAATGAATCCAATATGAATGTCTAATTGCTGGAACATATTCATAAAGCTCAGGATATTCATATGGTTTTAAATTAATTCTTTTTTCAAACATGTTTCTTGCTCTTTTTTGAGCTTGTTGGTTTCTATAAAGTATATATGCTTTAGCTACGTCAAGAAACTGACTTTTCATGAGAGTTTGCTCCACCAAATCTTGAATTTCTTCAACATTAGGGACATAATTTGGATTTTTTTCCTTTCTTTCAGACAGAGCTGAATAAACTTGTTCTGTGATCTTTTCAGCATCTTTTACATCCCCATTTTTAACAGAGAGCATTGCTTTTAGAATAGCATCTGTAATTTTTTCAATTTCAAAAGGTTTTTTTGAAAAGTTTCTTTTAAAAATAGTATCAATTTTCATTTTCAAATATTAGAATTTTATTATTATTCAGCTTAGGCTAAATTTACAATTAAACGACGTCTATATCTCAGATTGATCAAAGACCTTTTTAACAAAACACGTGTTAATAAATAATATTTCATCATTTTTTAGATCTAATAATTATAACTCTATTTATACATCTATAAAACACAACATTGTTGATGTCATATATATAAAAACTTAGCACCGATTTATACAACATATAGTTAGCTATTTTAGTCACGAGTAAATGTCACAGATTTTATCTATCACAAAATAATCTCTCGGATTATGTACTGAAATATGCTGTTGGGGGCAAGTAACTTAATTTTGTAAAAAATCAATTACTGAAGGCAAATATTTAACATTAAATTAAATTTTACAATAAACTTTGAAAAATAAATTCATTTATTTTTTAACATTCATTGTTATTAACTTTTTGTATTAGATTTGTTGTGTAGTTATTACTGGATTTAGTAATTTAAATTACAACTATTTTAATAAATTAAATTAGCGTGTTAGATTTAAAGAAAATTATAAGTCATTCTAAAGAATATGGTTTCATCTTTCCTTCAAGTGAAATATACGATGGTCTTTCAGCCATATATGATTATGGTCCCTTTGGCGTAGAATTAAAAAATAATATTAAAAATTATTGGTGGAAATCCATGGTTCAAGAAAATGAAAATATCGTAGGATTAGATTCATCGATATTTATGCATCCAAGAATATGGAAGGCCTCTGGCCATGTTGATGCATTTAGCGATCCTTTAGTTGATAATAAAGATTCAAAGAAAAGATATCGTGCTGATACTTTAATTGAGGATCATGTAATAAAGATTCAAAAAAAAATTGATAAAGAAATTTTAAAGGGGGAGAAGAGATTTGGCGATGACTTTAATAATGAGAAATTTCAACAAACAAACACCAAAATAATAAAGTATAATAAAGAGATAAAAGCGATTAAACAAAAATTAAATAGTTCGTTACAACAAGATAATTTAATTGGTTTAAGTGAATTAATTGATCAATTGGATATAAAATGTCCCATTTCAGGCACTAATAATTGGACAGATGTAAGAAAGTTTAATTTAATGTTTGACACTCAATTAGGTGCTATAAGTGATGTTGCAAGTAAATTATATCTTCGACCAGAGACTGCACAGGGTATTTTTGTCAATTTTCTCAATGTACAAAAAAGTGCCAGAAAAAAAATTCCCTTTGGAATTGCTCAAATAGGAAAAGCTTTTAGAAATGAAATTGTGGCAAGACAATTTATTTTTAGAATGAGAGAATTTGAACAAATGGAGATGCAATTTTTTGTAAAACCTGGAGATGAAATAAAGTGGTATTCATTTTGGAAACAGCAAAGAATGGAATGGCATAAAAAATTAAATCTTCAACTTGGAGAGTATCAATTTCATGATCATCAAAACTTAGCTCATTATGCAAATGCGGCATGTGATATCGAATTTAATTTTCCAATTGGATTTAAAGAACTGGAAGGAATCCATTCACGAACTAATTATGATTTATCTCAACATCAAATATTTAGTAAAAAGAAATTATCGTATTATGATACTGAAATACAAGAAAGTTATTTACCATATGTGGTTGAAACTTCTGTAGGCCTAGATAGATTATTTCTTTCTATATTATGTGGATCACTTGTAGAAGAGCCAGTAAATAATGAAAAAAGAATTGTGTTAAAAATACCTCCTTTCTTATCTCCTATAAGTGTAGCAGTTTTGCCATTGATCAAAAAAGATGGTTTGAGCAATAAAGCAAGGTCTATTTTTAATTATCTAAGATCAAAGTTTAGGTGTCAATTTGAAGACAAGGATTCAATAGGTAAAAGGTATAGAAGACAAGATGCAATAGGAACACCAATATGTCTTACAATTGATCATGATACAATTAGCGACGATATGGTTACTTTAAGAAATCGAGATACTATGTTACAGGAAAGAGTTGCAATAAAGAATTTGCCGAAAATTATTAGAGGGAAGCTTGATATCTAGTTTCCACATTTTTCCAATTAACAATATTCCAAAATGCATTAATATAATCAGGACGTTTATTTTGATACTTTAAATAATATGCATGTTCCCACACATCTAATCCCATTATAGGAACGCCTCCACATTGCCCATCCATCAATGGATTATCTTGGTTAGAAGTCGAGCAAATACTTAAATTGCTGTTTTTAGAACATAACCAAGCCCAGCCCGAACCAAATCTGGTTGATGCAGCATTTTCAAACTCTTTTTTCATATTATCAAAGCTACCAAAGTTCTGATCAATTATTTTCATAAATTGGTTTGATGGGGATATTGTTTGAGGACATAAATTATCCCAAAATAAACAATGATTAAAATATCCTCCACCATTATTCCTAATGGAATCTGGAATGTTTGGAGACATTAAAATTTGTTCAATAGATTTATTTTCAAATTCAGTACCTTTAATAGCATCATTTAATTTATTTGTGTAACCAGCATGATGTTTAGAATGGTGAATTTCCATAGTTTTAGCATCTATGTTTGGTTCTAATGCGTCATATGAATAATCTAGTGTTGGAAGTGTAAAAGACATAATAATTTTATTTTTTAATTAAAGATAGTGAACTTATTATAATATTATCTTTTTCATTTAAAAACATTTGCATCTCTTCCCACCCCCAGACTTGTCTTATAATCAAGGCTTGAATTCTAATATAAATATTTTCCTGATTTGTTTTTATTTGATTTATTATTTCAGAATCACTATCAAACTCCAATTTTACCCATGTCACAATGTCTGTATACATAGAATGTAAAACTGTATTTGATATTTTCCATTCATTATAATTCTTTTGTTTGATGTTATGTCTATTATAATCAACAAAATCAAAAACTAAATCATTAAAAAAATTGCTAGAATATAAATACATTACCGCCATAGGTATTTTTTCATTCTGTTCAATTTTATAATCTGGCTCAATACCTCCACCTCCATATACTAAATCACCATTTTCAGTGTTGAATACCCGCAAACTATCTACGTCTTTATTTTTACCATAAAAGTACTCTTCTTCATCTTCTTCTACATATGGTTTTTGGATACACCTACCTGATGGGGTATAATATCTGGAAACAGTAAGTCTAATTAATGATCCATCATTAAGTGAAATTTGCTCTTGCACCAAGCCTTTACCAAAACTTCTAGATCCAATAATTAATCCTCTATTGTGGTCTTGAATTGCTCCAGCAATAATTTCACTTGCTGATGCAGACCCCTCATCAATTAGAATATAAATATCCCCGTTTTTATATATGCCATTTTTATCAGAAAAATATTTATATTCGGGTCTAAATTGCCCCTTGGTGTAAACCAAGAGTTTATTCTGATTAAAAAATTCATTTAAAATTTTTACTGCTTGATCTAAGTAGCCACCACTATTTCCTCTTAAATCTAAGATTAAACTTTTTATTTTGTTTTTTTCTAATAAAAATTCAAGCTTATTTCTAAATTCTCTGTGAGTAGTTTCAGCAAATCTATTTAATTTAATATAACCAATTTGTGGAGCAATTTCATATGCAGCATCGAGACTGTTGAGAGGAATTTTATCTCTAATTATTTTGACAATTTTGTTGTTTTTTTTGAATTTAGGATGTGTAGTAATTGTTACTTCTGTACCTTTTTCTCCACGAAGCTTTTTAATGACATCTTCATTTTTAATTCCAATTCCTGCTACATTTTCGCCGTCAATGGAGATTATTCTTTCACCCGCAATCAAGCCTACATTATCAGATGGTCCATTTGGAATAATATTTACAATTACAATTGTGTCCTTTTGAATGGCAAACTCTATTCCAATTCCTTCAAAGCTTCCTTGCATCATTTCCATTGACGATTGAACCTGTTTCGCGTTCATATATATGGAATGAGGATCTAAATTTTTTAAAGTTTGTTCTATAGAACTTTCAATTAATGAATTCATGTCAATTGAGTCAACATAGTTTTTTTCAATAGCATTTAGTAGTAAACTTATTTTATTATTGTTTGTGTTTCCAATTTTGAAAAAAAGACTATTACCTACAATAAAAACTGAAGCTATAATTAATGCATTATTAATAATTTGCTTTATTTTCATTACTACGTTAGCTTTTTTAAATGAGTGATTTCTATCCCTGATTTTTTCAAAAAATCAATACCAGATTTATCTTTATATTCTTGGTGGTAAATCAGCCTCCTTATTCCAGCTTGATAAATTAATTTACTACATTCTTTACATGGTGAAAGGGTTAAATATAAATCGGCATCTTTACATGATTGTCCATTATGGGCACATTTTAATATCGCATTAGCTTCAGCATGTAAAACATACCACTTAGTTAAGCCATTATCTAATTCACATTTGTTCTCAAAATTAGAGGGAGTTCCATTATATCCGTCGGAAATGATCATATTGTTTCTAACAATTAATGCGCCTACTTTTTTACGAATGCAATGAGATAAATTGGCCCATTCAAGCGCCATTCTCATATAAGCTTTATCATATCTTAGCTGTTTAATTGCATTCATAATTTAAAAAGTACCCAGAGTGGGAATCGAACCCACACTCTGTTTCCAGAACTGGATTTTGAATCCAGCGCGTCTACCAATTCCGCCATCTGGGCAAAATCACAATCTACAAATCTAATAGAATTAGTTCACATAATAGATATTATATATAATTAATTTAGTAAATTTGCCTCCCTTGAATTAAATATTATTCAATGTCGTCAAAAGTAAAAATATTTTCAGGTCGATTTTCTCAAGAATTAGCTTCTAGAATTGCATCTGCATATAAGTTAGATTTAGGAAATGTAGTGTTTCATAATTTTAGTGATGGTGAATTTCAGCCATCGTATGAAGAAACTGTCCGAGGAAGTAAGGTGTTTATTATTCAATCTACACCTCCTCCATATGAAAATCTAATGGAGTTATTGTTAATGATAGATGCTGCCAAAAGAGCTTCTGCTAGTGAAATAATTGCTGTTGTTCCTTATTTTGGAATGGCAAGGCAGGATAGAAAAGATAAGCCTCGTGTTCCTATAGGTGCAAAATTATCAGCTAATTTGTTAAGTTCTGCCGGCGCAACTAGAATCGTTACGATTGATTTACATGCTGATCAAATTCAAGGTTTCTTTGAAGTACCAGTTGACCATTTGTTTGCATCTACTGTATTTTTAAAATATATTCAATCTTTAAAATTATCTAACTTAGTTATTGCCTCTCCTGATGTAGGAGGTACAAAAAGAGCGAATACTTATGCAAAATACTTAAATACTGAAATGGTGATTTGCTATAAGAAAAGGTTAGTTGCTAACAAAATAGATGAGATGCGTATTATTGGAAATGTCGAGGGGAAAAATGTAGTTTTAGTTGATGATATGATTGATACAGGTGGCACACTTGTAAAAGCAGCTGAAATAATGATTAATGAAGGAGCTTCTAGTGTACGAGCAATTTGTACACACCCAGTTTTATCATCAAATGCATATGAAAATATTACAAATTCTTTACTTGAAGAGTTAATAGTAAGTGATACAATCCCATTAAAAAAGGATTGTTCAAAAATCAAGGTTTTAACAATTTCGAATTTATTTGCTGATGTTATTAATAATATAGATAGCCATCAGTCAATAAGTTCACAGTTTTTAATTTAAAAAATATATTATGAAATCGGTATCAATAAATGGAATAGCGAGAGTAGATTTAGGTAAAAAATTTGCTAAAAAATTGCGAAAAGAAGATAATGTACCATGTGTTATTTACGGTGGGAAAGAAACCCCTGTACACTTCTACGCACATTCAAATGAATTTAGAAAAATTGTATATACTCCCAATGTATATTTAATTGACATTGTAATAGAAAAACAAAATATAAAGGCGATAATGGGGGACATTCAATTCCATCCAGTAACAGACAAAATTTTACACATTGATTTTATTAGAATTTTTGATAACAAAAAATTCAAAGTAGAACTGCCAATTGTTTTAGAAGGTAACTCAATTGGTGTGAGAAATGGTGGTAGATTGGCACTAAATATGCGCCGTTTATGTATTGAAGGTTTATCGGCAGACATGCCTGAGAACATAAATATTGATATTTCAAATGTTAAGATTGGTCAAGCAATCCGTGTTTCTGATTTAAATTTAGACAATCTCACAATTATTAATAATCCTAATGATGTTGTAATGGCGGTGAAAACTGCAAGAGCTGCTATTCAGGAAGAAAATGAAGTAGATTCCCCAGAAAATTCTGAGGAGCCTAAATCTGAGGAGCCTAAATCTGAAGAAAATACGTCGGAATAATTTATCTTAATATATACAATTAACCGTATTTATGAATAAGTTTTTAATTGTAGGACTTGGCAATCCAGGTCACAATTACGTTGGTACACGTCACAATATTGGATTTGAAATATTAGATCAATGTGCTGAACATTTCTCTACGTCTTTTGAAGAATTGAAATATGGTAGCTTAGCTAAATTTAAAATGAAAGGTAGAAGTGTTCATTTATTAAAACCTTCTACTTTTATGAACTTAAGTGGAAAAGCAGTAAGATACTATTTGCAGAGCTATAAAATTAATTTAAATAATTTATTAGTATCAGCAGATGATCTGCACCTACCATTGGGTACAATTAGATTAAAAAGAGGTGGACGTGATGGTGGTCATAATGGACATAGAGATATAATTGATAAAATGAATAGTTGTAATTATGCGAGATTAAAGTTTGGAATAGGTAGTGATTTTGATTTTGGAGAACAATCAAATTTTGTATTAGGAACATGGCCTGAAAATCAAAGAGAGATTGTGAATGCTTGTATAAAAAAATCTATTAGTGCTATTATAGATTTCTGTAGCTTAGGAATAGATGATGCAATGAAAAATCACAATTGACACAATAATTTTTTATACAACGCGTTTTTTATGTACA
Organism: Flavobacteriales bacterium; assembly: GCA_002718895.1. Classification (GTDB taxonomy): domain Bacteria; phylum Bacteroidota; class Bacteroidia; order Flavobacteriales; family TMED113. The sequence continues at coordinate 69,923 of PBGD01000007.1, forward strand.
ATTTATTTATATACGGGGGTATATTAAAATTCTTAATAGAGGGACATTAGTCCCTCTTCTTTTTTGATTATAATTTAAATTATAGAAAAATGAGCTAGTACATATAGAGATAAACAGATGTACATTGGATATTTAACTAATTTATTTTGCAATATATCTTTTGGAAAATCTTTTAATTCATTTTCAAAAAGATATAAAATCAGATACCATAAAATTATATTATTGTCTGGTAATACTCCGATATCAAAGAATGAGGATAGAATTATATCAACAGACGTAATTAATCCAATGATACAATAAACGATAATAAGTATTTTTTTCATTTTACTTTAATTTATTATTGTAAATATACTAATAAAGTATTTATTATTTTAAAACCCCTTCAATCTATAAAAAAGGTAAAATTAGAGAAGAGAGAATTGGTAGAGTTTTTAAGTCAGAAATTACTAATGTGGGAGTGTTGGTTAATTAATACAAGGAGTTCCATCTACTTTAACCATCTTTTCAATTAATTTCCTTGTTGTAATACTATAGTTATTATTTATAACATCTGTTGTATCTATAGATACAAACTCCAAAGTGAAACTTGAATCAGTGAATTCTGTTATGTTCAATATGGGTTCTTGATCTTCTTTCATGTCTAATAAAATTGTGGTATTATTTAAGTAGTAACTACCATTAGTGAGTTTGGGATACATATCTCCAAAATAATTCGATGTATTATTATTAGAATCTATGTGGTTTACACACCTGTCAAATGTACCATCATATTTAAATGTCAAGTGGTAAGTAAAATATAGTTCTAATCCAAAAGTCATTGGATTATTATCAAAGAATGGACTTTGATTAAATTCACTTCCTTCAGTAGTTGTAGATGTTTCAGTACCATATATAGGGTCAATTTCAATATCATCAATTATTTCTATGTCTTCTGTAGAATCTAACACCCAATGTCCCAAAATAGATTCGGGATAATCAGAAACAGGGATTTGGGTTGTTTCATCATTATTTATAGTGTCGGGATTGTCTTTTTCACATCCAATAGAAAATAATAATGTAACCACTAATAAAAAAAGATACTTATTCATAAGATTAATTTACGAAAAAAATAATGGTCGGAAACTACTCCACCGTAACAGATTTAGCTAAATTTCTTGGTTGGTCTACGTTACATCCCCTCATTTTCGCTATGTGATATGAAAATAGCTGTAGAGGGATGATGTTAATCAAAGGACTCAAATAATAATTTGTCTTTGGAACTTCAATAAAATCATCTGCAATTTTACTAATTTGATTATCACCTTCAGAAACAATTGCAATTAATTTACCATTTCTAGCTTTTATTTCTTGAGCATTGGCGAAAATCTTTTCATAGTTTCTTCTGTTTGTAGCAATAATAATAGTTGGCATATTTTCATCTATTAAAGCAATCGGTCCATGTTTCATTTCTGCTGCTGGATAACCTTCAGCATGAATGTATGATATTTCTTTTAACTTTAAAGCGCCTTCAAGGGCTACTGGAAAACTCACACCCCTGCCCAAATACAATGCATTTTTTGCATTTTTATATTTTTTGGCAATTTCTTTTATATTATCACGGCATTTACTCAAAGTAAATTGCATTTTTTGATGAATAGATTTTAGTTCGTTGGTAATTTGATTAAAATCATTTTTAGAAATATTATTTTTAATTTTTGCTAGAGCTAATGCGATTAAAATAGACACAGATACTTGAGCAGTAAATGCTTTGGTGGAAGCGACTCCTATTTCAGGACCAGCGTGTGTAAATGTTCCTACATTAACTAGCCTTGAAATTGATGAGCCAACCACATTACAAATCCCATATACTAATGCACCTTTCTCTTTAGCTAATTTTAAGGCTGAAAGTGTATCAGCTGTTTCTCCAGATTGAGAAAAGGCAATAACAATATCATTTTTGTAAATAACCGGATCACGATATCGGAATTCTGAAGCATATTCAACTTCAACAGGTAATTTAGCTAAGCCTTCAATAATATATTCTGCTACTAATCCAGCAAGCCATGAAGTGCCACATCCTACTATAATTATTCTTTTTGAATTTTTAAAATTTTCAATACTTTCATTAAATCCTCTTAATTTAATTGTTTGAGTTTCTTGTAAAATTCTCCCCCTCAATGTGTCCACAATGGATTTAGGTTGTTCATAAATTTCTTTTAACATAAAAGTTTCATAACCTCCCTTTTCAATTTCTTCCAGCTCCATTGTCAATTGTTTAATAACTGGGGATTTAATTTTTTGATCTATTGTTAAAATTGAAAGTTTATTTCTTGAAATTTCTGCTATTTCGCCATCATCTAAATAAATAGCTTTTTTAGTATATTTCAAAAATGGTGATGGGTCTGATGCAATATAATACTCTTCTTTACCAACACCAATTACTAATGGACTTCCATTTTTAGCTATTATAATAGTTTCAGGGTCTTCATTGCTCATTACTAAAATAGAAAATGCTCCTACAACTTGAGTCAAAGTTTGCTGAATCGTTTCAGATAAAGATAATTTTAAATCACTATGTATGTATTCAATTAAATTTATTAAAACCTCTGTGTCAGTATCTGATCTGAATTTGTAACCTTTTTGTATTAATCCTTCTTTTAGGGAATCATAATTTTCAATTATACCATTATGTACTATTGCTAATTTTTTATTCATAGAAAAATGAGGATGCGCATTTTTGTCAATTGGTTTTCCGTGCGTAGCCCATCTTGTGTGCCCCATGACGATAGAAGAAGAATCTTTTTTGTTTATTAATTCTTCTAAATCTGCAACTTTACCTTTTTTTTTTGATATGTGTAGTTTTTTATTTTTAAAATAACATAATCCAGCTGAATCGTAACCTCTGTATTCTAATCTTTTAAGGCCTTCAATTGCAATGGGAATTCCATTTTGTTCACCTATATAACCAACGATGCCACACATGTATGTTAAACTTTAATTAATACTAGTTTAAGACGAATTGGTTTGGAAGTTGTATTATTTATAATTATTCTTGAAGCACTAGCTCCTCTTTGATATGGATAAAGTTTAATTATTGGAGAATCACCATCAGTGATGATTTTTTGGACCTCTCTAGTGATATTAATTTCATATGAACTAGTTTCTGTATTCAGTGTTCCTCCACTAATTTCTTCATTATTTGAATCAATAAATGAAATTTTATTAGGAATTTGCATCCCATTATTGTCATTATAAACTTCTAAAGAGAGAAGAGCTTCATTTACTATATATCCAGAATCACTAAAGTTATTTAAAAATGAAAGATCAATTTCGCTAATGAAACCTCCCATAGATTGTAAAAAAATTAAACTATCTATTTGCTCAAGATCACTATTATCTTCAAGTTGAAAATTATTAAGTCTAACACCGTTGATAGGAAAGTCATTTTCCTGTTCTTGCATCTCGGAATCTATATATTTTACATTAAGAACAGCATCATCACTATTTAAATTAAAATACATAACTGCACTATTGAGAGAATTTGTCTTTATATGAAGACCTTTAAAATTGTTTTTAAATGTACTATCATTCTGAAGAAATTCGTCGGATAAATTTAGAATATTATCATAAACAAAATCGTTAGGTAATTCTAGCTCTAGATAACCACTACTTCTAACATTGCTTAATTGTTCCACGTTGTTAACACTATTCATAATTACATTTGAATTAATGGAATCATTCGAGTCAAAATCATAGTTAATATTCTCAGTAAGATGAGAAATTTCAATTTGATATTCTGCTAGCGAATCACCATAATAACCTATATATGGCAAAGTGATTTTAGCACTTTCTATACTATTTACATTAAAGCTCATATCATTATTAGGCAAACCAATTTCAAAACAAAAGGAAGCTTTATTTGTGCCAAAAACTGGATCTACATAGCCACCGAGAAGATTAATATCATTTGACGGGGATTGATTAATTGGCCCTTCTTGTATTGAAGAGCTTTTAATATTAATTAAAGAGTCATCTAAAATAAAAACGACATATTCGTCATTTGCTAGTATGTTTTCCCCAATGAGACTTGTTTCATTTTCACATGAGAAAATAAGGCTTATTAATAAAAAAGGAATAAAAAAATACTTGGAAATAGTATGCATATTTAGTTACACTAATGCTTCAGAAAAAAAATTTTGATAAAAATGATAATACGCATTTTGTTCATTTTCTTCAGGCTGCAAAGTTGAAATGCAATTATTATTAGCAAATTCTGTTAATTCTTTACACATATAGTTTTGTTCTAAAATAATTCCGTCAGAAAATTGACTTGCTATTAATTGCAAATTTTTATGATTTGATTTTTTAAGTATGTTAATATCATCATGTTCAATTCCATCAAATTTTATTTTATTAATAAGCTCAGAATTTAAATTATCATCAAAATTATCTTTATAAAAAGAGGAAATGATTTTTGTGTTTTCAAAAACTTGATGGGTATTATAGATTTTTTTGAGGTATAGTGGCAGTAACGATGTAAACCATCCGTGACAATGGATTATATCAGGACTCCATCCAAGCATCTGCAATGTTTCAAGCACACCTCTACAGAAAAACATCATTCTTTCATCATTGTCAGCTATATTTTCATGGTTTTTGTTTTTCAAGATAGCTTTTCTTTGAAAATACTCATCATTATCAATGAAGTATACTTGTAATCTGGCCTGAGGAATTGAAGCCACCTTAACAATTAGTGGTTGATCAATATCGTTAATTACAATATTCACTCCCGAAAGACGTATTACTTCGTGGAGTTGGTGTCTCCTTTCGTTTACACAGCCGTACTTCGGCATAAATAATCTAACCTCTATATCCTTATTTTTTTTTACTTTTTTTGCTAACTCAAGAACATGCTCGGCTATGTTACTATTTTCAATATATGGAAAAACTTCCTGAGAAACTATTAGAATTCTTTTCTGCATCTACAATCTTACATTTAATTTAGTATGCAAATTTAATAAAAAAATGCGTTCTTTACTAAGGAAATAACGAGCATTTTTACAATAAATTATTTTAATATTGAAAATAGTTAGAAAAAAAAATATTTTAATCAATCTTATAAAAGATTATAAGATTTCAGGCAAAATTATTGGCTTTGTGCCTACTATGGGAGCATTGCACGAAGGGCATATATCGTTACTTAATGCATCAAAGCGTCAAAATTCAATAACAATTTGTTCTATATATGTTAATCCTACTCAATTTGATAATAAAAAAGATTTATCTTTTTACCCTAAAAATGAACTAAAAGACATTCAAATTTTAAAAAGAATGAATTGTGATGTATTATTTCTACCGAATAATACAGAAATGTATCCAGACAATGTAAGATCTTTAAGTTATAACTTCACTGACTGTTTCAACATACTTGAAGGAGAAAAAAGACCTGGTCATTTTGCAGGAGTTGTTACAATTGTGCACAAATTATTTGAATTAATTCAACCAGCAAATGCTTATTTTGGAGAAAAGGACTTTCAACAACTTTGGATAATTAAAAAATTTATCAAATCCCATTCGTTAAATATTAAAATTAATTCATGTGTGACCATTAGAAATAAACTTGGTTTAGCATTAAGTTCTCGAAATTCAAGGTTAAGTGATTCAGAAAAACATACATCAACTTTACTTTTTCAATGCATCTATAAACTAAAGATGGCTATTGAAAATTTGCTTAACGCAAACTCAATTGAAAAAATTAATAAGTCTAAAATTTTAAATTTAAAAGCAAAAAATATTCAGCCGATAATATCTAATTCAATAATAAAATTAGATTATTGTGAGATAGTTGATATAGAAAATTTTAGTTTTGTTACAATTTTAAATCGTAAAAAAAAATATAGGATTTTAATTGCAGCTTATGTTGGCAAAACTAGATTAATTGATAATATTTCAATAAATTAATTGTATGCTTATTCAAATACTAAAATCAAAAATTCATCGAGTTACTATTACACAGGCTAATGTTGATTATATTGGAAGCATTACGATTGACCCAATACTTATGAAGGCTTCTAATTTAATTGCTGGAGAAAAGGTCCAGGTGCTTAATTTGTCAAACGGAGAAAGATTAGAAACCTATGTAATTGAGGGTGAAGAAAAGGGTCAAATTGGTATCAATGGACCCGCAGCATTAAAAATGAGTGTTGGACATGTGGTAATTATTGTTGCGTATGCTATGATGGAGAACAATCTAGCAAAAAACTTTAAGCCATCAATAATATTTCCAGACGAACACACAAACTCAATTAGTCTATGAAATTATTCTTAAAGTATCTCCAACCTATTTTTTTTTTAATTCTAGGTGCTGGATTATTAACTTGGTCTCTTAATGGTATCAATTTTAATAATTTTACTGAATCATTAATTAATATTCCATTGAAATGGGTTTTCATATCAATGACTCTAGGCTATCTAGCTTTCATATTTAGAGCGCTGAGATGGAAGTTGCTTATCGAATCAATAGGTTTTAGCTCAAACAACTATAATTTGGTTCACTCAATTGCTTTTGGGTATTTATTCAATTCATTTATTCCTAGAAGCGGTGAAATCATAAGATGCACTTCTTTAAATAAAGTAACCAAAATACCCACTTCTAAATTGCTAGGACACGTTGTTCTTGAAAGAATTATTGACTTTGTTATTTTATTGATCTTATTTATGGTTTCATTTGTATTTAATTACAAATATTTAATTGGATTTTTTAATGGTATTAGCATTCCCCCTAACGTTTTCAACTATTCAATTATTTTATTACTAGTATGTTTTTTAACATATTCTTTTTTAAGAAAGTGGGTGAAATCAAATTATTTGCAAACTATAATCACCTTTATCTCTGGTATAAAACAGGGGTTTTTATCTTTAAAAAAAGTTAAAAATCAATTTCTTTTTTGGTTATATACATTTTGTATTTGGGCTTGTTATTTATTTATGACAACAATTTGTTTCATGTGTTTTTATGAAACAAGTAATTTAAATATAATGCAAGGACTGTTTGTTATGGTGGCTGGTGGATTAGGAATGGTTGTCCCCACTCCTACGGGATTAGGTTCCTATCATTATTTTGTGATTAAGGCTCTGACTAGTTTTAATGTTTCATTGGAAATCTCTCAGTATTTTGCGATTATTGTTCACACTTCTCAAGCTTTAATGATTATTGTTATGGGTGGAATTGGTATGTGGTTTTTATATATGAACAAATCATTTAAAATATGACTAAGGTTTCTTTTTTTTGTCAAAGTTGTGGAAACGAAACACCAAAGTGGCATGGAAAATGTCCTGCATGTAATCAGTGGAATACTTTGAAAGAGCAAATGAAAACCAAGGTTACAAAAAAAAGAGTATTTGATTTTTCTTCATCTAGTTTACCTAAACCGGTTCAAGAAATAAATTCTAATTGCGAAATTAAAATTGAAACCAATGATGATGAGTTAGATGTTGTTCTTGGTGGAGGAATTGTGCCTGGATCAGTAATTTTATTAGCTGGTCAACCAGGTATTGGAAAATCTACACTTTTATTACAAGTTGCCTTAAAAATAAAAACTAAAGTATTGTATGTATCCGGTGAAGAGGCGCAAACACAAATTAAAATACGTGCAAATAGAATAGGATTTGAACATTCAAATTGCCATGTTTATAGCGAAACTTCTTGTGCAAGTATTATAAATCACTGTAAAGAAAATTTTGACAATAATGCATCATATAATTTGATTGTGATTGATTCGATTCAAACTCTTTACAGTGACTTAATAGATTCTCCAATAGGTTCTGTAAACCAAATTAAACAATGTTGTGCAGAGTTAGTTAATTTTGCAAAGTCAACAAATACACCAATTATTTTAATCGGACATATTACGAAAGAAGGTCAAATTGCTGGCCCAAAAATTCTTGAGCATATGGTAGATGTAGTGTTAAATTTTGAGGGAGATAGAAATTTCTTTTACAGGATACTAAGAGCGCAAAAAAATAGATATGGAACCACGGACAAAGTAGGTGTTTATGAAATGAAATCAATGGGATTAGTAACTGTAAAAAATCCATCAAATATAATGTTGCAAAATAGAAGCAGCAATTTTAGTGGTACTGCTATAGCGTCTACATTTGAGGGTCAAAAAAATTTTTTAGTTGAAGTTCAATCATTAGTTAGTAGTGCAGTTTATGGAACTCCTCAAAGATCTGCTAATGGCTTTAATTTAAAAAGATTAAACATGTTACTTGCTGTTTTAGAAAAAAAGTGTGGTTTCAAGTTAGGAGCAAAAGACGTTTTTTTAAATATAGCTGGGGGGATAAAAGTATCTGATCCTTCACTTGATTTAGCTGTAATAATTTCAATTTTATCATCAAATAATGATCTAGTAATAGATTCTTCAATTTGTTTTTGTGGTGAAGTAGGTTTGAACGGCGAGATAAGACCAGTGTCTAGAGTTGAAACTCAAATTAAAGAAGCAGAGCGCTTGGGTTTTAAGAAAATTGTAATTTCCTCACACAATTATAACCAAAAAACCAAAAATAAAATTATAGTGATCCCTTGCGAAAAAGTTATAGATGTCTATGACTTTTTATCTAAATTGTGAATCTATTAGTTTTGAACAAGTTATTGTCTTATTTCTTTACTAATTTTTAGTATATTTGTCTCCAAATAATTAAACTCAACATGTATAGATATATTTTTTTATTTACTTTAGTATTATTCCCAACTATTTATGGTTTAGCTCAAGATGATGCTTTGGTGCCTTGTGGTACTTCTAAGATTGTTGAAGAAGCTTTAAAAAATCCTGAAAAAAAACAAATTATGGATCAATTAGAGTTATTTACTCAAGAATTCATTGCTAATTGGTCTGAACAAAGAAAAGCATCAAATCAAATCACAATACCAGTTGTAGTTCATGTTATTCATAATTATGGCAATGAAAACATTAGTTATGAACAAATTGATCAAGGAATTGCTAGAATCAACGAAGATTTTAATGGATTAAATGATGATTTATCAGAAGTGATTGATTCGTTTACTAATATAATAGGTTATCCAGAAATGAAATTTCGTTTAGCAACTATTGATCCTGATGGAAACCCAACATATGGAGTTACCCGCACCGCCTCATTGTTTTATGAGAATACAGATTCAGACGATGTTATGTCTTTAATTAATTGGGATTCAAAAAAATATGTCAATATTTATGTTGTTAGAAGCTTTGATGCAAACATGAGTTCAGCAGCTGCTTATGCAACTAAACCAGGAAATGGCGGAGAACTTGGCGATTATATTTTTTGTAGATATGATTATTTTGGTGATTGGAATGTTAACACAGATTCTGGACCCACAGAAAATAATGCTAGACGACATACTTTACCTCATGAAATGGGTCACTTTTTTAATTTAGACCACCCATGGGGTGGAACCAACTCACCTGGTGATACTGATGCAAACTGTACTATTGATGATGGAGTAGAAGACACTCCTCCAACAGCTGGAACAGATGGTAATGCTGTAGGTTGCCCACTTAATCAAACTACTTGTGGTGATGAACTAGATAATGTTCAAAATATAATGGATTATTCATCTTGTGCACATATGTTTACCCAAGGTCAGTCTGTAAGAATGTTGGCAGCAGCTGAAAGTTTTGCTGGAAATAGATATTATCTTTGGCAAGATCAAAATCTAATAGCTACTGGTACAGATGACGCACATTTTTTAGATCAACCTCACGCAAATTGCGCTCCAATACCTGATTTTATAAGTGACATTGATTTAGGATGTGAAAATGAGGAAATCTCTTTTGCAGATTTTACTTATAATTACAGGAATCAAAATATTACTTATACTTGGAATTTTGAAGGTGGTGATGCTAGTTCAACATCAGACCCAAATCCAGTTGTTATGTACCCGAATTCGGGGACATATGATGTGTCACTAACAACTTGTAATGGAAATAATTGCAACACAATTGTTAAAGAAAATTACATAACTATTTTATCAAAAAAACAAGTCAGTCTAGAGGAGGGTGTAACTAATCTTCAAAGTTTCGAATCAAATAGTTTTCCAAATATGACTGAAACAAATGAAATTTGGTGGCTTGGAGATAACTTTAATCAACAACACTGGGAAATCACTAATCTTGCATCTACAGAGGGAGGATCATCTTATAGAATCAAGAGTCAGGGCTATAATGCTAATCGTAGATCTCATGAATTTTCATCTCCGCAATTAGATTTATCTGAATTTTCAACTTCATCAGATAATACTCTTCAAATTTGTTTTGATTATGCTTATGCCAAAAGACTTCCATATTTTGAGTTTACTCAAACGGATAACCCTCACTCCATTCATAATGATGCATTAGTTGTTTCTTACAAAACATCTTGTGATGCAAATTGGAATGAACGTCCTAGATTGTCTACCAGACCAGGTCAGGAGGGTTCTTTTTTAAATAAACAAGAGCAATTAATTACAACAGACAGTGTATACTTCAATAATTTTATACCAAATGAAGACCAATGGCGCACATATTGTCTTAATATTCAACAATTAGCAGGTTCTTCTGAGGCTGTAATTAAATTTGAATTTAAAGGAACTGGTACTGATATAGATGACACGTATTTAGTTGCCGATGAAAACGGGGCTTTTATAACAGAAATTTCAGCCGGTACAATAGGAGGAAATTGGTTATATATTGATAATATTGCAATAGGTAACGAAAGTAGTTTTGAGGAGATTAGTAGTACTAGAAATTCAACTATTGAAAATTTGGTTATTTCGCCTAATCCTTCTTCAAATGATAACGTTCTAGCTTCTTTAAATCTTAATCGTGAATCTGAAGTTAAAGTTACATTAACTAGTTTTCTTGGAAGAGTAATTGGATCTAAACACATTAATCTAAATAAGGGACATAATGATTTATCTATAAGTGATATATTTAATATACCTAATCAAGGTTCATTTATATTAGAGATATCTACAAGTAATACACGTCTTTCTAATATTATTATAATTCGTTAATGCGTTTTACTAAATTATTATGCTAGGATGAGAATTACTTTATGTATATTTTTTATTTTCGGCCCTTTTTTGGATATTCTATGTCAGGAAAATATAAAACGTTGTAGTACTGAAGAAATGGTAAGGGCAGAGCTTGAGCTTAATCCTGACAAACAAATTATTTTAGATCAATTAGAGTTATTTACTCAAAACTTTATTTCTTCTCTCAATAACTCAAGAGTCCTTGATACTACATATATAATTCCTGTAGTTGTACATGTGATTCATGATTATGGTGATGAACGAATTAACATGGAGCAGGTACAATCAGCAATTAAAGCAATGTGTGAAGATTTTAGTAAGACTAATGATGACTTAGTTGATGAAAATGGTAATTTTAAACCTTCAATTTCTAATTTAAGTGGCGATACTGTATATATTGCTTCCCCTTATTTAGATACAAATTTTACAATTAATTGGCTAGTTGAAAGTGGTTCATCAGTCCAAAAAAATGATACTCTATGTATTATTAATAATAATGGTAATAATACTTACATCTTGGTTGATGACCCAGGTAATAGTCGTTTTGCTGGTGGTATAGTTCAATTTTCAGAAAACCATTTTACACAAAATGGACATATAGCTCAAATTATTACAAGTGAAGCAAGAGGCTTTGAAGATATTGTTGCAGATATTGGTATTGAATTTAGGTTAGCAACAAAAGACCCTGATGGCAATTGTACAATGGGTGTTACTTATCATCAATCAGAGCTTACTAGAATAGGTGGAGAAAATGTAAAAGATGATACCTATTGGGATAACTCTAAATATTTAAATATATGGACTGTTGAGTCCGTTGCTAGTGGCGCAGCAGCATATGCATACTACCCAGGCTCTGCACCTCAAAATCACGAGGGTATTTTATGTCAATATGATTATTTTGGAACTACTGGTGAATCAAGTAATAATAATTGGCAACGACATACCATGTCTCATGAAGCGGGACATTATTTTAATTTAGCTCATCCATGGGGTAGTACAAATGATCCAAGTTTAGATGAAAATTGCTCTTCTGATGATAATGTAAATGATACTCCCAATACAATTGGAGCTTCTGGTTGTTATTCATACGACACGCAAGTTTCTTGTGGCACACTAGATAATGTAGCAAATATTATGGACTATACTAATTGTGCATATATGTTCACTAATGGTCAGAAAGCAAGAGTCATAGCAGCACTCAATTCATTTGCTGGTGATCGAAATAATTTGTGGACTGAAGAAAACCTTGAATTGACAGGTACAAATGATAATCATTTTTTTGCCGATCCATTTTCGGAATGTGTACCTGTTCCTGATTTTCAGATAATTGGTACTGGAATCGGTGCTTTAGGATTGGATGGTCAATTTAGTGTTTCATTTGAGGATATGAGTTATAATTATTTAACAGACAATATTTCTTATGAGTGGTATTTTCCTGGTGCTGAACCATCTACTTCTACAGAAAGAAACCCTACAGTATATTATAATTCATCTGGTCAACATGATGTATCATTAATTGTTTACAATGATAGCGGAAACATGGAATTAACCAAGGAGAACTATGTTACAATTTTAGATCAAGTACAAGCTCCTTTTTATGAAAATTTTGAAAGTGTGACATTCCCTATAAATGAATCTGATGATCAACCAAGTTGGTGTATTTTAGATGATTTTAAATCTGAAACAAACTGGCAAGTATATAATAATTCTGTTTTCTCAAATCAATCGTTAAGAATAAGAAGTAAAAGTTTTTCTGCAGGTTTAGATGTAAAACAAGTAATTTACGCTCCTGAAATTGATTGTAGTAGTCAGGAGCATTCTAATGATAACCCTTTTGGTATATATTTTGATGTTGCATATGCTAAGAGATTACCATACAAGAATTTAGATGGAAACAGTATTATCCCTGATGAATTAACTGTTTGGCGAAATCATCCACCATCATCATTTTGGCAAAAAAGAGCAACATTTAATGTTGAAGATTTACTCTCTTCAAATAAAACTTACTTCAATGAATTTGTTCCTTCAGAAGAAGAATGGAAACAACAATTTGTAAATTTAGGAAGTTCAGCTGGGCGAGAAAGTGTATTAGTAAGATTTGAATTTACTGGTAAAGGCCATCTTTCAAATGATACTTTAATTGCTACAATTAATGGTGGTGAGTATATATCTAATAACGTAGGAGGAAACTGGCTTTATATTGATAATTTAAGAGTAGGCAATGCAGAAGAAATCCTAAATAATTCTATAGGCCCCCTTTTTAATATAGATAATAGAGTGTTTGACTTATATGGTCGTGAATATCCAAATCTTTCTACCTTACCTTCTGGTATCTACATTAAAAATGGCCAACTTACTTTCATAAAATAATTACGATGAGAATTAGATTGTTATTTTTTATAGCTATATATTTTCTTTCGTGCACTGAAAATGATGAAACTGACCCATTTTTTTGTGTTGACTGTGATCAGCATGATTATTATCAAATTGTTGGTGAAAATCCTGTCATTCTGAATTTAGAACAAGGTATATATTGTATTGGAGACTCTATTTTTTTAATGCCAGATGGTCACTATTATACTATTGTTGATGAGGATTTAATTAGTACGATGTTTAATAGTATGCATTGTTCTTCATTAGAAATTAATGAACTAACACAATAAATTCATAATATGTATAATTTTGTTTTTATCGGTAATGTTAGTTATTTTAATGTGCCATATATTGAAGATTTATTAAATAAGAATAAAATATCATTTTATTTTAAAGACTTACAAGACTCATCTTTACTAGCTGGATGGGTGCAACCTGGATCAACATTTATTGAAAAATCTCTTTATATTGATGATCAAAAAGTTGATCTCATTAAAGACAAATTAATTAAATATATTACCAATTGATTTTTCAAAAAGAAATTATATTACCAAAATTTAATAGGGGATTTCATATAATTACAGATTATATTAACGATGCTATAAGTTCTTTTAATACGAATGAGGGTATTCTAAATATTTTTCTTAAACATACCTCAGCCTCAATTTTAATTAATGAGAATACTGATTATACTGTGAGAAATGACATGGAATTTTTTTTTAATAAAATTGTTCCAGAAAATCAGCCTTATTATACCCATACTTTTGAAGGACCGGATGATATGCCTGCTCACATAAAATCATCTATTTTAGGTACAAATCTTAGTATACCAATTTCAAAAAATAAATTAAATTTAGGCACCTGGCAAGGCGTTTATTTATGTGAGCACAGAAATAAACCAAATAATAGGAAATTAGTGTTAACCCTAATTAGTTAAAAGAATTCTTAGAATTAAATTTTTGTATTTGATCTTTACTTAATTTACCATTTAACCACTCTTTACTTATTGTAGCATTATATTTTTTGTAAAATTTAATTGCTGGTTCATTCCAATGTAGAACTTGCCACATTATTCTATTAGATTGATTTTTGTTTGCGATTTCAATCACTTTTTCAAATAACATAGACCCAATCCCTTTTGATCGAAATGTTTTTTTAATAATTAAATCTTCTAAAAATAGACATTTACCCTCCCAGGTAGAATAATGGTTATAGTATACAGCCATGCCAACTATCTGATTGTAAACTTCTGCAACTATGAAGTGAAATAAAGGAGATTTACCAAAACCATCTTTTTCTAAATTTTTAATTTTAATTTTTACTTTGTCAATTGCATTTTCATATTCTGCTAATTCACAAATTAGTTGCATTAAATCACCAAGATCACTTTTTGTTCCTTTTCTAATCTTTATCATTATATTTATTAGATTATGCTTTTTTCAAAAATAAAAAAACATTTATTGCTATTCTACATTCAGTTCAATGAAAGTAAAACATTAAAGTCTATGTTATTTCATAAGGACCCAACATTAGATATTATAGTAGATTGCTTTAAAAAATTAAAATCTAATAAATTTGAAGCAAGAGAAATAGAAGTATTTCGACAAAGAAAAAAGTATAGGGATTCCTTATTAAAAGACACACGAAGAATTTCGTTTGAAATTTTTGGAACAAATAACCCAATTCTAGTAAAAGATATTTGTAAAAAAGCATCTTCACCATCTATATGGGGAAAATTATTTTATTTGATTACCAGTAAGTTTCAAAATATAAATATTTTGGAAATGGGTACAAATTTAGGGATATCTGGAGGTTTTTTTTTAGAAGCAATTAAAGACAAACAAAATAGTTTTTTTGTAACAATGGAAGGTGTTGATGAATTATGTAGTATTGCACAAAATGAATTCCTTAAGATAATAAATGTTGAAAAATTCAATATTTATCAAGGCCTATATGAAAATACTTTCCCAAAACTATTACAAACTCATTATGAGTTTGATATGGTTTTTATTGACGGCAATCATAAGAAACAATCTACACTTGAATACTTTAATGCCTTAAAAATTAAATTAAAACACCCTTCCATTATTATTTTTGATGATATCAATTGGAGTTGCGAAATGAGTGAAGCATGGGAAATTATAAAGACTGACGAAATAGTTGCCTATTCTATCGATTTTTACAAATTAGGAATTGTTATAATTAATTCAGAAAAACCATCTTCGCCAGTGCATTATCATTTACATCTAAGCTATTAGCTAAATTTTCATTTTTTAACGTAATATTTTTTTACTTTATTACGTAATGATTCCAATTTAGGATTTATTACATAAGAACAGTAAGGTTGATTGGGATTATTATTGAAATAATTTTGATGGTATGACTCTGCTACAAAAAATAATTTAATAGGTTCAATGACGGTTTTTATAACATTAAACACCTCATCCTTAATTAACTTTTGAATATATTTTGTTGCTTCAATTTTTTCTTTTTCTTCATTGAAGAAAATTACTGAACGGTATTGAGGACCTATATCATTTCCTTGTCTATTTATTTGAGTAGGATCATGAGCAAGAAAGAAAACTTCTAGCAATTGATTATAAGAAATAATTTTAGGATCGTATTCAATTTTACATATCTCAACATGTTCACTTTTCCCTGATGAAACATCTTTATAATTAGCTGTTTCCATAGATCCTCCAGCATAACCACTTATTACATCACTTACTCCATTTAATTCTTGAAATATAGCTTCTATGCACCAAAAACATCCGCCTCCAAAATATGCGTGTTTTGTGTTATTTTCTGGCCCGACTTGAGTCATTATTAGAAAACTTAATATTATTAGTGTCATAAATTGAAAGAGAAACTGTAAAATTAACTATTATAAATAATTAACCGAACTTAATCTCTGTCTAAGATAGCTCCTTTTACTTTTAAATTTACAATAGAAGATTCTGATAGCCAACGATAGTCTGTTTCAATTTCATATTTTGGAAACAATAACATATCAACTTCAGGATTTTTGGAAATTAATTCAGTATTTATTTGCGAACCTGCTGAACTCAAAGAAGATATTCTTCTCCATGTTAAACTATTCATTGTGGCAGCTACAGGAAGCCCAACTAGGAATGATAAGCCGTTTAACTTTGTGCCAAGATCTACAGTATAACTATATGTACTACCATAAGGGTACCCTCCTCCTGTATATGTTCTCTCATCTTTTTTACCAACTCCTAATTGACGCATTATTTCTGCTGACGCAAATGTATAACCAATCATGCTAAGAATTGGAGCAATTTGAGGTATTTTATTTATTCTAACTCCATTAAAGGTAAATATAATACCAGATACATTAGATGATTCTGGTTTTACAGGGATACCCATTATTGATGAACCTTGTTTTGTGATTTCAATTTCTTTAATATCGTATTGACTTGTAGAAAAGGTTGCATTGGGAATAGCTCCACTATTAGTATATAGCTTTTCTGAGCAACTTACGAATAAAATCGAAACGATAATAATACATATAAATTTATTCATATAATTTAGTTTTGTTAAATATAAAAAAAAGATTAAATATAGATGGATCTAGAATAGATGTT
>PBGD01000008.1 GCA_002718895.1 Flavobacteriales bacterium
TCCTAATGTTCCAGAAGAATACGTATGTCTACAAACAGATTTTTTTGAGCACTCGGACCAATCACTTGGTTTTAATCTTACCGTTGAGTCACAGCTATGTATTTTAGGTTGTACAGATCCATTAGCATGTAATTATAATATTGAGGCTAATCAGGATGATGGCTCTTGCGAATATGAGAGTTGTGTATGTGATACGGTTTTTATTACTGAATATGTCACAGATACAATATATGTTACAGACACAATAATAGAAACAGAATTTATAGAAATTATTCTAACAGAATATTTAGATTGTAACACCGGCCTTCCTTGTGACTCTGTGGTTGGTATGCCAGAAATCATTAATCAATCTTCTACAAATGGTAAAATATATAATTTACTAGGTCAAGAAATAATTAAAAAAGACGGTTTCTATATTGAAGGAGGAGAAGTAAAATATAGAATAAAATAATTTAAACATACAAACTTATGCATCGTCTAATTTTCTTTGCTCTTTTTATTTCTTATACAGGTGTATTTGCTCAGGGGTTTAATATGGATTTAATGGGGTCATTATACTACCCACAAGGCCTCAATGATGTTTGGGGTTATAGTGATGGTGACCATGAGTATGCTTTAGTTGGAACTCAAACAGGCCTTTCGGTCGTGGATGTTACCGACCCCTCAAATTTAAATGAGTTGTATTTTATTCCAGGTGTTCAGTCTATTTGGCGAGATATAAAAACATGGCAAAATTATGCTTATGTTTCTGTTGAAGGCACAGACGGCCTTTTGATTGTTGATTTAAGTGATTTAAGCGGCATGTCGCATGTATTCATCGATGACTATTTTACAGAAATCCACAATCTTTATATTGATGAAAATGGTTTTCTTTATGCTTTTGGAGGGACCTCATCATCTGGAGTTATTATACTAGATCTTAATTCTAATCCCATGAACCCATCTTTTGCTGGTGAATTCCACGATTATTATTTACACGATGGAATGGTTCGTGGCGACACTCTTTGGGGTGCTGCTATGTATGAGGGGTTATTTACTGTTGTTGATGTAAGCGACAAAACAAATATTCAAACCATGTCTTCTCATCCTACACCATGTGCATTTACACATAATATTTGGGTTTCAGATGATAATAATTATGTTTTTGCAACTGACGAACAGTCTGCTTGTTATGTTGCGGCTTATGATGTTTCGGACATATTTAATATAACTCAAATTGATCTAATACAAGATTGGTCAGGAACAGCAGATGTAGTACCTCACAACACTCATGTTCTAGGCGATTATTTAATTACATCTTATTATACTTCTGGTGTTAATATAATTGACGCAAGTGATCCTTTTAATTTAGAAGAAGTTGCCTATTATGACACATCGCCCTTAAGTGGAGCCCCTATGGATGGTTGTTGGGGCGCTTACCCCTATTTACCATCGGGATTAATTTTAGCTACTGATCAACAAGAAGGTCTTTTTGTCTTATGTCAATCTATTTATAACAATAATTGTAATAACAATTCAACTGAATTTATTGGCACATCAATTAAAAAATCAGTTGTTTTAAAAATGTCTTTATTAGGATCAAATTCAAATAGTGAAAAAATGAATCTCATAATTTATGATGATGGTACCGTAGATAAAACCTATCTATTAAAGTAATTTTCTTTATTTACAAACTCTATAAAATATTAATTGAAAGAAAAATATTTGTACATTTAAGACTTCATCTAATGACTTCTTTAAATAATTACATATTAATTTTCATTTTCTTGCTTTCACCAGGGCTTTTAGTTGGTCAATGTGTTAGTGGTGACTGTGAAAACGGTTACGGCGTATATAAATATAAAAATGGGGTTTATGAAGGTACATTTGTGGAAGGAAATCTACTTGGAAAAGGTGTTTTTACATCTAAAAGAGGTTATAAATATGATGGACAGTGGAATCGAAATAAAAAAGACGGATTTGCTAAAGAATTCATAAAAAAGGGAGGTAGTTATGTTGGAAATTTTCAAAATAATCTACGTCACGGAAGTGGTGAAGCAAATATTCCAAATAATAGATTTATGGACAGTATTGTTTATGTGGGGCAGTGGGAAAGAGGATCTATTTGTGGAAGCGGTGAAATGTCATATAATAGAGAAGTTAAAAGGGGGAGAGCCAAAGTAGTTGAGAAAAACAAATTAACAGGGGAGTTTGTTAATGGTATATTTCAAGGTAGATTAACATCACCTTATTCAGATGAGTTAATTTGGGAACCTTATAGATTAAAGGCTGAAAATTTTAAAGCAGTTAAAAATTTTACCGAAAAAGAATATAAAAAGTTAAAAAACTTGTCATTTTTAGATACTGAAATAGTTCTTTCATGTTCTTGCTCATCAGGATTTATTATATTTAATTCAAATGCGATCCTTCGAACAGATAACTCTTGGTGGTCATCCAAAATACCTGTCAAAACAAAGTCAACTATTTTAGAAACAATGCAAAAAAACTTTGATATAGCGCAGTGGTATGCTTTAATGTTGAAAAATGAATTAAACAAACAAGCGTTATTATGTGATCAAAGTTCACTGCCAATTATTTGGTCTGAATTATTACTTAAAAACAAGGAATTAATTCAAGAACAAAAACAATATTCTATCGAAACAGCCTGGAACCCTTTAAAAGGATTATTAAAAAATCAAAAAGCTCAAGACAAGTGGAATAGAAAAATTCAAAAAAACCTGAATAAACAAAAGAAAATAAACACTAAAACAATAGAAAAGCTTAATAAAAAATCCTCTAAGTCAGAAAACAAGAACTGTCCTGAAAAATCTATTAACCCAGAATATATGCCAATTATTCCAGTTTCAAATCCAATTGTTCAAGTACCTAATTCTAAAAAAGAAATTAAGAATAATGAAAAGGCATTAGAAAAAAAGGAAAAAGAAAAGGCTCAAAAGGAAATTAAAGCTCAAAAGGCATTAGAAAAAAAGGAAAAAGAAAAGGCTCAAAAAGAAATTAAAGCTCAAAAGGCATTAGAAAAAAAGGAAAAAGATGATGTTAGGGCCCAACAAAAGGCCTCCGCTTTAGTTATCAAAAATCAAAAAAAAGAAGCACGAAAACTAAAACGATCCCTTCGTTCTTATGTTCCCAAATTTCCTAGACCTAAACAGTTAGAATAGGTGTTCTGCAATATTTTTTGTACATTTATTGAATGAGAAAAACAATTTTTACACTATTATTTTTATTACTATCAACAATAACTTTTGCGCAAATTCAGATTAATGAATTTATGGCAGACAGTGGAGAGTGCTGTGTAGATGAATTTGGTGAGGAAGAGGATTTTGTTGAGATAATCAACGTGGGA
Source organism: Flavobacteriales bacterium (assembly GCA_002718895.1). Taxonomy (GTDB): domain Bacteria; phylum Bacteroidota; class Bacteroidia; order Flavobacteriales; family TMED113. The sequence goes on from PBGD01000008.1 coordinate 3,344, forward strand.
AATTTTCCCATAGATATATCGGGATATTTTTTTGGTGATGGAAATGATGGTAGTTTTATCCCCTCTGGATCACCCGAACTTACCACAGTGGATGCTGGTGGTGTTCTAGTTGTTTGGTTTGATAGAGATGTAGAGCAAGGTCCATTACACATAGATGCAAAGCTGAATAATTCTGGAGAAAGTATATTGGTACTTAATGCAGATGGTGATACAATTATTAATATTGATTTTTCTCAACAAGATGAATGTGTTTCTTATGGTGCTATTCCTGACGGTGAGCTTTTCCCATCATCTTGGAACTATTCTCTTTGTCCATCACCAGGATCTTTAAATAATGACTGTCCATTATTAGAAGGTTGTACTAGTCAAAATGCCTCTAATTATAACCCTGATGCAACAATTGAAGACGGAACGTGTGATTTTTTCTCTATGCAAGGTGTTTACATTAGTGAGTATTCAGCTTCAAATTGTAATAACAATGGTTCAAATTGTGGAAATTATGAGGATTGGGTTGAGATTTATAATGGCACGAATGAGAGTATAGATTTGTCCGGATATTTCTTAAGTGACAAAATTGATAATCTTACGAAATGGCAATTCCCCGGCTCATTAGTTGTTCCCTCCATGTCCCAGGTTATTGTTTATGCTTCTGGATTAGATCCAAACTTTGGTGTATCAACTACGAATACTTCTTTTAAATTAACTCAAACTAATAATGATGAATATGTAATATTGTCTGATCCAGATGGTCAGGTGCTTGATTACATTAATTTGGAAAATCACCAATTAAATCATTCATTTGGCAGGCAGTCAAATTCAGGTAATTGGTCTGTGTATGTTGATCCAACACCTGGAACATCAAATGATAATTCTGATTCATATACAGCATATGCTAATACGCCTACTTTTAGTTTGTCTGCGGGATTTTATTCAGGAGCCATTAGTTTATCCTTATCTACTATAGAGCCAAACACAAGTATTTATTATACCCTTGATGGTTCTTTTCCATCACCCACTTCTTTATTTTATGGACAAACGGACAATAGTGGACAAATGTCACCTTTTGTTCCGGAAATCAATATTAATAATACCACGGTTGTTAGGGCTATTTCAGTTAGTCAAGACCCTAATATTTTATCAAGTTTTGCAGAAACAAACACATATTTTATAAATGAGCAGCATTCCGTAGCTGTAATTTCTATTGCTGGCGAACAAGTTGACGATCTTTTAAACGGTAATCAAATAAGACCAATTGGATCTTTTGAGTTTTATGATATGGAAGGAGAATTGGTTGACGAAGCTGTTGGAGAGTTTAATGAACACGGAAATGACTCGTGGGCTTACTCCCAAAGAGGCTTTGATTATATTACTAGAGACCAATATGGATATAATTATGCAATTAATGATAAATTATTTAGAACTAAAAGTAGAGACTCATTTCAAAGGCTAATTTTAAAAGCTGCTGCTAATGATAATTATCCTTTTACAGGGGGAAGTCCAGCGCATATTAGAGATTCGTATGTTCAATCACTTTCACAAATTGGAGACCTTAGAATGGATGAACGTTCTCACGAGTCATGTGTGTTATATGTTAATGGAGAATACTGGGGGGTTTATGATGTGAGAGAAAAAGTGGATGATTTAGATTTCTTAGATTATTATTATGATCAAGGGGAAGGATATGTAGATTTTTTAAAAACATGGGGTAATACTTGGATTGAGTTCGGGGATGACCCTGGAACGCAAAATGAATGGAATAATTTAAGAGACTATATTGTTAATAATGACATGTCAGATCCAACAAACTATGATTATGTAAAAGGCTTATATAACACAGGAAGCTTAATAGATTATTTCATTCTTAATTCATATGTTGTATGTATGGATTGGTTAAATTGGAATACAGGATGGTGGAGAGGTAAGAATCCAGAAGGAGATAAGAAAAAATGGCGCTATATATTGTGGGATATGGATGCTTCTTTTGGTCACTATATTAATTACACTGATATTCCTGATACTGGCGCAAGTGCAGATCCATGTGACCCTGAGGGTCTAGGTGATCCTGGGGGGCAAGGTCATGTGCCAATTCTTAACTCATTATTGGATAATGATGAATTCACAGCAGATTATATAAATCGATACGCTGATTTGTCAAATACAATTTTCAGTTGTGATTTTATGATTAATCATTTAGATAGTTTAGTTAATATCATTGAGCCTGAGATGAATCGTCAAATTCAAAGATGGGGAGGTTCTTTTTCTCAATGGCAAGAAAATGTTCAAGAATTAAAAGATTTTATTCTTGAACGTTGTTCCGATGAATTTGTGGAGGGAATGGAAGAGTGTTATGATGTTGAGGCAATTGATATAACTATTATAATAGATGGTACAGGTGAGGTTGATGTTAACTCTATAGAGATTGATGATTTGATTAGTCCATGGACCGGGACCTATTATTCAGATTTGCCGATAAGCTTATCTGCATCAGGTAGTAATGATGATTTATATAATTTTTATTGGGAGGTGATTGAGGGAGATTTAGTAATTCCTGACCCTACAAACCCTGATTTAGATTTTATATTTTCATCACCTGTTACGATTGTTGCTCACTTTGATTCTTGTATATCCCTGCAAACGGAAGATATAGCTGGCCCCACACTAGTTGACGCTGGATCGATATGGCAGTATACATTTCCTTCAGATTTTACAAATACTTCACAATGGGAGGTTGAGGGAGGAAATATTTTATTTACATCTTCAACCGAAAACACTATTGCAATTCAATGGAATTATGGAACTGGAAACGGACAAATTGTGTTAAGTCAATATAATCAAGATGGTTTATTAGAATGCTTGTATTTAAATATTGAAATTATTGACCCACAATCAAATATTGCTGATAGTTTTGAAACAGCTTTTTTTCTAGCTTATCCTAACCCTTCAAGAGATTATCTTAACATTGCACTAGGAGTTAATGATCCGTTATTAATTAATTTTTATGATATTTCTGGCCAGTTAATTTGGTCTACAAAGCCTTCGTGTTTTGAATGTGTGGGTGTTGTCGAAAAAATAGATTTAAGCTTTTTATCATCTGGATTATACTTTGTAAGTATGGTTACCCCAACTCAATCTTATTATCAACAAATCGCCATATCAAAATAGGTTAAGTCCCTGAATATAAGGTGGTTAGAAAGAGTGTTCCACGTGGAACTATCGCCCCATATAAACTAAGAGAACACTCACGTCTGATGGGGAAACGCCCGATATTCTAGATGCCTGTCCGATTGTGCGGGGTTTTATGTTAGACAGTTTTTCGCGGCCCTCACTAGAAATAGATTTGATGTTATTGTAATTAAATTTTGAAGGGATTTGAATGTTTTCAAGACGATTGGATTTTTCCACATTCTCTCTTTCTTTTTCTATGTATCCAGCATATTTAGTTAATATTTCAACTTGTTCTATTTCGTCTTCTTTTATGCCTAACTTATTAAAAAACCCTTTTAAGGATTTTGATTCTATAACATGATTGAATGAGACTTTTGGTCTGGATAAGATTTTAGAAATTCGAGTGTTTATGCTAATGGTACTTTCCCCCAAGCTTTCAAGCGCTGGATTGATTTCTTTTGGTGATATGTTTTTATTTTGAATTAAATTTAGAAGCTCTTCAATATATGCCTCTTTATTATTTAGCCTTGAAGCCCTATCTTCTTTTGCTAAGCCAATCTTTGCCCCTATGTGGGTAAGCCTCAAATCCGCGTTATCCTGCCTTAAAAGTATTCTGTGCTCCGCCCTTGACGTAAACATCCTGTATGGCTCATTGGTGCCTTTTGTGACGAGATCGTCTATTAGAACGCCTATATAAGCCTCGTTTCTTTTTAGAATAAATGGATTTTTCCCGTCTATCTTAAATGAAGCATTTATACCAGCTGATAATCCTTGGCAAGCGGCTTCTTCATAACCTGTGGTTCCATTAATTTGTCCGGCAAAAAAAAGATTTTTAATTAATTTGGTTTCCAATGAGTGATTTAGTTGTATAGGTGGAAAATAGTCATACTCTATAGCATAACCTGGTCTAAGCATTTTAGCCTTTTCAAAACCTTTTATTTTTCTTAATGCCTCATGTTGTACGTTTTCAGGAAGAGATGTTGAGAATCCATTTATATAAACTTCGCAAGTTTCTCTTCCTTCAGGTTCTACAAATATTTGATGTTGTTCCTTCTCATTAAATCTAGTGATTTTATCCTCAATTGAAGGACAATACCTAGGGCCAAGCCCTTTAATGTTGCCATTAAAAAGTGGTGACATTTTAAATCCTTTTTCCAAGATTTCATGTACTTTTTTATTAGTGTAACCTATATGGCATGGAACTTGATCAGTTACATTGTCTTGTTTTAAAAAACTAAAGTTTTTAGGTTCTATGTCGCCGGCATCCTCCTCTAATTTATTATAATTGATTGTTCTTCCGTCAATTCTTGGCGGAGTACCTGTTTTCATTCTCCCTGTTTTAAAGCCAGCCTTTTCTAATGCTGCTGATATACCATAAGATGCTCTTTCACCAGATCGACCTCCTTTAAATTGTTTCTCACCTACATGAATTTCTCCATTTAAAAATGTTCCATTGGTAAGGATTACACACTTAGCAAATATTTTGGTCCCCAATGCTGTAATTACTCCTTTAATTACTCCATTCTTAATAATTAAATCAACAACCATATCTTGCCAAAAGTCCAAGTTTATGAGATTTTCTAATTGAACTCTCCATGCGTGTGCAAATTGCATTCTGTCGCTTTGAGCTCTTGGGCTCCACATAGCAGGCCCTTTGGATTTGTTTAGCATTTTAAACTGAATCATCGTTTTGTCAGTTATTATTGCAGAATACCCACCTAATGCATCTATTTCCCTAATAATCTGTCCCTTTGCAATCCCACCCATTGCTGGATTGCATGACATTTGTCCAATGGTTTGTAAATTCATAGTGATCAGTAGAACTCTTTTTCCCAAATTTGCAGCAGCAGAAGCAGCTTCACATCCTGCGTGACCTCCGCCAACTACAATAATATCATATTTTCTTTGTGTCATATTGTTATTTTAAATTAAGGTAAAAATTCTCTTTTTCAACCATTAATCTTTTCTCTTCTTTCCTCTTGTCATTATAACCAATTAAATGTAATACCCCATGAATCATAACCCTTTTTATTTCATGTGCAAATATAGTTTTATATATTTTTTTATTTTCTTTTACCCTTTCNACACTTATGTATATATCACCAAATATTAACTCANCATTATCTTTTGTTTGATTNTTTTTTTGATCAAATGAAATAACGTCNGTNAGNTAGTTTTTGCCAAGNAACTTTTTATTTANTCTTAATAAGTATTTATCAGAGCAAAAAATAAAATTAATGCATCCAACTTTTCTATTTTCNAATAACACACAATNGTGTAACCATTTTTTTGGTGGAAGTTGATGNNTACAGGCTTTAATNTCTTCAAAAAAATAATTNAACATAGACATATTATTCACTTGTCATTTTTTTAAAGTATCTATCAACTTTTTCTTTATAGTAATTNTTAAGCGAAGGGGGAGTTGCTTTTATCATCTCTATCTGCTCCAACTGTTCTTGCTTATATTTTTCTAAAGTTTCTTTAACTATCTTTTCATATTGAGTAGAAGCTGTTTTGGATTCTCTTTTATTGTCTTGATCTTGTTCTCTTAAAGCATTCTCAACTTCTAAAAGTCTTGTAAGTATTTTTTTTTGTCTCATTAGTGATTCTATAGTAATATTTTTGTTTACTATATCTTCTTCCATTTTTTCCATATTTTCAATAGCTTTTTGCAAAGAATTCATGCCATCTTTATCATCCATTTGATTTCTCAGCTCTTCTAAAGAACTACGTATTAGTTCTTGCTTGGCTAACATTTCAACTAATTGTCTTGACATTTGTCCCCCTAGCATATTTTGTTGTCCGCTTTCACATTGTTTTTTCATGTTTTCAAGCTGTTGTTGTAGCTGTTGTTGCATTTTTTTTAAGTCTCCAGGCTTTGGCTTACTGTTACCTTTTTTTTGGCACTGTTGAGAGCTGGGCATAGAATTCGCCATATCATTTTGCATGCTTTCTAAAACACGGAAAAGCATTACGGCTAAATTATTTGCAGCGGTCATTACAAACTGTTGATCTTGAACGGCTTTCAGAGTTAGTCTTTCTCTCAATTTGTCAATAGCCGAATTAGTTTTTGTTTCAATTGTTCTAATTTCTCTGTTAACTTTGGATGAGATTTGTGGCATTCGTTTACTTAGTGCATATAATGAATCTTTAATTATGATAGATGCATCTTTTAGCTCTTGTTGTTCGCGCATTAGCTCAACATACTTTGGGTCGTCTTTATGTAAGCTTTGAAAGCTTAAAAAAATGTTTTCTTTTTCAACTGAAAAATAAATTAAGTTTTCAAGAATTTGCCTTAGCATATCAAGATCTTCATAAGCTTGCTCCTCTTCATTAGAAGACTGCATATCTTTAAGTAAATTGCTAAGATCTTCAAGTTTTTCCCCAGCATTCTTTTGTAATTTGCTTGCTCTTTTTTCTTGTTTTTTATTTAGCTTTTCTATCGCCTCGTTTAATAAGTTGCTGATTTCATTTTCTTTATCTTCTGTGTTTATAATTTCTTTTTTGGTTTCTAGTTTAGAATTTAATTTTTCTAATTCATTAATTTCTTGTTTTAGGACTTCAAATTCCTTAATCTCATTTAATTGCTTTTCAATTTCACGATCCAGCTCATCATTGATTTGAGAGTTGTTTATTTGGTCTTCACTTAACTTACTTAATTGAGTAATTAAGTTTTCAAGTCTTTGTTCAAATTCCAGCTCTTTTAAAATTTCCAAATTTCTATCAAGTTCCTTTTCCAAATCTTCGTTAGACAGTTGGAGTTCTCGGAGTTTTTTTTGCAAATCTTCTTTGTTAAGATTGTTTTTTAGTTTATCAAGCTCGTCATATAATTCTTTCATTTCTTCTGGAATAATTTCTTCAAATAATTTTTTTAACTCCTCTTGTTTCTTGAGAATTTTCTCACTTGGACTATACTCTTTATTTAGTTTTTCAAAATTATTTTGTGTAGACTTTTGAAACTCACTCAATTTATTTTCAATTTCAAATTGCTTTTTTAAAATACTTTCTAATTGTTTTTGATCTTTCCAATCTATAGATTTTTTTTCAATTAAATTTTTTTCAAAATTTTCAACTTCTTTCTGTAGATTTTTAAGAACCATTAATTCTGTATTGATATTGTTTTTCACCTCATCATTTGTTTCAGTATATTCCTTCATCAGCTCTGTATATGTTGGAGATAAAAATTGCAGCAATTCACTCTCACGAGATTTAAATCCATTAATCTTATCATTGTCTCTAACAATGAATTTGACTTCAATTTTACTCCATCCTTCTAAAGAATCTATTAGATTTTCAATTGATTTTGAAAACATCTGTTGTTTTTGATTTGGTTTAATGGGAATAGTTTCGTTTATAATACTATCTGCCTGTTCGCCAGAAATTTTGGCTACCATTTTTAAATTGTAAAATCCGTAGTCGTCTTCTATATTGCCAAGAATTAAGTTTGTGACGCTATCTTTTTTAATTGAAATTTTCGGTTTCACATCTTCGATTATTTTTATATCAAAGAAAATAGTGTCTATAAATAAAGCATTTTGATTTGCCAAAGAAACACTATATTGACTTTCGTCTTTGATGAGCTTTTTATATTCAAATACTTCATCTTTTGTTTTTTGATTAATAATTTCTTTCTCATTATTAAACATAAATTGAATTGAATCAGTGTTTTTGGTGGATATTTCCCATTTAATTAAACTTCCTTCAGGAATTGTTAATGCACCACTATTTTTTAAAACCTCTTTGTTTAGCTTGGTGTTTTGGGGCGGGTAAATAGTAGTGTTAAAGCTTTTTATCTCAGGTCTAATTAGTGGATTTATTTCATATTCTTTAGAAAAAACCTCATTAGCAGATATAAAAAATTGTGTATTCGTCCTTATATTTTTTATTTCATAGCTATATAAATCTTCACTAATTTTTTTTAATTTCTTTTTAGATTCTCTATAATTAATGAAGGCTTCTTCAGGTCTTTCATTCCCAATTACTTGGATTTTGATTTCAAGATCTTCTTTTTCTAAACAATTAAGAGAGTCTTCATTTATAACGAAGTAAAATGGTAGTGGTTTTGTAAATTCAGAATTATAGTTGATTATTCTATATGTGCTGTCAGCTAACATTTTTTTGTTTCCCGAAACAAAAAATAGTATTACAATTAAAATTGGCACAATGAGAAATTGAGAGTAGAATTTTGTTTTTTCCCAATCTATAGCTTGGTTAAATGTTGTTATTTTTATGGTCTTTATTTTTTGCTGAACACTTGCTTCTATTAAGTTTTTATTTCCACTAGTTTTGTTTTTAAGCTCTAATATATTAATAAGCTTGTCAGATATTTCAGGAAAGTGTTTGCCGATAATGTTAGCTGCTTGACTGTAACTTAACCCATCTGTTAGTTGCCACATTTTTATTGCGGGTCGAACAATTAACCATATAACAATGCACATGCTCAATACAAAATAAGACCAAAACAGAATAGTTCTAATTGACGAGCTAAAAAAACCAAAGTGTTCAAAAAAAGCAGTAAGAATTAAAATTAAAACCAAGGTTATAAATGTAAATACTACACCCCTAACCATAAGGTTTCGGTAATACTCTCTAATAAAGGAGTTTAATTTATCTATAAGTAAATTGTAGTCACCTTGCATATGACAAAAATATGCAATAAACACAAATCACAGATAATATGATTTAATTATATTTGTGCTCATCAAAATTTAAATTAAACATGAATAAAGATGAAAAGGTTATTAGAGTGCGCTTCGCTCCCAGTCCAACTGGTCCATTGCACATCGGTGGAGTGAGAACAGCTTTATATAATTTTTTGTTTGCACGAAAAAATAATGGAAAGTTTATTTTACGAATTGAAGACACTGATCAAAATAGATATGTGCCAGGTGCAGAAAAATATATCCAAGAAGCATTAAGTTGGTGTTCCCTGGATTTAGATGAGGGACCTAATGTGGGTGGTGAGTTCGGTCCATATCGCCAATCTGAGCGTAAGGAAATGTATTATTCATTTGTTAAAAACTTAATTGATTCCGGCGATGCTTATTATGCATTTGACACACCAGAGGAACTAGATGGGATGAGAGAGAGCATGAGGTCTGCTGGGGTGCCATCTCCTACATATAATAATATTAGTAGATCCAGTATGATAAACTCCCTAACTCTCCCGTTAGATGAAACAGAAAAAAGAATTTCGCGTGGAGATAAGTTCGTAGTTAGGATTAAGATGCCTAGGAATCATGAGATAAAATTTAAAGATAAAATTAGAGGATGGGTTTCTGTAAATTCAAATAATATTGACGACAAAGTTATATATAAGTCGGATGGGATGCCGACATATCATTTAGCAAATGTTGTGGATGATTACTCTATGAAAATAAGCCATGTTATAAGAGGGGAAGAGTGGTTACCCTCGGCACCACTGCACGTTTATTTATATAAATGTTTAGGTTGGGAGGATCAAATTCCTCAATTTGCACATCTTCCTTTAATTTTAAAACCAGATGGTAATGGTAAATTAAGTAAAAGAGATGGCGATCGATTAGGCTTCCCAGTTTTTCCAGTAAATTGGAAAAATCCTGAAACTAATGAAATCTACAAAGGTTATAGAGAAGAAGGTTTTTCTAGGGCAGCATTTATAAATATGCTGGCTTTTTTGGGCTGGAACCCTGGCACAGAAAAGGAGGTTTTTAATTTAGATGAGTTGGTTTCAGAATTTTCTTTATCTAGAGTTGGTAAGTCTGGTGCAAAATACGACTTCAACAAGCTTAAGTGGTTTAATCAGCAACACCTAAGAAGAATGGACAATGAAGAAATCTACGATAATCTTGTTGATAAAAAGGTGGATTTTTCCATAAATCCTTCAAAAGAATATTGGTTAAAGGTTATTGGTTTAGTTAAAGAAAGAGCGACATTTCTAGATGATTTAAAATTAGAGTTGTCTTGTTTTTTGAGTAATAAATTTACATACGATGTTAACTCCATTAATAAAAAGTGGAATCTAGAATTACTCCCACATCTATCATCTTTAGCTACAATTATTTTTAATCTGCAAAAGTTTACATCAAGTCAAATTGAGATTTCTTTTCACAATTATTTAGATGACAACGATCTATCATTAGGTAAGCTCATGCCTATGCTGCGCATAGCAATTACTGGCAGGTTGGCGGGTCCATCAATGTTTGGAATCCTGGAATTACTAGGAAAAGAAGAAGTTAAATTAAGAATTGACCGAGCTATAAAAGATATTCAGCATGGGTAAGATTAATTTGCGAAATTTAAGATTTTACAGCTTTCATGGCTGTTTTGATGAAGAAACTAAGATAGGCTCAAAATACTTGGTTGATGTTTGTGTTGAAGGTGATTTTAAAGTAGCTGAAAAAAAAGATAAGCTGGATCAAACCGTTGACTATGTTGAGTTATCGGATATAGTTGCCTTAGAAATGAACATTCCATCAAAGTTAATTGAACATGTGGCAAATAGAGTGCTTAATGCTGTTCTAAATCGTTGGAAGAAAATAAAGGTTGCTACAATTACAATAAAAAAACTTAATCCACCAATGAACGAGTATGTGGAATCAGTAGATTACACGATTAGTTTAAATCAATCAACTTTTAAATAAAATTCTATTTATGATAAATTTTATTATGTTTGTAGCCATAAAGGTCGGATGGCCGAGTGGCTAGGCAGTGGTCTGCAAAACCATCTACACCGGTTCGAATCCGGTTCCGACCTCTTTTTTTTAATAATAACTTTTTCCAAAATATCAAAGTTCTCACAACATACCTTCTGCAAAAGTTATTAACAAAAAATTAACATTTCCCCTTGTATTTTAAAAAATAATTCCTAAATTGAAGGCGTAGGACTACCCCCATTTGTGTTCGTTTTCCTACCTTAAAATTATTTAATCAACTGATTTCTAGCCATTTGCATGGCTAGGAGGCTTTATTGTTTTTTAAAATTTATGATAAAAAAATATACCCCTAATTCTAAAATTTTAGTAGCTATGAAAAAAGAATTACTTTTTAATAGACTAGTTTGTCTAGTCACTTTGTTATGTGCAACATTTTCGTTCGCACAAGATTTTGATTTCACTATCACTGATGCCAATATGACGGTTCAGGTTGGCGCCGATGTATGCAGTTCCGTTATGGAGGAAGGCGATCTTTTGGGAGCTTTCTTTACTAATGGTTCTGGAGACTTGCAAAACGCAGGTTTCTTAGCTTATGAAGGTGATCAGCTAGCAATTCCAGTTTGGGCATCCGAAGCCGGCTTAGGAAATGGTTTCGCTCCAGGTGAAGAAATTACTTGGATTATGTATGATCAATCGGAATCTTCTTCTGTTCAACTCGATGCAGAAATGAATTCCAATCCTCCGTTTTCAGCGACTTTCCAAGCAAATGGATTTGGCCAGGTAACCGCTTTGTCAGTTGCAGCCGCTGGATCTGATTGTGCGGATGACGACTCACTTGTTGCTCCGTTTACTTGTGCAACTGCTGTTGCTACATTTGGTTGTGAGCAAGTTTGGGGCGGTGGTACTGTAGGAGAAGCTTGTCCTGTAAGTTGTGATTCTTGTCCCGAAGAATGTGGGGGAGATGATGATGCGGGTGTTGCTCCGTTTACTTGTGCAACTGCTGTTGCTACATTTGGTTGCGACCAAGCTTGGGGCGATGGTACTGTAGCTGATTCTTGTTGTGCTAGTTGTGGCGACACACCTGCGATTCCTGGATGTACAGACGCTACTGCAATAAATTATGATTCTTCCGCTACTGAAGATGATGGTTCTTGTGTTATTTTGGGATGTACTGATAGTTCTGCTACTAACTATAATGCATCTGCTACAAATGACGATGGTTCTTGTTCTTTCCCAGAGCCAGGTGAAATGACTTTTACAGTAACTGATGCAAATATGACTGTTCAAGTTGGCGCTGATGTTGTAACTGTAAATGGTTCTGAAACGCCACCAAATGGTTCTTTGTTAGGTGCTTATTATACTAATGATTCAGGAGAATTAGTTAACGCTGGTTATGAAACATGGATTGGTGATCAGCTTGCAATTCCAGTTTGGGCTTCTGAAGCCGGGCTTGACAATGGTTTTGCTGCCGGTGAAGATATTACTTGGGTGCTTCAAGTTGGCGACAATCTATATATAGCTGATGCTGTTACCATGAACTCTACGCCACCATTTTCAACTTCTTTTGTTGCCAATGGATTTGGTCAAATTCTGAGTGCTTCTTTCAGTGGTGTAGAAATGCCTGCGGGCGTTCCCGGATGTACAGATGACACAGCATTTAATTATAATGAAAATGCAACTGAGGACGATGGTTCTTGTGTTGCCGTAGTTGCAGGATGTACTGATGCTTCAGCATTTAACTATGACGACTCAGCAAATACAGACGATGGTTCTTGTGTTGCTGTAGTTGAGGGATGTACTGATGCTTCAGCAATTAACTATAACGACTCAGCAAACACAGACGATGGTTCTTGTGTTGCCGTAGTTGAGGGATGTACTGATGCTTCGGCATGTAATTATGATGACTCAGCAAATACAGACGATGGAACATGTTATAATAATGACTTAGGTTGTGGTTGTGATACACCAGCAGCAGATGCAGGTTACGATTGTGATGGTAACTGTTTAAATGATGCTGATGGAGATTTAGTTTGTGATGAATTTGAAGTTGCAGGTTGTACAGACGCTACAGCATGTAACTATTCAGCAGATGCTACAGATGATGATAATTCCTGCCAATATGCTGATCAATATTATAATTGTGCTGGAGAATGTCTAAGTGATGAGGACGGAGATGGAATTTGTGATGAACTAGAAATACCTGGTTGTACAGATCAAATGTCATCATGTAATTTTGATCCAAATGCTACTGATGATGATGGATCATGTACATATCCAGAATTAGGTTACGATTGTGATGGATATTGTATATCAAGTAGTACATCTGGTTACGGTCCATACACTTGTGATTGGTGTGATTATAATTTTAATTTATATGTGGATTTTTATCAAACTGTTCAGGGACCTACTAACTATGGTAATCCAGAATTTGAATTGCATATAAATGGAGAATATCATTCAGATATGAATTTTTATAATGATAACTGGATTTCAGAATGGTATTCATGGAATGGCACGTGGTATTATGATAATGGGATGGGTATGAATGCATCTACTAATTTTAATTTAGATTTTGATCAATACTGTGGAGTAATAGATGTTGAAGTTATATATGCTAATCCACCCGATGATAATTGTAATACAGTTGTTTATTCAAACACATTTGACACTGGTCAGCCAGCAGCAGAAGAGTACCATGACTGTACTGGTAACTGTTTAAGTGATGTTGATGGAGATGGAGTTTGTGATGAACTTGAAATACCAGGCTGTACTGATGATACAGCATGTAATTTTTCAGATGATGCTACCGAAGAAGATAATTCTTGTGAATATCAGTTCTTAGTTGACAATCAACTAAGTCATGTAACTTGTTTTGAGGGATCTGATGGATCTATTGATCTTGATATATCAGGAGGGAGTGGTAATTATGTATTCTCATGGTCTAATGGTCAAACATCTGAGGATATTGGTAATTTAAATTCTGGAATTTATTCAGTATCAATTAGTGATGGAAGCAGTTGTGACTCTCAAGTTTTAGAATTTGAAATAACACAGCCAGAAGAACTAATTGTTACAGCAAATACTACTGATGCTTTATGTAATGGGGATTTTGGATCGGTTGATATAGAAATTATTGGTGGAACTGGTGAATATACAATAACACAAAATGCAAGTAATGAACCAGTAGTTCATCAAATTAATGCAGGTATGTATTATTATACTCCAGAAATCTTAACAATTTCTCAAGGAGATATAGTAAACTGGGTTAATGATCA
>PBGD01000009.1 GCA_002718895.1 Flavobacteriales bacterium
ATTGATAGTGTCAAAATAGAAAAGAGGCAAATAGATAGTGTCAAAATAGAAAAGAGACAAATTGATAGTGTCAAAATAGAAAAGAGGCAAATAGATAGTGTCAAAATACATAACGATTAAAAATGAAAGAAAATAAAAAATACACAAAGATTACAACTCACTCATTGCAGGAAATGAAAATAAATGGTGAAAAAATTGCAATGCTTACGGCCTATGACTATTCTTTTGCTAAGTTAATTGATCAAGCCAATATTGATATAATTCTTGTTGGCGATTCAGCATCTAATGTAATGGCTGGTCATGAAACAACTCTTCCAATTACACTTGAAGAAATGATATATCATGCAAAATCTGTGGTCAAAGCTATTAATAGGTGTTTAGTTGTAGTAGACCTACCCTTTGGCTCTTATCAAGGAAATTCTAAAAAAGCTCTAGAATCATCAATTAAGATCATGAAGGAATCTGGTGCACATGCCGTAAAACTTGAAGGAGGTTCAGAAATCGAAGACTCAATTAAAAGAATTATTGATTCGGGTGTTCCTGTAATGGGTCACCTTGGATTAACTCCTCAGTCAATTTACAAATTTGGAACATATACAGTAAGAGCAAAAAAATCTGAAGAAATCAAAAAAATAAAAGCAGATGCAAAAAAGTTAGAAAAGGCTGGATGTTTTGCAATAGTTTTAGAAAAAATACCAGCAAAACTTGCAGAGGAAATTGCAAAATTAGTTAAAATACCTATTATAGGAATTGGTGCAGGATCAGGTGTAGATGGTCAAGTTTTAGTAATGCATGACATGTTAGGAATCAATCGTGATTTTAATCCACGATTTTTAAGAAGATATAGTAACCTTGCAGAAATAATTAACGAATCAGTTTCCAAGTATATTAATGATGTAAAAAACAAAAGTTTTCCTAATAAAAATGAAGAATATAATTAATCAAAATAATTTTATTCTATATGAAGACAATCATCTTATTGTAGTTAATAAACCATCTAGAACACCTGTTCAAGGGGATAAAACTGGCGACGTAAGCTTAATTGACATAGTTAAAAAATATATTAAAAAAAAATACAATAAACCTGGAAATGTGTTTTTAGGACTTCCACACAGGATTGATAGACCTACAAGTGGTATAGTGATTTTATGCAAAACTAGTAAATCATTATCTAGAATATGTCAAATGTTTCGTGAAAAAGAAATTAAAAAAAAATATTGGGCAATTGTTAAGAATAAAATTAATTTAAATTCAGGTACTTTTACACACTATTTAAAAAAAAACAAACGCATTAACAAATCATTTGTAACTAACATTCCTAAAAAAGAACATCTAGAGTCAAAATTAAAGTTTAAATTATATAAAAGTTTAAATAATTATCATGTTTATGAAATTCAAATAATCACCGGTAGACACCATCAAATTAGAGCTCAACTTGCTCATATTGGCTCCCCAATTAAAGGAGATGTAAAATATGGTTTTAAACGAACAAATAAAGATGGCAGTATTTGTTTACATGCAAGAGATATTGAATTTATGCATCCTGTCAAGAATATTAATTTACATATTAAAGCGCCTACACCAAATAGTGATAAAATATGGGAAAACTGCAATAAATAATAATAATATTTAAATTAAATTTGAAATACAAAACGTTAACAATTATCAAATTATAAAATGTTGCTTTCTAGAAATTCATACATAGTTTTGAATAAAAGATTATTAAAGAAGATTGGAATCAATGCATCTATTATACTTTCAGAATTAATAAATTACGAGGAGACAAGTAAAATAAATAAAGATTCTTTTTTCATTACAAAAATTTCAAAAATTCAATTAGAATCATCACTACATCCAACTAAAATAAAACAAGGAATAAACAAGTTGTATAAAAATAAGCTCATTGAAATTTTTGTTAAAAACGAAGAAGAAATGAGAGTGAAAATTTTACACAATAATATTTCATCATTAACAAATGTAAATCAACAATGTAACACAAATGAAAGTCAAAATACTATTCAAAAATCTTTTAAAAAAACAAAAAAATTTAAAAAACCATCTCTACATGAATTAAAAAATTATTTTTTATCATTAAATAATGAAGATGAAAGTGAAATAATGTATGACTTTTATGAGTCAAAAGGGTGGAAAATTGGAAAAAACAATATGAAATGTTGGAAAAGTGCAGCAAGAAATTGGATTAGAAGAGCAATCAAGATAAATAAAATTTTTCCTGACTATTATGATTCACAAATTGAAAAAACACTCAACAATAATCCTACAGAACTTAAAAAATATCATAATCATTTAAAAAATCTTGGTTGGATATCTACATATTCACCATCATCAGGTACTACATGGAAAAAAGTAAAATGAAAAAAATGAAATGGTTTGAGAATTGGTTTGATTCAAAATACTACCAGATACTATATAAAAATAGAAATCAAGAGGAAGCAAAACTCTTGATTGATAATTTAATTAATAAGTTCAAACCTAATAAATATTCATGTTTTCTTGATTTATGTTGTGGGAATGGTAGACATGCTACTTATTTAAATAAACAAGGATTTAAAGTTGATGGAGTTGACTTATCTGACAAAAGCCTAAATATTGCGAGAAAAAATAAAAATCAAAATTTAAACTTTTATTGTGAAGACATGAGAGAATATGTAAAAAATAACAAATATGATTTTATTTTAAACCTTTTCACAAGCTTTGGTTATTTTGAAACAAAACAAGATAATTTAAGAGTGATTAAAAACTCTTGTAAATCTCTCAAAATTAATGGATACTTTATTATTGACTTTTTCAATTCTGAAATTATTAAAAAAAATATTATAGAAAAAGAAATAAAAATTATAAATGATATTATTTTTAAAATAAATAAAAGCTATGACAAAGAATTTATTTATAAACAAATTGAAATCAATGACAAAGGAAGTAAATATACATTCACTGAAAAAGTAAGACTTTTAAACAAATCAAGTTTCATAGATCTATCAAAAGGATTAAATTTAAGATTAGAAGAAACATTTGGTGACTATTATTTGAATCCATTCAATGAATTAAATTCAGACAGACTGATAATAGTTTTTAAAAAAATTAATAATTATGAATAATATATACATCTATTTAAATCAAACACTTTTTTTAGACAACACTTTGTTTTCATGGTTAATTTTTCTCCTTATAATTCTAATATCATTCTTGATTAGAAAAAATATTTCAAATAGAATTATTGACTACTTTTTTCAAAAGATTCAATTACAAAATTCTGATAAGAACATAAACAAAATATTAGTCAAACCAATAAATAAATTAATTTTTATGATATTTTTATTTATTGCATTTAATCAATTAGAATACCCAAAAGAATGGAATTTAGTTTCAGAAAATAATTTTGGAATTAAAATGATAACTAAAAAAGGTTATTTATTATTTCTATCAGTATTTATTATTGATTTTTTCTTAAAAGGTATATACTTATTTGGTGAATTTTTAAAAGAAAAGGCCTCTAAAACAAAATCAAAATTAGATGACCAACTTATACCATTCGCAATTGACTCATTAAAAATTTTAACAATAATTATTGGAATTTTTATAATTATCGGAAATATTTTCAATGTTAATATCACTGCATTAGCAGCTGGATTAGGTGTTGGTGGAATTGCAATTGCAATGGCTTCCAAAGAAAGTCTTGAAAATCTTTTTGGTTCTTTTACAATTTTTTTGGACAGACCTTTTACAGTTGGAGATATTGTTAATATAGGACAAATAACAGGTGTGGTAGAAAAAGTTGGTTTTAGAAGTACGAGAATAAGAACATTTGACAAAAGTCTAGTAACAGTACCAAATAAAAAAATGGTTGACGCTGAACTTGACAACTTAGGTTTAAGACCTGTAAGAAGAGCAAAGTTTAATATAGGATTAACTTATGATACCACTCAAGAACAAATAAAAAAAATTGTTAATGATATTCAAGATTTGATTGACAAACATCCAAAAACTAATAATGATGGAAGAGTAAGATTTATGGAGTTTGGTGCAAGTTCTCTTGATGTTATGGTTCTTTTTTATGTTAATTCAACCAATTGGGATGATTTCATTAATACAAAGGAAAATATAAATTATGAAATCATGTCAATTATCAAAGAACATGGAAGTAGCTTTGCCTTCCCAACTAGCAGTATTTACATTGAAAAAAATTGATGAAAATAGTAACTAAAATTATAAAAAGTAATTTAACTCATGATATAAGAAAAGAGATTCTTTGGCCTCATATTACAAATAATGACTACACGCTACCAATAGATAATGATAAAGACACCTTTCATGTTGGTGCATATTATCTAAATAATATTATTAGTATTGGAACTTTTACAAAACAAAAAAACAAACTTTTTAAACCTACATCACAGTATAGATTAAGAGCAATGGCAACATCTGAAAAATATCAAAAAAAGGGAGCTGGAAAACTTGTTTTTTTAAAGGGTTTAGAAGTTTTAAAAAGAAACGAAATAGAATTAATTTGGTGTGATTCACGAATTAACGCAATACCTTTTTACAAATCATTAAAAATGAATTGTATAAACAAAATATATCATATTAAAAATATTGGACCACACAAAACAATGTACTTAAGTATTTAAAGTTTTAAAATGAAAAAAATTAAAACCAATATTAATGGATTATTTATTATAGAAAATAAAGCATTTAAAGATGATAGAGGTTCTTTTATGGAATCTTGGAATAAAAAAAAATTTGAAGAGATTAAATTATATGCAAATTTCACAAAATCTAATATATCAATTTCAAAAAAAAATACAATTAGAGGACTTCATTTTCAAAACAAACCACATGGTCAATTAAAATTTGTTCAAGTTCTCTATGGAAAAGTACTTGATGTAGTTGTAGATATTAGAAAAGAGTCAAAAACTTTTGGAGAAACTTTCACAATTGAATTGTCTGATTCAAATAATTATGGACTGTGGATTCCTCCAGGATGCGCACATGGATTTTTATCACTTTTTGATAAGAGTATTTTTTCTTACAAATGTACAGGAGAATATAGACCAAATAATGAGCATACAATTATATGGAATGACAAAGACCTTAATATTAATTGGGGAGTTAAAAAACCGATAATTTCTAAAAAAGACAAAAAAGGAATATCATTTAAAAAATATATTGAATCAAAAGAAATTTATGGCTAAATCACTCACAAAAGCATTATTGTACTCTTACCTATTGATAGCTTCAAATTTATTAATGAGTCAAATAAATATAGATGAAAAAAAATATCAAATACACTCAATTAATATTCCTGTAAATTTAAATTTTGCTAATGAGAAATTACCATTACAAAAAATTGATATTAGAGAAAGATTAGATAAGGAATTATTAATTAACACATATTGGCAGTCTAGAACAATTCTACTAATTAAAAGATCAAAAAAATATTTTTCAATAATTGAAAAAATATTAAGTAAAAATCAAATACCTGATGATTTTAAATATTTAGCTGTTGCAGAAAGTGGATTAGAAAATGTCACTTCTCCCTCCAATGCCAAAGGATTTTGGCAGTTTTTAGAAAAAACAGGCAAAGAATATAATTTAGAAATAAATAAATCAATTGATGAAAGATATCATTTAGAGAAATCAACTCAAGCAGCTTGTGAGTATTTTAAAAAAGCTTATGATGTTTTTCAAAACTGGACACTAGTGGCAGCAGCATATAATATGGGAATAAGTGGACTTAAAAATAAAATAGAACAACAAAAAGTAAATAATTACTATGATTTAATGTTAAACAATGAAACTTACAGATACATTTTTAGGATTATAGCAATTAAAGAAATAATTGAAAATTATAATAAATATGGTTTTTTTATTGATCAAAAAGATTTTTATAAATTACCAAGCACAAATGAAATAGAAATAAATAGAGAGATAAAGAGCATAACTGATTTTGCAATTTCAAATGATATAAACTATAAGATAATCAAGATATTAAACCCATGGATACTCGGTAATTCAATTCCTAATCCTCAACAAAAAAAATATAAAATTAAATTACCAAAATCAAAGAATCAATTCATGTTACAAAATGATACAATTATACATATCTGCTCTCAAAAAGAAAATATATATGAACTAGCAAGAAAATACGATGTAAGTATCAACAGCATTATTGAATGGAATAAAATTTTACCTTCAAAAAAACTTAAAAAAAACCAGAGAATAATTATTTTAAAATAATATGGACATTCAAATTATTGGTGCTAAAGAAAATAACTTACAAAACATTGATGTAAAAATACCATTAAATAAACTTGTTGTATTTACTGGTTTAAGCGGTAGTGGTAAATCATCTCTTGCATTTAACACAATTCATAACGAAGGACAAAGAAGATACCTTGAAACATTTTCATCATATGCGCGAAATTTCATTGGAAATTTTGAAAGACCGAAAGTTGATTTGATAAGTGGATTGAGTCCTGTGATCTCAATTGAGCAAAAAACAATATCTAAAAATCCACGATCAACAGTTGGAACAATTACTGAAATACATGATTTTCTTAGATTATTATTTTCAAAAATAGGCAAACCTGTTTCATTTAATACAAATAAGAAAATGATCCAACAAGAGCCAAAAGATATTTTCAATAGTGTATTTAAAAAATTTAAAGATTGTGAGATATTTATTCTTGCACCATTAATTCAATCAAGAAAAGGTCACTATGGTGATTTATTTCAAAAACTTATTAAAAAAGGTTTTGTCAAAGCAAATGTTGACGGAGAAATAATAAAAATAACTAATCAATTAAAACTAGATAGATATAAAAATCATGATATAGATATAGTAATTGACAAATTATTAATTAAACAAAATGTTCAAAAAAGGTTGCAAAATTCAATCAATTTAGCCCTAGAAGAATCTAATGGATCTTTACGGATTCATGACATAAAAACAAAAAAAAACAAATATTTTAGCCAAAATTTAACATGTGAAGACACTGGTATCTCATACCCCAATGCTGAACCAAATACTTTTTCATTTAATTCTCCTAAAGGCTATTGTGAAAATTGTAAAGGAATAGGTGAAATTGAAAAAATTGACTTGGATAAAATAATAACTAATAAATCAAAAAGTATTTATTATGGAGCAATTTCACCGATAGGAGAATACCAGTCTAATTGGATTTTTCAACAAATTGAAATAATTGCAAAAAAATTTAATTTTGATCTTCATGATCCTATTAAAAACATAAATCAGGATGCTTTAAATGCAATATTATTTGGCATTAATGACACATTTAAAATAAAAAATAAAAGCATTGGAATTACAAAAAAATATGACTTAAATTTTGAGGGAATTATCAATTTTATTGAAAGTCAAAAAAAAAATAATTATTCAAAAAAAATTCAGAGATGGACAAATAAATTTTATACCAAACAAAAGTGTGAAGAATGTAACGGAAAAAAACTAAGAAAATCAAGTTTACATTTTATAATTGATAATAAAAATATTCATGAAATATCTGAACTTGATGTGTTTGAGTTAAAAAAATGGTGTGAAAAATTAAAAATAAATCTAAAATCAAATGACAAATTAATTGCTAATGAAATACTTAAAGAATTAATAAATAGAGTTAATTTTTTAATAAATGTTGGCTTAGGTTATTTAACTACATCTAGAAAAACTGATTCATTATCTGGAGGAGAAAGTCAAAGAATAAAAATTGCTTCTCAAATAGGTTCAGAATTAACTAATGTTTTATATATACTAGATGAACCAAGTATTGGTCTACACCCTATTGATAATAATAAATTAATTAGTTCCTTAAAAAAACTTAAAAATATTGGAAACAGTGTTATTGTAGTGGAGCACGATAAATCAACTATTGAAGCAGCAGATTATATAGTTGATATTGGTCCTGGAGCAGGTGACAATGGAGGAAAGATAACATTTAGTGGTACTTATGACCAACTAAAAAAATCAGAATCATTAACTGCTAAATATTTATTTGGAAAATATAAATTTTTTAATTCAACTAATAGACCTGATTTTAATAAACAAATTGAATTAATAGGTGCATGCGGCAATAATTTAAAAAATGTTAATTTAAATATTCCAATAGGAAATTTAACTGTTGTATGTGGAGTTTCAGGATCAGGAAAGTCTACATTAATAAATAATACATTAATTCCCGCTATTGATTCAAAAATTAATAAAAATTCAATTTTGAAACAATATCCATATAATCATATAAAAGGATATCAACATATTGATAAAGTTATAAATATTGATCAAAAACCAATTGGAAGAACTCCTAGATCTAATCCAGCGACATATGTAAATGTATTTACATCAATAAGAGAACTATTCAGTAATTTAAATGAATCGAGAGTTAGAGGCTATAATCTAGGAAGATTCTCTTTTAATGTTAAAGAAGGAAATTGTAAAGAGTGTGATGGAAATGGATATACAATTGTTCAAATGAAACTTTTACCAGATATGGAATCGCCATGCTCTCATTGTATGGGTAAAAGATTTGATAATGAAACATTAGAAATAAGATATAATAATAAAAATATTAATGATGTTCTAAAAATGAGTGTAAATGAAGCTGTAATTTTTTTTAAAAATATTCCTAAAATTAGAAAAAAATTAAAATCATTAAAGGATGTAGGTATGGGATATATTACTCTTGGTCAATCGTCCACAAAACTTTCAGGAGGAGAAGCACAAAGAGTAAAACTTGCAGCAGAATTATCAAAAATTTCAACAGGAAAAACTCTTTATATTTTAGATGAGCCCACAACTGGATTACACTTTCATGATATTGAAATTTTAATGAAATCCATTAATTTATTAGTAGCTAAAGGTAATACAGTTATTATTATTGAACACAACATAGATATTATAAGAAATGCAGATCATTTAATAGAATTAGGTCCAAAAGGTGGAAAAAAAGGTGGGGAAATTATTTTTACTGGTAGTGTTAATGATATGTTAAATAATAAATCTAGTCAAACATCTATTTTTCTAAAAAAAGAAATATCTTAACATAATGAATAAAGATCTTAAAAAAAAATGGACAAATAATAGCCATGAAAAAACATGGAGCGTATTTAAAATAATGTCTGAATTTGTTGAAGGATTTGAAAAATTATCAAATGTTGGACCATGCATTTCTATTTTTGGTTCAGCAAGAACAAAAAAAAATAACCCTTATTATAATGATGCAGTTGAATTAGCAGAAAAATTAAGTCTCAAAGGATTTGGAATTATTACTGGCGGCGGTCCTGGCATAATGGAAGCAGGTAATAAAGGTGCTAAAAAAGGTGGTGGCGCATCAGTTGGTTTAAATATTGACCTTCCATTTGAACAAACTCCAAATAAATATATAGATAGTGAAAAGAGTATAGACTTTAACTATTTTTTTGTAAGAAAAGTGATGTTTGTTAAATATGCTCAGGCTTTTGTTATTTTACCAGGTGGAGTTGGTACATTAGATGAATTATTTGAAACTATTACATTAATTCAAACAAAAAAAATACAAAAAATACCTATAATACTCTATGGAAGTGAATATTGGAATGGTTTATTAAAATGGATGGAAGAAGTTGTATTAGAAAAGGAAAAATGTATTAGCAAATCAGATTTTGAAAATTTTATTGTTTTAGACAAAATAGATGATGTAATAGAAACAATTGAAGATTTTTATAAAAAAACTCAATTTAGCCCCAATTTTTAACTTATTAATTTGAAAAATTTTAAAAAAATAAAATATTTGACTTTTAGTCTAATTATACTAATAAGTACTCAAATTGTCTGTCAAGAAAATATATCAGGAACCGTATTTGACCAAAATACCAAAGAAAGATTAATCGGAGCAAATATTATTATTAAAGATTTGAATATTGGAACTACAACGAATTTTAATGGTGATTTTACTATAAGTATTAATAATTATCCAGCAAATATAGAATGTTCATATATTGGTTACCAGACTAAAACATATGAAGTAAAAGATCAAAATCAAAAAATTGAAATTTTATTAACGAAAGATGAGTTAGTTCTTAGTGATATAGAAATAGTCGACACAAGATTAAGTGAAAAATTAAAGCAATCTCCAATAACAATTGAAGCTATGGATGTAATTGCGATTAAAGAAGCACCTTCTTCATCCTTTTATGAATCATTAGGTAATTTAAAAGGTGTTGACATGACATCGGCAAGTTTAGGTTTTAAAATTATTAATACTAGAGGTTTTAATAGTACATCTCCAGTAAGATCATTACAAATTATAGATGGAGTTGACAATCAATCTCCAGGGTTAAATTTTTCACTCGGAAATTTTTTAGGCACAACAGAACTTGATACAAAAGGTGTTGAGATTATTGTTGGTGCTAATTCAGCCCTATATGGAGCCAATGCATTTAATGGTGTAATTAGTATGACCACTAAGGACCCTTTCATGTTCCCTGGGACCAGCTATCAAGTAAAAATGGGTGAAAGATCATTAATTGAACACTGCTTTAGATACGCAACACATTGGACAAGTGATAAGGATATAGAAATTGGGTTTAAATTTAATATCCAAAAAATGTCTGCTAATGATTGGGAAGCTAATAATCTAGATGCGGTTTATGATACTGAATTAGAAATCAATAACTATGGTGGATATGATGCAGTTAACAGATATGGTGATGAATGGTTTTCAGGATCTGAAATTGATTTTCAACCCAATTTAAATTTAAAAAATACTCTAAGAAGAACTGGATACATGGAAAGTGATTTAGCAGACTATAATACTGAAAATCTAAAATTTAATACAGCATTTCATTTTAGAAAAAATACTAATGAATTAATATACTCATTTAACTTTGGCTCTGGAACTACCATATATCAAGGCGACAATAGATATAGCTTAAAAAATATACGTTTTTGGCAAAATAAATTAGAATACAAAAGAAAAGATAATTTTTTCATAAGGTTTTACACTACTCATGAAGACGCAGGAGATTCATATGATATTGTTGCAACTGCACAAGCCTTATCAGATAAATCCGCATCAAATATTGATTGGGTGATTGCATATAAAAGTAAATTTAGAAACTTACTTTCAGACATGCCAGGATATGTTAAAGAACAAGATTGGAACATATATTATGATTCATTTGATGAATGGCAAATTGAGATGATAAATCTATTAGCATCAAATGAAGATTTAATTGCTAATTATCATCAATTAGCTCGGGAATATACAGATCAACTACTAGGTGAATGGCAATATCCTTATTTACAACCCGGGACTCAAGTATTTGACTCTATAATCAATGATATAACATCAAAAACACGATATAATGCATATGGAGAAGAAATTGGAGGCACAAAGTTCTATGATAAATCTAGTCTATATAATCTTCAAATTGAGAAAAAAATTGATTTAAATAAATTTGGACATCTAAAGATAGGAGCCAATGGAAGACTATATACTCCAGATTCACAAGGATCTATTTTTAATGACGGATTCAATTACATCGATTATCCTCAACTAGATAATCAAGGTGACACAATATTTATGGAGCAACCAACTGGAAATTTTGTATTTAATGAATTTGGTCAATTTGTACCTGAAGTAGACCTAGTCATGCAGGAATGGATTGATACAGTCAAAACCAATATTCAAAATTATGAGTACGGAATGTATATAGGTTATGAAAATGAATTATTTAGTGAAACATTATTAGTTAATGCAACAGCAAGAGTTGATAAAAATGAAAATTTTAATTTTTTATTTTCTCCAGCTACATCTATTGTATACAAGCCTAATGAAAGAGATATTATTAGAGTCTCTTTATCTTCAGCTATTAGAAATCCGACATTAACTGATCAATATCTTAATTACAATGCAGGATTAGCTACTTTACTTGGTAATATTAATGGATTTGGATTTAATGAAAATTTTGTGACAAGTGAAGCTATATTTGACTGTGTAGCAGCTACAACAACAACATTAGGTAATCCAGCAAGTTATTTTTTAACCAATGGAAGACTTCAAATTGATCCAATCAAACCTGAACAAGTAGAAACAATTGAACTTGGATTTCGAACTACTTTATTCAATAAAATCTACATAGATGCAAGTGGTTATTATTCCAGGTATAATAACTTTATTGGATACCAAATTGGAGCAAGTTATGAAACTGATGGAACAACATCATTTGCTAATCAAGAAGATATTGACGGTGGATGGGCATCATATATTGGAGAAGAAATAGATTACAAAGCAATTATTCCCCAAAGCATCAGATTTTATAGAATTGCTGCAAATGCCAAAGAGGAAGTGACAACTCAAGGAATTAGCCTTGGAATAAATTACTATATGAATAGTAAAACCTCAATTAATGGTAATTACTCATGGAATAAATTAAATAATGAAGAAACAAAAGACCCTCTAATTCCAGCATATAATACGCCTGAACATAAATTTAATATTGGAATATCTAGTAAATTCAAGCTAAAAAAGGCCTCAAATAATTATTATAACTTCTCATTAAATTACAAGTGGATAGAAGGTTTTTTATTTGAAGGATCTCCTCAATTTACTGGGCCAGTTGAAACATATGGTTTAGTTGATGGACAAATCAACAGAGTATTTAATCAAAAAAATGGTGAACTTATTGCAAAAATAGGAGTTTCTAACCTTTTAAATAATCAAATATATCAAGCATATGGTGCACCTAAAATTGGTAGATTAAGTTACATCTCATTATCTTTTCACTATTAAACATAATGTATAAGAAATGTATTTCATAATAAAATACTATCTTGCAGAACTTATTTAAACTAAAATTTAAAAACTATGAAAAAAACTTTACAATTATTTACAATTTTATTGATATTTATATGTAGTCAAAATATTTATGCTCAAAGATACTTAACTGAGCAATTTACTACTGTAGATACTCTAAGTGACGTGGTTTATGGTAATAATATTTCAGTGATTGGTTTATTAGCAGCTCAACCACCTGCTTCTCAACCATTATTAATGGATATATACACTCCAGAAGGTGATACTGAAACAAACAGACCTGTTGTAATCATGTTACATACTGGAAGTTTTTTACCTAAAATATTAAATGGTCAAGCAACTGGTGAAAAAACAGATAATGCAATAGTTGAACAATGCGTGCAATTTGCTAAAAAAGGATATGTGGCTGTAGCTGTAAATTACAGACAAGGATGGAATCCATCTTCAACAAATGAAGATGTAAGAAGAAGTACTTTAATACAAGCGGCATACAGAGGTTTACAAGATACAAGAACTGCTGTACGATTTTTAAGAAAATCAGTTGCTGAAGATGGAAATCCTTATGGAATCTCAGCTGATCACATTGCAGTTGGAGGAATTGGAACAGGGGGTTATGTATCTTTAGCTGCAGCAACATTAAATGATTATTCAACTGAACTAACTCTACCAAAATTTATTGATCAAAGTACAGGTCTTCCTTATATAATCGAGAGTGTATTTGGTAATTTAGATGGAACAACATCTGGCACACTACCAGAACTTGATATTAATGGAGATGGCACACCTGATGCAACAAATATTATTATGTGTACACCAAATCATGAAACCTACTCTTCAGAAATACATATGGCATTTAATATAGGTGGTGCATTACCTGATAGTTCTTGGATAAATGCAGGAGAAGTGCCAATCGCTAGTATGCAATGCTACTTAGATCAAGATGCTCCTTATGAAGTAGGTGACATTATAGTACCTACAACTGGTGAATTTGTGGTCGAAGGACATGGCTCATTAGTAGTTCAAAGAAGATCTGACGAACTAGGTAATAATGATGTTTTTAATGGCCTTAGTATGTCTGTTACTGATTCATTTTATGGAAATGGTGATGGAGCGATAAACTCTGGACTGCAAGTACAAGCAACAAATATGTTTGGCCAACCTGCAGTTGATGAAAACGGAGATCCTATATACATATTTGAAGGACATCCAGTTTATGAAGGTCTTTTTCCAATTGTTGCACCGAAAGGAGATGTTATAACTGGTCAAAGCTCTTCACCATGTTTATTTCCATGGAATGAGCAAGGTTCACCATGGGACTGGTGGAATAATGACCCAACTGATCCAACTTCATATCCATCAGTAAGCGCTGCAAGTCCATTAACTAATGATGGTGGAACATTAACTGCTGAATTTTTTGCATGTTATTCAACACTAGGTAGTCCTGATATGTCTGAGGCTAAAGGATTAGCATTTGCATCAATGATACAAGAATTTATGTGTCCAAGAATAATGGCTGCATTAGATTTAAACAACACAAGTGTAATTGAAAATAGTAAATCAAGTAAAAATTTAATGCAGACTATTGATATCACTGGGAGAGTTATTAATCCTAACACTAAAAACACAATTTTATTTGATGTTTATGATAATGGTGTTGTTAAGAAAAAATATTTAGTTAAGTAAATGTATAGAATATTCATTTATTGTCTTATTCCATTTATAGGGTTCTCACAATGTGAGAACCCTATTTTGGATGTGGCTGTAATTACAGATGAAGGAGATGATGATTTTCAATTTGTAATTAATCTTTTTTATCAAGGTTTACTTGAGGATCACCCCAATATAAATGATTGCAATAGTCCTAATAACTATACAATGTTTCTTCCTAACGATAATGTGCCAAGTGCATCAGTTAGCCAGTTAATTGGACTTACAGGAGATGTTACTGACTATCTAAGTTATTATTTTTATCCTAACGATTTATTGCTAGAACCAAATCAAAATTTAACAATTGAAATGATAGATGGAAATAATGCTTTCGTTAATACTTTCACAACTCCACCAACAATAAATAATATAGAAATTTCAAATGTAATCTGTGCTTGTAACGGTCTCATTTACTTAATTGACGATTTAATATGGGCACCAGGAGTAATTAATATTAATGAGCATAGAAAAACTATATTTACTATAGATCAATCATTAAATATGATCAATTTTCAGTCTATTAAAGAAAAAGGAACAGTTTCTATTATAAATCTTAATGGACAAATTATATTCACCAAAAAATTATCCAAAGAGTCTCAAGTTAAAATACCAAAGTTAAATCAAGGAGAATACATAATTAACTATCAAACAAAAAATAATAATATATCTAAATTATATTTTTTTAAATAGTATTATAATTCATTTTCGTGCAAGGTTTTACTAAATAGTATATTCCCATTTTCATTATAAGTTTCAAAAGTTAATTTTCTATTACCTTTTGAACCCTTAATACTAACTAGGGAATAATTATTATTAGATAAATGAGAAATATTGAATTCATTGAAATTAATATTTTTAACATCATCATGTATTTCTAATTCTAGAAGTTTAGTTCCAACATTTTTATTTTCACTAGAACTAAGTAAAATACACCCATTATTTTCTGACATTTTTAATCTGTAAAGAAAATAATCATATTGTGTTTTAAAATCAGAAAAATCTAATTCATTATTTTTTTCAGTAAAGGGGATAGGGCTAGCGATAATAGTAAAAGTGGAACCAGTATTATTTAATTCTTGAAATAATCTTTCAATTTGTTTATCTCCATATAAATTATTCTCAGATCTAAAAGAACATGCATCAAGTAAAAAAATGTCTACATCATTATATGTATATCGTTGGTATGTACCATAATCAAAATAGGTGTAATTATATGTCTTTTGAAGTGAATTAGGCCAAAAAGCATTAAATGCAAAATATGAACTATCAACCATTAAATCACCTGTTAAATTATTTTTGTAATTGAAATCATGATCATTCCAAGTAGCAATCTGAGGTGTTGATGTTAAAAAATTATTTAAAACTGTATTTTTTCTAGCATCTACATATTTTGAAATTATTTCATCATATGAATTTGACTTATCCAAATTAACATGACCACCTAACCAAACCATAAAATCTGAGTTTGTCTTTCTCATATTAGATAACATAGTAGCTGATGGATTTTTCAAATTACTGCCAATTAAAAACTGTACATCATCAAGATGTGGCCTTTTAGTAAAAATATCTATTTCCTTAACAAATTCTCCATCTACGTAAACAGTGGCAATATATTCTTTATTAGGAAGTAGCTTTTCTAACTTAACAGTGTAAGGAAAAAATTCTTCTTTGATATTCTTACTATCGACTTCAAAATCGTACTCCCAAAGTTTATCTTTATCATAATCTTTAATATCAAATTCTATTTTTTTTGCTGACTTTGATAATAAAAACCAAATTTGGGTACCATATGCGTCAATAAAAGACACCATAGGACCAGCAATTACTTTTTCTGACTGAGAATAAATATTAAATGAAAATAATAAATAACAAAAAATAAAGGATTTAAATAAATAGTTCATTATAAAAAAAAATTTAATTTTTAATATCAACAAGTTCAACTTCAAAAATTAAAGTTGCACCTGGAGGAATAACACCACCTGCACCTCTGTCACCATAAGCTAATTCAGAAGGAATTATAAATTTAGCTTTATCTCCAACTTTTAAAAGAGATATACCCTCATCCCATCCTTTGATGACACGACCTTGACCTAATGGAAAAGAAATGGGTTCACCTCTATTATAGGAAGAATCAAACATAGTACCATCAACTAGATATCCAGAATAGTGAACAGACACATTATCTCCAGATTTTGGAGTTGCCCCGCTCCCCTCTTCTAATAAAAAATATGACAAACCACTTTCAGTTGTTTTAGCACCAGCAGTAATTTCTTTTAGTTTCTCAGCATCTGCTCTTTTTCTTTCTTCTTCTTTTTTCTCAGCTTCAGCTTTGAAATTAGTAAAAACATCAAGAGCTTTAAATTTCTTTGCTTCTTTACCTACTCTTATAATTTCTATTTTTTCAATAATGTCATCTTGTTCAATTGCATTGACAATAGATTGACTATTTTCATCGTCAGATTCAATTTTACCAAAAACTGAGTGTTTTCCGTCTAACCAAGGCGTTTCTTTGTGCGTAATAAAAAATTGAGATCCATTTGTATTTGGCCCACTATTAGCCATAGAAAGTACTCCTGGTCCATCATGTTTTAAATCTGGATGAAATTCATCAGGAAATTTATAACCCGGATCACCAGTACCAGTTCCCAATGGACAGCCTCCTTGAATCATGAAATCAGGAATAACTCTATGAAACTTTAATCCATCATAAAATGGGCCATCAGAATCTGGCATTAGACCCTCAGCTAAACAAATAAAATTTGCAACAGTTAAAGGAGTTTTGTCAAAGGCCAATGATATTGTAATATCACCTTTATTTGTAATTATTTTTGCATACATACCATTATCTTTTTTTGTTGCAGTACAAGATATAAAAAAGAGACTAATTAAAAGGATAGTAAAGAAAGCTATTTTTTTCATTTATTGAATTTTTAATAATTTAACATTTAATATTAGAGTTGAATAAGGAGGTACTGTTTTACCATAACCACTTAAACCAAAACCTAAATACGAAGGTATTATAATCTTTGCTTTATCCCCAATTTCAAGTAATTTAATTGCATAATTTAATCCTCGCATCTGTTTTGAGTACCCAATCTGAAAATTTAAAGTATCTATTAAATTGTAATCATAAGATAATTGAGAGACATAATCTAGAATTTCACATGAATATTCAATCATTACCAAATCACCATCTAATGGCATAAGGTTTAAATTTTTTGAACTTATTTTTTCATTGATATGCAATCTGATTCCTAAAGGATGTTTAATAAAAGGGATTCTTGAAGCAATTACTAATGAATCTATTTCAATTTCTTCATTTTTAATGATTTTTTTATTGAGATCAATTAATAAAGTATCTATATAATTTGTTGGATTATTATTTATTTTTTTTTGATATGATGGTTGACAGGAGATGAAAATTAAAGAAAATATTAATAATCTCATTTATCAATTATTTGAAAAGTCTTTTAAAGAATCTAAAAAATAAACTAATACTTTTTGAATATTTTTATCATCTATAAAACCACCAGCTGCATTTTTATGCCCTCCTCCATTAAAATAATTTTTAGAAAATAAATTCACATCAAAATCACCTTGTGATCGAAATGAAATTTTAATACCGTCTTTAAATTCAACAAAAAATGTAGAGAAATAAATATTTTTAATACTTAATGGAATATTCACAAAGCCTTCTGTATCACCTTTTTTATAGTTGCATTTAATCAAATCAGATTCATTTAAAAAAATTACTGCTGCATTGTAATCATGAAAAACTTGTAAATTATTAAGACATATTTTCAATAAATCAAATCGAGATTTATTTTGATTATCAAATAGTTTTTGATGAATAATTGAGTGATTTATCTTCAGTGACATTAATTGCGCAATAATTTCATGAGTTTTATTTGTAACATTAGGATATTTCAAACAACCCGTATCTGTTATTATTCCAGTATAAAGACAAGTTGCTATATTTCTATTTATTTGAAAATTGAGATTAAGTAAAAACTCATAAACAAGTTCTGCTGTTGAAGAAATTAAAGGATTAGAAAGAATTTGATCACAAAATTGATCAGGCTCCTCATGATGATCTATCATAATCATATAAGCATCACTTAATTTCAACTTTTCAGACATCAAATAAGTTCTGTAAAGTTTATTAAAATCTAAGCAAAATATTATATCAGCTTTATCTAAAATTAAATCACAATTTGCAGTTTCATTTTCATAAACTTTTATTTTATTAGACGAAGGCATCCAATTTAAATAGTTCGGAAACTCATTAGGTACAATAATATTAACATTGTGATTTTTATACAAAGCAAAAAATAAAGCTAATGATGAACCTAGAGCATCACCATCTGGAGATTTGTGAGTAGTAATAACGATATTCTTTCTACTAGATAATTTATCTTGAATACTTAAATAATTTAAATCATACATTAAAACAAAAATAATAATATAAATCAGATATTAATATGTTGTATTTTTTTTAAATTCGAAAAAAAAAAAAAATGAAAAACACAAATAGAACATTTACTATGATTAAACCCGACGCCATGAGGAATGGACATATGGGTTCAATTCTTACTCATATAGAGAAAGCCGGATTTAAAATTCTAGCAATGAAACTAACAAAACTATCTCCAAATCAAGCTAAAGAATTTTATAACATACATAAAGAAAGACCATTTTTTAATGACTTAATAGATTATATAACATCTGGACCTATTGTTGCTGCTATTCTTGAAAAAGAAAATGCAGTTGAAGAATTTAGAAATTTAATTGGTAACACAAATCCAAAGGAAGCTCAAGAAGGAACTATTAGGAAAATATATGCGAAATCAATTGATGCAAATGCAATTCATGGATCTGACAGTGATGAAAACGCTGAAATTGAAAGTAATTTCCATTTTTCAAAAGATGATATTTTATAAATTATTTAAAAATAATTTTTAAAATTCTGGGATCTAGAATTTGAAGTTTGTTTAATATTTCTTTTTTTCCATTACTCAAATCATTTTTCAAATAAGGATTTTTAATTTCCACGTATAATATACCTTTAGTAAGACTTATGTGTTCTGTCTCATTTTCAATTTGTTTACCTAGAACACTAATCCAAGTTGACAATGGATCTTTTTTTTGTTTTTGTTGAACTTTTTTGTAAAACTCAAGAAGTAATTCGCTGACTTTTTTAGGTTTAAGTTTTCTCATGATATGTTCCGTTAAAATTATATAAAAAATACTTACAGCTAATTTTAGCTGTACTCATAACAGAGTTTATCCTGTTAAAACTAGTGTCAGTAATAAAAATTTGACCAAAATTGTCAGAATTCAATATTGTCATAATTTGTTCAACTCTATTATCATCTAATTTGTCAAAGACATCATCTAACAATAATATAGGCTTCTCATTAGTTTTAGTATAGAGTAAATCAAAATTTGCAAGCTTTAAAGAAATAAGAAAAGATTTTTGTTGACCCTGAGAGCCGGTTTTCTTTATATTAGTTTCCTTCATTTTGAAAATAAAATCATCACGATGAATGCCAGAACTTGTAAATTGTAACACTAAATCCTTCTGGAGGTTCTCTTTAAGTAAATTTTTAAAAGAATTATTTTGTAGTTCAGAATAATACTCAACATCAATATCTTCTCTATCATTAGAAATAATATTATAGTATTTTTTAACTGTTTTAATAATTGATGAGATATAATCTCTACGTTTATTGAAAATTTGAGTTCCAAATTCAGCAAGACTATCATCATACGTATTTAAAAGGTCTATGTAATCATTAGTATTGTGAGAATTTTTTAACAATGCATTTCTTTGATTAAGGGTTTTATTATAAAATAAAAGAGATTCTAAATATGATGAATCTATTTGAGATAAAAATTTATCTATAAATTTTCGCCTTATTTCTCCACTACCATTAATTAAATTTGAATCAATAGGTGTAATAATAATTAAAGGAATTTTACCAATATGGTTAGACAATTTATCATATTTCTTATTATTAAATTTTAAAACCTTTTTTTTATTAGTATATGAGCAATTAATATCTAATTCTTGCTTTTCTTGATTAAAAAATTCACCTTTAATCATAAAATAATTTTCTTTTTCCTTAATATTAAAGGACTCAATAGAATTGAAATAACTTTTAGAAAATGATAAGTAGTGAATAGAATCTAATAAATTTGTTTTCCCTACACCATTAGGACCCACTATACAATTTATATTTTCATCAAACTTTAAAGATGTATTTTCATGATTTTTAAAGTTGATTATAGATAAAAATTTTAAAATCATGATAATTTTTTGTCAAATAAATACATAAAATAACTTAATTTTACGGCAAAATATAGTTTTTATGGAAAAAAAGAATGTAACTGAAAAACAATTAGCAAATTTAGAGGAAGGCTTAAGTAAAGCAGAACAGTTTGTTGAGAATAATAGAAAAAGTATATTTTCAATAATCGGCATAATAATACTAGCTTTCATATTATTTTATAGCTATAACAATTTATATATAAAACCTTTAAATGAAAAAGCCCAAAAACAACTATTTATTGCTGAAAGATTTTTTGAACAAGATTCATTTAAATTAGCATTAAATGGAAATGAAGATTTTCTTGGTTTTATTGACATTATAGATAAATACTCAAAAACAAAATCAGCTTCATTGGCTAAATACTATGCTGGCATATCATTCTATAAAACATCTAATTATCCAGATGCTATAAAAACACTTGAAAAATTCAATTCTCAAGACAAGTTATTATTATCTATCGCAAAAATCACAATTGGCGATGCATTTTCAGACTTGAATCAACCTGAAGAAGCATTAGAGTATTATCTCAAATCAATGGATGTAAATAAAAATAATTTAATTACTCCAATAGTTTTGATGAAATGCTCTAAAATATATGAATCTTTAAACAAATCTGATAAAGCAATAGATTGTTATAATGAAATTAAATCAAATTATCCTGATTCAAAAGAAGCTTTAAATATTGATAAAAATATTAATAAACTCATTAATGAAAATAAATAACAATATTCTTGTTAATAGTCTTGATTCAAATATAGGTCTAAATAAAAAAATTGGTATTGTTAAATCTATTTGGAATAATGAAATTACTGGAAGACTTCTTGAGGGATGTAAAAGCACCTTATTAGATTATGGTGTTCAAAAAAATTCTATATATAATCTATCTGTACCTGGAAGCTTTGAATTAATATATGGTGGCAAAAAACTATACAAAATATTTAAGCCAGATGCAATAATTTTAATTGGTTCTATAATACAAGGCGAAACACCTCATTTTCAATTTATATCTCAAGCAACTGCAAATGGAGTCAAAGATTTAAATATTTTATTTGATATCCCTTTTGTGTTTTGTGTATCTACAGACTTAAATGAAAAACAAGCTATTGATAGATCTGGAGGAAAGATAGGCAATAAAGGTGTAGATGCCGCATTAACTGCTCTACATTTACTTAAAGAAATTAATTAAAAATTTTTTTTGCTTGATTATATGCATTTTCAAAAGCTAATAAATCTAGGGAATGTTTGATGTTATTTTCAGCAACAAAGTTAATTAACTTTTCAGTTGCAATATTACCAGTTAATGTATCTTGTGCAAAGGGACAACCTCCAAATCCACCAATAGCAGTATCAAATCTTCTACAACCAGCATTCCAACCAGCAAATATTTTTTCAAATGAATTTTCAGCTCTAGAGTGTAAGTGAAGTCCAATATCTAATGATGGGAAATAATTTTTAGCTTTTGAATAAATTTCAAAAATTGACTTAGGGTTAGAATTACCAATTGTATCAGCTAAAGAAATCATATTAACACCTATTTCTTTAATTTTGATCATATATTTAATTAATAAATCAACATGAAAATATTCTTCATAAGGGTTTCCAAATGCCATGGAAAAATAAACTAATAATATTTTATTCTTTTTAACACATAAATCATAAATTTTATCAATTTCAGAAATTGCAGTAGCTATATCCATATTTGAATTGTTATTTTGAAATATCTCAGATATTGATAAAGGATAACCTAAAATATCCACTCCATCTAGAGATAATGCTTGTTCAGCACCTCTCAAATTTAAAATAATTGAAAGTAATTTAACATCATTACGAAAATTTAAACCTTGTAGAACTTTATCAGTGCTACGCATTTGAGGTACAGCTTTAGGAGATACAAAACTTCCAAAATCAATTATTGGAAAGCCAACCTTAATTAATGAATTAATATATTTAATTTTATTTTCAATAGAAATAAATTCTAATATACCTTGCATAGCATCTCGGGGACATTCTACAATTTTTATATCTTTATTTTCTTTCATATCCTTTTACAATAATTTCTGTTCGCCTGTTAATTAACCTGCTCTCCTCAGATGAATCAGTTGAAATAGGACGATCATATCCATATCCTTTAAATGTTAATCGATTAGCATCTACACCAAAAAATATTAATTGATTATAAACTGACTCTGCTCTTTTTCTTGATAAATCATAATTATAATTATCTGACCCCACATTATCAGTATGACCTCCAATTTCAACAATTAATGAGGAATTTAAAATCAAATAATTTGCAAATTTTTTTAATTCAGTTAAAGATGATTTTTTCAATGTGTAATCATCAAAATCAAAATAAATATTTTCAAGATTAATTTTGTTACCTATTTTGAGTCTATTTAAAATTATTTCAATTGACTTATTAATTTGGTTATCCTGCAAGTAATATTCTTTATAAAAATAATCATATTTAGGAGAAGATACTGTTAATATAAAATTTGAATTTACAGGAGCGGTAAAATAAAAACAACCATCTTGTTTAGGAAATATAGTATTAGTCCAGCTATTATCTAAAGATGTTATATTTATTTCACAATTTACGGGCATTCTACTAATTGAATCAATCACTATTCCATCAATTAATGTAGAAGGAATAGCTGAAAATTTAGATGGGATATCAAATTCATATATATCAAGATTCCCAAGTTTATTTGAGTTATAGTAAGATTTTATTCCATTCTTCGCCACAATTAAGCCAGATTCATCATAATGAGTGTTTATGGGGTATCCTAAATTTTGGATAGTGTCAAAATTAAAGTCAGAATACATAGTTGATCTATATAAATCAAAACCACCAAAACCTAAATGACCATTAGAAGAAAAATAAAATGTTTGATTATCAGAGTGTAAAAAAGGTGTATATTCATCTCCTTCAGTATTAATACTTGGTCCGAGATTAATAGGATGAGACCATGAATTATTTATTTTTTTTGACACCCATATATCTGAACCGCCATATCCACCGTGTCTATTACTGGAAAAAAATAACATATTACCATCAGAAGAAATAGCTGGTTGAGACTCCCAATACTCACTATTTATATTATAACCTATATTAATTGGCACTGACCAATCTAAGCTATTAATTAAAGTTGAATAATATATATCACATCCACCATAACTATCAGGTCGACTACAAGAAGTAAAAAACAAATCATTGCCATTTAAACTAACAGATAATGAACCTTCTCTGTACTCACTATTAATATTATTTCCTAATTTTTCAGGATTTAACCATGTATTATTAACTTTTCGTGAAATATAAAAATTTTCATCCTTAAATTCTAGATTATCTTCTCTGTAAGTAAATATAATTATATCAGAATCAATGGGCATAGAAGGGAAGTATTCATCTGCATTCGAATTAATTGATAAAGAAACAGGTTGAAAATAATTAGAATCAATTTTA
This sequence comes from Flavobacteriales bacterium, assembly GCA_002718895.1. Classification (GTDB taxonomy): domain Bacteria; phylum Bacteroidota; class Bacteroidia; order Flavobacteriales; family TMED113. The sequence goes on from PBGD01000009.1 coordinate 24,327, forward strand.
TGGGTCAATGCAAAATTATTTTTATTTATTAAATCAATAAATTTTAAATTATCAAGTTGATTTTCATTAAAAAATGGATCACTAATCACCAAATCAAACTTTTCATAATTTCCTGTTTTATAAAGTGATGTTAACAATTTATAAAGTGTTAAACTATTCATTGATTTTAAATAACCTTTTGAAAAAGATTCAAAATAAAATAATAAAGCATTATCAAAATTATTATAATAATAATACAGATCGCCTATGTGATTGAGAGTTGAAAAATTGGAACAAGATAAAGGATCAATTGATGAAATTATTTCTTGAGCTCTGTAGTCTTCACCATTTAAGACTAGTTTATCAATTTTATGCAACTTTCTATTTATAGATTTACATTCATTTTGACTAAATAAGCTAAAGGTCATAAGATGAATAACTATAAAAACATATGATTTCATTGAATTTTTAAATATTTATGAGTTTGAAGTGACAATCTCCATAATGGATTATTTTGTATAAAATCAATAATTAATGGTTGTATTTCTTCAGATCTAGACCATTCAGGTTGAATATATAATAAACAATCCTTTTGAACTCTTTTAGATTGATCAAGTGCCCATTTAAAATCATGTTTATTATAAATAACTACCTTTAGCTCATTTGCTATTTTATATATTTTTGATTGAGGTGGCTTAACTTTTTTAGGTGATAAAGTTATCCAATCCCACTTTCCAGTTATTGGATAAGCTCCTGAAGTTTCAAGATGAGTACTATATTTCTCAACTTTTAAAATTGATGTAAGTTCTTCTAAATTATGCATTAATGGTTCTCCTCCAGTGACAACAACAATATTAGTTTTAGATTTCTTAATATTATTAATAATTGTTTTGTAATTCATCTTGACACCTTTATTTAATGACCAAGAATTTGGTTCATCACACCAATGACAACCGATATCACATCCTTGTGTTCTTATAAAATAAGAAGATTGACCTGCATAAAACCCTTCTCCTTGTATCGATAAAAATGTTTCTTTTATTGATAGCATTGTAATTTGAATAAAATATATTTTAAAAATAAATAAAATGTAAATTAGTAATCATGAAAAACCGAAAAATAATTATAACTGGACCGCCAGGAAGTGGGAAAAGTACTATTATACAAGCTCTCATTAAAAAAAAATATACTTGTTTTAAAGAGATCAATCCGTCAAATATTGATAATAAAAAAGTTAGAGAAAGTAAACAATTGTTAAGTGAATTTATTTTTAAAAAGAGACTTGAAGATTATCATAGTGCAAAAAATAATTTAACTTTTTTTGATAGGAGCACAATTGATGTGATTGCATATTTAAATTATTGGAAATTAAACCATCCTCATGAATGGATAAAAATTATAAAAAATCAAAATTATTTTATCAATGTGTTTTATGCTCCTTTTTGGTCTGAAATCTACGCTACAAATAACTATAGAAAAGAAAATTTAAAAGAGGCAATGTTAATTGATAAATTTCTAAGAAATTTATTCTTAAAATTTAATTTTAACTTAATTGAATTACCAAAAACAAATATTGAAAATAGAATTGAATTTATTACTAATCAAATATGAAAAAAAATATTCTTTTTTTCGGGACACCTGACTTCGCTATAGATTCATTAAGAAGTATTTATATTCATCAATATAAGTTAAACTACGAATTAAAAGGCGTGGTTACTGTTGCTGACAGAATATCTGGAAGAGGTCAGAAAAAAAATCAATCTGCAATTAAAAAAGAAGCAAAAAAATTAAACTTAAAAATATATGAACCCGATAGTTTAATAGATCCTATCTTTATTGAAGAATTACAAAAATTAGATTTAGATCTCAGTATAGTTGTAGCATTCAAAAAAATACCTAAGATTATTTATCAAATACCTAAACTTGGCACTATTAACTTGCATGCATCTATATTGCCTGAATACAGAGGTGCTGCACCCATAAACTGGGCAATTATAAATGGAGAAAAGCAAACAGGATTAACTACTTTTTTTATAAATGAAAAAATTGATACTGGAGACATAATAATGCAAAAAGAAGTATCAATAAATATAGAAGATCATGTAATAGATTTATATAAATTACTAAAAGAGGAAAGTTTTAAATTCATAAAAAACACAATTCAATGTGTGATTCAAAATTCATTCAAATTAAAAAAACAAAAAAATTATAAAAAAAATATATTAAAAATAGCACCTAAAATAACCAAAGATCTATTAAAACTCAACATAGATTCATTTAACAAGAAACCATTAATTAAAATGTACAATTACATAAGAGGTATGTCAAATTATGGGGTTAAAATCAAAATTATTTTAATCAAATCACATACCAAAGAAGAATTTAAAAAAAATATTATTGTTAAAAGAGTAAGTAACTTTACCGATAATATCGAAAACAATGAGATAGGTGAAATTAAAATGAATATTGAAAATAAGAATCAAATTATTGTTACTAATGGTTGCTCATCTTTCAATATTGAAAATTTAAAGTTAGAAAATGGAAAAGAAATATCTGCAAAAGAATTTTACAACGGATTTATAAAAGAAAAAGAAGTATTAAATCAAATAATTTTCAACAATACAATTTAAGGTGCCAATCTATCAATTAACCATTTACTATTCTTTTTTGTGTATTTGAATCTGTCATGAAGTCTATTTGACCTTCCCTGCCAAAATTCGATAGATTTAGGATTCACATTAAATCCTCCCCAGAAACTTGGTTTTTTAATTTTTTTACCATCAAATTTTTGATTAAAATATTTAAATCTATTTTCTAATTCACATCTATCAAAAACCAAATGACTTTGCTGAGAAGCCCATGCTGAAATTTGAGATTGCCTAGGTCTTGAATTAAAGTAAGTTAGTGATTTTTTTTGTGATATTTTTTTAGCAATTCCATTGATTCTAATTTGTCTTTGTAAATCTGCCCAAAAAAAACATAAACTTACATTACTGTTCATAAATAAATTTTGTGCTTTTAAGCTATTATAATTGGTGTAAAAAATAAAACCTCTTGAATTAAACTCCTTGAGTAAAACAACTCTACTTTCAATATTTCCATTTTGGTCACTTGTTGACAAAACCATTGCATTAGGTTCTACAACTCTATCAACTGCTTCATTAAACCATTTTTTAAACTGATTTATTGGAGAGTACTCAAGATCACTCTTGGAAAGGGTCATTAAATCATAATCAAATCTATCAACTATTTTCTTCATGTTAAATAAAAATTATATTAATATAAAATAATTGTATATATTCATCATATGAAAATTGAAATTTCTGCTGGAACCATATTAATATCAAAGCCTTTCATGGAAGACAAACGCTTTGACAAAACAATTATTTTACTAACACAGCACGATGAAGAAGGAACTATTGGACTAATTATTAATAGACTGTGCTTATTTAATCCAAAAGACATTATCCCTGAATTAAATTCATTTAATATCAAAATTAAAGAAGGGGGACCTGTGGAAAAAGATAAATTATTTTTTATTCATAAACACCCCAACATTATAAAAGATTCAAAAAAAATAAAAAATGAATTGTATTTTGGAGGAGATTTTGACAAATTAATTAATGGCATCAACCAAAAACAAATTCTAGTTGATGATGTTCTTTTTTTTATCGGGTATGCAGGTTGGGATAAATATCAATTAAATGATGAAATCCAAGACGGATCTTGGATTTTATATGAAATTAATGATTTAAACAAAATATTCAAACAAATAGATTGGTCAAGTACTTTAGTTGAAATTAATCAAGAATACAAAGTGTGGGCAAATGCACCTACAGACTTTCACTTAAATTAGTTTATTTAATTTCTGATTAAGACTTATAGTAAATTTATTTGATAATTTTTTATTATTTATTAAAGAACACCATTGAATTCCTCTAATTACATTACTAATAAAAACCTCTTCTGCATTTAGCAAATCAGATATAGAAATTGGCTTGAGATTTATTTTTAATTCTAGTCTATCAATTAAAACTTTTCTCATCACCCCATCTACACAGCCCTCTTCAACTGGAGGAGTAATAATATCACCATTGCTTATAATAAATAAATTACCAAAAGTTGATTCTACTACATTGTGTTTATTATTTAATAATAATACATCATCAAAATGATGTTCTTTAGCATAAATTGAAGCAATAATATTTAAAATTTTATTATTACTTTTTAATCTTGAAATATAATTATTGTATAATAAATTTTCCTTATAAATACCAAAAATAAGTCCTTCGTGATTTAAAATATATTTCTTAGATTTCAAGACATCGGTTTCAATAACAAAGCTAATAGAGTTGTCATTGGGCAAATAATATCCTCCATCATTTCTAAAAAAAGAAATCCTTACTCTTGAACTAGATTTTGATAATTTATTTAAAATTAATAACTCATGAATTAAATCCTTAAAATATTCAATATTAAAAAAGTCAGGAGTTGAAAACTTTAATATTACAAAAGAGCCTGCAATTCTAAAATAATGTTCTTCCCAAAATAATGGATAAGCATCAACACATTTAATTGTTTCAAAAAAAGAATCACCGTATTTGAAAGCTCTATTACTAACTGATAAAAAAAATTTTGTTTTATCAATAAATTGTCCATTATAACAAATCTTAGGCATTTTTGATCATTTTAATGTGTGGAATATCATCTTCAAGAAAAGTATCACCTACAGAATAAAAACCAAAATCTTCGTAAAACTTTTGTAGGTATAATTGAGCTGAGATTGTAACTTTATTATTTCGAGGAAGTAAATCTATAGCTTTATTAATGATCGCTTTACCATATCCTTTATTTCTGTAATTTTTTTTCACTAAAATTCTACCCCATGAAATTGTATCATAAATTTTTCCAGAATCAATAATTCTAAGATACGCAACTAATTTATCATCTACAAAGCCCATTAAATGAATTGAACAAAGATCTAAGCCATCAGCATCTAAGTAATTACAATTTTGTTCAATTACAAATACCTCTTGACGTAGTCTCAAAATCTCATATAAATCAATTGTACTTAAATTATTGAATTTCTTTACTTCCCAAACTATCATTATATTTTTTTAATTGATTATACATTATTTCATGACAAAATTTATTGAGTAAAAATGAATCATCAAATTTATTTGGATAAATTAATTCACCAACATAAATATTAATTAAACCAGGAGTTACCTTTAAACTTAAATCTGAAAATCTATCTTCTGCATTCATTAAAACAATTGGGAGAATTGGTACGCTAGACTCTAAAGAAAGTCTAAAAGAACCATTTCTAAATTCTTGTAGTAAAGTATTTTCTTTTAGACTATATGGATTAGAAGACTTACTATCACCATTATTTTTCCATCCCCCCTCAGGAAAAATTATAATAGAAAAACCTTCTTCAAGAGCTCTTTTCATAGAGTTATAGCCATTATTTCTAGATATTTTATCTTCTCTTTTGACTGGAATTTGTCCAGAATACTTAGCTAACAGACCAACTAATGGCCAATCAAAAACTTCAGCTTTTCCTAAATATTTAATTTTATGTGGAATTATTGAAGCAACAATAATTACATCTAGATAAGATTTATGATTAACAATATAGATACATGGTTTATTATGATTGAAGGGGTATGTTCCTTTTATTTCTTTTCTTATACAATAAAAGAATAATAATATATTCCCAATGTATCTATTGTATCTCACAAAGATATCTTTACCAAGTTCACCAAAACAAAATATCAACAATAAATTGATGGGTAAAAAAAATAAAAAAACAAAGATGGTTATAAATAAACACCAAATTGTCCATACAGAAATCAAGAAATGATACATAGTTTAATTATAAAATAATATCAAATATAAAGTTTAAAGATTATCATTTTTAAAATCAGTAATATTTTATATTTGCAAATAATGAAAATTGCGTTTCACACATTAGGTTGTAAATTAAACTTTGCAGAGACATCTTTTATTGCAAATAATGTAAAAAAAGAGGGTTTTAATGAGGTTGAATTTAATGAGTTTGCAGATATATATGTTATTAACACATGTTCAGTGACAGAAAATGCAAACAAAGAATGTAATTATTTAATTAGAAAAGTACTAAAACAAAACCCTAAAGCTAAAACAGTAATTATGGGATGTTATGCACAATTAAAACCTAATGAAATTAGTAAAATTCATGGTGTTGATTTAGTCATAGGTAATAATTCAAAATTTGAATTAAATAAACATATTCATAACATAAAAAATCAATTAGAAACTAAAATAATTCATAAGGAAATTGAAGAAATTAATGATTTTAAAAGTGCTTTTTCATATGGAAGTAGAACAAGATCATTTTTAAAAATCCAAGATGGATGCAATTATAAATGTACTTTTTGCACCATTCCTTTAGCAAGAGGTAAAAATCGAAGTGATAATATCTTAAGTATTATAAATAAAATCAATGAATTAAAAAATTCAGGAATAAAAGAAGTTGTTCTAACTGGTGTTAATATTGGAGATTTTAAAACTGATAAAAATGAACATTTTATTGACTTATTACATGAAATTGAAACCTTAAAAGATATTAGAGTTAGAATATCATCAATTGAACCTAATTTAATAAGTAATGACATTATACAAAAAGTTAAAAATTCTAAAATATTAGTGCCTCATTTTCACATCCCTCTTCAATCAGGAAGTGATACTATTTTAAAATCAATGAAAAGAAGGTATTTAACAAAATATTACAAAGATTTAATTTTAAAAATTAATGCTAATATTAAGAATGTATGCATAGGTGCAGATGTGATTGTAGGCTTCCCTGGAGAAACTGAAGATTTATTTAATGAAACACTTAATTTTATAAAATCAATTGATATATCATATCTACATGTTTTCACTTATTCAGAGAGAATGAATACTGAAGCAATTAAAATGAATAATCATGTATCAATTGAAAAAAGAAAATATAGAAGTAAAGTATTAAGAAATCTGTCTGAAAAGAAAAAATTAGCTTTTTATCAAAAACAAATTGGTTCCGTAAAGGAAGTTTTATTTGAAAATGAAACAAAAGATGGATACATATTTGGTTTTTCTGAGAACTATATTAAAATTAAAACTAAACATCAACCAGATATTACTAATAAGTTAAAAAAAATAAAAATTAACAAATTAGTACACGATCATATTACATATGCATCTGGAGAAATAATTTAAAAAGTATGACATTCCCTACAATTAGTCATTTAATTGAAAGTATTATTGGAATTTACATTCCATTACCAATTCAAACCTTTGGATTCTTTATTGTTTTAGCATTCATTATTGGACATTATTATATTAATAAAGAATTTAAAAGAATGGAAAAAATGAATATTTTCAATCCAATAAAAATAGAATCATCTAAATCAAAAACGACACTAATTATTGATTATATTTTCAATGGGCTGATGAGTTTTTTATTTGGATACAAGATTACATATATAATCGCAAATTATAATTCATTTTCAATAGAACCTCAAAAACTAATCTTAAATTCTGAAGGAAATCTATTATTAGGTTTCATTTTTTTAACAATTAGTATCATTTACATAAACTACACATCAAAAAAATCAGATTTTTCAACCACTAAATTAATAACCCCCTCAAGCTTATCCTTAAATTTTATATTTGTTGCAGCTATAAGTGGTATAATAGGTGCAAAACTCTTCTCTGTGTTAGAAGATTTTAATTATTTTATTCAAAATCCTATTCAAGCATTATTTTCTTTTAGTGGATTAACATTTTATGGTGGCCTTATATTAGGAACAATTTGCACAATTCTTTATGCTCGTAAATATAACATACCTATTTCTAAACTTGCTGACGTATTTGCTCCTTCTCTCATTTTATCATATGGTATAGGTAGACTAGGTTGTCACTTTTCTGGCGATGGAGACTGGGGAATTGTTGCTAATTTTGATAATAAACCTATATTTTTTCCTGATTGGTTATGGGGATATAATTTTCCAAGAAATGTAATTGAAACTGGAATAAAAATAAATGATTGTGTCGGAAAGTATTGTTATGAATTACCTCAAGCTGTTCATCCTACATCTCTTTATGAAGCAATTTTTGGTATTTGTGCATTTCTTCTTCTTTGGAACATACGAAAAAAAATTCATACACCTGGTGTATTGTTTTCAATATATCTAATTATTAATGGCATAGAAAGATTTTTAATTGAAACAATCAGAATCACAGATAAATATATGTTTCTAAATTTCAATTTAACTCAAGCACAAATAATTGGAATTGGTATTGTAATTATTGGACTATCAAGTATAATTTATTTAAATAGGTCGAAGTTCTTATGGATTTATCTAAAAAACAAAGCCTAGTATTTTTACATCTCATAATTTTAATTTGGGGTTTCACAGGTATTTTAGGAAAACTTATTGACATGTCATCAACGCACATTGTACTAAATAGAATGGCTATTTCTTTTATATGCCTCTTAGTAATTAATAAATTATTCTTTAAACAATTATTAATATCAAAAAAAAACTTAATTACATATTCATTAATTGGAATACTTATAGCAATACATTGGATATGTTTTTTTGAAGCAATTAAGGAATCTACTGTTTCATTAGCATTAATATGTTTATCTAGTGTTTCTCTTTTTACGTCAATAATTGAGCCAATATTTTATAAAAGAAAAATATACGTCCATGAATTAATTTTATCTCTTTTTGTCATTTCAGGTATTCTAATCATATTTAATTATGAAAATCTATATCTTAAAGCTATCATACTATCAATCATTTCCGCATTTTTTGCAGCATTATTTACAGTCTTAAATCATAATTTAATTAATCAAAAACATAATTCAACAGTCATTAGTTCATGGGAGATGTTTGGAGGGACAATAGGTATAATCATATATTTATTATTTTCTAATCAATTTAATTTTAATATCATTCCTAACAAAATAGATGTTTTATACATTTTAATTTTATCTGTAATTTGTACAGCCTTTGCATTTTCTGCAAGTATAGAGATTATGAAAAAAATCAGTCCATTTACAGTAAATATAAGTGTTAACCTAGAACCTATTTATGCTATTCTTTTAGCTCTCATCATTTTTAAAGAAGAAGAAAAAATGACAACAGAGTTCTATATAGGATCTATAATTATTATTTCTAGTATCTTTATAAATACTTTAATTAAAAAATATAATGTTTAAAACATTTTCTAAATAATATTTAATATATATTAACTAAAAAAATAACATGAAAAATTTCTTTTTTCTTTCAACAATTCTTACAACAAGTTTAGTTTTTGCACAAAACCAAATTAATCCAAACCAAACAAACAGTAAATGTATTTCAGGTAATTGTCAAAATGGTTATGGTGTGAAAAAATTTAACAATGGCACACTTTATATTGGAGAATTTTGGGACGATATACCTAGCGGTCATGGCACAGTGATTTGGTCTAATGGTAATATATATGTAGGTGATTTTATTAAAGGTGAGTATAAAGGAGATGGCACTTTTATAAGCAAAGCCACAAAAAATAACATACTTTATGTAGGGGAATTTAATAAAAACAAACCCAACGGATTTGGCACCATGTTATTTGAAAACAATGAATTCTTTGTTGGCGACTTTCAATCAGGTGAGTTTAATGGCAAAGGATATTTCTACAATTCTAGTCAGACTATAGAGGAAGGAAATTGGATAAATGGTAAAATAAAAGGTGACACTCTTATACAAAGAGAAAAATATATCAAATTTGAATAAAAATTATTTTATCACTACTACTCTTTTATTAAATATATCTGCAGATGTTTTTAACACACAAGTATATATTCCAGTTGGAAAATTACTTATATCTATTTTAATTGAATTACTTGAAGAATTATAAAATCTTTTATCAAATATAATTTGTCCGGTAATATCTAAAAGAAAAATATTTACATTGGATTTATCTACAAATTCAAAATCAATATTTAAGTAGTTTTTAGAAGGATTAGGGTATACTTCAAAAAAGGGTGCAAATGAATGGTCTTTTAAGTCTATTGAATATTCGCCAATTCTAAAGTAATCCGTTAATTCTGAGCCAAAGTCAGGTTCATAATATTTAAAAAAACCTCCCGGAACAGACCTTAGTCTAGCATATCCAGAACCATCATTATTAGCCCACCAGGCTAAACCATCTTCATTACTATATGGACTTCCTCCTGTATCTAAAATTTGTAATTTATAACAACCAGGTGCTAACTCAAAAGTATCTCTGTATAAAGTATTAGCATCCATACCTGTTTTTTCAAAAATTAGATTACCGAAATTATCTCTTAGCTCATAAGAACTTTCATTTGGAAAATTATTTGTTTTAAAATACATAGCAAATTTACTAGGATATTCTTGGACATACTCATAGTTTGTATATAATATATCATTTACATTATATTCGTCTTCATTAAAATTAGGAGAATTAACTCTTGCATAAAAAGACAAATCATCATCCCAAGAGTACCAATTTATAGGAGGAAGCATAACTATCTCTGACTGTCCAAATTCTAAATTTCCAACCCAAGTATATATGTTTGGATTGTAATTATCAAAACCATAAACAATTTCAACGCTTGTCAAATTTTGAGATCCTTGATTTTTAATTTTCACAATAGGATTTGAACAAGTTGGATTGAATCTAAAATGCTCTTGCTTAGTAGAGGGTGCTATGATATCCTCCATTACAGCATCTAAATTAAAGTTAGGCTCTCCATATGTAAATAATTGCGCGTCATAAATATAGCTAGCACTCCCCTCTCCTTCTGATTGATTATACCACGAAACTGAATTTGGTTTTAATATTTTAAACGAAAGACTATTATTATCATTTAGATTAATAAAATCAGTTAATTCGTGTTCTATTGTAGTTGCTTTGTCTCCTGGACACCAATTTGCACGATTATAAATCCATGTGCCACCTTGTGGATATATAGCAACTTCTCCACAATCATCTCTCCATAATTCGTGAGTATAAATATTTTCATCATTTATCTCAACATGATAATTTACGCCCTCGGTAAACTCTCCATTTAATCCATGACCACTCACAGTAACTCTTAACATTGAGTTTAAATCATCATTAGAGAAGAAAATATTAGAATCAGTAAGGTTTTGTAGATTGGCATAAGATTGATTACCAGACCATAAATTTTTAACATCCAACACATTTCTAGGTGGAATACCTTCAATAAATTCAAAATTTAAAGTGACATTAAAACAACCCCCTGCTCCAGATTGTGGCCACCCACCATAAAAGGCTCTTATTAAAACCGAATCTTTTAACAAGGGAGCAAAATCAGTTACATCATATGTATATCTATGTACCCAATTTGGTGAAAATCCAGTTCCCTGACTATTTCCAGGTTGCATATATGTTCCATAGGGAGTTACTACATTAGCTAATGTTTGATCATGTATAAAAATAGGATCTTCATTATCGTCAAGGCCATTCTCTTTTAGTAAACTGATTTTAGTTGTGTAGTCCCACCCACTGCAACCTGGCCAAGTTGGATTGTTTGGTGAACCACATCTCAGATCATAATGCATTAGTATTTGTCTATATGAATTGCTTCCGTCAGGAAAAACAGCCCAGTTGTCAAAATTTCCATGAGCATCCATATCAACATAATCATGAGCCTGAACAAAAGTAGTATCCTCCTGAGAATTACTTGAAAAAGAAAATAAAAAAATAAAAATTAGTATGGAATTGATAGATTTAGTCATATAAAAGAGCTTAATTAGTAATTTAAAATTTTGAATTCATATATTTAATGATACATCTAAATTTACTAAAAAATATTTTATCTTAATTCATTAGTTTATGAAAGAAAATAAAAATCATTTATCTGCTCTTATTACACTTGTAACTGTATTTTTCTTTTGGGGATTTATAGCAGCGTCAAATGGTGTATTTATTCCCTTTTGCAAAGATTACTTTAACCTTACTCAATTCCAATCACAACTAATTGATACCGCTTTTTATGGGGCTTATTATTTTGGAGCACTTTTCTTGTTTTTGTTTTCCTCAAATAGAAAAAATGATTTAATAAATAAATGGGGATATAAAAAAAGTATCATCTATGGATTACTCGTTTCTGTAGTTGGATCATTACTTATGATACCCTCTGTTAATTTTGGATCTTTTAATTTAATTTTACTTTCTCTTTTTATTATTGCAATTGGATTTTGTTTGCAACAAACTGCTGCTAACCCTTTCGCTATTTCTCTTGGAGAACCCGAAACAGGTTCTCATAGATTAAATTTAGCAGGAGGTGTCAACTCACTAGGCACAACAATAGGTCCAATTGTAATTAGTATAATTTTATTTGGTGGAATCCTAAATACAAATCCTGAGATTAAGAATATGAATATCCTATATATTTTCGTAGCAGGATTATTTATTGCAATGGCACTATTTCTAAATTTTTCTAGAAATTTACCAAACCCCAAAAATAGCTCTAAAGTTGAGTCTTCACCTAAGGCTAATAAATTATTAATTACTCTTACGTTTTCTATATTTACTCTTACAATTATCAGCTTATTAAATCCCATCCAATCAAATAACACATTAAGCTCAATTATCCTATTGATATTGTTAATTAGCGTTATATATATTATTGTTAAACCCCTATATATTAAAAAGAAAACACTAAAAGATTGGGGAGCGATGAAATACCCACAATTAAGTTTAGGGATGTTAGCTATATTTTGTTATGTAGGAGTTGAAGTAACAATTCAAAGTAATTTAGGTGCACTATTAAACACAGATTCTTTTGGAAATATCAGTGCAGCTGAAAATTCACACTTTATTGCAATGTATTGGGGCAGCTTAATGATTGGAAGATGGCTAGGAGCAATTTCAATATTCAATCCAAGTAAAATAACAAAAAACATATTATATGTATTGGTTCCATTTATAGCTTTTTTAATTGTTCTTTTTTTTATCAATCTTAGAGGAAGTAGTATAAATTCATTGAAACTATTTTCTATATGTATAATTATACAAATACTTGGTTTTTTACTTGGACAAAACAAACCAGTTAAAACACTATTTATTTTCAGTGTTTTAGCAACTATATCTATGGTATATGGAATACTAAATACTGGAACTGTTAGTATATATGCTTTTTTAAGTGGTGGCTTATTTTGCTCCATAATGTGGCCATGTATTTTTTCACTCAGTATAGCAGGACTAAAAAAGTACACATCTCAAGGATCATCATTTTTAATTATGATGATTTTAGGTGGAGCAATTGTTCCCCCAATTCAAGGTAAAATTGCAGACATATGGAACATCCACTCATCTTATATCATTACAATTTTTTGTTTTTTATATATCGCTTTTTTTGCAATTAAAACTCAATCTGTTCTTAAAAATCAAGGTATTGATTATGATAAATAAAAAACCCGTATATGGGCTTGAAGAAATTCAAAATGAACAGGCTTAACTCAGTTATGAAAATTCGGTAATTCTGCAATCAATAGACCAGACCCGCCCTAGCTTTCATAAACAAAAAGTAAATTATATTAGTGTTAATTTCTCAAACATAATCACATACGGGAGTAACTAATTTAATATTATTTTAATAACTAACAAAAATTAATATTCAGATGACAAAAACAGTATTAATCACAGGAGCAACATCAGGAATTGGAAAAGCACTAGTTAAACGATTTTCACAAGAAAAATATAATATCATAATAACAGGAAGAAGAGAAAATAGATTAAAAAATATAAAAATTAAAAATGAAGAATTATTTAACAATAAAATTCTAACCTTAAACTTTGATATTACAAATCACCAAATAGTTAAAAATTCTTTAAATTCATTACCGAATCAATGGAAAAAAATAGACATACTAGTAAATAATGCAGGACTAGCAAGAGGACTAGATAAAATACAAGACGCATCAATCCAAGATTGGGAAGAAATGATAGACACAAATATCAAAGGTTTATTATATATATCTCATATAGTTTCAAATTGGATGAAAAAACATAATAAAGGTCATATTATTAATATAGGATCAACGGCAGGAAAAGAAGTTTATGAAAAAGGTGGTGTATATTGCGCTACAAAACATGCTGTAGACGCTATTTCGAAGAGTTTAAGGATTGATTTACTAAAAAGTGGTATCAAAGTAACTCAAGTATGTCCAGGTGCAGTAAAAACAGAGTTTTCTAAAATCAGATTTCATGGAAATATTAAAAAAGCAAATGATGTATATAAGGGTTACACCCCATTAAAAGCAGAAGATGTAGCAAATGTAATTTTCTACACATCTACTTTACCTGAAAATGTATGTATTAATGATTTAGTAGTAACAAGTCTTAATCAAGCAAATAGTTTTTATATTAGCAGAATATAACTATGAACGATAAAGAAAAAATAGAAATATTATTAACGCTGATAAATGAGATAAAGGAGAAACTTGACCAAGAATGTTGTCAAACATTAATGGATGCTGATTCAATTTCATCCAAAATTGAAAAAACAATTAAAATGATTGTGAATAAATAAAAAAACTATAAAGAATCTTCTAATTTTTTCATCTCAATACTTTTCTTCGAATCTCCAAGCTTATAGTATATTTCCTTTAACACGGAAACAATAGATTTATTTTTACCATCTATTCTTAAACAAGCTTCAAGATGAGGAAGTGCTAGACTATAAAGATCATTAATTTGCTTTTTATAACTATTAAATTTAGATGTTTCTTTATAGCTGAGAGCATTTTTTTTCTCTATTAAATCTATTGTTTGATCTAAGTACAAACTAGCTAGATTATTGTATGCATCAAAATATGTTGAATCTAACTTTATAGCCATTTCAAAAGATGCCTTAGACTTATCAAAATCTTTTAACTGGTTATATGTATTACCTAAAACTAGATGGAGAATTGGATTATTTTCATCAGATTTGACAGCATTATCTAGACTTTCTAGTAATAATTTATTATCACCTGTTGATAAATAATAATTAACTTCTTCAAAAATTATGTCTTGAGAACTAGGAATATTTAATCTACCATTTTTAATAGCTTTTAATTGAGAATCAGTATCACCCATATCAGCATAAGCTCTAATTAATCTCAAATGAAATCTTTCATCACTTGGATTAATATTAACCAATTTTTCTGACCATTTTATAGATTCTTGAAAATTTTCAGACTGATAAGCCATTAATGCTGCATTATACATATTAAAAGTATCAATTTTTTCAACTCCAGCAGTCCCATTGATATTAATTGCATTAACAAACTTACTCAGTGCACTATTAAAATCTTTTTTCTCATAATCTTTGTATGCCCCATCTTGAAACAAATATGCACATACAGAGAGTTGATTGATTGATTTTTTATAAAAGTTTGATTGCAATGCAACATCTTCTATAAAGGAATCTGATGCAGTTTTTAGTAATGTAAAATCAGAAATAAGAGTGTCAGACTGAAATGCCTTAAGGTATATAAGTCCTCTGTAGTATAAAAACTTAGATTGGTCCTTAGGTTTTTTAAAAGTTGAACCAGAATTTATTTTGGTAGTTGCAATATCAATCCACTTTTTTGCAGATTGTAAATCATTTTTATTATCTAATGCAATAATTGCACTAGTTAGATCTGCTTTTTGTGAATAACAGCTTATTGATATTAATATTGATATCAAGAAGTATTTTATTTTCATTTGTTTTATTTTAAATAATTAGCATTAGTTTTTAAATTGATTTAGTGTCATCATTTAATGGACTCTCTTCTGGAGACGAAGTTTCATTTTTATTTGATAATTCAGAAAGATTATCATCATTAGAAATTAAATCTAAATCATCAGATTGATTATTTTCTTCTTCAATTTCAACTTTAGCAACTGATGAAATTTGATCACCTTCTTTAAGGTTAATTAATTTAACTCCTTGAGTAGCCCGACCCATTACACGCATCTTTTCAACATTCATTCTAATCATAACTCCACTTTTGTTAATGATCATTAAACCATCTTCATCTACAACATTTTTTATTGCAATCAATTTACCAGTCTTATCAGTAATATTAATTGTTTTGACACCTTTTCCACCTCTATTAGTAATTCTATAAGCATCAATTTCTGATCTTTTACCAAAACCATTTTCGGAAACAACTAAAACATGAGATTCAGGATTATTAACACAGACCATTCCTACGACTTCATCTTTGTCATTTGAAAGTGAAATACCTCTAACCCCTGATGCTCCTCTGCCCATAGATCTCACTTTAGTTTCATTAAATCTAATTGCTTTACCAGAATTAGCTGCAATCATTACATCAGAATTTCCATCGGTTAATTTAGCTTCTAGTAAACTATCTCCTTCTCTAATACCAATAGCATTTATTCCATTTTGTCTTGGGCGTGAATATGCTTCTAAACATGTTTTTTTAACAATACCATTTTTAGTACACATAATGACATAATGGTTATTTAAATAATCTTGATCTTTAAGATCTTTAACATTTAGATACGCCATGACTTTATCATCAGATGGAAGATTAATTAAATTTTGTATAGCTCTTCCCTTTGAAACTTTAGAGCCCTCTGGAATTTCATAAACTCTCATCCAAAAACATTTACCAGCTTTCGTAAAAAACAACATATAGTTGTGATTAGTTGCAACAAAAATATGCTCTACAAAATCATCGTCTCTTGTAGTAACTCCCCTATGACCAACACCACCACGATTCTGAATTCTATATTCTGAAAGTGGAGTTCTTTTAACATATCCTAAATGAGATATAGTTATAACAACTTTCTCATCTGGAATCATATCTTCCATAGTTAAATCACCTCCAGCATAATTAATTTCAGTTCTTCGGTTATCAGAGTACTTATCTTTTATTTCTAACAATTCATCTTTGATAAGATTCATTCTCAAATCTTTATTAGACAACAAATTTTTTAATGATGTAATTAATTCCATTAACTTGTCATGCTCTTCCTTGATTTTATCAATTTCTAATGCAGTAAGTTTTTGTAGTCTTAAGTCAAGAATAGCTTTGCTTTGAATTTCAGATAATTCAAATTTATTCATTAGAGAATTTTTAGCTTCTTCGGGATTTTTAGAAGAACGAATCAATTGAATAACTGCATCTATATTTTGTAAAGCAATTAACAAACCTTCCAAAATATGAGCTCTTTTTTCAGCTTGTTTTAGTTCATATTTTGCTCTTCTTACAACTACTTCATGTCTATGTTCAATAAAATAATCAACTAATTGTTTTACATTAAGTAACATTGGTCTACCCTTAACTAGTGCAATATTATTTACACTAAAAGAGGTTTGAAGTTGTGTATATTTATAAAGTTGATTTAGTACAATATTAGGAATTGCATCTCTTTTAAGAACATATACTATTCTCATCCCATTTCTATCAGATTCATCTCTTATATCAGAGATACCTTCTAGTTTCTTAGAGTTAACTAGTTCTGCAGTTTTAACAATCATATCAGCTTTATTAACTTGATATGGAAGTTCATTAACAATAATTAAATCTTTGCCATTTTTTTCTTCAAACATAACTTTTGCGCGCATCACAACTCTACCTCGACCAGTCTCAAGTGCTTCTTTAACACCTGCATAACCATATATAATACCTCCTGTAGGAAAATCTGGTGCTTTTATAAATTCAATTAAATCAGATACTGTTATATCAGGGTTATCAATAGATGCACAAATACCATCAATGACTTCTGATAAATTATGTGGAGGCATATTTGTAGCCATTCCAACTGCAATACCAGAAGCCCCATTAACAAGTAAATTAGGAACTCTAGTAGGTAATACCGTTGGTTCTTTGAGAGTATCATCAAAATTTAATTGAAAATCAACAGTTTCTTTATCAATATCTGATAGCATCTCTTCACTAACCTTTCTTAATCTTGCTTCTGTATAACGCATAGCTGCTGGGCTATCTCCATCAATTGATCCAAAATTACCTTGACCGTCAACAAGCTGATATCTCAATGACCATTCTTGTGCCATTCTCACCATAGAGTCATAAACAGATGTGTCACCATGAGGGTGATATTTTCCAAGTACTTCACCTACAATTCTTGCAGATTTCTTATAAGACCTATTAGATAAAACACCTAATTCATACATACCAAAAAGAACCCTTCTATGAACAGGTTTGAAACCATCTCTTACATCGGGTAATGCCCTAGAAACAATAACACTCATCGAGTAATCAATATAAGAGGACTTCATCTCATCCTCAATATTTATTTTAATAATTTTTTCTCTTTCTGACATAATACAAAAATGATATTTTTTAACTAATACAAGATAATGTTATTATATAACATTCTCACATAGAATTACGAAGTTTTTATGAAAAATTTTGAATAAATTAATAATGATATATATTTATAGTTTATTAAAGAAATAAAAATGGAGGAAAACTTTTCTACAAATATAAAAAATGTAATTGGATTTAGTCGAGATGAAGCATTAAGACTTTCAAATAGTTTTATTGGGACTGAACATTTTATTTTAGGAATAATTAAGCTTAAAAAATCAGGAGCAATAGATATTTTAACATCACTTGGTGTTAAAATTGAGGACCTACAAAAAAAAATTGAAAGCTTTGCTCTTAGTAAGAGTAATACTAAAAACGAAATAAATAATAGCTCACAAATACCTTTACAAAAAGAAGCTGAAAAGGCATTAAAAACCACTTTTCTTGAAGCAAGAGTATTTAACTCAGAAATAATTGGAACAACTCATTTATTGCTATGTATTCTAAGAAATGATAATGATAAAACAACAAAATTTCTTAATAATATCGATATAACATATGAAAAAGTGAAATCAGAATTTATTAATCAACTAGAGTATAAAGAGCTCAAAAGCAATAAGGGTGAGAACAAGGATGATAAAATGCAAAATTTCACTTCTTCTATTGAACATGAAGAAGAATCTGAGTTCAAAAGTGAAAAACGATTATCGGATATAAGAAAAAAATCAAAATCAAATACCCCTGTGTTAGATAATTTTGGTAGAGATTTAACCAAATTTGCTGATGAGGGAAAGCTGGACCCTGTAATCGGTAGAGCAAAGGAAATTGAAAGAGTTTCACAAATTTTATCAAGAAGAAAAAAAAATAACCCCTTATTAATTGGAGAACCTGGTGTAGGAAAATCTGCAATTGCAGAAGGTTTAGCATCAAGAATTATTCAAAAAAAAGTTTCTAGGGTATTATTTGATAAAAGAGTAATTGCATTAGATGTTGCATCTCTAGTAGCAGGCACAAAGTACAGAGGACAATTCGAAGAAAGAATGAAAGCTATTATGAGTGAATTAGAAAAAAATAATGATATTATTTTATTTATTGATGAAATACACACAATTGTCGGTGCAGGTGGATCAACTGGATCATTAGATGCATCAAATATGTTTAAACCAGCTTTAGCAAGAGGAGATTTACAATGTATTGGTGCTACAACTTTAGATGAATACAGACAACATATTGAAAAGGATGGTGCACTAGAAAGAAGATTTCAAAAAGTAATAATTGAACCAACAAGTGTAAGTGAAACTATACAAATACTTCACAATATTAAGGAAAGATATGAAGAACATCACAATGTTATATATTCAGATAAAGCTATAGATGCATGTGTTAATCTAACTAACAGATATGTGAGTGATCGATATTTACCAGATAAAGCTATAGATGCATTAGATGAAGCTGGCTCTAGAGTACATATTAGCAATATTAATGTCCCTAAAAAAATACTTGATCTTGAAAATAAACTACAAGAAATACAAAATGAAAAAAAACAAGTTGTAAAAAAACAAAAATATGAGGAAGCAGCAAAACTAAGAGATGTAGAAAAAGAAACTGAAGCAGTATTATTAGATGAGCAAATAAAGTGGGAAGAGAATATGAAGGAAAACAAAGAGATAGTAACAGAAGAAAATGTCTCCGAAGTTATTTCTATGATAAGTGGCATTCCTGTTCAAAGAATTGCACAAACTGAAAGCAATAGATTATCAAGTATGTCCACTGATTTAAAAACAAAAATTATTGGTCAAGATTTAGCTATTTCAAAAGTTGTTAAAGCAATTCAAAGAAATAGAGCAGGACTTAAAGACCCAAATAAGCCCATAGGATCATTTATTTTCTTAGGACCTACAGGTGTGGGAAAAACTCAGCTTGCTAAAGAATTAGCCAACTATCTATTTGATTCACAAAATAACCTAATAAGAGTTGATATGAGCGAGTATATGGAAAAATTTACAATATCAAGATTAGTAGGTGCTCCCCCTGGATATGTTGGATATGAAGAGGGAGGACAATTAACTGAAAAGGTTAGAAGAAAACCTTACTCTATAATTTTGTTAGATGAAATAGAAAAAGCACACCCTGATATTTTTAACTTATTACTTCAAGTAATGGATGATGGAATTATGACTGATGGCCTAGGTCGAAAAATTGATTTTAAAAATACTATCATTATCATGACATCAAATGTTGGAACGAGAAAACTAAAAGACCTAGGTAAGGGATTAGGATTTAACACATCTGCAAGAAAAGAAAACTTAGATAATCAAGCGAAAAGTGTAATAGATGCCTCTTTAAAAAGAACTTTTGCACCAGAATTTCTTAATAGACTAGATGATGTGATTTTATTTAATCATTTAAATGAGGAAGATATATTTAAAATTATAGATATTGAAATCAATAAAGTGATCACCAGAATTCATGAGTTAGATTATAAAGTCAGTTTCACAAAAAAAGTTAAATCTTATATACTTAAAAAAGGCTACGATGAGAAATTTGGTGCGAGACCCCTTAAAAGGGTAATACAAAAATATATAGAAGATGCAATAGCAGAAGAAATTATTTCAAATAATTTAAAAATTGGTGATAGTATTAAAATAGATATTTCAAAAGACAAAATAGTAGTTATAAAAAAGAAAAAATAAACTTTTAACTTTTCATATTATCTATAATTTCTTGAGAAACACCAGTGGACGAAAATCCACCATCATGAAATAAATTTTGCATTGTCACCATCTTCGTGTAATCTGAAAATAATGATACACAATATTTTGCACAGTCAATTGCACTTGCATTTCCTAAGGGTGATATATTATTTGCATATTCAAAAAACTCATTAAATCCCTTAACACCACTGCCAGCTGTAGTTAACGTTGGAGACTGTGAAATAGTGTTTATTCTAACATTTTTAGATTTACCGTAATGATAACCAAAACTACGAGCAATTGACTCTAAAAAGGATTTATTTTCAGCCATATCATTATAATCAGGAAAAGTTCTTTGAGATGCAATATATGTTAAAGCTAAAATAGAGCCAAATTCATTAATAGCATCTAATTTAAAAGCCACTTGAAGCATTTTATGGAAAGAAACTGCAGAAACGTCTAATCCTTTAATTAAAAAATCGTAATTCAAATCAGTATAATGTCTTTTTTTTCTAACATTTAATGACATACCTATAGAGTGTAAAACAAAATCTATTTTGCCTCCAAAATGTTGAATCGATGTTGTAAATAGATTCTCCAAATCAGGAATTGATGTAGCATCTGCAGGAACAATAATTGATTGACATTCATCAGATAACTTTTTGATTGACCCCATTCTTAATGCAATTGGTGCGTTAGTTAATATAATTTCAGCACCGTTTCTTACAGCTTCTAATGCCACCTGCCATGCAATAGACTTTTCATCCAATGCGCCAAAAATAATACCTTTCTTTCCTTTTAATAATTGATTAGACATTTTTTATAATTTTTATATTCAAATATCAAGCATTTTTTTTGCATTAGCAATAGCTTCATTATTTAAATGATCACCACTTAACATTCTAGCAATTTCATTAATTCTTGATTCAGAATTTAATTTTTCAATTTTACTTTCCATAGAATTTGCATGTTCATTTTTTGAAATTTTATAATGATGATTACCTAATGAAGCAATTTGAGGAGAATGAGTAATACATATTACTTGTCCTTGATTTGATATTTTTCTTAAAATTCTCCCCATTTTCCTTCCAATATCACCTGAAACACCAGAGTCTATTTCATCAAAAATAATTGTAGAAAATTTATTAACTGAAAATAAATAGGTTTTTAACAAAAGCATTAACCTTGCCATTTCACCACCAGAAACAATTGACGATAATGGTTTTAAATCATGCCCTTTGTTAAAAGATAACATTAGCGATATCTTGTCATTTCCATTTATTAATAAATCTACAGATTTATCAAAAATAAATTTTAAATGACAATAAGAAATGCCTAAATCAGATAAGTCATTTTTTAAAAGTTCTATAATATAATTACTAGATTTTTTTCTATAAAAAGTCAAACTATTTACACAATTAATTAGTTTTTCATGCAAATTGTTCATCTCATTTTTTAAACAATTAATATCATTAGAAGCATTTTCAGCTGTAAAAACCTTTGTTTCTATATCTTTTACTTTTAAAATAAGATCATCGACAGAATGAACGTTTAATTTGATTTCTAATGAATTAATTTTATTAAGAATATTTTCTAAAAAATGAAATCTTTGTGCATCATATGACAGATTATTATTTAAATTATTAAGATCTAATACTACATCTTGAATATCTACACTATTTTCTTTTAACCTAGCATTTAAAGCATCTAAGTTGGTATCATAACCTTTGACTGTATTCAAATTACTAATAGATGAATTTAATTTAGAAATAATAGAATTTTCAGATTCCTCTAGTAAATAAATAGATTCAGATATAGTTGATTTTATTTGGTGAAGGTTTGATATTAATTTTAATTCATTTTCATATTTTATTTTCTAGGATAAATCATTACTAATCTCATTAAATTCATTAATTATATTCTTGTAATAATCTAAATTAATATCCTGATGGATATAACGTTTTTTGTCTTCAATTTTAGATTTAATTTCAATATAATGATGAAATAGTGTTTTATAATCTGACAGAATACTTCTAAAATCCGTGAAACTTGTTGCACAAAATTGATCCAGTAAATTTATTAGAAAGATATTATTAGTTAATAGTAAGTTTTCATGTTGTGAATGAATATCTACTAATGATAGACTTAATTTTTTTAACACATCAAGTTTTACAGGTGTATCGTTAATAAAAATTCTTGATTTACCTTGAAAAATAAATTCTCTTCGAATAATAATTTCTTTATCAAAGTCCAAGTCATATTCCGATAATTTTTTTTTCATTTCATTATTGGACAATATAAATTCACCTTCAATAATAGATTTTCTAGACTTATCTTTAAAATTTATTGATTCAAATCTTGAACCTAAAAGCAGATTTAAAGCACCCAAAATGATGGACTTGCCTGCACCTGTTTCTCCAGTAATAGTAGTAAATCCTTTTTGAAATTTTATTTCTAAACTGTCAATTATTGCATAGTTTTTTATAATAATTTGTTTTATCATAAATCACTATTGAGAAGTTAAAATTTTTGACCACTTTTGTGAATTTTTTACTGACATTTGATTTAGTAAATTAACTAATTCATCTGCTTGCATAATTGTTCCTTTTGAAAAAATATTTACAATTTCATCAGTTTTAGTATCAAAAAATATTTGAAACAAATAGCCACGTGGTCTTTGATTATAAGATGTACGAAGTGACAAAATAGATTCCGCAATATATTCTCTAACAAACTCGGGCTTTTCAGTAAATTGATCAAGACCTTCAAGATGATATTTGTAATAAAAATTTCTAACATTTGCAAAATCAGGATTCAATAAATTCTCCACCAACCAATATCTATTACTTAATCCTTCAAATGATTTCCACCCAGTAGCATTATTATCATTTTGTGCATTTGAAACTATTTTTTGTGCTTTTAAGAAAAAATTCTCACCACCTTTGTTAGAAAATGTATCATAATCCATTCCAATAATTAAATAAGCATAAAATGCAAGAACAGATGTTAAATTTGATATATGTGTATTTTCATTAAACTCTAATGTTTCAAATTCAATATATTTAAATCGAAATTGATCATCAAAAATATTTAGAATAGGACTATTATATAAAGTTTTATAAATTGGACGAGAAGATTGAACAGAAATTGAACCTGAAAATTCATCTGTAGATATTTGTTGATCTAATCTAATTAAAATAGTACATTCAATCCTCTCCTCATTATCAAAAATATCATTTGTCCAATTAGTATTATTCATGAATTCATAAATACTTTGACGCATTGAATTAAACATTTCTTTATTTGGGCTAGAAATTGAAGAATAATTTACACTAACCTTACAGTTTAATTCTTGAGATATTAAAATATAATGTGACGATAATATTAAAAAAATAATCAATCTCATTTCTTAATTGATTTAAAAAGTTCAATAAATGTTTGGTTTATTAAAATTTGGTTAAAAATTTCTTCAGCCACATCATTTTTACTCATTAATGGAAAGTCTTTAATACTTAAATTATTATCAATAATTCTAACTTTGTTTTTATCTGATTGAAAACAAGAATTATTATCATTAAGTGAATTCAAAACTATTAAGTCCATGTTTTTAGTTTTTAATTTATTAATAGCATTAGTTGTCTCATTGTTAGATTCTAATGCAAAACCTACAACAAATTGCTTGTCCTTCTTTGCAGAAAGTAACTTAACAATATCTTTATTTTTTTTTGTATTAATGACTATTGACTTTTCTTTTATTTTTTGCTTAGAATATTCTGCGGGCTTAAAATCAGATACAGCAGCAGCAAAAATTGCTATATCTGCCATTTTAAATTTCTCAGAACATATTTCAAACATTTCATCTGCACTCAGAATATTTATTTTATTAATTAGAGGGTGTGAAATATTATAATTAGAAGGACCTATTACTAAATCAATTTCCGCACCCATTTCCGCACCTTTTTTTGCTAATTCACATCCCATCTTACCTGAGGAAAAATTTCCTATAAAACGAACAGGATCAATTTTTTCATATGTAGGTCCAGCTGTTACTAAAATTTTTTTACCATTAAGGAGATTCTGTTTTAAAAAAAAATTCTCAATATTAGAAAAGACTGTATTAACATCTTGCATCCTGCCTTTACCAAACAACCCACTAGCAAGCTCACCTTTTTCTGCATCTAAAATTTGCACACCTCTTGATCTAATAATATCTAAATTATCAGATGTTGATTGATTTAAATACATATCTCTATCCATAGCAGGGGCACAAAAAATGGGTAATGTAGAGGATAAAAATGTAGCTAATAAAATATTATCACATAAACCATGTGCCATTTTAGAAATTGTATTTGCTGAAGCTGGAACAATCAAAAATAAGTCAGCCCAATTAGCTAATTCAACATGATTAATCCATGTATTTTTCTTTGGATCTACAAAATCACAAACCACTTCATTAAGAGATAAAGTTGAAATAGTTAAAGGAGATACAAAATCTTGTGAACTTTTTGTCATTATTACCTTAACCTCAGCACCAGATTTAATAAAAAGCCTAACAAGTTCAGGTATTTTATATGCTGCAATACTACCAGAAATTCCAATTAATAATTTCTTTCCAAAAAGAACTGAGCTATTAGAAGATTTCATAATAGTGAAACGAACTTAGATGTAAAATTATTTTGAATCGTCGGATTTTTCTATTTTTTCATCAGCAGATTCTTGAGAGTTAGCTAAATCTTGATTATTGTCATTTTCTTCTAAAGTTATTTCCTGATCTAGTGAAATTTCTTCATCTGTAGCTTGTTCTCTAGTATAAACTTTATCCTCAAGGATTTCTTGTATAGCAATTAATGTGGGTTTTGGGAGTCTTTCGTAAAATCTAGAAATTTCTGTTTGCTCTTGATTTTCAAAAACCTCCTCTAAAGTGTCAGAAGGTGTTGCAAACTCATCTAATTTCGCAAGTAATTCTTCTTTAATCTCAACACCAATCTGATTAGTTCTTTGTTTTAAAATAGCAATTAATTCATAAATATTGCCATCGAATTTAGAAGCTAACTCCTCAATATCTCTTGATATTGTTGTTCTAGCAGCGGTTGTTTTTTTATAATCCATTTTCTAAGATTTTTAATTTTTGATAAATACTATTAACTTCTTCAATAAAAACACTATTAGGAAAAGAAATTAAATAATCATTACATGCAAATATAGCTTCTTTTACCCTTTGTTCCTTTTTTTCTGGAATACTATTTTTACCTAATTCAAAATAAGATTTAACCTGAATGTATCTTGATTCCTCAATAAAATTAGTTTCAGGATATTCAGAAAGAAAATTATCAATAGCAAATATTGCAGCTTTAAATTCACCTCTATCATAATATGAAGAAACTATTTTAAAATTCTTTTTTTGAAGCTTTTCATTTAGTTCAAAAATTAAATTATTTACAACATTCAAACTATCAGAATGTGGGAAATTATTAATAAATTTTTCTAATTCACTAATAGCTTGTAAAGTATTATCCTGGTCAAGGGTAAATCTTGGCGAATCTAAATAATAACAATATGAGGATAAAAAAGATAACTCTTCCTTTTTAGTAGACAAAACAAATTTAGAGATAAAATTTTTTGCATGATATGATGTTGAAATATAATCATTCATATAGTAATTACAATATATATAATGGTAGTATATATCCTCAGCTTGAGAACTTCCTTTATACAGAGGAAGTAAAATTTCAAATAATTCTATCGCTCTCGCATAATCACTTGAGTTATAGTATTCATATGCTTTTTCAATTTGAAATTCAATATTTTCACTTTTTAATATTTGTTGATAAGTTCTATACTGTGAACAAGATGAAAAAATAATTAAGAAGAAAAGAAAATAAAGTGTTTTCATCGTGCAAATATAATACACAAATATTTAATATCTTTGAGAAAAGAGCCAATTATTTCTAATAATTGTATTTTTGTGTTAATTTAATTTTTTACAAAATGGATCTATTTGATAAATTAAAACAGAATAGAGGACCATTAGGTCAGCATGCAAAAGACGCACATGGTTATTTTACATTTCCAAAAATTGAGGGAGAAATTGCAAGCAGAATGACTTTCAATAAAAAAGAGGTGATATGTTGGAGTATAAATAATTACTTAGGACTATCAAATCACCCTAAAATTAGAAAGGTTGATGCAGATGCATCAAAAGAATGGGGATTAGGCACTCCAATGGGGTCAAGAATGATGTCCGGAAACACTAATAAACATGAAGAATTAGAAAAGAAACTTTCACTTTTTACTCAAAAAGAAGATACTATATTATTAAATTTTGGATATCAAGGTATGCATTCTGCGATTGACGCCTTAGTTGATCGACAAGATGTAATCGTATATGACTCTGAATCCCATGCATGCATTCTTGATGGTGTTAGACTTCATTTGGGGAAACGTTATCAATATCCTCATAATAATATTGAAAAATTAAAAAAACAACTAGAAAGAGCTAATACAATAATTGAAGAAACTGGTGGATCTATTCTTGTAATTACCGAAGGCGTATTTGGAATGGCAGGAGATTTAGGTAAATTAAAAGAAATATGTGACTTAAAGAATAAATATAATTTTAGATTATTTGTTGATGATGCACATGGAATAGGTACTATGGGTAAAAATGGGATTGGAACAGGTGAGCAATTAGGAGTGCAAGATGAGATAGATATATATTTTGGAACATTTGCAAAGAGCTTTGCTAGTATTGGGGCATTTATTAGTTCAACTAAAGATGTCATTGAATACCTGAGGTACAATACAAGATCTCAAATTTTTGCAAAATCATTACCTATGCCTATAGTTGTGGGCGCGATTAAGAGACTAGAGATTATGCAAAACGATCCTTCATTAAGGAATCAACTTTGGGATATTACAAATAAATTACAAGATGGTTTAAAAATAAATGGATTTAATATTGGAAACACTGAAAGTTGTGTTACACCAGTTTTCTTGTCCGGAGGTGTTGGTGAAGCTACTAATCTAACAGTTGATTTGAGAGAAAATTATGGTATTTTTTGCTCAATAGTTACCTACCCTGTTGTACCAAAAGGAGTAATAATGCTTAGACTTATTCCTACAGCGACTCATACAGAAGAAGATGTGAATATTACAATTAATGCATTTAAAGAAGTAAAAGAAAAACTATTTTCAGGTAAATATATTTCAGATAAAATAGCTCAAGTTTAAAACTTATATATCTTTTGATATGAATTATTTTTATAAAATTCTATCATAAAACCTTTATATTTCTCGCAATCAATAGTCCTTCCATATAAGTCAGTTTTCAATAAGATGTCAGATTTTTTAGAATACTCAATATTATTTATTAAAGAACAATTGTTTGATAAAAAAGTAAATAAATCATCATCAACAAATGTGACAGAAGATGATAAGCCAGACAGACCGTTTGTTGCAAAATTATTATGTAAAAATGGTGGATTTTCATTCATAACTGCATTGAATAGCAACTCTCCATAACCTTCTATACACAGTTGAAATGTATAGGATTCACCTGAAGAAAAACCATCTTTAATTGGAGTGGTAGCATCATCAGCCCAACCTGCTATTGAAAAATTTGAACTATTATTCCAAGTAGTATATCCACCACAAAATAACTGATCATTTTCACCAGTATAAAATACACCAATTAAAACAGGACATGTAATTTCAGAAACTGAAATTGAATTTTCAAATTGATTAGAGTATAATTCAAAGTTTTCAGTAGATAATATTGCAATTGTTGAACTTCCAGATGTGAGATTATAATTCCAGCCACAAAAATTATCTATATTTTGAGATATGGACAGTGATACACATCCAATTAAAAATAGCAAAGAGTAAAGTATATTTTTCATTTAATTAAATATTATTCAACTATAACTTGTCTTACAAATTTAGTGTTTCTATAATCAATATTAACTAGGTAAACACCTGAAGACAAATTTTCAACATCAAAAGTTAAAATTTCATTATTTCTATTAACATATTTAGTAGATATTGATTTTCCTAAAACAGTTTTAAGACTAACAACTACATCAGATCTTTTTTCAATATTGATTTTAACATTTATATGTTTTTTAGCCGGATTTGGATATATAAAAAATGATAAATCATCATATTGATTAATATTAATATTTGATATACATGGATCAGTGTTATTGATAGTGTAAACATTTTCATAATTTTGATTCACAATATCAATAATGTTATCTATACATGTATTTTCATCTATTGAAGAAAAATACACTCTACATAGTGGCGCAGGTTCATAGTTTTTAATTATTAATGAATTATCATATGAAACACCTAGAATCATGCCATCAAGTGCTGAAAATTGAGGTTGAACTTGATAATCTGGAACTAAATTTTCAATTGAATTAATTATAATATTACCCATAGTAAATTGATACCCCAAAACTTCATTATTTGGATTTAAAATATAAACATCTACATAACTTTCTTCAATATTAACTTGACCAATACTTAGTGTTACAGTATCATTTGGGTTATTAATTTCCATTCCAAAATCACATGGAGTTGTTTGATTATCTCTAGTAAGCTGTTGTTGAGAGTTTTCCACACAATTTACCGCTAAAGCAATATCAGAGACAGTAATTTCTCCGTCCATATCTAAATCATTACATTGATTAGCACTCCAATCATTTGCAATAATTTCTAAAGAATATTGTTGCAAATCAAAAAGATCTAGAAAAGAATCCATATTTAAATCTCCATTTACTGCATTTCCCCCACAAATTCCGTTACAATCAAATTGTGTTGATCCAAATTCAATACCATTACAATCTGAATAAGTAGGACAATCAAACAAACCTAATGGAGAATTATCATCTGCATCATAAATACCATCATTATCTGAATCTAAATCAAAAACATTATCTATTCCATCACCATCAACATCATTATCATCATTATTGTTAATTCCATCTCCATCTATATCAACTGCCATATAATAATCTTTATTACCATCTTCATTAGTATATATAACAATACATGTTTGCTCCCAATTATTATCAAAACTAAGTTCAACATTTCCAGCAGCATCAGGATCTTGATCCCAGTTTGTTCTAACTACAAAAGTATAAGAACCATCAGGAACATCAGTTATGTCAATCCATTGACAAGAAAGACCTGAACTATAAATATCTCCACATCCTGCAGATATCCCCATAATACTACATCCATAAGTAAAATTACCAGCAGGAACACCTAATTCAGTATCCCCACTACACTCTAAGTCCATAACACAAAAACCATTTTTAAATCCAACTGGTAGTATTTGTCCATCAGAGTCAAAAAGAACATATTCGGCATATCCTTTGTAGTGCCAATGATTATGACACATATCCCACTCAAACTGATTTGTGTTTTCATTATCATCAACTGAACCTATAAAATAATCTAAATTACCAACATTTTTAATCCAAGTATCAAATCTAATAATGGAACGTGTTCCATAACCTGTCAAACAACCTTCCTCAATTGCACAACCATCTTCATTATTGTAAATTTGTAAATACATACTTGACTCAAATGGCATAACCATCAAATCTGGTCCATTGCTACAATCAGGATCACCAGGGTAAATACATGTATTATCATCTATTTCTGCAATTGGGTTAAAATTACATGCTAATTCATCAATACAACCAGAAACTGGACCCTCATAATTTAATTCCCATTCAATATTATCACAATCACCTTTTATTCTTATATAGTAGGATTCACCTTCTACAAACAATGGAGATATTTCTGATTGAAGTCCACATAAATCATCATTATAATAAATCGTACCTTCATTTGTTTCATCTACAATTAAGCCAGTACAATAATCATACACATAAATTACCGTATTACAGTTAGATAAACATGTGTTTATATTATATTGACCATTTGAGTCAGGAGTAAATAAATACCAAAAATCATTTGTTTCACTTAAATGTTCACCTAATTCAACTTCAACTGATGTATTACAATCATAACCTGGAGGACAGTTCATTGTAATAGAAGTGTTATATTGAAAGCTTGGATCTTCTAAAACAAGATCACCTTCATAATAGATTTCAACACCACCTTCTGAAAATAATCCATCACCATAACTATCATAAATAGTAAATATATAACAATCAATGTCAGGCAAACAATATTGAAAGGGATAAGCAAAATTGCCTTCGTTAAAGACAGAGTTTTCAGAAGCAAAAATGACGCCCTGATTATTATTTAAAACAAATGATGTTTCATTGGGATAATAATCAGTTTGAATTAAAACATCTATTTGTATTTCATTTTCATTACAAATATTAGAATATAAACAAGATCCATCATCAAAAGTTGCTTCATTAAAATAATTGGATGCTATTTGATCAGTACAACCATATATCTCAATCTCATCACAAATATTATTGGAATTTAAATCATTAATACAATTTCCATCGCAGTCATAATAATTTTCAGGATATATACAATTTGAATCATATATGGCTCCGCTATCAAAATTACATGCTTCAAAATCTAAACATCCATATAAATTACACTCCGATGATATTACAATAAATTCTTCTGTCAAACCAAAATCATTAGGAGAATTACCACTATTATTAGCAATTATAACTCCTTGATCACAAATACTTAATTCATATACTCCATCCGAATTCCATCCATCACCATAGCTATCATTTGCGTTAAAAAAGTAAGTTTCTCCAATATTTAAACATACATAAGAAGTGTAATTTTGATAATCTTCATAAAAGCTATTTAAGATAGGACTATTGGCTACAATAAGATTTTCTTCATTTTGTATATCCCAAGTAATTTCATTGGACCAACTACCTAGATTCAAATTTATCATAACAAGTTGCTGATCAGAATTACAGTTTAAAAAGTATTCACACATTGAAGGATCAGAAATATCATTATCAACACTGAAATTTGAAGCAGCAACATCCATACATCCAGTAGTATATACACATGAATTATCATCTATAAGACATTCTTGACAATAGTTTTCAGCGTTTTCATCTATACATCCTCCAACATCACACAATAGGTTTAATTGGAAATCACCTTCACTTGAACTAAATCCGCTAATATATATGTAATAAATTAAATTTTGTTCAGCAAAGAATGCTACTTGAGAATGTAAGTTACTGCTTTCACAAAAATAGGCATCATCATTTCCTGTAACACAAGTTAAACCAAAACCATCATCTGAAAACACATGTATTTTAGTGTCAAATAAAGATGAACACGTATTCAAAGCAACATAAGAATCATTTCCATCAAGATAATACCACACACCAGGAGAAACATCTACTGAAGTCCCACATTCATCAAGTCCATATTGAATTAATTGTTCTTGGTCAGAGCTATAACCTAAAGTCGAAGATTGAAAAGAACTATTACAAGTTATAGAAATTGCATTTTGAATTAAATCATTGTTTTGAGAATAAACAAGTGAAACCAGAAATAAAAAAGTAAATAAAATGTTATTCATATGAAATTAAATTAATGCGCATTATTTTTTAATTTAAGAATTTTGATCTATTAATAAATTAACATTTATCAATTAAATCAACTTACAAAGTAAAAAATAATGAGTTATTGATTTGAAAGTTAGAAATAATTATTTTTTTATTTTAATCTATTAGAATTATTTTTATTTATTATTTATAAATTTGAGCAAGATAAACATACTTATAATGAGTAAAAACAAATTATTAATCACTTTTTTTATAATTCTTGGAATTTTAACTAGACTAATACCGCACCCACCTAACTTTACAGCTATAGGAGCAATAGCAGTATTTGGAGGTGCATATATTTCAGACAAAAAGCTTTCATTTATTATTCCCACAATTATTATGTTGATTTCTGACTTACTTTTAGGTTATGAAATTCAATTATCTGTATATGTTAGTTTTATTTTAATGGTTGGATGCGGTTTTTTATTAAAGAAAAATATTAAAACAAAAAATATTATTTCCATTGCATTTTTATCAAGTATTATTTTTTTTATAATTACTAACTTTCAAGTTTTCTTAACATCTAATATGTACAGCAATGATATTAATGGCCTTTTTCAATGTTATTTATTAGCAATTCCTTTTTTCACAAATACATTATTAGGAAATATTTTTTATTCTCTTTTAATTTTTCATGCCTTTGATTATGTTAAAAGTCAACTTCTTGTTCTTAATTAAATTAAATGAAAAATATACTAGTTCTTGGCGGAGGTAGAGTTGGAAGTGCAATTGCATGGGATTTATCAAAAAACAACTCTATTTCAGTTGCTGATATAAATCAAAAAAATCTAGAAAAAATTCGAAAAAAAAATCCTAAAATTAATCTGATAAAGGAAGATTTATCTAATAAAAAAAAACTTCAAAATCTTATATTTAATTTTGACTTGATAATTTCTGCTGTACCTGGTTTCATGGGTTACAAAACACTTAAGACAATTATTGAAAATAAAAAAAATGTAATTGATATTTCTTTTTTTCCTGAAAATGGTCTTGACTTAAACAAACTTGCAAAATCAAATAAAGTAACTGCACTAATTGATTTTGGAGTTGCACCAGGACTAAGTAACATTATCTTTGGATATTATGATTCAATTTTTAAAATTGACTCCTATGAGTGTTATGTCGGAGGTTTACCTATAAAAAAAGTTTTACCTTTCGAATACAAGGCTCCTTTTTCTCCTATCGATGTAATTGAAGAATACATTAGACCTGCTAGACTATTTGAAAATGGACAAATAATTATAAAGGCACCACTATCTGAAAGAGAAATTATAAATTTTGATACCAATGAAGACTTAGAAGCTTTTAATACAGATGGACTGAGAAGTCTATTGTTTACTATGTCTCATGTGGCAGACATGAAAGAAAAAACATTGAGATATCCTGGACATGCCGAAAAAATTCAATTACTTAAAGATATCGGATTATTTTCTCAAGAAAAAAAATGCATTAATGGCACAATCATCAAGCCCATTGAACTCACAGCTCAACTTTTAGAAAAAGAATGGCAACTTGGTGATGGTGAAAGAGAATTCACAACAATGAGAATTGTGTTAAAGAACAAAAAAAAATCATATGAAATCAATTTATATGATGAATATGATCATGAAACAAATATAACATCTATGGCTAGAACTACAGGTTATACTTGTACTGCTGGCGCAGCATTATTAATAAATAATATATTTAAGAAAAAGGGCATATATACTCCTGAACTAATTGGTAAAGAAAAAAAGTGTTATGATTTTATTTTAGATTATTTAAAAGAAAGAAATATTAATTTAAAAACTAAGATTACAAATTCATTATAAACCCTTAAATTTAAGTATTATTTACAACATCACTTTTTAACTATTAACTAAAATCAATTATTTTGAAAAATTTAAAATCTACCATTTATTTATTCATTTTTATTTTAATTTCTTCATGTACTATAACAAATAAAGAAAATGAAAAAATTGATGATTTTCAGTATTTAACTGAACAATTTGCAGATATAAAAATGATAAGCTATAAAGTTCCAGGATTTGAAGAACTAACATTAAAACAAAAAAAACTAATTTACTATCTATCCCAAGCGTCTCTAAGTGGAAGAGATATTATTTTTGATCAAAATTATAGACATAATATTAGAATCAGAAGAACGTTAGAAACTATAGTTGCTAATTATCCAGGTGATAGAAAAAGTGATAGTTTTCTAAACTTCATGGAGTATACAAAAAGGGTGTGGTTTTCTGGCGGAATACACCATCATTACGCATCTAAAAAAATTAAACCGAAATTTACTTCTGAATACTTTATTAATGAATTAATTAATAGAACAGAATCTTCAACTGAATACTCCTTTCCTTTACTAAATGGTGAAGATAAAATGGATTTAGCTAGAAAGTTAAATCCAATAATATTTAATGAAGAAATTGATTTAAAACGTGTTAACAGAGATGCTGGCATAGACATCATTCTTAATTCTGCAAATAATTATTATGGAGAAGATGTAACAGTGGATGAAGTCAATTTATTTTATAAAAAAGAGTTCGAAGAAAGAGCACCAGAATATGGATTAAATTCTAAATTAAGAAAAAATACAAATGGAGATTTGTATGAAGATATTTATAAACTAGGTGGTATGTATAGTGATGCAATTGAACAAATGATTTATTGGATCAAAAAAGCTAAAAAAGTTGCTGAAAATGAGGATCAAAAGAAATCATTTGACTTACTTATTGATTACTACACTACTGGCGAAATAAAAAAATGGGATGATTATTGCGTTCAATGGGTAAATACTAAAACTGATATTGATTGGATCAATGGATTTGTTGAAGTCTATGGCGATGCAGCCGGAAGAAAAGGTGCGTACGAATCTATTGTACAAATAAAAGATATGGAGGCATCAAAAACTACAGAAGTAATTAATGAATATGTTCAATGGTTTGAAGATAATTCTAGTATTATGGATGAACATAAAAAAGAAAATGTAGTTGGTGTTAGTTATAAAGTGGTTACAGTAGCGATGGAATCTGGAGATGCATCTCCATCATCACCAATTGGTGTAAATTTACCAAATAACAATTGGATAAGAACTGAACAAGGATCTAAGTCTGTAAGTTTAGGAAACTTGATTTCTGCATATAGTGGAGCTGCAACAGGATCTGGTTTTTTAAATGAATTTTGTTTTAATGAAGAAGAAATTGAAAGAGCTAAAAAATATGGTGATGCTGCTGACAAATTAGGCACATTATTACATGAAGTTGTCGGTCACGCTTCAGGGAAGATCAATGATGGTGTAGGAACACCAAAAGAAACTTTAAAAAATTATAAATCAACTTTAGAAGAAGCTCGGGCTGATTTAGTGGCACTATACTACATAATGAATCCAAAACTTATTGAAATTGGCTTAATGGAATCTTTAGAGTGTGGAAAAGCAGAGTATGACTCTTACATACGTAATGGATTAATGCTTCAATTACGAAGAATAGAATTAGGGCAAAATATTGAACAGGACCACATGAGAAATAGACAATTAGTTTCTGCGTGGGCCTATGAAAGAGGTTTAAAAGAGAATGTTATTGAAAAAAAGGCTATAAATAATAAAACATTTTTTGTTATAAATAACTATGAAAAATTACAATTAATATTTGGTGAGTTATTGAGGGAGATTCAAAGAATTACATCTGAAGGCGATTTCGAAGCAGGTAAAAATTTAGTGGAAAATTATGGTGTTAAAATTGACTTAGAAATACATAAGGAAGTTTTATCAAGATCTGAAAAATTTGATAGCGCACCATATGGGGGGTTTATAAACCCAAATTACACATTAGTCAAGGATAATTCAGGTGAAATAATAGACGTTAAAATTGATTATCCTAAGGATTTTACTCAACAAATGATGAGATATGGTAAAGATTATTCATTTCTACCACACGTTAACTAATTGAGGTTCTTATAAAATGAATTCCATTTTGGGATAGTTCTTTTAAAATAGGCTTATATATTTCTGGGTAAACTGGAATTCTCACTCCTTTAAGTGATATCTTATTTTGGAGGATTAATTTGCAAGCAAAAAATACTGGTAAACCAACAGTTTTAGCCATTCCTGTGTGTATAGTATCTTCACCTTTTACAACCATAGATAAATTTAATTTATGATTTTTTCCATTGAGCTGATATACAAATTTATGCTGCATAACAATCATATCAATATCACTATTTGAAAGTGACCATTTTTCAGATAAAACATTCATTAAATAACTATAAGAAGAATCATAATTCATATTGGAATAACAACTGTTATGTAAATCTAAATAGTTCATTTTTTCATGAACGTCGGGATCAGCAATGTTGTTCATATAATTTAAAAAATTTTGTTTTGAAATAAAATCACTATTTGTTTCTGAAGTCATTCCCAATTGAACAAAAATATTCCATGCTTTACAAAACCCAACTGATCTAATAGTACCACGAACAATTGTTTTAGCATCTTGTAAATTATATTTTTCTTTATAATGCAAAGAGTTTCGATTTGCATATGATTCAAAACGACCACAATTTGGAATATCAACGTACTCAACATGATTAAAAACTTCATTGTAATTAAATGTTTTCTCTAAACCATCTTTTAAATAAGTTGCACCATCTTTACCGGCTAAAATAATATTTCTAGGATTCCAAGTAATTTTATAGTTCCAAGGATTATTATCTGATTCTGGGGCAATAAGACCTCCACAGAAGGATTTAAATGTTGTTATTTTAGCATCTTGATTATGCAATGAATCAATAACTTCCATGGCTGATATATGATCAATACCAGGATCTAGACCTATTTCATTTAAAATAAGAATATTAGATTTTTTTGCTTCTTGGTCTAAATTTTGTATTTCATTAGACACATAGGATGCAGTTACTAGATTTTTTTTAAAATTAACACATTCATTAGCGACCAAAACGTGAAAACGTGGAGGGAGCATTGAAACAACCAAATCTGATTTTAATATTAACTTTTTTCTTAAGTCAACGTTTTCTATGTTAAATTCAACAAATTCACAATTTTCATAATTAATATAATCCTTAACAAATGGACTTAAGACTTTATCTGCAAGAACAACTTTTATGTTTAATTCTTCAGATTGCAAAAGATACTTTATTAAAGTGTTTGTTGATCTACCTAGACCTAATAACAAAATTGTTTTCATAATTTTTAAAAAAATAACAATTTTATTTGACAACTAAATGAAATAAATACATAAATTAGATAACCTTAACAAGTATCTTACTTACAAAAGATAATTTAATCTTAACGTAAAATGGGTAAAATTGATATAAGTGAATTTCATGATATAACAAAATTTATATCAGAAAATAAAAACATACTGTGGAATTTAAGTCCCAAAGAACTAATAGACCATACTCTCAAGTTAAAGATGGGTAATCTAACGGATAATGGTGCATTAGCAATTGATACTGGTAAATTTACAGGAAGATCACCAAAAGATCGATTCATTGTTAAAGATAATACAACATTAAAAAGTGTAGATTGGGGAATAATTAATCAACCTATTGACGAAAAAAATTACCAATCATTAAAATCAGGTCTGTTAAATTATTTAAAAAATAAAATTATTTATGGACGCAATGCTCATGCATGTGCCGATCCTAAATTTCAATTAAATATTAGACTTATTTCAGAATATCCATGGTCAAATTTATTTGGTTACAATATGTTTTTAAGACCTGAAGAAGGAGAATTTAAAAAAACCAGTAACGAATGGACAATACTATGTGCTCCAGGATTCAAAAGTAAAGAACCAAAAAAATATGGTATAAATGAGGAAAATTTTTCAATTATCAATTTTACTGAAAGAGTCATATTAATAGGAGGTACAGGATATACAGGAGAAATTAAAAAAGGTATTTTTTCAGTTTTAAATTTCATCTTACCTAAAAAAAACCAAGTTTTATCTATGCACTGTTCAGCAAATTCAGGTGTAAATGGTGATACTGCATTATTTTTTGGACTTTCTGGAACAGGCAAAACAACCCTTTCTGCAGATCCATCTAGAAAACTTATTGGCGATGATGAACACGGTTGGTCAAAAAATACAATTTTTAATTTTGAAGGGGGTTGTTACGCAAAATGTATTAATCTTTCAAAAGAATCTGAACCAGATATTTTTGCTGCTATCAAACAAGGTGCACTTCTAGAAAATATTATATTAAAAAAAAATAATGAAGTAGATTTTGAAGATAGTAGTAAAACTGAAAATACAAGAGTAAGTTATCCGATTTATCATATAAAAAATATTGCACAACCTTCATTAGGAAAATCACCAAAAAATATTTTTTTTCTTACAGCTGATGCTTTTGGAGTTTTACCACCAATTTCAAAACTAACTACAAATCAAGCTATGTACCATTTCATTTCTGGCTATACATCAAAAATTGCAGGAACAGAAGAAGGAATTATTGAACCTCAAGCAACTTTTTCTGCTTGTTTTGGAGCTCCATTTATGCCACTTCATCCTACTGTATATGCAAAAATGCTAGGAAAAAAAATGGATGAAGAGAATGTAAAAGTATGGTTAATTAATACAGGATGGTCGGGTGGTGAATATGGAGAAGGTGAAAGAATATCACTTAAATATACACGGGCAATTATTAATGACGTGATTAATAATTTAACAGAT
This sequence comes from Flavobacteriales bacterium, assembly GCA_002718895.1. Taxonomy (GTDB): domain Bacteria; phylum Bacteroidota; class Bacteroidia; order Flavobacteriales; family TMED113. Next base: position 63,611 of record PBGD01000009.1, read on the forward strand.
TTCAATTTCACAGAACATCCAATATTTAAATTAAATATGCCTAATAAATGTAAAAACGTTCCCACTGAAATTTTAAATCCTATAAATACCTGGAAAGATAAAAACAAATATATGCTTCAATCCAAAAAATTAGCTGCATTATTCCATTCAAACTTTACCAAAGTTAAATCATCTGTTAACCAAAAATCAGATATTAATTTAACTCAGTTGAAAAATATAACTCTTGGAGGTCCTAAAATTTGATAAAATCTCTTTTTATGGATCTTTTCTATACTAAAAATTCTGAATATGAAATACTATCAAAGAATGAGAGTAAACATTGTGTAAATGCGCTCAGAAAAAAAATAAAAGATAAAATATTAGTCACTGAGGGTAAAGGCATTATATATCAAGCTAAAATTACAAGTATTAATAGAGGAATCGTGTCATTTAAAAAATTAAATGAACAATTTTCAGTTAAAAGAAATACAAGATTAGAAATTGCTATTTCATTAACAAAAAACAAATCTAGATTTGAATGGTTTTTGGAAAAATCTACAGAAATAGGTGTTGATTATATTTATCCTATAATCTGCAAAAGATCTGAAAGAAAACAAATTAATATAGAAAGATGCAACAAAATACTTATATCTTCCTTAAAACAATCTAAAAATGCTATTCTTCCTAAAATTAGTAGGATAATTACATTTGATCATTTTTTAGAAAAAAATCTATCTAATACATATATTGCTCATTGTTCCAGTGTTACAAAAAAAGATTTTTTTGAATGTATTAAAACACAACAAAACCAAAGCAAAATAATTGTAATGATTGGCCCCGAAGGTGATTTTACAAAAACAGAAATCTTAAAAGCACAAGAAAAAGGAGTTCAATCTGTAAGTTTAGGTCAAAACCGACTGCGAACTGAAACAGCTGGTATTTATGTTGCTAATTGTGTTCAGATATTATTCTAAATTATATTTATTAAATTTGTAAACTTTTCATATTAAAACAACATATGTTAAGATTAATTATCTTATTACTATTTATATTTAATACATCTTCTTCTCAAGAAAGTTATCAAATTGCTGTTTTGAAGTATCAAGGTGGAGGGGACTGGTATTCTAACCCTAGTTCATTAAGCAATTTAATTAACTTTTGTAATAAAAATCTCAACATGAATATTGATAAAGAATATAAAATTGTAGAAGCATCTAGTTCAAATTTATTTGACTACCCTTATGTTTATATGACTGGTCATGGGAATGTTTTTTTTGATGATATGGATGTTGAAAATTTAAGAAAATATTTGAAGGGGGGAGGATTTTTACATATAGATGACAATTATGGCATGGATCAGTATATAAGAAATGAAATGAAAAAAATTTTTCCAAATATTAACTTTGTGGAATTGAATACTGATCATAAAATTTATAATAATATTTATAAGTTCGATAACGGACTACCTAAAATCCATGAACATGACAATCATCCACCTGAAGGACTCGCTTTAATTTATCAAAACAGAATTGTTTGTTTTTACTCATATGAATCAGACTTAGGTGATGGTTGGGAAAATCAAAATATTCATAATAATCCAAATACAATAAGAATAGATGCATTAAAAATGGGAGCTAATATTTTATCTTATTCTATGGATCCAAATACAAAAAAATGAAAAAATCACTTCAAAATATACTTATATTCTCGTTTGTAATATTATGTTTTTATATAATTTCTAAAATTCAACTTTTAATTATTTACTTTTTCATTGCACTTGTATTATCTATAACAATTAATCCAGTAAGTAACTTACTATGTACTTTGAAAATTGGCAAGTTTAAAATTAATGAAACATTTTCTACAATTATATGTTTATGTATAATTAGTACAATTTTCTCATTTTTTGGATTAATATTTTCACCCATAATTATTGAAGAAATTAATATTATTAAATCAATTAAAATTGAAGAAATGCAAAAATTTGCGTCTGTAGTCACAAATCAAATAAATCAAAATTTATCTACTCTAGATATAGAGTTTGAAACTAAATTTACAGACTTGTTTTCTTTTTTAAATTTTGGATCCATTTCTAATATATTTCAATCTATGTTGGGTCTACTTGGTAATATTTTTATGGCATTTTTCTCCATAATATTTATATCTTTTTTTCTAATTAAAGACAAGCATATTCTAAAGAACAATGCTATTAAGTTAATGTCATATTTTACTAATGAATCTCTAGAAAAAGTAAATACAATTATTTACTTTATAAGAAGATATTTTATTGGATTATGTATTCAAACTACCATATTGTTTATTTTATTTTCGTTCGGAATGCACATCTTAAAATTACCAAACCCATGGACATTAGCTCTATTTGCAGCAGTTATAAATATCATCCCTTATTTTGGCCCATTAATTGGTTTTATTTTCACTACTACGATTATTGGAACATTTTATCTAGATCAAAATATGATAGAATTAATAATTCCCTTAATCACCAAATCATTTGTTTTATTTTTTGTAGTACAATCGTTTGATAATTTTATTATACAACCAACTATATATTCAAAAGCATTTGATGCTCATCCTCTTGAAATATTTTTTGTAGCAATGACAGCAGGCTTTATAGGTGGAATCATGTGGATGATATTAGCTATGCCTATCTACACAATATTAAAAATCATATTTACTAAACTAACAATCCAAATCAAGTAGATTGTAAATATTAAATTCAGAAATAAATTCTCGAGTTTTATTTATGTGTAAATTAAGTTGTTCATCCTTATGAATAAAGGGGACCTCTTTTCTATATTGTTTCAGAAAGTATTTTAGAATTGGAGATGATTCTGTTTTTTTCAACTCAATAGCCTGTGCTGCATTCAAAAGCTCTATCGCTAAAACAGTATATACATTTTGAACAATTTTATATAGCTTAGTTGCAGAATTAGCTCCCATACTCACGTGATCTTCTTGACCATTTGATGAAACTATACTGTCAACAGAGGCAGGTGTAGCATATTGTTTATTTTGACTAACAATTGAAGCTGCAGTATACTGAGTGATCATAAAACCAGAATTTAATCCTGGATTCTCAATTAAATATGGCGGTAAATTTCTTTGACCTGATAACAATTGGAAAACCCGTCTTTCAGAAATATTAGCTAATTCACATAAAGCTAACGCTAAATAATCTAATGAAAGAGCTAGGGGTTGTCCGTGAAAATTACCTGCAGATATAATTTTATTCTCATGATAAAAAACATTTGGATTATCGGTAACTGAATTTACTTCAATATTAAAAACTGACTCAACATGTTTAATGACATCAAAGCTAGCACCATGAACTTGAGGAATACATCTGAATGAATATGGATCTTGAACATGTTTTTGATTTGAAAAAAAACTTTTACTTTTTGACAATATTTTATTAACAATTTGAGAAGTATGTAATTGACCAAAGTGAGGTCTAATTTTAGCGATTAAATCAATAAAGGGACTATGATTACATGAAAAAGCTTCTAAAGAAATACATGAGATTAATGTTGACAAATAAAAGATTTTTTTTGCTTGTATTAATGACCAAACACCATACCCGGTCATAAATTGTGTTCCATTTAACAATGCTAATCCTTCTTTTAAGGATAATTTAATTGGTTTTAAATTGAATTCATGAAAAGCTTTTTGAGTTGAGACAATTTGATCACCTAAATATACTTCACCCCTACCAATTAGAGGTAATGAAAGATTTGCGAGCGGAGCAAGATCACCTGAAGCACCTAAGGAACCCTGTTGATATAAAACAGGATTTAATTTATAATTATATAAATCAATTAGTAATAAAATTAATTCTAATCTAACTGCAGAATAACCTAGGCTTAAAGATCTAATTTTTAAAAGAAGTATAATTTTAACTATTTTTTCAGGTACTTTTTCACCCACTCCACAAGCATGGGATAAAATTAAATTTTCCTGCAATTTATTAATCTCCACTTCATTTATTTTAGTATCACACAAAGAGCCAAAGCCAGTATTAACACCATATATAAGTTCGCTTGATGTTTTAATTTTTTCTGACAAATAATTTCTTGAATTAATGATACAAGACTGAGAATCTTTTGATAATTTAATTTTTTTGTTGTCAAAAATAATTTGAAATAAATCCTGAATAGTAATGTCTTTCTTACCAATATTAAAATGAGAACTCATTATTTTTTAAAGCTTTTAAAAAGTTATTAAAACTATATTTAATTTGTTGTCCATTAGACATGTTTTTAATTAACATATTCTTCATTTTAATTTCATCTTCACCAATCATAATGACCAACTTAGTATTTCTTTGGTTAGCGTATGATAATTGTTTACTTATTTTGATAGGTGAAGGATATAGTTCAACCGAGTAACCAAGGTCTCTAATATTATTAATATATTCAGATGAACTTTTTGCTTCTTCATCACCAAAGTTAACAAATAAAAAATCTAGACTATTTAAAGTATTTTCAGGAAATAAATCAAGTTCTTCCATTAATAAAGTGAGTCGATCTAATCCAAATGAAACACCTACTCCACTTAAGTTTTTAACATTAAATTTTTCAGTTAATTTATCATACCTACCCCCACCAGCAATGCTAATTTGAGGATTATGAATACTTACAACTTCAAAAATAATTCCTGAATAATAATCTAAGCCTCTAGCAAGTGTTAAATCTAAATGAATATAATTATTAAAATTACCTGACGACAATCTATCATTAATACTATGTATTTCTAAAAAGCCCATTTCTAATTTAGAATTTAACTTCAAGTGTTGTGAAATATTTTCTTGTTGTTGAGATATAGTGCCCTTAAAAAATAGAATTTTTGAAAACAATTCAATAGAGTCATAAGAAAATCCACCCTCAATTAATAAATCCAATACTTTATCTTTTCCAATTTTAGAGATTTTATCAATGATAATACAAAAACCTTCAAAACTTAAATTAGATTTAAAAGAAGTAAATAATCCTTCTAATATTTTTCTATTATTAATTTGAATTGAAAAATCGAATAACTTTATTTTTTTTAAACAACTTATAATTAGGTTAATAATCTCTACTTCTAACCACAAAGAACTCTCACCCACAATATCAGCATCACACTGAGTAAATTCTCTGAGTCTCCCTTTTTGGGGTCTGTCAGCACGCCAAACAGGACCAATCTCATATCTTTTAAAAGGAAATGTAATATTATTCTTATTTTCTGACACAAATCTAGCTAATGGAACAGTAAGATCATATCTAAGTGCTTTATCAGAAATTAAACTTGATATTTGCTCAATTGGAATTGTATTTAAATCATTTTCAACTTTATTTAAATAATTTCCACTTTTTAATATTTGAAAAATCAATTTATCTCCTTCATCTCCATATTGACCATATAAATTAGATCTTTTTTCAACACAAGAAGTTTTAATTGGAGAAAAACCAAATAAATTAAATTGTTTTTTTAATATAGATGTAATGTATTCTCTTTTAACATTTTGAAAATGATTAAAACTTGGAAAACCACTTAAAGAAAATTTTTTTTTCATTTTTTATACAAAGAATTACCATAAAATTAATAATAATAATATATGTTATAAGTTATAAATATTAATTTTGTTTAATTATTTATTATACTATGTCTAAAATAATCTCCTTATTATTGATTTCTTTAAGTTTGCAAATTTATGCTCAGGACTTAGATCAAAACAACCTAAATGGTCAAACAATTTTTAATAATTATCTTAACAGCATAGGTGAAATAGATAAAATATCAAAAATTAATACATTAATAAAGAAAAGTATAATTAAAATTGATGGAATATCTGAATTTGAAATGGATTCTGAAGTATTATATAAAAAACCAAATCTTTATTCATCAAAGATTAATCTATCCAACTTAGGAATTATTCAGTCTACCAAATATGATGGTAATATATGTAAAATAACTAGATACGATAACAATAACAAAGAAACAACAACTATTATAGATGGAAAAACATTAGAGAAAAAAGTTAAAGACTTTTATCCATTTCCAATTTTAACAATATTAAATAATAAAGTTAAATGTAAAGCTGAAAAAATACTTAACGAAAAAGATACTCTATATAAAGTATTCATTAATGATGAAAATTCAATAAATGATAGCTTATTTTTGTTTTTTGACACAAGCAGCTATCTATTAGTTAAAAAAGTAGAAAGCAACTTAAAATCAATAAAAACAACCGAATATTTTAATTATGAAGAGTTTGACGGTGTCAAAATACCTACTATTGAAATTTCAAACACAAAAATTGATAATAAAGATGCACAAAAAAGTACAAATAAAATTATTGATATTATAATTAATAAAGATTTAGATTTAAATAATTTTCAATAAAAAAAGGGCCCCAAAGGGCCCTTTTTAATAAAAACAATTGTGAGATTATGCTTTTTTAACTAACGGAAGTCCCGTTCTTGCACTTTCTACAACCTTTTTACCTGAAGGTAAATCACATGCATTAGATCTTTGATCACCTGCAAAATAATATATAGTTTGAGTTCTGCCACCTCTTAAGGTAACATCTTTTGAATGTAAATAGTAAGTTTTACCTTTACTGTTTTTGTGTGAATAAGCCATAGTACTTAAAATTTTAATTAAATGTTGGGAATGAATATAGTAATTATTGTGGAATTCTAATCTATAAATTGACTTTTTTTTTTGAACAATAACAAAATATATACATAACTCAATTTATTGATTATTAACAAATGCTCAATTATTGGCAATAATTACTAATTTAAATAGTTAAATTTAAGTGAAGTATTTTTCAGATGAATCTTAAAGAAAAAATGTTAAATCTTGGCCAAATCTCTTTTAAATATAGAGGTCAAATCCCACTAATTTTATTTGTATTAGCAATACCTATTTTAGCTGATACAAATAATTACATTAGAATTAATGAAATAGCACTGCTAATTATAAAGGGTTTTGGAATCCTAATAAGTTTAATTGGGTTACTAATTAGATATTTTACAGTAGGAACTACACCTGACAATACTTCTGGGAAAAACAGAAAGGAACAAATTGCAGATAAATTAAATACAAAAGGGATTTATTCGATTGTAAGAAACCCATTATATTTAGCAAATTATTTTATTTGGATTGGCATCGGAATTTACTCAACAAGTTACCTCTTTATAATTATACAATCTCTTTTCTTTTACATATACTATCTAAAGATTATCCTAGCTGAAGAAGAATTTTTGCAAAAAAAATATGGAAATGATTACACTTTATATATACAAAAAACACCTATTATTATACCAAATATTTTTTTATATAAAACAAGTTCTATTAAATTATCAATTAAAAAAATTTTACATGAAGAATACTCATCAACTCTCAGTGCTATCCTTTCCTTTCTTTACATAGATATGTTATTAAAACTCTTCACATTTAATGAAATTAATGTTGTTAACATGAGAAATTATATTCTCATTTTATGCTTAAGCATAGGATTAACATTAATTTTGAAGATATATAAGAACATCTCCAAATAATAATTATTTTTTTGAAAAAATAAATAATAATAATATTGTAATCAACCAATTAATGATAATTAAATCTGGACCAAAATCAAATCCTTGAAGGAAATGAATATCATACAATGAAATAAAATACGACAATAGTGGTGATAAAATAACAATAAAAGGAACATAATGGTCAAAGACTTTTCGTTTAGAAAAAAGCCCAAACATAAACAAACCTAATAAAGGACCATATGTATAACTAGCTAGTAAGAACAATGTTGATATTATACTATCGTTATTCAAATTTTTTACAAGAATAATAATTAAAAATAAAAGGATAGAAACTAAAAGATGGATTAGGGACCTCCTTTTAATATTAGAAGAAGACAAGTTGTCTTTAGACATATTTAAAAAGTCAACACAGAAAGATGTAGTTAGGGATGTTAAAGCAGAATCAGCACTAGAGTAAGCAGCTGACATTAAACCAAGTAAGAATAAGATAAAAATAAAAGAACCTAATTTACCAGACCTAATAACTTCAACAAAAAGCACATCACCGCTAGCATTAATATCATTGAGATATGCATATTGATACAATAAGGATCCTAAGTACAGGAACAGCATATTCACAAAAACTAATATGATACTAAACCATACCATATTTTTTTGAGCATCTTTAATATTAATACATGACAAGTTCTTTTGCATCATATCTTGATCTAAACCTGTCATGGCAATAGCGATAAACATACCTGAAAAAAATGACCTAATAAAATGGTTGGTATCTTTAAAATTTGAAAAATCAAAAAAACGTAGATCTAAAATATTTTCATTAATACTATTTTTTATAGAGGAATAATTTAGAGCGTCAAATAAAAAATATATACAAAACAAAAGAGTTAATAACATAAAAGTTGTTTGCAATGTGTCTGTCCAAATTATTGTTTTAATTCCGCCTCTATACGTATATATCCAAATTAAAATAATTGTGATTGCAGTTGTTACGAAAAAAGATACATTTAATTGATCAAATAGTATTAATTGCAAAACTTCAGCAACTAAATAAAGTCTTAGAGAAGCACCTAACAATCTAGACAAAAAGAAAAATACAGAACCGCTTTTATGAGAATAGTAACCAAATCTACTCAACAAATATTCATATATAGAATATAGATTCATTTTGTAATAAATTGGCATAAGAATATAGGCAACAAAAAAATAACCAGGAACATAACCTAGTACCATTTGCATATAATAAAACTCTTTAAATTTAACCCAACCAGGAACTGATAAAAAGGTAATGCCCGACAAACTAACACCAATCATTCCATAGGCAACAATATACCACGGAGATTTTTTTTCACCAACAAAAAAAGTATAATTACTTTGACTTTTTGAAGTTTTATTTGATATAATAATTAAAACTAAAAAATAAAAAAATAAAATAAAAATTATAAATATTGGAGATACCATTTAACAAAGAAAAAAAAATACTTTAGAAAATCTATCTTATTTATATATTTTTGACAAATGAACTTTTCATCGTCAATTATTAAAAATGTAGTAGAAGCAATATCAAATTTTCCAGGAATTGGACAAAAAACAGCACTCAGATTAGTGATTTATTTGCTTAGAAATAAAAAAAATGCCTATAAAATTTCCAATACAATCAAAGAATTAGTAGATAAAATAAATTATTGTTCGATATGTTTTAATATTACAGAATTTAAATACTGTGAAATATGTCAAGATCCTAAAAGAGACAAACACACAATTTGTATAGTTGAAGATATAAGTGATATAATGGCTATTGAAAACACAATGCAATATAAAGGGCAATATCATGTATTAGGTGGCTTAATTTCACCAATTGATGGGATTGGTCCTTCCAATTTAAATATCGAACCCTTAATCAATAAATTATCTAACGGAAACATCAAAGAAGTTATTTTTGCATTATGTGCATCAATGGAGGGAGAAACAACTAATTATTATATTTTTAAAAAAATAAAACATATTGGTTGTGAAATTACAACTATATCAAAGGGTATATCAATAGGCAGTGAATTAGAGTATGCAGACCAAATTACTCTGGGACGCGCTCTCATCAATAGATACTCATTTGAAAATACGCTAAAAGAATGAAACTATCTGTCATAATAGTTAATTATAATGTTAAGAATTTTTTAGAACAATGTCTTAAATCAGTAGAAAAAGCATTAAAAGGTTTTGATGCGGAAATTTTTGTTGTAGACAACAACTCAATTGACAAATCTATTGAGATGGTAAAAGAACATTTTCCAAATGTAAAATTAATTTGTAATGATACAAATGTAGGATTTTCTAAAGCTAATAATCAAGCAATAGTTCAAAGTATAGGTGAATATGTTCTTTTATTAAATCCTGATACAATAATTCAAGAAAATACACTAAATAAAACTTTAGATTTTTTAGATCAAAATCCTAAAGCCGGAGCACTAGGTGTCAAAATGATTGATGGAAGTGGAAATTTTTTACCTGAATCAAAAAGATCCTTACCTACCCCATCTTCAGCATTTTATAAAATATTTGGCTTAAGTTCATTATTTCCAAAATCTAAAGAATTTGGAAAATATCATCTAAACTACTTAGATCAAGATGAGATACATGAAATTGATGTGATTTCAGGTGCATTTTTTATGATAAGAAAAGTTGTTCTAAATAAAATAGGACTTCTTGATGAATCTTTTTTTATGTATGGAGAAGATATTGACTTATCATACAGAATACAAAAAGCTGGCTATACTAACTATTATTTACCCACTACCAGTATTATTCATTACAAGGGAGAAAGTACAAAAAAAACAAGTATTAATTATGTGTTTACATTTTATAATGCTATGATGATTTTTGTTAAAAAACATTATAAGGGAAGTTCGTCAATCACTTTACTATATCTAATTAAAATAGCCATAATATTCAGAGCTTTTATTTCTATTAAAAAAAGATTTATTAAAAACTTAATACTTCCAATAATTGATTCAATTGCTATCTATAGTATAATGTTTTTTTTAAAAGACTTTTGGTCTAAAAAATATTTTATGAATGAACACTATTACAATAGTAATATGATAAAAATAGCAATACCTTTTTATATTCTTTTTTGGATAACAGGTATATATCTTCAATCTGGATATAAAAAAAACTCATCTATTAAAAGTATTGCAAATGGAATGTTAATCGGAACAATTATTCTATTGATATTTTATGCCCTATTACCCGATTCACTAAGATTCTCTAGAGCTTTAATAATATTAGGATTTTTGTTTAGCACTTTGGCTTTAATTTTTATTAGACAAATAATAAAATTTTTGTTTTATAATAAAAAAATTATAAACAAAAGAGTTGGAATAGTAGCTGACCAATATGAATATAAAAGAATTTATCAAATACTTAACCTATCAAAAACCAAAACAAATATTATAGGTTTAATTAACACAAATAAGTATTGTCAAGGTGAATTAGGTAATGTTAAAAATCTTGAAGAGATAATTAATATTTATCAATTAAATGAAATCATTTTCTCAACAAAAAATATTAATTCAAATCAGTTAATTGAATATATGGAAAAAATAAGACAAGATGTATTTATTAAAATTGCACCGAGTGAAAGCACATTTATAATTGGAAGTAATTCCATACATAATAAGCAAGATTTTTATAGCTTAAAAAATTCAATTCATAAAAAGCAATCTATAAAGACAATAATTAAAAAATATATTGACTTTTTTAATTAGTTTTGTTTTCTAATTAAATAATTAAATAATGAGTAAAATTGAGTTAATAATGCCTAAAATGGGTGAAAGTGTTGCTGAAGCAACTATCATAAAATGGGTTAAAGAAATAGGAGACTCAATTTCAATGGATGAAACAGTTGTAGAAATTGCTACTGACAAAGTAGATTCTGAAATACCATCAATCGCTGAAGGAATATTGATTGAAAAAAGATACCAAGAAAACGACGTTGTAAAAGTTGGAGAAGTTATTGCAATTATTGAAAATAACAAAAATACTAATCAATCCACTGAGAAATCATTAAAAGAAAACTATGAAAACATTAGTGCTCCAAAAAATACTCCAAATGATTCTATAATAAATAAAAGTTCTAATAAAATAATTCCTCAAAATTCGTCTAGTCAAGAAAATAAAAACAATTTTTTATCTCCTTTAGTAAAAAGTATCGCAAAAAAAGAAAATATTTCAGAAGATGACTTGAATATGATTACAGGCACGGGGAAAAATAATAGAATTACTAAATCTGATATTTTAAATTTCATTAAAAATAAATCTAATCAAGAACAGAACTTAGAAAGACAAAATAATTCTTTAAATATAAATCAAGAAGAAAACATTCAAAATATTAAAAGTAAACAGACTATTTCAAAAGAATTTCAAGGTCAAATTTCAAGTGTTCATATCACAAATTCAGACGACACAGAAATTGTAGAAATGGATAGAATGCGAAAAATTATTGCCAATCACATGATATCTAGTAAATCAATTTCTGCACACGTAACATCTTTTGTTGAAGCAGATGTGACAAAGATTGTAGAATGGAGAAGTAGAATTAAGAAAAGATTTGAAGACAGAGAGGGGCAAAAAATTACTTTTACTCCAATAATTTTTGAATCAATTATTAAAGCTATTGTTGACTTTCCTATGATTAATATTTCTGTAAGTGGCGAAAATATTATTAAACACAAAAAAATACATCTTGGTATGGCTACTGCTTTAAAGAACGGCAATCTAATCGTTCCTGTAATAAGAAATGCTCAAGAAAAAAATATTTTAGGACTAACTAAAGAGGTCAATGATTTAGCAAAAAGAGCTAGATTAAACAAATTAAATCCAGATGAAATAGCTGGAGGAACTTTTACAGTAACAAATGTTGGATCATTTGGTAGTATAATGGGAACACCAATAATTAATCAACCTCAAGTAGCGATTTTAGCACTTGGCAAAATACAAAAAAAAGCTAGTGTGATTGAAAGTCCTTTAGGAGATATGATAGGTATTAGATCTAAAATGTTTTTATCATTATCATATGATCATCGAGTTGTTGATGGTGCCTTAGGTGGACAGTTTCTAAAAAAAGTAGCAGATTACCTTGAAAACTTTGATAATTTAAGAGAAATATGAAAATAATTTGTGTTACTAGAAATTACAAACAACACGCTCTTGAACTAAACAATAAGATTCCCACAGAATTAATATTCTTTTTAAAACCAGAAACTGCAATTCCAATCAAAGGACAGCCTTTTTTTATTCCTGATTTTTCAAATGAAATTCATTATGAACTTGAAGTTGTAATAAAGATTAATAAAACAGGCAAACATATACAAGAGAGGTTTGCACATAAGTATTTTGATGAATTATCATTGGGCATTGACTTTACCGCAAGAGATTTACAATCTAAACTTAAAAAAATGAGTTTCCCATGGGAAATGTCTAAATCCTTTGATGGATCAGCACCTATAGGATTTTTTGTGAAAAAGCAAGAGTTTAAAGATATTAACAATTTGAATTTTGAACTTACAGTGAATAATGATATAAAACAAAGTGGTAATACTAAAAATATGATATTTAGTTTTAATCACATAATATCATACGTATCAAAATATATAACCTTAAAAAAAGGAGACTTGATATTTACAGGAACTCCAAAGGGTGTAGGAAAAGTGAGAAAAAATGATTTTTTGATTGGAAAAATAGAGGGTAAACAAATAATTCAAATAAAAATTAAGTAACTATAATAAATGATTTAAATCATTGACTCCAATATACTTATTCACACAAAAACCCTCTGCATAATCCACATTAATAAATCTTCCCAAATCTGCTGATCTACTTTTAACTATTTCTAAAAAATTTTTTTTTGAAATAAGTGTTTCTGTTTCTTTGGACAATGGATCATAAAATTGTGAAGCATACAATTTAACTATTTCCATTTTTTTATCAATAAATTTACTTATATCAACAATGAAATCTGGATTTTGATCATTAAACTGAAGATAGTTATACAATAATTTAGGACGATATGGTGCTTGACTGTTTCCATTAAAAAAGGTAGATATTTTTTCTAATCCTGCTAAAAAAAAAGCATCGTAAATTAACTTAGCACCACGACCATGATCTGGGTGTCTATCGTGCTTAGCATTACATAAGACAATTTTAGGTTTATAATGTCTTATTCTTTTAATAACTTCAAGAATATTAGCCTTATTAATTTCAAAAAAACCATCTGACAAACCTAAATTTTCTCGGAATTCAAGGCCTAATGCTTTTGAAGCATTTGTCGCTTCATTTTTTCTTAATATTTGATTTCCCCTAGTACCTAATTCACCCTCAGTTAAATCAATTACACCCACTTTTTGACCAAGTGAAATTTGTGACAAAATAGTGCCACCACAACCAAGTTCTACATCATCAGGATGAGCTCCAAAAGCAAGAATATCAATACTATTCACTTTCATTTAAAATCCATTTTTGATATCTAAAGTATGAAATAATAGACACTATAAAGAAAAATATTAGAGAAGGATATACAAAACTAGGAATTGGAAATGGATCTCCTGCAGCATAAGAATGTAATCCAGCAAGATAATAATTAACTCCAAAATATGTCATTAATATTGAACTAAAACCAAATAATGCAAATAGATTAAATAAGTAAGTATATTTTTTCGTTTTTAATAATCTAACATGTAATATAGTTGCATATACAATACAACTAACTAAAGCCCATGTTTCTTTAGGATCCCATCCCCAGTATCTGCCCCAAGATTCATTAGCCCAAACACCACCTAAAAAGGTGCCAACAGTAAGTAGAAATAAGCCAATCATCATTGACTGTTCATTAATTATAGTTAATTCAGACACATTAGATTTAATTTTGTTATCATCATTAATAATTATCAGCACCAGATTTAAGAAGCCTAAAAAAGCACATAAACCAAAAAAACCATAACTAGACGTGATCACAGAGACATGTATCATTAACCAGTAAGATTTTAAAACAGGAACAAGATTAGTTATCTCCGGGTTCAGCCAATTTAAATTAGCTACCACCAATAACATAGCAGATACTAAACATGCAGCAGATAATGACAAATTAGATTTTTTGGTAAATACATATCCAGCAATCATTGTTGCAAATGCAATGAAAATAACGGATTCATAAGCATTACTCCATGGAGCGTGACCGGAAATATACCACCTCATTATTAACGCAAAAAAATGTATGCAAAAACCAAGTGAAATAAAAATTTTATTTATTAAGATGATTTTTTTTATTAGATGATTGCTATAAAAAATATTAATTAATAAAAATATCAGCAAAAAAATGCCAAATAAAAAATAAATTAAAAATAACCTTGACCAACCAAATAAATCTGCTTCATTATAAAAAATTTCTAAATTAACTTTAAAATTAGATGGTAATATATAAGCAGCTTTTTCAAATTGTTGACTTTTAATATATTCTAACATTAAATTTGCCTCATTCCAATTTCGATTTTCAATTGCATCATAAATAACATCCCTATAAATAGCTTGAAAACTACTAGTTTTAACAGAATCTAGTCCTGGAACTGACATGGACACATCTGGCAACCATTCACCATCAATACTAGGAAACATTTTAATAAAATTACCTGAAAAAATCATTGAACAAATATTAACCCTTTCATCAACTTCAAGGATTTTTTTATCAAACTTAGTTCTATCAATGGGTTTTTTAGAGTAGGCTGAATTCACATAATCTGTGAGTATATATTGGTTTTTTGAGAAAAAGGAAACAAAAGGAACTAAGTTTTTATCAAAATTTAAAATTTTTAACACCTCATAATCACTAACCTTAATAATCGGCACCATTTGCCAAAATAAAGGGTCTACAGTCATTCCTAGAATAATTTGTGTAGGGTTTTGATTATATAATTCTTTTTTTCTAGATATTTTTCGAATCAACTCAGAAGCAACTGTATGATATGGCTTAATTCTTCCTTGATTATCTAATGTGATTAATTTTGAAACATTATAAGCATGATCAGATGAAATAACTCTTTTATCTAATAAGCTATCCAAAGACAATATCGTACTATCAGCAAAAGCGGAAAACACAATGAAAAAGAAAATAAAGAATATATGTTTTAACATAATTATTTTAATTTTTTAGATAACAGGTTAAATCTTGAAAATCTAGATATCACAACAAATATTACTGACAACAATAAAGATAAATAGCCAGAATATGTAACAAAAGTCCCTACTCTATCCTTATTTACTGACAATATTGTTCCTTTTTCATCATTATCATACGAAGATTGAAAAAATCTGTATCCTCGATAATTTAAAACATTGTTCATAAAAATTCGATAATCAAATTTTTTATCTTTATCAATCACTTCTATTTCGCTCGCAAATGATGAAGGACTATCTGATCCAGGATATCTATCTAATTGAAAATCCTTTAATTTAATTGCAAATGGTAAAGAATAATTAATAGAACCATATGAAAGTGATATAAATAATCCATTTAAACTTAGATATGTTTTGGGTGAAACCAACCCTTTATATCCATATAAATCTATTATTGTATCAAGATCATTAACATTTAATTTTATTTTTAATAAATCAATTTTTGAATTATCATTTTTTATAGAATTAGATTTTTTAATTAATAATCCCTTTGTCAAATAATTCTTAAAAACAAAATTTTTACCATTGATTGTATATAAAGTCTTTTGATTAAAAATATGAGTTTGATTTGCATTTAACAAACCATTACTTTGGTCACTCATTTTCATAAAACTAACATCATAGGACGATACAAATTGAAAAACAGAATCAGTTTTAAAAATTTTAATATCTCCAGATTGATTGTTGAATGAAAAATCTAAATCTTGGAATCTTCTGATCCCATTTTTAATTATATATTCAGATTTCATACCTCCATTTTCTTTAGGAAAAATAAGTTCGATAAAATCATCGCCATCCTGTTGATTTAATAAAATTTCATCAACAGGATCATGAATAAAATCAACATACTCAATTGATATTTCATTTTGATTAAATTTAATTGGAATTATAAACTTATTATTTGATAAAGATGATAATAATAAAGGTTTTTGCCCCACATATTCAGTTTTATTATCATGGAATTTAAAATCTAAAAAAACTGTTTCTGAAACAAATTGATTATTTAAACTTCCCTCCCGAATTCGCATAGAACCTTCTTTACCAATGTATCTAGTAAGTCCAGCACCTATAATAATTAAAATAAATGAAAGATGAAGCAGTAAAACAGGTAGTTTTTGAATTTTGTGAAGCTTATACTTATATATATTATAAATAAAGATACAGCACAACAAAATTAAACATAACTCAAGCCACCAAGAATTAAAAATTAGGGCTTTTGCAGTAGTTGTACCATAATCATTTTCAATGAAAGTCGCTATTCCTATTGCAAAAGCAAAAAAACATAGTAAAACTACAGCAAAATTGACTGATAAAAAGTAATTAAAATATTTATTCAAATTTTAAATATATTAGAAAACAAAAGTATTTATTTTTATATTAAAACATATAACTTAATGTTATAAAAATGATAAAAAAAATAACAATTATTGGTTCAGGTAATATTGCTCATCATTTAGGAGTTAAATTATTCAACTCTGGAATTAATATTCATCAAGTATTAGCTAGAAATAAAAAAAGTGGACTTAAACTAGCATCAAAAATAAATTCAATTTTTATTAATGATATAAAAAAAATTGAAGTGTCAGAACTTATCTTAATATGTGTAAATGATGATAATATATATAAAATAGCAAATCAGTTACCAGACATACCTGTGGTTCACACGTCAGGTAATACAAGTATTGAGGTATTTAAAAATAAAAAAAATTCAGGAGTAATTTACCCTGTTCAAACAATAAGAAAAAATCAAAGAGTTAATTTTAAAAAAATTCCAATATGTGTTGAGGCAAACAATGATTTATTTCAATCAAAAATCATAAATCTATGTAAATTATTATCTGATAAAATTTTAGTTACAAGCTCTGAAAAAAGAAAAAAAATTCATCTATCTGCTGTAATTGCATCTAATTTTTCTAATTTTTGTTATACAATGTCATACAACATCTTAAAAGATAATAAAATAAACTTTGATATTCTACATAATTTAATTATTCAAACAGCGAAAAATTGTAAATTAAGAGAACCTAAACTTAATCAAACAGGTCCAGCAATTAGAAAGGACAAAACAACAATTAGAGAACATTTAGCATCTATAAATGATATACATTATAAAAAAATATATAAATTACTTTCAGAAAATATTTTAAAAGAACATGAAAAGTGAATACAAACAAAAACTACTAAATATTAAAGCATTTGTATTTGATGTTGATGGAGTTTTAACAAATGGTGGCTTAATTATTCATCCTGATGGAAAATTTATTCGTCAAATGAATGCAAAAGATGGTTACGCTATTAAACTGGCTATAAAACAAGGTTATACAATTGGTGTTATAACTGGGGGAAGAGAACAAAATATAAAAATTCGTTTAGAAAACTTAGGAATTAAAGAAGTTTTTTTGGGAATTCATGACAAACTTCCTGTTCTCAAAAAATTTCTAAAAAACAATAATCTTAAAAAAGAAAATATAATTTATATGGGTGATGATATTCCTGATCTAAAGGCTTTACAACATGTAGGATTAAGTTGTTGTCCTAGTGATGCTGCTATTGATGTTCAAAAAATCTGTAATTACATTTCTCCCAAAAGAGGGGGCGAAGGATGTGTAAGAGACATAATTGAACAAACACTAAGATTAACAAACAAATGGGATCTTGATGGAAAAATTAAATACTAATAATAATATCATTCTAGGATCTAAATCTCCAAGAAGAATAGAGTTGATGAAAATGATGGGCATTCCATTTAAAGTATTAAAATTAAATACCAATGAAGACTATCCTAAATCCTTATCACCAATAGAAGTTGCAATATATTTATCAAAAAAAAAAGCAAATAATTATTTAATTAAAAGTAAAGAAATATTGATTTGTGCAGATACTGTAGTATATAGCGGAAAAAATCTTTTAGAAAAGCCTAACTCAATAAATGAAGCAAAAAAAATGCTTGAGTTAATTTCTAATAGTAGGCATTTTGTTGTAACTGGTGTAACCATAAAAACAAAAAATAAAATGACATCATTTTATGATAGAAGTATTGTGTATTTCAAAAAATTGACAAAAAAAGAAATTAATTATTACATCAAAAATTACAATCCATTTGATAAAGCAGGAGGATATGGTATTCAAGAATGGATTGGATTAATAGGAATCAACAAAATATCAGGCTCTTTTTACAATGTAATGGGACTACCTACACATAGAATTTATGAAAAATTAAATAAAATAAATGTATTTAAAAATTAAAATTAATGAACGAAAGCAAAATAAATAATATTGTATTTACAATTTTCCCTTTTGTAATCTTAATTATTTTACTAGGACTAAATTTATTTCTGTTTGATAATGCAATGAAAGGTCCAAATCAACTAGCATTGATCATTTCTGCTCTTATCGGGTTTTGGATTAGTAATTTGAGAGGTAGTAAAAATTATGAAATAATTAATGGAATAAAAGATAGTATTTTATCATCTTTGAATGCTATTATTATTCTTTGTATTATTGGAGGGCTTACATCAACTTGGATATTGTCTGGTGTTGTGCCAGCAATGATATATTATGGTATAGAGTTAATTAATCCAAATTTTTTTCTATTTACTTCATGCATTATTTGTGCAATTGTATCTATTTCTACAGGAAGTTCATGGACAACGGCCGCGACGATTGGCATTGCATTTATAAGCATTGGGGAATTGTTAGGTGTAAGTAAAGGGCTAATTGCTGGTGCAATTATTTCAGGGGCATATTTTGGAGATAAAATGTCTCCACTATCAGAGACCACAAACTTAGCCCCCTCTGTCTCTGGAAGTAATTTAATAGAGCACATAAAATATATGACATATACTACTATACCTACAATTTTAATTACTTTATTATTGTTTTTTATCATAGGTTTAAAAAGTAAAAAACCATCAGTTTCATTGGATGAGATTGAAACATTTTTAGAAATAATAAATACTAAATTTTATGTTGGCATTGAATTATTTATTCTTCCACTAATTATATTTTTTTTAATTATGTTAAAGTGCTCTGCTCAAAAAACTCTATTTATTGCAATGATTGCCGGTATCATCTTTGCTTTTATCTTCCAAAAAGAACTGATTCAAGAAATTAACCTTTCTTCTGGTTCAAATACATTATCTACAATCTTGAAAACCATTTTTTTGGGAACAAATATTCCAATTGATAATATTTCAATTAGCAATTTACTTTCTAAGAGTGGTGTCTTTGGTATGTTTTGGATTGTAATACTTGTAATTTCTGCGATGATATTTGGAGGAGTCATGCATAGTGGTAGATTTTTAAAAAAAATTACAGATTTAATTTTATCAAATTCTGCTTCAAATTTCAAACTCATTAGATCTACAGCTAGTTCGTGCGTTTTTTTTAACTTTGCTACTTGTGACCAATACCTTGCCATTGTAATTCCAGGTAGAATGTTTAAAGAGGTTTACCAAGACAATGATTTACACCCAACAAACTTAAGTAGAACTATTGAAGATACTGGAACTGTTACTTCAGTATTAATTCCTTGGAATTCTTGTGCAGCATATCATGCAGAAATTCTCTCTATTAATCCCTTATCTTATATACCATACTGCTTTTTTAATATAATTTCTCCGTTCATGACTCTATTTTATGCATACTGTAAGATCAAAATAAAAAAAAATGAGATTAAAAAATAAACGTTTTTCTTACCAAGCAAGAAGTAATAACTGCTTTCAATTTCGAAAAAAAAAAAATAATAAAAAATATAGATCAAACTTTTTCTTTATAATTGTGCTCATATTATTAATTTTGCTTGGTTACTATATCATAAAATACTAAGTGGATTCAACTATCAATATTTTAGATCATAATGTTATCAATCAGATAGCTGCTGGTGAAGTGATTCAAAGACCTGCATCCGTTGTTAAAGAGTTACTTGAAAACTCAATCGATGCTTTGGCAAAGAATATTCAAATTAATATTGAAAATTCTGGAAAAACACTTATTCAAGTTATTGACGATGGAAAAGGAATGAACAAAAAAGATGCAGAATTATCATTCCAAAAACATACCACATCAAAAATAAAAACAACAGAGGATATTCAGAAAATATCTTCGATGGGCTTCCGTGGAGAAGCACTAGCTTCTATTTCCTCTATTGCAGAAGTTGAATTAAAAACAAAAACAGAAAAAGAAGAGGTAGGGACATATATACTAATTGACAATTCTAAAATAAAAAAGAATCAACCGATAGGTATAAAAAAGGGAACTTCTATTTCAGTTAAAAATATTTTTTTCAATATTCCGGCAAGGAAAAAATTTTTAAAATCTGACCAATTAGAAATGCGAAAAATTTTAGAAGTATTTTATCAAATTGCAATTTCTCATCATAATATATGCTTTAAATTAACTCATAATAATAGTAACTTATACCAACTTCCATCTGATAATTTAAAACAACGTGTAATAAAATTATTTGGAAAAAAATATAATGAAAAAATTTTACCAATTGAGGAAAATACATCTATTGTAAATATCAAAGGTTTTATTGGTAACCCATTAGACGCAAAAAAAACTAGAGGTGAACAATTCTTATTTGTTAACAACAGATTTGTAAAATCTCCATATTTAAATCATGCTATAAAAAGTGCAATGGACAACTTAATTAATGAGAATAAACACCCATCTTACTTTATTTTTTTAAATACTGATCCAAGTTTAATTGATGTTAATGTACATCCAAATAAAACAGAAATTAAATTTGAAGATGAAAAATCTATTTATCAAATATTACAATCTACTTGCAAAAAATCTATTGGTATTTATAATATCACTCCAAGTCTTGATTTTTCTATTGAAGACAGTTTTGAAGTACCTTTACATATTCAAAAATCTATTCCAAAAGAACCAAAATTATCTTTTAATAAAGACTATAACCCTTTTAATTTAAAGAAATTTGATAGCAAAGAAGATTCAATTAAGTTATTTAAAAAAGATGAAAGAAACTTTGTGGAGACTGTTTTAAATATTGATTTAAATTATGCAGTTTGCAAACTAATAAATAATAATTCTATAAATATTTTTGATAAAAAAAAATGTATTCAAAGAATAATTTATGAAGAAACTATTCTAAAATTATCCAACGGAACTCAGTGTAAACAATTTCTAATTAAACCAATATGTGTTGAATTAAATGATATTGATATAGAAGTTTTTAATGATAATCAAAAAATCATAGAATCACTAGGATATGTGATAGAAAAAATAGAAAAAAATAATATATATATATCAGGTGTACCTAACCAAATAAAAAGAATTGAAAGTATACAGGAAGACATAGAGTCTTTTATAGAAGAATTTAAACTTGGAAATAACAATTTACAGGAAGATTTAATCAAGATTATTGCAAAAAAATTTGTAAAAAATTTAACTTTAAATAACACAAGTTTCAATATTTCTGAAACAAGTGGTTTAAAATCAATAGTTAATAAATTACTAAATTGTAAAAATCCATTTATTGGAATTGATGAAAAACCATGTTTTATTAACTTAGAACCAAAAAATATTTTTAAATAAATGTCTTATTTTCAACCTCAAAGATTCAACATTCTTCCCCCTGTTGTAAAAAATCTACTAATAATTAACGGTCTATTATTTTTTGCAACTATAACTTTATATAGTAGCAATTTGATTGACTTAACAAAAATACTTGGTTTACATTATTGGAAATCAAATAATTTTGAAACTTGGCAAATCATATCTCATATGTTTATGCATGGTGGTTTTATGCATTTGTTTTTCAACATGTTTGCAGTATGGATGTTTGGCTCGCAAATTGAGAATCTATGGGGCTCTAAAAGATTTTTAAATTACTATTTATTGACAGGACTTGGAGCAGCATTTGTTCATTTTATAATAATTCACTTGCAAATTCAAAGTTTAGAGAATAATATGACACTTATTCAAATAGAAAAAGTTCTGTCTGATGGATCAAATATTTTAAATAGTGTAAAGAACTATATACAAAATGATATGCGCAAACTAAATTTATTATACAACACGCCTGTTGTAGGGGCTTCTGGTGCACTGTTTGGTTTATTATTGGCATTTGGAATGCTTTACCCAAATGCATTATTGATGTTTCTTTTTTTTCCATTTCCAATTAAAGCAAAATACTTTGTAATGATTTACGGATTGGCTGAACTGTATTATGGTTTACAAAATAATCCTAATGACAACATTGCACATTTTGCTCATTTAGGAGGAATGATATTTGGCTTTATAATTATTAAATACTGGCAACATCAAAATAATAATAATTAATTCTATGATATGCATTCAAATAACAGAACAATTCTTGATAAAATTATTTATGCAAATCTATTATTTTTTATAATAATCAATGTAGTTCAATTGTTTGCATTTTTATATCAAATTGAAATTGATACTGGATCATATCTTGGATTTTCATCAGATATTAAAGAATTAATAAAAAAACCATGGACGATTATAACTTGTATGTTTTTACACCAAAATATTTTACACTTAATATTTAATATATTTTGGCTTTACTTTAGTGGTAAAATTTTTATTAGGTATTTAAATAAAAATGAATTATTAGCAACTTATTTAATGAGTGGTTTATCTGGGTTAATTTTATATTCAATTTCTTTAAATTCTTTGGGAGCATTTAATGATATAAAAGATAACTTGATTGCTTATGGTGCTTCAGCCTCAGTTATGGGTATACTTGTAGCATCAGCAACACATATTCCAAATCATAATATCCCACTTTACTTAATTCCTTCAAGAATTAAATTAAAGCATATAGCATTAATTTATATAATATTAGATATAATAAGTATCCCTATTGAAAAAACAGGATTACATTTTGCACATTTGGGAGGTGCATTATATGGTTACGTATATATAATTCTTTATAGAAAAGGAATGAACACAAATTCTTTCTTTAATAAATTTATTTTATTCTTCAGCTTAAAAAAAATGAGAATTCGCGAATTTAAAAGAGAAAATGATTATGAATATAATGCACGCATAAAAAATATAGAAAAAGAAACAAATAGAATATTAGATAAAATAAATTTGTCTGGATATGATAGTTTATCTATTAAAGAGAAAGAGCATTTATATAACCAAAAATAGTTACCTATTATTCTTTTTAACTTTTTTTAATGATAGTGAATTCATACTGTTTATACTCATGTTTGAAATATCTTTAGAAACTAGCCTTACTGCATAATCATAATACAAAGGAATAATCATTGATTCGTCTAATATAATTTGTTCCATTTTGGCAAAAGTGCTGCACCTTTTTAAATCATTTTCATAAAAAGAAGATTCATATAAACTATCAAAAATTTCATGTGAAAAATGAGTATAATTTGGACCATTGGGACTTTTATTTTTAGAGTAAAAAAGAGATAAAAAATTTTCAGGATCAGGATAATCTCCAATCCATGAGGCTCTAAATAAATGTGCTTGAGAGGATGATACAAGCTCTCTATGAACAGACGGAGATGAAACTTGAATGTTGATTTTAATGCCAAATTTTTGAGCACTATATTGAATATATTCACAAATATCCAAATAATCACTTGTTGTATTTAAGGTAATATCTAATTCTTCAATTGATATTTTATTTAAATAATAATTGACAGAATCAGGATAATATGAATAACCATTAACTTCATAGCAATTAGATAAGACAGGGGGAACAAAACCTTTTTTACCAGGTAAAACTAATCCATTTCTAAGGTATTTTGAAATCACATCTCTATCAAATGAATAATTCAAGGCTTTTCTAAAATATTTAGACAAAAGTGGAGAACTTTTATTTGATAATTTAGACAAATTAAATCCTAAATACTCTGTATTCATATATTGATTACTTATAATTGAAAATTGTTCATCATATTTAGATAAGATCTTGCCTTTTTCATCAATAAATTCATCACGAAAACTATTGTCTAAACCTGAAACAAAATCAAATTTTCCAAGAATAAAATTCATAAAAACTGACTCTTTTTGAGTAAGAAAAGAGATGGAAATACCGTCTAAATAAGGAAGTCTAGCATTTTCTTCATATTCAAAATAATTTTTATTTTTTAATAAAATTAACTTTTCATTTTTTTTCCAATATTTAAAGGAAAAGGGACCGGTGCCTATAGGATTAGATGAAAATTTAGATCCGAAGTAATTTATGGCTTCTTTAGGAATAAAAGAAAAATAATTCATGGATAACAAACCCAATAATCCAGGAAATGGTTTTGGTAAGTTTATCTCTATAATAGAGTCATTTAAAATTTTAATTTTATCAATATCTAGATAATCTAAAACCCACGAACCTGGTGAAAGTATATTTTCATCTGATAATCTAGAAATACTAAACAAAAAGTCTTTAGAAGAAATTAACCTAGTTGAATCTTTGCCAAAACAAGGTGAATGGTGATAGTAAACATCATCTCTTAACAAAAAAGTATATTTCAATCCATCTGAAGATATTTTCCATTCTTTTGCCAAAGAAGGTCGAATAATTAAATTATTATCTAATTCAACTAAAGTGTTAAAGATTTGATTAACAGCCCATATATTTGCCTGATTATTTGTGAAAACTGGATCTAGAGAAGTGATAGAAGAAGATTCATTGTATCTGAAAAAATTATGACTATCCTCATTTATATTATTATTACAAGAGAAAATTAATATAAAATAAATAAAAAAATAATAATGAAATTGAAACATAGTTTAACAAAATATAAAAAATAATTATCTTTATGCCCATTGTTTTGGCGAGGTAGCTCAGTTGGTTAGAGCGCAGGATTCATAACCCTGAGGTCGGGAGTTCAAATCTCCCCCTCGCTACAAAATTTTTCTTATTTAATTAAGTCTTTTAAATCATAAAAAATTTTATCATCACTCGGTCTTTTTGCATTTTGATCAATTATTTTACCTTTTTTATCAATTATAATATATCTAGGAATACTCGCTGCTTGAAAAAACTCACCTGCACTTTTATCACGATTTGAAGGAGATATAAAATGTTCTCCCTCAATTTCTAATTCCTCAATAGCCTTTTTCCACTTAGAATTATTTGTATCAATAGAAATGTATATAAATTGAAGTTTTTTTAGTTCTCTTTTAGTGAATTTTTTCTTTAGTTCTTTTGAATGTGGAAATTGTTGTCTACATGGTCCACACCAACTTGCCCATAAATCTAAATAAATAACTTTTCCTATATAATCATCTAATCTTGAAACTTCTCCATGTAAATTCTCCATATAAAAGTTAAAAGATAGTAATTCAGAATCTTTCTCCTCTTCAACAATCGTTTCATTTTCTACGTCTTTAAATAATTCATTAATGAAGGTAATTTTATCTTTACTAATTCCACCACTTTTTAAAAACAATTCTAGATCTAGGGATAGACTTTTATTTAAAAAATTACTAAAAAATTTAACAAAATGATAAACGCTCAAGTAAATCATTTTTTTTGATAACAAATTATCATTTAAATAAGAAAAGAAATATTTACTATACATGTTAAAATCATCAAGTGAAGCTATTTTATAATTATAATTATTTAGAGTATAAAGAATTAATGAATTTACAGCATAACTCTTAAAAGCATCTAAGTGATAAAAAGATGTGTCATTAATATTTTTAGTTAAATTTTCAAAATCTAATACTGAAGTTTTTATATTATTAATTTGGTCATAATTATTAATTTTTTCTGAAAAGAAATCAATACCATTGCTAATCAATTGAAAATTTGTAAGAGCATTTAAATATTCATAATAAATAATTTTTTTAAAATAACTTTTACTATCCTCATTGAAATCTGAAAAAGTTTTAAAATTAATGTACATTTTGTTTAATTCATTATCAATAAATTTATATAATGAGATTTCAAATTGGTCACTTTCTTTAATTTTAAAAATATCAGATTCAAACGTAAAAAAATTGTGATAGTTTTGATAATATTCATTAAGGAAATATGTAAAGGAAGAATTTTCACCCTCAAATAAAATTTTATTTTTTTTATTAATCACTATTTTTAAAATATCATTTTTAGTTATGTATAAATGAGTTTTGACATCAATATGTTTATTATAAATATAATTTTGATTATTAGGATCTAAGTATAATGCTGAATTTGTATCAACAATAAGTTTTAATGTATCAGACATTGATACACTATATATATTAATTGATTGATTATCACCAATTTCAATACTTAAATTATATTCTTCTTGACTTATAGATAATAAGAAGGTAAAGTTTAATAATGTAAATAATAAAAATTTAAACATGAAATATTTTTTAGGAATTTAATTTAACATTAAGCCTTAAAATTATAATAAAATAAATGTATATTGAGAAAAATAACAAAAATAGATGTATGAAAAAATATCAATTAGAGTTCCCAATAAGATCATCTGTAAATATACTTTTTAATTGTTTAAGTACACCTAGCGGACTTTCAGAATGGTTTGCTGATGATGTGAATTGTAATAGAAATATTTTTACATTTATTTGGGACAATGCTGAACAAGATGCAGAATTAGTTAATTCATCCAATAATTATTTTGTAAAATTCAGATGGCTTGATCAACCTAAAGAAACATATTTTGAGTTCAGAATCGAAGTAGATGGAATTACAAATGATGTTATTTTAACTGTTACTGATTTTGCAGAAGAAGATGAAGTTGAAGAAAGTAAAGACTTATGGGTTAGCCAAATTCATACTTTAATGAAAAATTTAGGTTCATAAAAACGTAATTAGTTAAATGTGAACATATTTCAAACTTTTATTTTTAAATCATTTCTTAGACCATTTTTTCTTACTTTTTCAATAGTAATGCTAATACTATTAATGCAATTTCTTTGGAAATACATTGATGATTTAATTGGAAAAGGATTGGACTTTATTATTGTTTTAGAGCTTTTATTTTATTCAACAATTACTCTTATACCTATTGCACTTCCTCTTTCAGTTTTACTAGCATCTATGATGCTTGTTGGAGGACTTGCCGAAAGATCAGAAATCACTGCAATCAATTCTTTAGGTCAACCATATATATATATATTAAAACCTCTTTTGATATGTAGTATAATAATTGGTGCAACTTCATTTTTAATTTCTAATTATTCAATTCCTTATGCAAATCTTAAAGCTACAACATTGATGTATGATATTATGAAGAAGAAACTAAGTATTAATATAAAAGAAAAAGTGTTTTTTTCTGATATAGAAGGTTATAGTATTCGAATAGAAAAAAAAGATCAAAATGGATTAATGGAGGACATAATTATTTACGATTATTCTGAGAAGAAAGGGGTTAATAGAATTTTTATTGCTAATAATGCAAATATTTCGATTAATGAAATAAATAATGAGTTAAATATTCAATTATTTGATGGAGAAATATTTAATGAAAAAAAAGAAAATAGACATTCATATATTTTAAAAACAAGGTTTGACCAATATAATCTCAATTTAGATTTGACATCATTTAGAATGGAGAGGTCAGAAGCAAATAGATTTAACAACAAAGCAAAAGCCCTAAATATAAAAAAACTAAAAATTGGATTAGACTCATTAGATATTCAACAAAAAAAATATATGCACGAAATTCTTTACAAACTTCAAATAGACATTGATGAAAGATACACTGATAATAAAACTATTTTAAAGCATAAAAATAAACTTCAAATTAATGATCTAAAAAAAATCGAACGAAAAATGAATTTTAACACCTTAAAAATCAATAAATTTTCTGTTGAATTACAAAGAAAATATACATTAGCAGTTGCATGTATTATAATGTTAATTATTGGTAGTTCTTTTGGTGCAATAATTCAAAAAAGTGGTTTTGGACTACCAGTAATTTTTTCTATTATTTTATTTTTACTATATCATATAATTTCTATTACTGGAGAAAAAATGGTGAAGAAAAATGTACTAGATCCAACTATTGGGATGTGGGGATCAACTATAATAATGATCATAATTGGGATATTATTAGTTATTATTGCAAATAATAAAAAAATCAATCAGTTAAAGTGAAACAAAAAAACATATTAATTATTACTAACAAAATTGTTTTTCCTGCTTTAGACGGAGGTGCATTAGCAATGAAAAATTTGACTGAATTATTAACTAAACTTGATTACCATCTAGACATTATATGTATCTCAAAACATAACAACAGTGATGATAAAAAAAATAATGAAATAAAAATTAATGATCGCATAAATCAATATACATTTTATAAATGTATGAGATTTAATCTTTATAATTTTTTAAAATCAATATATCAACGAAATGCTTATCAATCAATGCGATTTTATGATTTTGAAATTAAAAGATATATTCAAAATAAAATAAATCAAAAAATATATAATTACATTATTTTTGAAAGTATTTTTACTACAATTTACATAAGGAATTTAAGTTTAAATAGTGAAACAAAACTAATATATAGAGCTCATAATATTGAGCATAAAATATGGACTGATTTAGCAAAAAATAGTTTTTTAAGAAAAATTCCTTATTTATTTTTAGCAAATCAAATTAAGAGAGTGGAAAATAAGATAATTAAATATGTAGATCATATATTCACGTTATCAGAAGATGACTATAAATACTTTACAAATTTTAATAGCAAAAAAACCCACTATGTTCCAGTTACATTCGAAATTCAAAAAAACAATAGTAAAAAAATTAAAAATAGTATAGTGCATTTAGGAGCAATGGATTGGAAACCTAATCATGAAGGCATGAAATGGTTTATGAGAAATGTACTACCAAAGATTCTTAACAATAAGAATAATATATATATAGGCGGAAAAGGTATGCCCTCATATTATGATAAATATGCAAGTAAATATACACACATTATAGGTGAAGTTAAAAATGCAAAAGATTTTATAAAAGATAAAGAAATTTTGTTTGTTCCTCTTTTTTCAGGTAGTGGAATAAGGATTAAAATTCTAGAAGCTATGTCACTTGGAATATCTGTCATAAGTACTGCAAAAGGAGCAAAAGGAATCCCTGTGACACATAATCATAATATTGTTATTGCAAATACACCAGAAGAGTTTAAAGAAGGAATACAATCATTAATCAATGACAAAGATTTAGCTAAAAAAATTGGTACTAATGGTCAAAAGTTAATTCAAGAAAAATTTTCTCAAAAATCTGTAATAGATAAAGTAAAAACAATTTTAAATGGAAAAGATTAATATAATAATCATCACATCAAGATTTCCATATCCACTTGAAAAAGGTGATAAATTACGTATTTTTCATCAAATAAAAGATCTTTCTAAACACTATAATTTATTTCTGATTTCTATTAACGTAGGAAAAAAAATAAATGATACTCAAGTTAATAATTTAAAAAAATTCTGTAAAGAAATACATATAATTAATATTTCAATATTTGAAAGAATATTTAACCTGATCAAAGCATATTTTTTAAAAGAACCTTTACAAGTTGGCTACTTTTACTCAATAAAAGCTCATCATAAGATTAAAAAAATAGTTAAAAATATAGAACCACATTGGATATACAGTCAATTAATAAGAACATCAAAATATGCAGAAGAATATGATAATAACGTTATAGATTATATGGATACATTCTCAAAAGGAATAGAAAGAAGAATCAATCAATTTCCGAGAATCCTTCAACCATTAATAATCAGAGAATTTAAGATAACTCAAAATTTTGAAACCAAAATATTTGATCAATTTAAACATCATACAATAATTACTGAAAATGACAGAAATTTTATTAATCACAAAAAAAATAATACTATTAAAATAGTTCCTAATGGAGTTGATACTATTTTTTTTAAACCTCAAAATAATACTAAGAAAAAATTTGACCTTGTTTTTGTTGGTAATATGAATTATCCACCAAATATTGAGGCAGCCATTTATTTGTGTAAAAAAATTCTTCCTCTAATTGAGAAAAAGACTAAATGCACAATATTAATAGGTGGTGCTACACCACATCTAAAAGTTTTAAAATTAGCTGCCAAAAATATTGAAATTTCTGGTTGGGTTGAAGATATTAGAGATATTTATGCTGCAGGAAAAATATTTGTAGCACCAATGTTTATAGGAACGGGATTACAAAACAAATTACTTGAAGCTATGTCTATGGGAATTCCTTGTATTACAACAGAACTAGCTAATCGTGCATTACTAGCAAATAAATCAGAAATAATAATTAAAAATAATGCTCAAGATTTTGCTAATGCTTGTGTTGATTTATTAAGCAATAAAATTATTTATAAAAAATTAAGTGATAATGGACGTAAATTTGTGCTAAAAAATTACCACTGGAAAAATATGAATAGTAAATTAAAAACAATATTTGATTCAAAATAAATAAATATGAAATTAAACAAAATTGATGAAGCAATTAAAGATATACAAAAAGGTAAAATAGTTATTGTTGTTGATGATGAAAACAGAGAAAATGAAGGTGATTTTGTGGCTGCTGCTGAGAAGGTTACACCAGAAATGATAAATTTTATGGCTACACATGGAAGAGGACTAATTTGTGTGCCTTTAACTGAAAAAAGATGTAATGAATTAGAATTAGACTTGATGGTTGGTAAAAACACTGACCCTATGAAAACACAATTTACAATTTCAGTAGATAAAATTGGTGACAACTGCACTACAGGGATATCAGCACATGATAGAGCTAAAACAGTTTATGCACTTAGTGATCCAAAAACAAAAACAAATGATCTATCAAGACCTGGACATATTTTTCCACTAAAATCAATTGATGGTGGAGTAATTAGACGCGCAGGGCATACAGAAGCTGCTGTAGATTTATCTCGATTAGCTAATTTACAACCATGTGGAGTAATCGTAGAAGTGATGAATACGGATGGTAGTATGGCAAAACTTCAAGATTTATTTCAAATTTCAAAGAAATATAATTTAAAGATTATTTCAATAGAAGATTTAATTGCATATAGAATTAAAAACGAATCTTTAATTAAAAGAGAAGTAACTGTTGATCTTCCAACAAAATATGGTCATTTTAAATTAATTGCATATAAACAAATTAACTCTAATGAAGAACATTTAGCTATAGTTAAAGGCAGTTGGAAAAATAATGATACAGTGATGACTAGAGTTCATTCTTCTTGCTTTACGGGTGACATCTTAGGTTCTTTAAGATGCGATTGTGGAGACCAATTATCACTTGCTCTTGAAATGATAGAAAAAGAAGGTCAAGGCATTGTATTATATATGAATCAAGAAGGCAGAGGCATTGGACTAATGAATAAATTAAAAGCATATGATTTACAACAAAAAGGATTAGATACTGTAGAAGCTAATTTAAAGTTGGGATTTAAGATGGATGAAAGAGACTACGGGGTCGGGGCACAAATACTTAGAGATCTTGGTGCCTCAAAACTTAATCTTTTAACAAATAATCCTAAAAAAAGAACAGGACTAAATTCATATGGAATTGAAATTATTAAAAACACCCCGATCATTACGAAAGCAAACTGTTATAATAAAAAATACTTAGAAACTAAGAAAAAGAAAATGAATCACAAAATATAAAAAATCAATCTTTTTTTAATTTATTTTGAAATATTTCTGTAAGGTTATTAAATCTTTTTTTATAAAAAAGACCGATACCTTGCTCATATCCTAAAGACTCAGATAATGGATCATAATCTTTAGCACGATTAAATACTCTCAACTTCAAACGACCATCTCTAAAAAAGCTATACTCAATATCTAAATCACCAACAATATTGGTTTGAGATTGTTCTTGAGGAGTGCCTACATTACCATTTATAATGAATCTATCATCTAAAAATTTTTTACTAACTGCCAATTCAACTTGTTGAAAACTTAAAGAATCACCTGTTCCAGGGATCCATTTAAAACCAAGGTCAAAAGCATCAGTAGTTTGAGATAACCAATTAGATAATTGATTAGATAACAATTCAGTTCCTGTTGTAGCTAAAGTATTGCCTATATAATCAATATTTGAATCATTTTCAACTAAAAAACTATTAGCAACCAAAAGATATAAGAATTGTTCCAACATTTTTTGTTCAGTATTTGTCATTGTTTCTAAAGATGTTTCAACAATTTGATCTGAATTAGGAATTTCTATTTTAAAAGAAATATTTGGGGATAACAAATCTTCTGACATTTTCATTTTACAAATGACTGGAGACTTTATTGTTCTTTCATAACTAGGATTAAGAGGATTCAGAGATGCTTGAACATTATATAATAAATTTAAATCAATTACAGCTTCATAAGGATCTCCATTAAATTTAATAACACCCCCTTTATCTATATTAAAACTCTTAGAGATAACATCTTGTAGAGTAAATAAATACTTGCCTTTATCAATAGTAAAATCACCAAAAATTTCAAAATTTCCAGCATCATTTACTTTTAACAACAAATCACCTTGACCAGAACCTTCAATAATATCACCTAATTCTTCATCAAAAATTAATTGAATTTCAGATTCATGATCAATATCAATATTAAAATTCATATTAAATTTTGAATTTGAATTTAAAGTTTTGGCTTTAGATAATGCAGAGTTTTTTTCTTGAAAGAAAATTAAGTTATTTTTTTTTATTTCTTTAGATTGAGATAAAGGAATCATAAGTCTTGATTTAGATAAAACTTTACCATCAACATTTAAAGTTGTTTTATCAGAATTACCAAAAACAGAAGCAGTTCCTCTTAAAAAAGCATTACCATAATATGAATTATTATCATATTTATTAGTATTAAGAACAAATAAATTATCTGATTTTATATCAAGATTATATGCAATTTCTTTTAGTGATTTATGTTTAATAGTGCCATTAAAATCAGCAAAAGTATTATGAAACTTTTCATAAAATAAAAAGTTATCTAAAATAATTTGTGATTCATTAAATTTAATAAGTGAGAATTCATTATTTAAGAAATATTGTGTTTTCAAATATGGTATATTAAAATTAACTTTCTCAAGATTTAAAGTACCATTAAGTTTATAATCATCAATTGGACCAAATAATTTAATTTGCCCACTAGATAAACCTACCAGACTATCTACAGGTTTAATTAAACTATCTAATACTGAAATGGGAAATTGATCAAATAAAAAATCACCTAAAATATTTTTCGTTGATAAATTATATTCAGTTTTAAATTCTAATAAATTATTTCCATCATTAATAAAACCTAAGGAATGTGAAATATTTTCGTTAGCAACTTGATTAATTTTCATCTTCCCTAAAACAACATTGTTGAAAGAGAAATTATCTATAAAAGCATCCGAACTTAATAATGATTTTTGAATGATACTATAGTTAAAAAATCCATTCAAAAGACCATTAAAGGTCAAATTTTGAATATTAAAAAAAGGTTGAATATTTGATAATTTAATATTTTCACAATTAAATGAGATTATGGTGGGATTTGTAACGGATTTAATTAAACTAATTGATTCATTATTTTTAAAAAACTTTAAATTATCAAAGAAAAGACTTTCATTATGGTAAATTATTTTAGAAGAACTATCAACCTGATAAAGCCTATTATCTAAACTAAGGTGAGATGGTTCGTTAAAGTTGATAAAAAATCCATTAGGCTTGAAATTTATGTTTCCATCTAAAACAAAAGATTGAAAAATACTATTTGACAAAGAACTATTTAATTGATATTTATAAATCCCTTTATCAATATAATCAGATGAAAAAGATAAGTTATTAAAAATATGTTGATCATCTAAGACAATTTTACTTATAACTGAATTAAAATAATTATTTGTTTTATTTTGATTAGAAAAACATATCTTTTCAAATTGATAATTGTCATATTCCAAATATGGAATATTTCCGTTCAAAAATATTTTTTTTTCCTCATCTAATACCAGTTGAAATTTTAATGAATCAGAAAAAATAACATTATTTAAAAAAATATCTGAGAAAAAACTCGCATCATTCAAATCAATATTAATTTGAAAAGGAAGTTGATTTTTACAATCCGTATATAATAGTTCGAAAATATTTTTGAAATTAAAATTCGAGTAAATAAAATTAGATGATTCAGAGTATATAGAACCAATAGGCGAATTGAAAATAATTTTCTTGTCAAAATCATTGACAAGGAGATTAATGTTATCTATCTTTTTAACCTTCTTGTTGTTTGAATATTTAATATTACTGAAATTAATTTCTGAGTTTAAAAAGCTTATTATTTTTTCATGAGTACTGTGAGAATTCAAAAAACCAATATTATTAATTTTAAAATCAGTACTCAGATAATCAAGTCTTTTATTTAAAGGAAGATTTAAATTAATTAAATTCCCGTGTTTAATGGCACCTGATAATGAAAAATTTGTAATTGAATTTGAATCTTTATTACCAAGCTGAATTGAACAATTTGATATTAAATTTTTATCATTTATTTTAAAATTAATTTTTTTTGAAAAAGATGATGAATGTATTTCTATATCACGATAACTATATTTATTGTAATCAATTGAACTGATCAATAAATTAAAATCATCAAATTCTTTTAAAGAGTAAGTAGGTGAAGATAAATTGGCTTCACAACTTACATTTCCAAATGAAGAAATATTTAACATTTCACCAATTTCAAAATTTTCAAGGATCAAATCAATTTCATTCAAATTAGTAGAATCAACTGCAGATAAAACAATTTTACCAAAATCTGTAATTATTACACCGTCTAAAAAATTATTTTGCTCATTATTTGTAAGTAAAGAAAAATGAGAATCAAATTTAAATGTATCTATATGATTAAGATAAGGAGTATTTATAGTTAAATCTTCAGATAAAATAGAAGAGTTGAAAAATTCAAATAAAGAGATTTGATTAAATTTGGATAATTTTAAATTAATTTGGCTTTTGCCAAACTTAAGTTTAGTATCAGTAATGAGAGAATCTTTATTGAATTTTATGTTTGAATTAACATTTAATTCTAAAGAGTCAATTATATATTTATTGTTTGAAAATTTTAATAAATTACTTGATAATGGTAAACTAAGACTACTTACATTAAGTTCAGACTGATTGTTTTCTAAAAAAAAGTCAAAAGAGCCTTTTAAATCATCTACTAATAAATTAGATTTTTTTATTTCGATGTAGTTTTTTTTTAATGTAATATCACTTAAACTAATATTTACACCATTTAGAAAGTTGTTATTGTTTTTTTTAATATTTAAATCTTTAATAATTATATTTTTTATCAAAAAATCACTTGTAATTAAATTAGAAAAAGATAAAATATCTTCGTAAAAAGATTTGTTGTTTATTGTATTATCATTTAAAAAATATATAGGTGATTCAATGTTTAAATGATTAATATTTAATTCATTAGAAAAAATTAAATCTAAAAAATTAAATTTAAGAGTTAAGTCAGGAAGAAATAAAATTGTGTCAATTTTTTTTTGATCATTAATTTGAGTGAAGTACAAATTAGATTTTACAGAATTATTTAAAATTCTATAATCGAAATCTTCTAAAAAAACATTAAAACTATTATTCTTATTTTCACTAAAGAAGTAACTAGTAAATATTTTTTTTTGAAAATAAGAATTGTTCAAACATATAAATAAGATTGACAATAAAAGAATAAATGAAAATAATATTTTTTGTACGTTTATATGCAACTAAATAATTATTATATGAATAACAAATTTAGTAAAGATATTATTATTCTAGGAATTGAAACGTCGTGTGATGATACATCTATTGGTATTTCAAAAAACAATAGGATATTATCTAATGTGGTAGCTAATCAAGAAATACATGCAAAATATGGTGGTGTGGTCCCTGAGATTGCATCAAGAGAGCATCAAAAAAATATTGTTCCAACTCTACATATGGCACTAAAAAATGCGGATATATCATTATCACAAATTGATGCGATTTCTTTTACTCTTGGGCCAGGTTTAATGGGTTCACTATTAGTTGGGGTTTCATTTGCCAAAAGCTTATCTGTTGCTTTAAAAAAACCTCTTATTGCAATTAATCACATGGAAGCACATGTTTTAGCAAACTGTATTGATAATTCTCCTGAATATCCATTCATATGTTTAACTGCATCAGGAGGACATACACAAATAGTATTAGTAAATAATTCTTTTGATATGAAATTAATAGGAGAAACAAAAGATGATTCTGCTGGAGAAACATTTGATAAATGTGCTAAAATCTTAGGACTAAACTATCCAGGAGGGCCAGAGATAGAGAAAAAAGGATTCAGTGGAGATAAAGATGCTTTTAAATTTACAATACCAAAAATGGATAAATTAGATTTTAGCTTTAGCGGACTAAAAAGTAATTTCAAACAACTCATTGACAAAGAAGTTACAAAAAACTCACACTTTATTGTTCAAAATTTAGAAAACTTATGTGCTTCTATTCAATTTACCATTATTCAAATTCTAATTCAAAAATTAGAACTTGCTATAAAAAAATATAATATAAAAAATATTGCTATTTCTGGTGGCGTTGCTGCAAATCATGATTTTAGAATAGCAATAAATTCTTTAAGAGAAAAACATAATGTTAATGTACTTATTCCAGAAAAAGAATATTCTACTGATAACGGTGCAATGATTGCAATAGCAGGCTATTACAAGTTTCAAAAAAAAGATTTCTGTGATTTAGACGTAGTTGCAAATGCTAGATATAAACTAGGTAGTTAAATAAATTAATCTAAGAGATTTATGTTTTTCTTCCAATCTATATTATCATTTTTCTTGCCAATAGAAAAAATAAGTCCAAATTCATGAGAGGAATTAGAATAAAAACCAATATCTCCTTGATTAAAATCAACAGTATACATAATGAGAAAACTACCATATTTAAGACCAACTCCT
Source organism: Flavobacteriales bacterium (assembly GCA_002718895.1). GTDB lineage: Bacteria > Bacteroidota > Bacteroidia > Flavobacteriales > TMED113. The sequence continues at coordinate 101,283 of PBGD01000009.1, forward strand.
GCTAATAATTCTTTATTTGTTCTATATCCACACATTAACCAAAAGACATCATTAAAATTTGTCTTAATATTAAAGTCAAATTGAACGTTAGAATATGATGTATTTCTCATTAATAATGTTTGTTCTAAACCAACTTTTGAATTCTGATTAAAATAATTGTAACCAATAAAACCAAAATAATGTCTCTTTAACTGATTAGGATCATTACTATCTAAACTTTCAATGACAGAAGATTCTATCAAATTTAAAACAGAGAAACCAGCAAATAAAAAATCATTGTAAATTAGCAAACCAACATTTGAGTCAAAACTTGTTTTCTTTTCAGATAAATCTAAAATAGGATCATAGGAATTACTTACAACCATATTAGCATCATACATATACTGATAAGGCACAAAAGCTAAACCTAGAGATATGTTGTAATCTAAAAATGCTGGAAATTTAAATGCATAATCTATTTCCAAACCCGTAATAGATATTGCACCAGTATTATCTTTAAATAAAACTCCCGCTAATCCGTGAGTTTCATTTAATGGATAATTTGCACTAAAAGTTGAAGTAGTAATGCCTTCAGAAAAACCCAACCATTGACTGCGTGTAGATATGCTAAAAAAAGAAGATTTAGATACTCCGGCAAAAGCAGGATTAACAACTAATGGATTATAAATATATTGACTGTAAAGTGGAGTTTGTTGAGAAAAACTATAAGAAAAAATAAAATAAAAGAAAACAATAGTTTTAATATTTAAATTTATTCTAAATGAATTTTTAAAGATATAAAGCATACACAAATTTAACTTATTAATAATAAAATTAATATTTAATAGATCAAAAATTTATTTTCATTTGACTGTCTTTGTTAGGAGAAGATTCTTCATTTGTTATTAAAGAGGTTGACTCATCAGAAATATTTTTTTGTTCAATTAAATTTATGTTTTTAATTGGATATCTAGATAACTGCTTACCAATTGCTAAATAACCTTTTACGTTAATATATTCTGATGGATTGAGAAATTCATTTGGTTTTACTTTTTTATTTCTAGGTTTTATAAATTCTAAACTTAATTTATTGTCACCAGCAAAAACTAGCTCCAAATATGAATCTTTATTTTGATCAATAAAATAAACTTTTTTTGATTTTATTTCAGGTTTAAATCGTTTTATATAAAATTGTTTTTTTTGGCCATAAAAATATACACTAGTGAGTGTAAGGTTATTATCCATTTTCTGAATAAACACCATGTCATCAGGAAAATGAGTGGAAAGATCATAAGATAATAAGTTGTAATAACCCGAATTTGATACGACTATAATTTTATCATCCCCAGAAAACTCACCTAAAAATTCACCTCTACTATCTTCATTTAACCTATTAATCGATGTATCAAACCATATTTTTTTTCCAGACAAAGTTGACATACCTTCAGATTTAATTATAATACGATTAATAGTGTGGATAGTAAAAGTATTCCCTCTAACTGATCTATTTTTAATTAAAACATTTGCAAAATTTAAATCAATTTTTGATTTTTTTAATTTAGGATTAGATCTAAGAAAGGCTGTAATAATTTCAGCTTCACCATTCTTATTTGCAGTAAAATATAAAATTTTTGATTTTTCTGAATTAACTAGTAAATAGTCTTTATCTCTTGTAACTCCTTTAACTGGAAAACGCTTAACATAAGATTTGTTACTTATATCATCCCGATAAATCATATTATAAATTGTTCTATTATCATTCTTTTTAAAAACATTAACATAAATTATGTCTTTGCCAACAAATTTTTTCGAAGTAGATTTTGTTACAAGCATAGAGCCATCAGATTTAAAAACAATAATATCATCTAAATCTGAACATTCACAAACAAATTCATCTTTTTTTAATGATGTTCCTATAAAACCGTCCGATTTATTTACATAAAGTCTTTTATTTGCAATCGCTACCTTAGTAGCAACAATTTTTTCAAATACTTTGATCTCTGTTTTTCTATCTCTTAAAAAACCATATTCCTTTTTGAGTCTTTTAAAATAATTTATTGAATAGTCTACAATATTATTTAAATTATTTTTGACGTCATTGATCATTAATTCTATCTGATTAATTCGTTCTTTTTCTCTGTCTAGATCATAACGTGTTATTTTCTTTATTTTTATTTCAGTAAGTTGAATAATATCTTCACTATTTATTTTTCTAATTAATTTTGGCTCAAATGGTAATAATGAATTATATATAATTGATAGAATCTCATCCCAATTATCAACTTCTTCAATTTTTCTATAAATTCTTTCTTCAATAAATATTTTTTCTAATGATAAAGACTGCCACTTTTCTTCTAATTCATTTAACTTAATTTCAAGTTCCTTGAACAATAATTCTTTTGTATTATTAGTTGAGAGTTTTAAAATATCACTTACACCTAAAAATTGAGGCTTTTCATCTAATATAACACATGACAAAGGAGAAATTGATACTTGACAATCTGTAAATGCATATAAAGCATCTATTGTTTTATCAATAGACACTCCACTAGGTAAATAGATTAAAATTTCAACATTTTCAGATGTGTTGTCTTCAATTTTTTTAATCCTTATTTTACCTTTTTCATTTGCTCTTACTATAGAATCAATTAAACTAACAGTTGTTGTCGAAAAAGGAAGTTCCGATATTTGCAAAATATTAGAGTCAACACTTTTAATTCTAGCTCTCACTAAAACCTTACCACCCCTTTTACCATCATTATATTCAGTAAAATCTGCAATTCCACCATTTAAAAAATCTGGGAATACTTTTTTTGACCTTCCTCTTAAAATTGCAATAGATGCATCAATTAACTCATTAAAATTATGTGGTAAAATTTTAGTAGATAAACCCACCGCAATACCTTCAGCTCCATGATTTAACAAAAGTGGAAATTTAATTGGTAAAATTTGTGGCTCTTTTGATCTGCCGTCATATGATTGTTGCCAATTAGTAATTTTTGGACTAAAAACAACATCAAGTGCAAATTTAGATAATCTTACTTCAATATATCTTGGAGCAGCTGCTCTATCACCAGTTAAAATATTGCCCCAATTTCCTTGCATATCAAGTAAAAGTTCTTTTTGGCCAATTTTGATCAGCGCATCACCTATGGATGCATCGCCATGCGGATGATATTTCATTGTATGACCTATAACATTTGCTACTTTATTATATCTCCCATCATGCATTTCTTTCAAAGAATGTAAAATCCTTCTTTGCACAGGTTTAAGTCCATCTAACACTAAAGGAACAGATCTTTCTAAAATAACATATGAGGCATAATCCAGAAACCATCCCTTATACATTTCAGAAATAGGTATAAGTTGATTTAATTTTTCATTTTGAAAATTATTTTGTGTTTCAATATCGTCCTTATTGTTCATATTCTAATTGAAATTATCTTCTAATTTTAAATTGTTTATAATAAAATCTTGTCTTTTAGGAGTGTTTTTACCCATATAAAAACTTAGTAAATCATCAATAGTTGTATCTCTTTTTAAAACAACTGGATCTAAACGAATATCTGCTCCAATAAAAGATTTAAATTCAGAGGGAGAAATTTCACCTAAACCTTTGAAACGAGTAATTTCAATTTTACCAGACAATTTGTTTTCAGCACTCCATTTTTCATTTTCATTATAACAATAAATTGTTTTTTGTTTATTACGAACTCGAAATAACGGAGTTTGTAAAATATAAAGATGTTTTTCTTTAATTAAATCAGGAAAAAACTGCAAAAAAAATGTAATCAATAAAAGACGAATATGCATACCATCTACATCAGCATCTGTTGCAATTACTATATTATTATATCTTAAATTGTCTAACCCATCTTCAATATTCAAAGCATTTTGCAGTAGATTAAATTCTTCGTTTTCATATACAATTCGTTTAGTTAAGCCAAATGAATTAAGTGGTTTTCCCTTTAGGCTAAATACTGCTTGAGTATGCACGTCCCTAGATTTTGTAATTGATCCACTAGCTGAATCACCCTCAGTTATAAAAATTGTTGTTTCTAATCTTCTATCAGCTTTTAAATCATTGTAGTGAACTTTACAGTCTCTAAGTTTTTTATTATGTAGATTAGCCTTTTTCGCTCTCTCTCTACTAAGCTTTTTAATTCCTGACAATTCTTTTCTTTCCTTTTCAGACTGTTGAATTTTTTGTAATAATAATCTTGAAACCTCTTGGTTTTTATGAAGATAATTGTCTAAGGCTGAACTAACAAAATCATTTACATAAGTTCTTATAGTCGGCAAATCACCACCCATATCAGTAGAACCAAGCTTTGTTTTTGTTTGGGATTCAAACACTGGTTCCATGACTTTTAAACTAATAGTAGCAATAATTGATTGTCTTATGTCTGAAGCATCGTAGTTTTTTTTATAAAAATCTCTAAGTGTCTTAACAATACTTTCTCTTAGAGATGCTTGATGTGTGCCTCCTTGGGTCGTATGTTGACCATTGACAAATGAAAAATATGTTTCTCCATACTTTTGAGTAGAATGAGTGAAGGCAATCTCAATATCTTCTCCCATTAAATGAATAATTGGGTATTTCAGTTTAGAATCAATATTAGCTTGTAACAAATCATGCAGACCATTATTAGAAAAATATTTTTCCCCGTTGTAATATATAGTAAGACCTGGATTTAAATAAACATAATTCCAAATCATATTGACAACATGATCTTCTAAAAATCTATAATTGCCAAAAATATGCTCATCAGGTTCAAATGNNACTTTTGTTCCATTTCTTTGGGATGTTTTGNTAATTGAATCATTTTGCATAATATTACCTCTTTCAAANTCAATACTCTTCNTTTGTTTGTCCCTAAANCTTTTAATGTTAAAAATTTGNGATAAGGCATTGACCGCTTTAGTTCCAACACCATTTAACCCAACAGCTTTTTTAAAAACTTTTGTATCATACTTTCCTCCTGTATTAATTTTTGAGACACAATCTTCAACTTTTCCTAATGGAATTCCTCTCCCATAGTCTCGAATAGACACTTTTTTAGCTCTAATGCTAATTTCTATTGTTTTACCAAAACCCATAACATATTCATCCATGGAATTATCTAAAACTTCTTTGATTAAAACATAAATACCATCATCATGCGAACTACCATCGCCAAGTTTTCCAATATACATACCTGGACGCATTCTAATATGCTCTTTCCAGTCTAGTGACTTGATACTTTCTTCAGTATATTGATGTTTTGCCATAAAAATTTAAGATTCAAAGAACTAAATCTACAAAAGATTAAATTTCCAACATATTAACTTAATATAAAACTTATTAACATAAGCTGAATAACGAAAAATATAAAATTATGTATTTAAACATTAAATCTGAAATGAATCACATCACCATCTCGTACTTCATAATTTTTTCCCTCAACAGAAATTTTTCCAGCTTCCCTACATGCCTGTTCAGTTTTGTAATTTAATCTATCCTCCAAAGTAATAACTTCAGCCCTTATAAAACCTGTTTGAAAATCAGTATGTATAACACCTGCTGCTTCAGGAGCAAGTGATCCCTTTTTTATAGTCCAAGCTCTAACCTCTTTTTCTCCTGCGGTAAAAAAAGTTTGCAATCCCAACAAAGAATATGCTGATCTTATAACTTTATTTACACCTGGTTCAGCCAAACCAACCAATTCCAAGTACTCGCTTCTTTCATGTACAGATTGTATCTCAGAAATTTCAGCTTCAGTAGCTGCAGAAATAATTAACATATCTGCATTTTCATTATTAATTGATTTTTCAACTTGCATTGTATATTCATTACCATTAATTGACTTATCATCAACATTACAAACATATAAAATAGGTTTATTAGTTAATAAATTTAATTCTAAAACAACTTCATTATTTGGAATCGATAAATTTCTAGCTGATTTACCAGATTGAATATGTTTGAAATAATGATTTAAAACTTCTAGATCCTTTACAGCATTTTTATTTCCCGACCCAGCAATTCTACTTAAACTATCTTGTTTCTTTTTTATTGTCTCAAGATCTTTTAATTGAAGTTCAAGTTCTACAATATCTTTATCACTAACAGGGTTGATTTCGCCATCTACATGGACTATATTAGGATCATCAAAACATCTTAAAACATGAATAATTGCGTGAGTTTCTCTGATATTTGATAAGAACTTATTTCCAAGCCCCTCTCCTTTACTAGCGCCTTTAACAAGACCAGCAATATCAACTATTTCAATAATTGCAGATTGAATGTTTTGAGGTTGGATTAGAGAAGCTAACCTATCTAACCTTGTATCAGGAACAGAAATAACACCTATATTTGGTTCAATTGTTGCAAATGGATAGTTTGCAGCTAAAGCTTTTGCGTTAGATAAACAATTGAATAGTGTAGATTTTCCTACATTTGGCAAACCAACTATACCACATTTCATAATTAATATTTAAAAATTGGAAATTTATTCATTGTATTATTTACTCTTGAAGATAGGTCTTTAAACGATTTTTTCATTTTATGCAAAAATAACGCTTCATCAATATAATTAACAATTAGATCAATATCAGTCTCAATCAAACCTCTAGTTGTAATAGCCGCAGTACCTAATCTAATGCCAGATGTTATAAATGGAGATTTATCATCAAATGGCACCATATTTTTATTAACAGTAATATTAGCAAAACCTAATGCCTCTTCAGCTTCTTTACCACTTATATTCTTTGATCTAAGGTCAATTAAGATGCAATGATTATCTGTTCCATGAGATATTATATCATAACCCAAATCTGATAATCCATTGGATAATCTTTTTGCATTCTTTTTTACTTGTAAAATATACTGTAAGAAATCATCTTGTAGAGCTTCTTTAAATGCTACAGCTTTTGCTGCAATAATATGTTCCAGAGGACCTCCTTGAGAACCAGGAAAAACTGCAGAATCTAATAATACTGACATCATTTTCTTTTCACCTTTTTTATTAACATAACCCATTTTATTTTCAAAATCTTTACCCATCATTATTACACCTCCTCTAGGCCCTCTCAATGTTTTATGAGTAGTTGAAGTAACAATGTCACAAAATTTAAGTGGATCATTCAATAATCCTTTTGCAATTATTCCGGATGGGTGTGAAATATCTGCTAATAAAATTGCACCAACTTCATTTGCAATATTTTTAAAAAAAAGATAATCCCAGTCTCTCGAATAAGCAGATGCTCCACAAATAATCATTTTTGGTTTTTCAACTAAAGCAGTTTTTTTGAGTGCATTATAATCAATTAATCCCGAATCTTTATCAACACCATAAAATGATGTATTATATAACTTACCAGAAAAATTAACAGGAGATCCATGAGTTAAATGGCCACCGTGAGATAAATCAAATCCTAAAATCTTATCTCCTGGCTTTAAACATGCTAGATATACTGCACTATTTGCTTGTGAACCAGAGTGGGGTTGAACATTAACATATTCAGCATTAAATAGTGTTTTAAGTCGATTAATTGCTAACAATTCAACTTGATCAACAACTTCACAGCCACCATAATATCTTTTATTTGGATAACCTTCTGCGTATTTATTTGTTAAAACAGAACCTGCCGCATCTAATACATTTTGACTAACATAATTTTCTGATGCAATTAATTCAATGCCATTTACCTGCCGTCTTTCTTCTTTGCTAATTAAATCAAATAATTCTTTATCTAAGTTTTTCATATTTTATGTTATTGAAATAAAAAAATAAATATATTTATTTTAAATAAAAAAAAGCATAGAATGATCAAAGCAAATAATATTTCAAGACAATCTTGGATTAAATACGATAAAACAACAGATTTTCCAATTCAAAATATTCCTTTTGGGACTTTTAAAACAAAAAAAGAAAATCAAATACATTGTGCAACAATAATTGGAGACACAGCAATAAGCTTAACTGAATTAGAAAACTTAGGTTACTTTAAAGGAATTCAACTAATTAATCAAACATTTAAAAGTAATAATTTAAATATATTTTTAAAACAAGGTAAAAAAATATGGCGAGAAGTAAGAGATAAAATTGCAATACTATTTGATATTGAAAACTCAACAATTCAAAATAATAATCACAAAAAAAATATTTTGTTTTCTTTAGAAGATATAGAATTAATTAAACCTATAGAAATTGGGGATTATACTGATTTTTACTCTAGCAAAGATCATGCAACTAATGTTGGAAAAATGTTTAGAGATCCCGAAAATGCATTACTACCTAATTGGTTACATATACCTGTTGGATATCATGGTAGAGCTTCGTCAATAATATGTTCAAACGAAAATATAAAAAGACCACATGGTCAAATACTTCCTAAAAATGAAACTCAGCCAATATTTAAAAAGTCACAACTTTTAGATTTCGAACTTGAAATGGCGTTTATTACTGGTGAAGGAAAACCACTTGGCAAAAGCATTTCAACTGATGAAGCAGAAGACTATATTTTTGGATTATGTATTTTTAATGATTGGTCTGCTAGAGATATTCAAAAATTTGAATATGTCCCACTAGGCCCTTTTTTAGGGAAAAGTTTTGCGTCAAGTATGTCACCTTGGATTGTAACATTAGATGCTTTAGAACACTTTAAAACTTTTGGAGAAAATCAAATACCAGAAGTATCTGACTATTTAAAATTTGAAGGTCCAAAAAATTATGACATTAATCTAGAAGTATTTATTCAGCTGGAAGATGGATCAAAAACTCAAATTTCTAAATCAAACTTTAAATATATGTATTGGAATATGTGTCAACAACTAGCACATCACACTATTAATGGTTGTAATATTAGATCAGGTGACATGATGGCTTCTGGTACTATTTCTGGTCCAAAAGAAAACGAATATGGGTCAATGTTAGAATTATCTTGGGCTGGATCAAAATTTATTAATTTAAAAAATGGTGATACAAGAAAGTTTTTATTAAATAATGATACTGTAATAATGAAAGGTTATGCTGACACAAATAACTTACGAATTGGTTTTGGAGAATTAAAAAATAAAATTGTTGAATAACAATTATTTAATGTTTTTGTCACTATGAATCAAGAAGCTGAAGAAAATAAAATTATCATAAATCAATACAGATCACTAATTCGTAGTATCAATAAAGATCTTGATAAAGATGAGAAAAGAAGTATACGAAAAGCATTTAATTTAGCAATTAGTGCTCATAATAATTCCCGGAGAGAATCTGGAGAATTATATATTAGTCATCCTATTTCAGTAGCTAAAATTGTTGGAAATGATATAGGTTTAGGTTCCACATCTATTATATGTAGTTTATTACATGATGTGGTAGAGGATACAAGTATATCCTTAGATGATATTGAAAAAGAATTTGGAAGTGAGACAAAAACTATTATTTCTGGTTTAACTAAAATATCTGGAGTAGTTGATAAAGATGTATCAAGACAAGCAGAGAATTTTAGAAAAATGATACTATCAATTTCTAATGATATCAGAGTTGTTTTAATTAAAATAGCAGATAGATTAGATAATATGAGAACGTTGCAATTTTTAAGAAAAAGTAAACAAGAGAGGATCGCCTCTGAAACACTTTATTTATATGCCCCATTAGCTCATAGGTTAGGATTATACTCCATAAAAACAGAATTGGAGGATTTAAGTTTAAAATTCACTGAAAGTGATGTGTATGTTGAAATTTCAAAAAAATTAAACGAGACAAAAGATAACAGGGAAAAATATATAAAAAAGTTCACTAAACCTATTAAAGAAAAATTAAAAAAAGAAGAAATTAATTTTTCTGTCAAAGGAAGACCAAAGTCAATTTTTTCAATAAGAAAAAAAATGATTGAGAAAGAAGTTGATTTTGACGAAGTGTTTGATAAATTTGCCATTAGAATAATTGTCAATTGTAACAATGAAAAAGAAAAAGAATTATGCTGGAAAATTTACTCAATCGTTACTGATTTCTACAAACCCAATCCTGATAGATTAAGAGATTGGATATCAAATCCAAAATTAAATGGATATGAATCATTACATACAACTGTTATGGGCCTAGATGGTCAGTGGGTGGAAGTTCAAATTAGAAGCAGTAGAATGGATGAAATTGCTGAAAAAGGATTTGCTGCTCATTGGAAATATAAACAAAACCAACATAGTAACATTAAAATTCAAAAAAACATAGATAGCTGGTTAAATAGAATAAGAGATAGTTTAGATTATGATAAAAAAAATGCTGTTGAATTTATTGATGATTTTAAATTAGATTTATTTTCAGAAGAAATATTTGTTTTTTCACCAACAGGTCAATTAGTAACACTGCCAAACGGAGCAACATCCTTAGATTTTGCATTTCAAATTCATACCGACTTAGGTAAAAGTTGTTTAGGAACAAAAGTGAATGGAAAATTAGTTCCATTAAGTCATAAACTTAAAAGCGGTGATCAAATTGAAATTATTAGCTCACGTAAACAAACACCAAAAGAAAACTGGCTTGACTTTGTAATTACCGCTAAAGCAAGAAATAAAATAAAGAATTCTCTAAAACAAGAAAGAAAACAAATTGCTAAAGATGGTAAAGAAATACTAATTAGAAAACTAAAACATCTTAAAATTCAATTTTCTGAATCAACTGTAAATGAGCTTCAAATATATTTTGAACTAAATGATAGCCTAGATCTATTTTACAGATTAGGTATTGGAAAAATAACCAATGAACAACTTAAAGATTTTAAAAAAAATAGAGACAGCTGGTATGATTTTATTAAATCAAAATTTATTAGAAAAAAGAAAAAAACAATTCCTGAAATTGATATTGAGGAAAAAAATAAATTACTTGTTTTTGGCGAAGAAGAAGAAGTATTAGATTATAAAATAGCAACTTGCTGTCAACCAATTTCTGGCGATAAAGTATTTGGGTTTGTAACAATAAAAGAGGGAATCAAAATTCATTCAATTTCATGTCCAAATGCAATTAGACTAAGAACTAATTTCTCTTACAGGATAATGGAATGTAAATGGAAAAGTATGAATCATATTGACTTTGATGCTATAATTGAAATTAAAGGGATTGATTCTGTTGGTTTAGTAAATAAAATCACAAATATTATATCTAGCCACATGAATGTAAACATGAAATTGGTTAATTTTAATAGTGATGATGGTCTATTTTATGGTAAAATAACTCTGCTTGTAAAAAACATTAAACACCTTGAAAAGGTTATCAAACAATTATATAAAATAGAAGGAGTAAAATCTATTAATAGAATTAAAGAATAAAGAAAATGAAAAACATATGAAGGAAAAAGAGATTCTAAATCAATATCTTAAAGAAAATAACTTAAGAAAAACACCCGAAAGATATATTGTTTTAAAATACATATATAAAATCAATACACATTTTGATATCGATTACCTATATGAATTTATCAGTAAAAAAGAAAAAATTAGTAAAGCAACTATCTATAATAATTTAGAAATACTAACAAAAGCAAAACTAATTACTCAATTATTTTTTAATAATAATAAAGTACTTTACGAAAAATCTCTAAATAAAAAACAACATGATCATTTAATATGTATACAATGTGGACAAATAAATGAATTTTGTGATCCAAGAATTAATAAAGTTTTGGAGGGAATAGAAAAGATAACTGATTTTCATGTTATGAGTCACTCCCTAAATATATATGGAAACTGTAACCAAAAAAAATGTAACTTATGAGTGTTGATGTTTTATTAGGTCTTCAATGGGGAGATGAAGGAAAAGGAAAAATTGTAGACTTCATTAGTCCAAAATACAAAATAATAGCTCGTTTTCAAGGTGGACCTAACGCAGGTCACACAATTTATTTTAATGAGAAGAAACATGTATTACATACAATTCCATCCGGAATTTTCAATCCGACAGTAAAAAATGTAATTGGTAACGGAGTAGTTATAGATCCTATTACTTTATCAGATGAATTAGATCATCTGAAAAAAAATGGAATTAATTATTTAGATAATTTATATGTTTCCAGAAAAGCACATTTAATTATTCCAACTCACAAGCATCTTGATGCAGCATCAGAAATAATAAAAGGAAATAAGAAAATTGGCTCAACATTAAGAGGAATTGGTCCTACATATATGGATAAAACGGGTAGAAATGGCATTAGAATAGGAGATATAGAAAGTGATTTGTTTTTAACAAAATTTAGTAATTTAACCCAAAAACATACTCAATTATTAAAATTTTATAATTATGAATCTGAAGAATTAAAAAAAGATATAGAGAAATGGTTTAAAGCAATTGATAAAATTAAAAAACTCAAATTCATTGATAGCGAATACTTTTTTGATTTAAATATTTCTCAAAATATTTCCATTCTTGCCGAAGGAGCTCAAGGAACTCTCTTAGACATAGATTTTGGCACATATCCTTATGTAACATCATCAAATACAATTTCATCTGGAGCCTGTAATGGATTAGGAGTTCCACCAAATTGTATAAATAAAGTAATAGGTGTATTTAAGGCCTACTGCACAAGAGTCGGAAATGGACCATTTTGCACTGAATTAACAAATAAAATCGGTGACAAATTAGCTGATAAAGGACATGAATTTGGATCAACAACTGGAAGATCAAGAAGGTGTGGTTGGATAGACTTACCTGCATTAAAATATGCAATTAAAATAAATGGAGTTACAGAGTTAAGCATGATGAAAGCAGATGTGCTAAGTGGATTTGAATCAGTGGAGGTCTGTATAGGTTATAAATTTAAAGGTGAAATAATTGACTATCTACCTTATGACATAGACAATCAACTTATTGAACCAATATATAAAAAATTAGATGGTTGGATCGAAAATATTTCAACAATTAAAAGTTTAGAAAAAATGCCTCTAAATTTTATAAAGTATATTGATTTCTTAGAAAAAGAATTGGATAGACCAATAACTATTGTTTCTGTTGGACCTGATAGATCTCAAACAATTTTTAGATGAGAATAATAGCGTTAGTAATTATCTTAATTTGCTATATATGTTCTTTACAACAATTATGTGCTCAAAAGCTAATCAATATTATTGAATCTAATTTACTTGAGCAAAGTATCATAAATGATACGACATATCAAAAATTTTCAGGAAATGTTATTATTGAATATCAGAATTTTAAAATATATTCAGATACTGTTTTAATAAATGATGATAGAGAAATAGTTAGAGCGTGGGGGAATACAAGTATTTTTAATGACACGCTACATTGTCAAAGTGACTCGGTAGCTATAATACAAAAATTAGATCAAATGGTTTTTTTTAATAACAGTAAATTAAAAACCAAACAACTAAAAATTATAAGTGATGAAATAAAATATAATTTTGAAACAAAAAACATATCATATAATAAAGGTGGAAGTGTTAAAAAAGAAAACTATGTCATATTAAGTGATGTGTTTTCATATAACATGGAGAAACAAATTTCATGTTTTGAAAAAAATGTAAAAATTTCTGGAGATGACCTTCAAATAAATGGTGAAAATATTATGTTTACTGATGATACAATTAAATTTAATGGAATAACAAAAATCAATAAAAATCAATCCATAATAAAATGTATTAATGGTTATTTAAAAGAGTCTGAAAAGTTAGAACTATTTGACTTTGTTGAAGTAAAATCTAATAATCAAATTATCAAAGCTAAATATCTAAAAAGAAATGAAATAACAAATCATAATTACTTCAAAAAAAACATTGAAATACAAATAGACAGCAACACATATATTTTTGCTGAATCTTTAGACCAAAATAAGAATAAGTCAAATATTACAGGAAATTGTAAAATAATTCTCCACAACACCAAAGACTCTACTATAATTTCAGGCGAGCAAATAGATATCGATGATAATAAAGACATTGTGGAAATGAAAAATAATATTTCAATTTCTGGCTCCAACATAGATGGAAAGTGTGAAAAAATTATTTTCACAGATAATTACACCAAAATTCAAATGATTAAGAATCCTGTATTATGGCTAGATCAAAGTCAGTTAAGTGGTGATGAAATCTTACTTCAAACAGTTGATAATAATCTAGATAGTTTAATTATTCCAAAAAACCCATTTATTATATATCCAAATGACTCAATTCCTTATTATAATCAAATAAAAGGTAAAAATCTAAATGGGAAATTTGGAAAAAGTCACATTAGTTACATAGATGTAAAAGGTAATGGAGAATTAAAATCTTTTACACTAGATGATCAATCTAACAAGATTAATATAAACAACACTAAATCAAGTAAGATTAAAATTAATTTTAAACAAAATGATATTAATAGAGTACTTTGTACAGGTAATATTGAATCAGATAATAAGGATTTTGAACAAAATGATCCGTTACTAAAATTAGAAAAAACCATTTTCCTCAAGGGATTTATTCTTAAAAAAAAAGATAAAAAGTAACCTAATAACAGGTTAAAAACCAAATTTAACAGATTGTATTCTTTTTTTTAACATGTTTTTTTTAATAAAAAACACATAATAAATTAAAAAAAAGTTCATCGTAATGTTTTTTTAATATATATTTGTCCCTGTTAACTTTAAAAAATTAATAATTATTATGAAAAAGTTTATTTTAATGTTCGCTGCATTATGTTTAATAACATTTTCAGCTAACGCACAAACAAAGAAAGGAACTGTACTTTTAGGTGCAGGGAGCCAATTTTCTGAAACTTCTTGGCAAGATTGGCAAATCACTCCAAAAATTGGATACTTCGTTCAAGATGGTTTAGCAATTGGTGCTGAAATTCATTTTGATACTGATGACAGATATTATCCAGAATTTGGTGGTGATTTAGTTCAAAACCTTGCTGGTGACTGGGTACTAGATGGAGAGCACGATGCATATACTCTTACTGATAACGTAAGAAGATTTGGTGTTTTCGCTAGATACTATGCTGCTAGAAATCTTTTTGTTGAAATGTCACTAAGTAGTGGTACTTCTCAAACTGAAGAGTGGGTAGAAGATGTACCATTTTTTAATGTTGTTACTCAAGATATTGACGTTAAAGACATGGTTTTACAATCAAGAACTTCTTCATCAAATGTAAGACTTGGAATGGGTTATACATTAGTATGGAGAGAGCATTTTGCAGTTGAACCTTTTGTTCATTTAGACTTAATCGTTGATGGTGAACAAGTTACACCTGGTGAAGGTGCAATGGACAACGCAGAAACTGTTGATTTATCAGGTTCAGAGTTTGTTGCTGGAATCAACTTTAGCTTATTCTTTTAAGAAAGAATAGTTTAAAATAAATAAAAAGGGCTCAATAGAGCCCTTTTTTTTTACAAAAAAATTTAATTTATTTTAAAAATTTACTCAACCAACTATCAGCGACCTTCACTTTCCAATCAAACTGTAGTTGTTTTTTTGAAGTAATAGCATTGTCATAAATAAGTGTTTCAGCTGTAATTATATTTTTAAAATTTGATAATGAGCATAAGTTCATCTGATCATTTTTTTCGTAAACTATATTAGTTCGATTAAAGAAATTAATATCGTATTTCAAAGAAAGTGATTTAATATAATTGACAGATGAGTCAATAGAACAACCACTAGTAATAAAATTTGTTTCATCCACAATTATACATATGAATAATTTATATAACTTAAAAGATGCATAGACATCATTATTATGACTTTTCCAATTAGAACAAAATTCATATAAGCCCTTTTCAATATCAAGTATTTCGCTATTTCTCATAATCCTACTTGCTTGATATATCCAAACCCTAGAACTATTAGGCATTTTATCAAATTCTATAAACATATATCACATTTTTTCAGATAATACTATTAGTTCTGCAATATCAAGAACTTCTGCAGAACCCTCGGCAAGATTTTTAACTCCGTCAGTTAACATAGTATTACAAAATGGACAACCTGTAGCAATTATTTTAGATTGCGTTGATAAAGCTTCCTTAGTTCTATTAATATTTATATCCTCTCGTCCTTTTTCAGGCTCTTTAAACATTTGTGCTCCACCTGCTCCACAACAAAAAGATGTTGACTTAGATCTCTTCATTTCAACTAAATTAAGACCTAGTGATTTCAGTAATGTTCTTGGGGCCTCAAAAACTCTGTTAGCCCTACCCAAATAACATGGATCATGAAAAGTAATTTGCTGTCCCTTTAAGTTATTTGATAGAGTTAACATGCCTGTATTTATAAGTTCAACAAGAAACTCAGTGTGGTGAACAACATCAAAATTTCCACCTAAATCTTTGTATTCATTTTTCATTGTATTATAATCATGTGGACATGTAGTAACAATTCGCTTAACACTATATGAATTTAAAATTTGAATATTAGAAATTGCTTGCATTTGAAAAAGAAACTCATTACCTGATCTTCTAGCCACATCTCCACTAGCTGACTCTTCAGTACCTAGAATAGCAAAGTTAACTTGAGCTTTGTTCAGAATTTTAACAAATGCCCTAGTTATTTTTTTTGCTCTATCATCAAAACTACCAGCAGATCCTACCCAAAATAAAATATCAGGTGATTGTCCGTTATCTATCAATTCTTTGATTGTTTTAACTTCTAAAGTCATATTATTTAAAAACTTGAATTTTTACTTTTTTTTCAACTAAGTCAGTAAATTTACCATCATATCTAGTAGCCCTTACAATATGATTATCAATCCAGTGATAATTTCCACCCCTTGGTTTATTCATAAGCAAACTATGGTATTTAAATCCATGTAATTTCAACCAAGTTTCAGTAATTTTTCTATGATTTTCTAATCTTGATGTAAAAAAGGTAATTATGTGACCTTCATCATACCACTTATTTAAAGTTTTTAAAGCTTCTGGATAAACATTGGCATTTGACATTCTTTCAGGTTCTTCATTTGGAATATCATCACAGATAGTTCCATCTATATCAATAAGATAATTTTTAATATTTGATGGTAAAATTGGACTTACAGAGTAATGACCATTTTTCTTTTGTATTAATTTATTGTTTTTATTCATCATTTTTCCAATTTAATCTATCAGAAGATGGAAACTGCCATGGTGCACCATTATTTTCAATATTAGAAAAAACTAAATTAAGTTCTGAAGGTGCTGCTGACTCCTCCATTACTAGATACCTTCTCAAATCTATAATAATTGATAAAGGATCTATATTAATTGGACAAGCTTCAACACAAGCATTACAGGATGTACATGCCCATATTTCTTCATTTGAAATATAATCTTTTATTAGTGATTTTCCATCATTATAATTCTTTCCATGTAGATCTATATTTTTTCCTACTTCCTCCACCCTATCTCTAACATCCATCATAATTTTTCTTGGTGAAAGTTTTTTCCCTGTAAAATTAGCTGGACATTCTGATGTACAACGTCCACATTCAGTACAAGTGTAAGCGTTTAATAATTGCAATTGAGTTAAGTCTTTAACATCTTTAACTCCAAATCTCTCAGGCACATTATCATCATTATTTTGGCTGCTAAATGGATCATTATTAGGATCTAGCATCATATTTACTTCCTTAGTTACAGATGGCATATTATATATTTTACCCTTTGGATTTAAACTTGCATAATAAGTATTTGGGAATGCAAGAATAATATGAAGATGTTTAGAAATGACTAGATAATTTAGAAAGCCGAAAATACCAATAATATGAAACCACCAACAAAATCTTTCAATAAAAATTAATTGCCCAACTGAGAAAGAGTCAAGAAAAGGGATTAAACATGAACTAATCAAAAAACTTCCAGTTTTAGGATACTTATTTTGCAAATAATCATAATCGTTGCTAAGATTTTGCAAGCAGACATCAGCCGCATTCATAGTTAAAAAAGCTGACATTAAAAAAATTTCAAAAATCAGAATCAAATTTCCATCTATAGAAGGCCATCCCCTCATTTCTTGACTTAAGAATCTCCTTATTTTTAAAATATTTCTTCTTATTAAGAAAATGACTACAGATATTAAAACGAGAAATGCTAATAATTCAAATATGTTGATAAAAAAAACATAAAGATTAGACCAGTTAGGAGAAAATAAAATTCTGTGAGTACCAAAAATACCATCAAGAATAATTTCAATTATTTCAATATTTATTATTACAAATCCTAAATAAACAAAAAGGTGAAGTATTGCAACTACTGGTTTTTTAAACATTTTTTTTTGCCCAAAAGCAATTAAAAAAACATTTTTAAATCTTTCTTTAAATCTATTATCACTATTAATAGTCTTACCTAATCTGATATTTCTAATGATTTTCTTAAAGTTTCTATAAAATAGTGATATACTACAAATAAGGAGTGTTATAAAAATAAAATTACCCACAGAAAACATATTAAATCAAAATATTATATTCATACATTAATCACCTCCAAAAACTGAAAAATTTACATATTTTTTTGGATTGCTTTTTAAATCAATTAACAGACTATCTAAATTAATTAAAGTATGCGACAATTGGTTATAGATGGAGTCTTCGGTTATCAACTTACCTAAGCTACTATTAGTAGATTGAATATCAAATAATAAAGAATTGAGTTGATAAGATATAGATGCAATATTATTTGATGTTTCAATAAAATTGATTTGATTAATACTATCGCTTATATTAGATATATTATTTAAAATATTATCAATATTTTTTGATTGATTTTCAACAACATTTGAAATACTTAGAACATTATTCATACTTTTTTTCATGTTATTTTCATTATTTAATAAAATTCGATTTGCTGTTGACGAAAGACTATTTACTTCATTTAAAACTTTATCAAAAGATATAATTAATTGATCTAAACCTACTTTAACAGAACCAAACTGCTCACTCACTTCACTTGTTAACCCGCTGGCAATTGTTCCAATTAATGTATCACCACTTAATGCTAAGACTCCATCTTCAATGATTTTTAATTGCACTGACTTAGTCCCCATGATATCAGCGTCATATATTTCTAAAATAGATGAATTGGAAAAAGAAATATTTTCTTCAATTGAAAATTCAACAATTAAATGTGCTTCGGGACCAGGTTGAAAACTAATATTTGATACCTGGCCCACTTTAAAACCATTAACAGTAACCGGCCTAGAAATAGTTAAACCATCAATATTTTCGTATAAAGCATAGTAAAATCTTTTATTTGAAAATAGATTTTCACCTTTTAAAAAATTAATACCCCAATATAAAACTACTAACAATATACAGGTAAATAGGCCTATCAAAAATTCACTAGATTTTTTCAAATTTCTAATTTTATTAAAAAGATATAAAAATTACTTTAAAATTGACAATGCTTCAGACAAGGAAATTTTTTGACCATTTAAAAAAGCAATTGTAAAATAATCTTTATAACCATATGAATCAAGGATTAATTTCAAAGATTCTAAATCCTCATATTGACTAGAAGAGCCAAAAGAATATTTATATAAATTATTTTCTTTAAATTCTTTAATTAAGTTTTTTTCTTCAATTCCTATCTTGTTTAAGTCAATTTTTTTGTTTGATGACAAAAATTGAAGACTAAAAAATAATGATTCGTTTATTTTATAGTTAATTGGATTATTTTCTATAACTCCGTCTATTCCAATTTTATATTCCTTGACAGCGCGAAAGATTGCAGATGCCATAAACACCTTACCATCATTAGAGTTTAAAAAATCTTCTTCTTTTTTATTAGTTAAAAAACCTAACTCAATTAGTACACTAGGCATAGTTGCACGACTTAAAACTAAAAAACCTGCTTGCTTTACTCCTCTATCTTTTCTATTTACTCTATTTTTAAATTGATTTTGAATTTTAGACGCTAATAATAAACTATTTGTGATATAATTAGATTGATACATTGATAAAGCAATATAAGATTCGGGTTCTTCGGGATCAAAACCTTCATAATTTAATTTGTAATTATTTTCCATTAAAATTGAAGAATTTTCTCTTATTGCCACATTTAAATTAGTTGCATTTTTATGCATACCCATTACATATGTAGATGAACCAAAAACTGATGGATCCTGAAAAGCATCACAATGAATTGATATAAAAAGATTAGCATTGGCCTGATTAGCAATTCTTGTCCTTTCTGATAATTTGATAAATTCATCTGAATTACGTGTATAAATCACTTCTATTTCTGGAAATTCGGATCTCAGATAATTTCCTAAAAGAATTGAAACATCTAAAACAATATCTTTCTCAGCACTCTTATATCTACCTGTCCCTAAAGTTCCAGGGTCTTTACCACCATGTCCGGGATCAATGACAATTTTTTGAATACCTAAGTTATTGACCTGACATATGGAAAAATAAAGTGGAGAAAACAAAAAGAGGATAAGAAATAGTTTAATTAATCGTTTCACTTATTATAAAATATTACTTTATTTGAAGTAATATAAATAAAGTTTTGTGAAACTAAACCTAAACTATTATAAAATATTATTTCTATTTATCCAGATTATTTCTTATTCTGCTTATTCTCAGAACAATAATCAATTAATTTACTCAGCTAAAGATTCTATTATATTTGATATAGATAAAAACAAGGTGTATTTATTTAACAATGCAAAAGTTAAATATGAAGATATCGAATTAAATTCATTCTTTATTTCAATTGATTTCAAAAAAAATATTTTATTTTCTACTGGAATACGTGATAGTCTAGGAAATTACACAAAAAAACCTTTGCTAAAAGAGTCATCTAAAACATATTATGCAGATACCATAACATATAATTATAAAACTAAGAAAGCAAAAATAAAAAAACTATTAACTGAGGAAGATGGTGGTTATTTACATGGTAATGATATAAAAAAAGAAGATGGTAAAAATTATTTCTTAAAAAATGGAAACTATACAACATGTTCAAATGAAATTCCCCATTTTTATATTAATGCTAAAAAACTGAAGCTTATTTCTGGTGAAAAGATTGTTACTGGTCCTGCAAATATTGTAATTAGTGACATTCCAACCCCTTTATTTATTCCCTTCGGCATCTTTCCAATTCATAATAGAAGATCGTCGGGCATAATTCTTCCGACCTATGGTCAATCAACTCAGTTGGGTTATAATTTAAGAAATTTAGGTTATCACTTTAGTTTAAGTGAATATATTAACTTATCAATCACTGGAGATATCTACTCAAGAGGAAGTTGGAAAATAAATTTACTTTCTACTTATAAAAAAAGATATAAATATGATGGAAATATTAAAATTAACTTTGCAAAAACTGGAATTGGAGAAAAAGAGCTTAGCAATTATAATCTTACTAAAGATTTTAAAATATCCTGGAAACATAAACAGGACCAAAAGGCACATCCTAACAATCAATTTTCAGCACTTGTGAATCTTGCAACAAGCTCATATTTAAGAAACAACTCTTATGACACCGATTATTTAAAAAACACTTTAAGTTCTAACATTTCATTTCAAAAAAGATTTAATAATAAACCATATAACTTATCCTTAAACTTAAGGCATAGTCAAAATACATTAAACAAACAAATTAATCTTACCCTTCCTGAGGTATCATTTACAGTGAATAGAATCTTTCCATTTAAAAACATCATTAAAAAAACTTGGTACAAAAATTTAGGAATTAACTATAGTTTAAATGCAAAAAATTCAATAAATGCAACAGATAGTTTAATAATTAAAGAAATAAATAAAAATTTAAAAAGCGGTGTTAAACATTCAATACCAATTTCAACATCATTTAATTTATTAAAACATATAAACGTAAGTCCAAAAATAAATTATACTGAAAGGTGGTATTTTAATAAAAGAACTAGATCTTGGAATAATGATTCACAAACAATAAATATAGACACAACCAATGGCTTTTGGGCATTAAGAGATTTTAATTTTTCAACTCAAATTAGCACCAAAATTTATGGTCTCATAAGTACTAAAAAAAAGAAAATTAGACATGTATTCACTCCATCAATTAGTTACAACTACAAACCCGACTTTTCTCAAGAAAAATATGGAATTTATTCTCAATATGAGAATAGCCAAGGTCCTCAGAAGTACTCTTATTTTGAGGGCAATATTTATGGTGTTCCTAGTCAAAATCAGCAAAATATCTTAAGCGTAAATCTTGACAATAACTTAGAAATGAAAGTTAATAATGAAGATGGTGAAAAGAAGATGAAAATTATTGACAACTTAAGCATTAGTGGGGCATATGATAATGCATCTGACTCACTAAAAATGAGTAATATTTATATTAATTTAAGAACTAATTTATTTAATAAATTTAATTTTAAAGCTAACGCAATGATTGATCCCTATGAACTTAATAATTTGGGAATAAAAGTAAATAAATACATGATAGCTAATGGTAAAGTTGGAAGGTTAACAAATTTAAATTTTAACTTAAGTCTTAATTTAAAGAATCAACAATCTAAATCTCAACACGATGATCATGAATCTGATGATTTTATTGATTACAATGTACCTTGGTCTTTAAACTTTTTTTATAGTTTCTCATACAACAAACCATTGTTAGATCACGAAATAATTCAATCAATCAATTTTAATGGAAATTTAAATATAACTAAAAAATGGAAAGTTGGTTTTCGTTCTGGATACGATATAAAAAATAAAGATTTTACATATACTAGTTTTGATATTTATCGAGATTTACATTGCTGGGAGATGTCATTTAATTGGATACCCCTAGGATTTAGACAAAGCTATAATTTTATCATAAAAGTAAAGTCATCTATTTTGCAAGACTTGAAGATTAATAAAAGAAAAGATAGATTTGATTATTAATTAGTAACCCAATTTTTCAAAATTAAATCACCAAACTCTGTTAAGATAGATTCTGGATGATATTGAATTCCTATTAGTGGATATTTCTTGTGCTGAAATGACATAACAACATCTGACTCATCGACAGAAGTGACATCTAAACATGAAGACAAAGACAAATCAATAGCCCAAGAGTGATATCTGCCAACAGAGATTTTATTTTGCACATTATTATATATGCAACTTTGTGGATTAATTATATTAATCATTGATTTTTTACCATGCATGATTTTTTTCATATTATAGATTTGTCCTCCAAATAATAAAGCAATTGCTTGCGCTCCAAGACAAACACCTAAAATTGGTTTTGATTTATAAAATTTTTTAATTACATCTAGGCATATGCCACTATCTTCAGGTAGTCCTGGACCTGGTGAAATAATTATTTTATCATATTGACTTACAGAATCAATAGAAATTTGATCATTGCGACACACATAAATTTCACTTACATAAGGTTGACACAGATGTTTTATGTTAAATGTAAAAGAATCATAATTATCAATTATTAGTAATCTCATATATTTTGTAAATTTCTAAAAACTTTTAAAAATGAAAGAAATTTTTTCAAAAAATGCACCTAACCCTATCGGCCCTTACAGTCAAGCAGTAAAACATGGTAATATGATATTTATTTCTGGTCAAATAGCAATTGACTCAATTACAAAAGAAATAAAAAATGATAATATTATTAATGAAACTACATTGGTTATGGAAAATATTAAATCTATTTTAAAAGAATTGCGGTGTGATATGAACACAATTGTAAAATGCAGTATATTTTTATCTGATATGAAATACTTTAAAGATGTTAATGAAATTTATGGCAAATATTTTACAAAACCCTTTCCCGCAAGAGAAACAATAGCTGTTAAAAATTTACCTAGAGATGTAAATGTAGAAATTTCAGCTATTGCAATTTGTAATTAATTATATTTGAAAAAAAAATAAATATGGACTTTGATATTATAATTGTAGGTAGTGGCCCTGGGGGGTATGTAGCTGCCATCCGAGCATCTCAATTAGGTTTAAAAACTGCAATCATAGAAAAAGAAAGCTTAGGTGGTGTATGTCTAAATTGGGGTTGCATTCCAACTAAAGCACTTTTAAAAAGTGCTCAAGTATTTGAATATATTAAGCATGCTGACGATTTTGGTATTCATATTGATAATTATAATATGAATTTTAATAAAGTTATTGAACGAAGTCGGAACACTGCAAATAACATGAGTAAAGGAATCAATTTTCTTATGAAAAAAAATAACATCCAAGTTATAAGTGGTTATGCTCATTTGGAAAACAATAATACAGTTAAAGTAACTAATGGAAATCAAGAAAAAAGCTACAGAGCTAAACATATCATTATTGCTACAGGAGCCAAATCCAGAGAAATTCCTTTACTAAAACAAGATCAAAAACAAATAATAGGTTACAGGGATGCACTTTCTCTAAAAAACAAACCTAAATCTATGATTATTGTTGGCTCAGGGGCAATTGGTGTAGAATTTGCATATTTCTATAATTCCATGGGCACTGATGTTACAATTCTTGAATACCTTCCCCGAATAATGCCTAATGAAGATGAAGACATATCTAAAGAACTTGAAAAACAATTTCAAAAGAAAGGTATAAAAGTTTTAACAAAATCATCAATTGAAAAAGTTGTAAAAAATAATAAAGATTTGACTGTAACTATCAATAACAATAATAGTGTTTTAAAGCTTGATTGTGAAGTAATATTATCTGCTATAGGTATTTCTCCAAATATTGAAAATATTGGCCTAGAGGGTCTAAAAATAAAAACTAGAGATGGTAGAATAGTTGTTGATGATTTTTTCTGCACTAATATACCAGGTTTTTATGCAATTGGAGATGTAATCAAAGGACCAGCGTTAGCTCATGTAGCTTCAGCAGAGGGAATAGTTTGTGTTGAAAAAATAGCAGGATTAAATCCTGATCCAATTAAATATAACAATATACCTGGATGTACTTATTGTTCGCCAGAGATTGCATCGGTAGGATTATCCGAAAAAGATGCAAAAGATCAAGGCTATGAATTAAAAATTGGTAAATTCCCATTTTCCGCATCAGGAAAAGCTAGTGCTGCTGGTCACAAGGAAGGATTTGTAAAATTAATTTATGATGCAAAATATGGTGAATTATTAGGAGCTCATATGATTGGATATAATGTAACTGAAATGATTGCGGAAATTGTAGCAGCAAGAAACTTAGAAACAACCGGACATGAAATTCTAAAAAGTATTCACCCTCACCCCACAATGAGTGAGGCAGTAATGGAAGCAACAGCAGCAGCATATGGTGAAGTTATTCACTTATAATAAGAAAAATCTAACACTGCATTAAATCGGTAATCTTTATGACTCTGAATAGAAGCACCTAAAAACTTTTGCGATGGATCTAATATGATGCGTCTATGACCTAAGTCTTTGACATTATAGTCAATTAATAACTGAACAACTATATCTACAGCCTTATCAAATCCATATGCACAACATTCTGAATAGAATTCGGGAGATTTACATCCTACCCTCTTATGACCAACAATACCTTTCCTTCCTGATTTAAAAGCATGACAATAAGCATAATCCCATAGTAATTTGTCT
>PBGD01000010.1 GCA_002718895.1 Flavobacteriales bacterium
TCGCACTTAAGTTAGTAGGTGCATCTTCTGCACATACAACTGGTGGGTACTGACATGAACCATCGTCAACTGTTGCTGTTGGATCATAGTTCGTAGCTAATGGATCTGTACATCCAGAAACTGCTGTTACACATACTCCACATGTTCCGTAAGTATTCGTAACGTTTCCTGAACCTACTGTCCATAATCTATTTGCATACGACCAGTAATCAGTAATTGGTGTACATGACCAGTCTCCAGATGCTGTGTTTGCAGCAGTTAAATCTTCCTGAACACCATCTACAACTAATAAGTACTCCATATCAGCTGTTGGTGCTGGGTCAAATGTAAATGTCCACGTACCATTTCCATTGTCTACGGCTACTGGACCAGCAGTAGGATCCCAGTTCCACCATGGACCTGTCATCATTACCGATGATGCACTATTACATACTGTCGTAGTTACTGTTAATACTGAAGAATATAAACATGAACCATCATCAACTGTTGCTGTTGGATCATAGTTCGTAGCTGTAGAATCTGTACATCCAAAAATTGTTGATGCACATGGTGCACAATCTCCCCATGTATCAAGTGTTGAAATTGAACCCACAACAATCTGTCTATTCGCAAAAGACCAATAGTCTGTTACTGGAGTACAAGACCAATCTCCAGATGCAGTACCATTATTTAATAAAGATGTCGCTTCACTTTGCGCCCATCCATCAGCACAATAAATATATTCAAAATTTCCAGCAGGTAAACTATAAGTTCCTTCCCAAACACCATCTAAATTATTGTCCGAAAGAACATAAGAATTACATGACCAATTATCTGAAGGACCTGTGGCAGCAATACTATTTACTGTTAGTCCAGAACAATTCATATCAACAGTAAAAGTAACATCATATGTACAAGATCCATCATCATTGTTTGCAGACGAATTATAATTATTTGCAGTTGGATCAGTACATCCATCAACAACTGCTACTGATGCACAACCATTCCAAGGAACAATATCAAGAATAATATCTGAAGAAATAACTTCAAGAAATCTGTTTGCGGCATAACCTAATGAGAGAGTTGAGTCTAAAACCCAATTAACACATGATAAGTTAGTGTCTAAAGCTTCTTGTATATTCCAGTTATCAGCTGAAAATTTAAAATCGTATTGACCTGGAGCTACCAATGTAGTAAATTCCCAAATATTATCACCATCTGCGTCAGTCATTTGCCAGCAACTTCCACACCAACCATTAAATGTACCATTCACTTCAGGAGTTGTAAATGACACATTTAGATTATTCATATCTAATCTAAAAGTAACATTATAGGCTGAAGGTGAATTACTACATGGCCCACAAGATTCCCAACAAACAACTGGAAGAGTTGTATCACCTGAAACATTTAAAGTACGATTTGTAAATCCAAATGCACTTACAACACAAGGATCTCCTGAAAATAAATTTTCTTGTATACCCCAACCATCAGCAGAAAATTTAAATTCATGATTTGTATTCTTTAAAACTTTGCCTGTTACATCCCAAATATTATCACCATTGGTATCAGTCATTTGCCAACAACTTCCACACCAACTATTGAATGTTCCATTCACTTCAGGAGATGTAAATGATGAACTAACATTACTCATATCTACTTGAAATGTAACGTTTGCAGAATCAACAGCACTTTGAGAAAATGCGTTAAATGCAAAGCCACCTATCATTAGGCTAAGCATAAAAATTCTAATAATCTTTTTCATAATATTGTTTTTAGTTAATAATTTCTTAAATATACAAAATTTGCACTTAGTGTACAAAATACATTAAGTTTCAACCACTAGATTAAAATATTAAAAAATTTACTTAGTGTAAAAAATACACACTTTCTATTTTAGATTTATTTTAAAAAAAAAGAGGTGGTCTTACCACCTCTAAATTAACATAAGATAATTTTTTATTGAAATTATATTAGATCATTATCAATATCATACATATGAGATATTAAATCAAGCATTTTATTTGAATATCCCCACTCGTTATCATACCAACTAATTACTTTAAAGAAATTTAAATCTAATTGTATACCTGCATTAGCATCAAAAATAGATGTTCTACTATCTGAAATAAAATCTGAAGAAACCACCATATCTTCAGTATAACCTAAAATGCCTTTTAAATCATTGGATTCTGATGCTTGTTTCATAACTTTACAAATATTATCGTATGTAGTAGAAGTATCCAAATTAACTGTAAGGTCAACAACAGAAACATTAGCTGTAGGCACTCTAAATGACATACCTGTTAACTTACCTTCCATTTGAGGCATAACTCTTCCAACTGCCTTAGCCGCCCCTGTTGAAGAAGGTATAATATTTTGAAATGCACCTCTTCCTGCTCTCCAGTCCTTAACTGAGGGAGCATCAAGAGTTTTTTGTGTAGCTGTTACAGAATGAACTGTAGTCATTAATCCATTCTTAACTCCAAAATTTTCATGTAATACTTTTACTATTGGAGCAAGACAGTTAGTTGTACATGATGCATTTGAAACAATATCCATATTTTTATTATAATTAAATTGATTTACCCCCATGACAAACATAGGAGTTTGATCTTTTGATGGAGCAGACATAACAACTTTTTTAGCTCCTGATTTAATATGCTTTGAAGCAGTATCTTGTGTAAGAAATAAGCCGGTTGACTCAACAATATATTCAGCTCCTACTTCACCCCAAGAAATATCTTCAATATTTCTTTCAGCTGTTACTCTAATTTTATGAGAATCTATAATTAAAAAATTTTTTTCAATTCTAACTTCTTTAAAGAATTTACCATGAGTAGAATCATATTTAAGCATATATAAAATATAATCAATATCAACAATATCATTTATAGCTACAATATCAATGTTGTTACTTTTTATAGCAGCTCGTAAAACTAATCTACCTATTCTACCAAAGCCATTAATTCCTATTTTTATTTTTTTCATTTAAATAAATTTTATTTTGAAATGCTAAGTTAGTGTATTTTTTACACTAATAAGAAAAAAAATTGATATTTCTGAATATTATACTATATTCGCAAAAAATTAAAAATGATTTTAATTACTGATAGCGGATCAACTAAGTGTAGCTGGGCATTATGTGATAAACACAGCAATATCTTATTTAAATGTGAAACTATTGGTTTTAACCCTTATTTTATTGATCAAGAAAAAATTTTAGAAACATTAAATAATTCTGGTCTAACAGAATATAAAAATGAAGTTGAAAAAGTCTACTTTTATGGTGCAGGTTGTTCATCTGATGAAAAAAATAAAATCATTCACAAACCTCTTGATATATTTTTTAAAAATGCTAAAGTGCATATAAATCATGATCTTGATGCTGCTTGCTATGCAATGTATAAAGGAAAACCTAATATAACATGCATATTAGGAACTGGTTCAAATACATGTTATTTTGATGGGGTTAAAATAGTAGAAAACGGACCATCATTAGGATTTATGCTTGGAGATGAAGGTTCTGGAAATTATTTTGGAAAAATTATTCTTAATTACTACTTTAACAACAAATTCTCAAGAAAATTAAAACAAAAATTTGAAAATGATTACGACATATGTTTTAGTGAAGTAATGAAGAACATTTACAACAATAATAGAGCTAACGTATACCTTTCTAAATTTTTTCCTTTTGTTTCTACAAACAAAAATGATAAAGAAATTAGAGAGATAATTTATAAAGGGTTAACCAATTTTTTTGAAACACATGTATGTTGTTACAAAAACCATAAAAATGTTGATATTAACTTTATTGGATCAGTTTCATTCTTCTTAAAAAATGAGATTATCGAAATTGCAAAAAGATATGATTGCAATGTGAAAAACATAGTAAGAAATCCTATTAAAGACCTAATTAAGTTTCACTTCAGAGAAAAAAATACTTTTGTTAAAAGTTAACTAACTATTTTTTCATCACATATAAATGAGCTGGTTTGTGAGGAACACCTTTTTGCTTCTCTTTTGTTTTTATTATATGATCTGCTTTAAAAATATTTTTTCTAAAATTCCTCTTATCTAACTTTTGGTCTAATAACAATTCAAAAATGATTTGTAATTGAGATAATGTAAATTTGGAAGGTAACATTGATGTTGCTAATTTGTAGTCTAAATTATCTTTAAGAAATTCAACAGCGTCATTAATTATTTTATTATGGTCAAATGCTAGTTGATTTGAAACTGCACTTAGTTCTACCCACTCAGCTTCTACAGCAAACAATGATGGCTTTGGAAGAAAATCAGCAATATTTACCAATGCTACATATCCTATAGTAACTACTCTTTCATTTGGATTTTTTCTATAAAGCTTTAACCATTGTTGATCTTTTTTATTTTTAGTTCTATCTGGATGTCCAAATACTGCAAACTGCTTTAAATAAATATTTTCTAAAGAAGTCAAACTTTTAAGAATTCGTTTTGCACCACAAAGTACATCTTCATCGATTCTTAAAAGATCCCCTGGAAGAGCAAATTGATAATCATTTTTAGAATTAATATATTTCTTAATTAATAATACTTTTAATTTTTGATCTTTATCAAATGATAAAACAACACAATCAATAGAAAGATTAATTTTATTCATATTTTTTACTATTTAACATAAAATGGAAAATTAGCAGTTGCTACATTATTATATTCATCAGAAACAAAAATAAAAAATCTATACGGACCTGACCTATTTGGAGCTTTAACAACTAACCTTTCTTTAGATTGTTCAAGTATTTTTATAGGCAAAGCCTCTGGAGCTTTTTCAGCTTCACCACCAGATCTTTTATCAGTACTTTCAGGCATAATTTCAAAATTATAAAACAGCTTTTTTTCTTCTGGATCTTTAACATTAAATTCAAAAATACATTCAGAACGTTTTCTTACTTTTACACTCTCACTCATGCTTTTATTATTTAAAAATAACGTATTTATTATTGGAGCCTTATTACGTTTAATATTATTCCAATAACTATTTAGTACATCTATACTTTGTGTTGTTTTATCATCTTCTGTAAAAATTCCATACCAAGTAGAAGTATACTCTTGTTTAGATCCCCATAAAAAAGCATAACTTCCTAAACATAAATCTTTATCATCAATAATATGCTTATATGCTATCTCTCTTGCTTTAGCCTTCTCTTTACTTGTTTTTTCTATAGCAACACCCCAATCAGTATTAGGTGATTCCCAATGACCATGTGGTCCCCATTCAGTTACAATATATGGTTTTTCCCATCCATACATTCTTATCATTTTGCCTAAATTATCAATACCACCATATGTATTAACACCTAAAATATCAATACTAGGACAATAATTTTTAATCATATAAACTTCACAAGGTTCAATTCCAGCTGTAACTGTCATTACTGGGTGATTAGGATCTAACTCTTTTATCATTTTTGCAATATCTTCCACAGCATTCCAAACTTTAAAGTTTTTATAAAACAAATCAACTTCATTACCAACAGACCACATTAAAAGGGCCGGATGATCTTTTAATTTTAAGACCTGTTTTTTGAATGCTTCTAATTGAGAAGTGATTGCATATTCATCATTATAATCAAACCCATGCCTCTCGTGACCTACCCACAAGCCCATACAAACAGATATCCCTTTCTGATGTGCTTGATCTAAAATTTCAATAGCATTTTCTGTTCCCCATGTTCTAATTGAATTACCTCCAATCTTAGATAGCAGGTCTAGATGCTCATAACCTCCAGCACCCTTTATATAATAAGGCTTATTATCTTTAACTAATCGGAATCCATCATTTGATTTAATTACCTCTACTTTTTTTATCTGATTAACTTGAGAAAAAACAGACAAATTGAAAAGAAAAAATACAATTAAAAATATTTTAACCATTAATCAATTTTTTGAAACTTATGAAAATATGTTATATCATTTATTTTAATCTCTAATAAATAAAATCCTGAAGTTAAATCATTAATACCAATAACATTGTGACCAGGTTTAATATTTTTAGAAAATAAAATTTTACCAGTAACGTTAATAATTTTAGCATTAACCTCATTATTATTCTCAAAATAGCAATTTAAATTATCTGTCACTGGGTTTGGATATATATCAATTAATTTAGATGAAGAAATATTTTTATTTTCTAAAGCAATTGATGACATATGAATATCATCAATCAAATACTCATCCCAATTAATTACAGATTGGTCAATAAAAAATACAGCTCTAACTATATCCTGTCCTAATCCACTACTTAGATCTACACTAAATTGTTCCCAAGTATTTAAACTAGACACATTAGAATTAAAAGGAACTACCTCGTTTCCAGCATTGTCTTGAAATGAAACATATATTGGTCTTGGAGGCCCATAAATTTGAAAATTAAAATATTTATTAGTAGATAAATCTAATGCTCCATTTTTAAAATACATAATAAATACATCTTCTCCATTTCCATCAGGATTTCTAGTGTACGACCCACAATACTTGCTCGTATTTATGGACGAATTATCAGGATTATAGGCTTGATTTAACCAACCACTAATATAATCATAAGATGAACATGGAGTATTTGAAGGGCAAACTCCAATATTCCAATGACAATCCCAATCTGCAAGATTTATTGATGGGTTTGAATTAATACTTGCACATTGATTATTAAATTCAGGACCATATACATTATCAAAATAATAAGTATCGTCTGAGTTTGAGCCAATATCAAATAACAAAATTAAAGATGTTACATTAGCGTCTAAAACACTATTGTCAGGTCTAGAATCAAAAATAAATTCAATAGTTTCCCATTCATTAGTTACTGTCGTAGTTGCAGTATATATACTATGTCTTCCATCTGGATAATTAGTTGCTCCTGCGACCGATGAATCTTCTAATGTTATCTGTAATGGAATTCCTGGCCCTGGACTAAACACATCTACTTTCATAGTTTTAGATCCATTTAGGTAATCTTCTAAATTAGTAAAAGAGCCATTAGCAACCAAAACTATAACATCATACATTTCTCCTGGATTTCTAACATATTGAGCACAAAGTTCAGAATTGTTAGTAGAGCTTGATGGATTTGGATTTTCAAATCTTTCTGTCATACCACCATGAACAAATTCATAATATCCAATTCTATTTTCTTCAAAATCATCCCATAAAATTTGGGGAAAAGCTAAAAGAGGAAAAATTAATAAGATTGTAAAAAAAGTATTTTTCATAATATCATATTTTATTAGTTAGTTTTAAATTATCTATTTTACATTTCACATTTGATTCAAAATTGAAAATTATATTCTTAATAATTTTCAAATCAATTTTAGATTTTCTTATTGGAAAATCTCTTAACGGTATTTGTATTTTTTGCCAAGACAGATTATTTTGATCTAAATAGTTTTTAATATCTATTTCCATTTGATTTCTATTGTAATCAACAAAAGTTATTTTTATGTTTTCTAAATTTTGAATCTTTAAATCAAATTCTAAAGAAGTACTATTTACATATTTACTTAAATCAGTATAGAGCCATTTGTTCCAACTAATTGACATCTCTTTCCAATCACAAATAGAATCATTTATATCTACATTAATATAATTTCCATTAGAATAATTGACATTAGATGTAATGACAATATTATCACAGTACTTATTATCTACCCCATAAGCTGACTGTAATTCTTCTTCAAAAATCACAACAGGAAATATCGTATCATGGACAGTTAAGTCATTAGTAAGTTTTTTATATTTATGATCATGTGGGACTATTTTAATCTCATCTAAATAGACATTAGTCACATCATAACATTGAAGTAATAACTGTTTTATATTTGTTAAATCTAATTTATTGATATTATATGAAAAAGTAGGAAGAGGCACAGTAACTTTAGTCCATTTTTGAGTAATTGATCCACCTGAAATACCTAAATAACTAGCGGTTGCATAACATTGATTTTCAGAATAATCTTCTAATATAAATACAATCGGAAGTGAAAAAATAGGATCACCATCAACTCTTGCCATAAACTGAATTGCTGAGTTTTGCATAACATTTGATAAATCTTTTCCCTGCCAACCATCCCAACCTATTCCCATGCCAATCCATTCACAATTTGAATTATAATCAGTTTTAATGTGTATAGAATTTTTTGTAATTCTTCTTCTATCCTTTACTCTAACAGTTGGTAAGTCTATTACTTGATTCACCTTTTCAAAATTAACATCTTCTTCATTTGTAGTTTTTTTGTCAATTTTTGTATAGTCAATACTTGCATCATAAGAGGAAAAACTAAATGGATTACATTCTTCATCTTTCATACCCCACACTTCATCACTCCCTCCTTTTGAAAAAATCTCCGTAGATGTAAAACCATTTATCCCTTCAGTTTTTTTAACTTCAATATCATATAAATTAATAAAATCTAAATTTTTGCAAGAAGAAAAAATCATAAGAAATAATATAAAAATAAATTTGTTCATATTTATTGATCTAATATAGGTGTTCCTTCACTCCAAATAAGATAATCAACATCTGCTTTGGCAAAGCCAGAAACTGGATTTGCTAATAATAATGTTCTTACTTTAAAAATTTTGTTTGGCTCTCTTATTTTATTTCCACCTACTCCTCCACCATTTGGATCTCCCGCTAATATTAAATTAGAATATCTGATTGAAATCATTTTCCAACCATTCCAATCAACATCCATTTCATAATCATATCTATCTTCAACACTTGCATCATAATAACCATCTGAATTCTCATCTTCATAAAACTCAATCTTAAATAAAGAATTAGCTTCATTTGTTGGAGATAGAGTACTATCCCCTTTTATCATTATATTAAAGTAAATATTTTCAGGATTAGCATTTAATGTTCCCTGAGAGAACCAATTTTGAGCAGGATAATCTACATATCCGATTAACCAATCCCAATCACAAATCCCTTCTTGCACAAGATATTGATTTCCCTCACCAGCATTTCCCAACTCTATTTTTTTTAAACAAGTAGTTTGAAAAAAATTAGTAAAATTAGGATTAAATCCATTTTCAAAATCACTGACAATTAACTCATTTCCATTACCATATTTTTTCTTGGATAAAATATTTAAACTTGTCGATATTGAATCATCATGATTGTCAAATGAAAGAGTTACATTACAGTTTTCTTCTTCAAAAAATGGCAATTTAGTTATATCTCCATTCCATAAACTATTAGATTGATTAATTTCATTAGACTTTCCAGTTATTATTTTTTTTGCATTAGAATTTAATCCTGATATAACAATTCTCCAATCAACTATTTTAGAAAACTTAGCTGTAAAAAAAACATTTTCATTATTACTAAAACTTACGTTGTTGTTATTCATATCTAAAGCTTCAACAATTTCTAAATCACCATATAGGTCATTTAAATACGGTCCTTCTATATCATATTTATTACATGATGTAAATAATAAAAAAATATAGGCAAATATAATTTTGTAATTTTTCATTTTTATAGATTCATATTAAACATAAAGTATACTCTTGAAAGTGATAATTTATTTATATCACTGATATTATCTGTAAAATTTATTTTATTTGTTTGTAAAGTTAAATATATATCATCAGAAAAATTATACTGTAATCCAACCAAAGATATACTTTCATTTGTGTCATAACTTTTCAAATCAAAATCAATAATTTGATCAAAATCATCTCTTATTGTTTCGACTTCATTTCCTTTACCTGCAAAAATCTTAATTCCAGAAATTAACTTTAAATCTTTAAATAATTCATATGTAGCCCCAAGACCAACCAAATTAGTCTTCAGATCTATTTTTTCTAAATCATTTCCACTTCTATTTATATTTTCAACATTTAAACTAAACTCAATTGAAGATTTATTTATATTTTTTATAAACTTATGTAATTTAAAATCAACGTTAAAACCAAAAGAAAGAAAATTTCTTTTCTCTGTAGTACCTTGACCTGCTATTTCTTTAAAATATGATAAATAACTTTTACTACTTAAAAAATCATATCCAAAATAATTATAATTATACATAAAACCTAGTCTGTTAGGAGTAGATTTTCCATATGGCAAGACAGAAGTATAAAGTGGATTAAAAGGCATTAATTTAGTGGATAAATACTGATTATAAATATTTGGATCAGTCGTTATATCTAACAAACCAATTGGTCTAATTAGTGTATTATTTGTATAGTATGCATATGTGGAAGGTAAGGTCTCATATTGTACTCTTCTGGTTTGAGCACCTACACTTCTAAAATTTGGATCAACGTAATTAAATAAAATTGAAGAAAACATATTTTTTGATTTTATTTTTACACTTCCGGATAAAAAATATCCTGAAATTTTAGGGAAATCAAATGAAGTAGTTGACTTCCACTGTCTGATAGAATTACCAAATTGTAAATCTAGATTATAGCTTTTATTTCCAATTTTTCTTTTGTGTGACAACTGAATATTTGAAACAGGATTATAATATGTTGAAGTATCGAGACTAGATGATTGAACTTCAAAAGAATTTACATGATGAAAGTTTACAACAATATTATTACTTAGTCTAAATAAACTAGTACCTCCAAGCATTAGCAACTCAGGGTCACCTAACCACTCAACCCCTTTAACTCTACTTGTAAATAAATCGATATCTAAATTTTTAAGAAAATTGTAGAATGTGTATGAAAAATTAGTTTGAATCCCTTGCATTCTCCAATAATTTTCTAAATAATAATTTTCATAAGTTATAAGGTCTCTGTAAGCCTTAAAAACATAAGGTTCATACAAAGACAACTCATGTTCATTGTTGTACAGAGTAAATTCTGTTTGCTTTAAATAAATATCGCCTATATTAAAATTCACTCTATTTTGTAAAATCCCTTTAACAGAAAGTCTTCTTAAATCAACGTAAGAGCCTGCTCCCCACATAAATCCAAAATCATTTTTAATTCTTATTTCAGATAAAATCTCAATATCTTTATTTGGAGTGAAATGAATACCCAAATCAATTGCTGTATACCCCTCACCTTCACTTCTTGTAGATGTTGTATCTTGCTTTTTTAGATCTCCGGATAAAGCATCTCTATAAAACATTGCTCTAGAATTTCCATCATACCAAACCTTAGACCTTACTTGACTAAAAGATATTACTGGAGTAAGTATAAATAATATTAATAAATTAGTTAATTTTCTCATCAGAAATTTATTTTGAGTTCTATGGTAGATTCACTACCTCTAATATTGGTTTCAGCAAAATTTTTATCTTCAAAACTAAACTGTGAATGTCTTAAAAATAAATACGCTCCATTCAGCAACTTGATATCAACGCCAAACCCGTAGATATTTCCAATTTGATTTCTTGGCTTAAATGATGGAATATAATTTATTATTCCTAAATCTTTACCAGTTGCATCAATTGGAAAAGGATCATAATCATCTACATTCGTTGAAGAATTTGCTATAACTCGTTCAAATCCATGTTTGAATACCAAAGAAAAATTTTCATTTATTAAATAACATAAATCAATTTGATTATTAAATTGTCTAATAAATGATTTAGAATTATTAACTGGTAATACACTAAAAAAATCTTGAGCAGTATTAAAATTTGATAAACAAAAAACATAAAGATATCTATTAAACAACTTTGTTTTATATTTAATGTGTAGATCGGAAGAATTATAAAATTTATCAAATAACGGATTTCCTAAAGAATCTACTAAATTACTATCAATTACGTTTACATTCTCATAAACTCCTCTATAAAATGAATTTAAATGTCCATAGGGACCATAACCAGTAGTAAAGTAAGATAATCTTGAAAGAAACAAACCTGTTGTAATATGATTATATGAAAAAGTCGAATTAATTCTATCTATTTCAGAATAAAAACCTAGTCCCCCAGAGATAGTAAAATCATTTAATTCAAATTCAGTATTTAAACTAAATCCCTGTCTATTATTTGATAAATAACCTAAGTTTGTAATTGGGCCCCCAAAACCACTCATTATTGTGGGGTTAAGACCCTCCTCTATTGTAGTTGTTTCTAATAAATCAATTACAGATGAATTTCTAAAAGATGCATTTACATTCACAACTTCAGCTGCAATATTTGAGTATTGAAATTGTAATGGTATTAATGTATATTTTTTTGGAGTAGATACATTAATAATAATGGCTTCTCCATATGACTTGCTTTTAGTTAGACTTTCATAACTACCTAAACCAACTTCTCCAAAAATATTAATTTTACTAAATTTAAAATCAAATTCAAATGTAGTAATATCATAAGATCTTTTGAATTCTGATGTAGAATCTACAGTTGTACTTGATTCAAAGTAATTAAATGCAAAAGTATTATTATTAATGGTTTTCTTTGATAGCCTACTTCCAAAACAATAATCATCCTTACCAACTGAAACTATGTTAGCAATATTATTTTGAGTTTTTCCAAGAATAGATTGCAAACTAACACCTTCTAAAAACCACCAAGGAAATTCAGAAGCATTAAATGTGATACCTTGAAAGGCAATATTACTAAATCTAATATCTTGATCAATAGTACCTTGATTATAATACTTATCGTATCTAGAAGATACTGTCTTTGTTAATGGGTCATATGGTGCTCTTTCAAAAAGGCTATATCTTAAAAATCCTTCTTCAGCCCAAACTGTCATTTTACTTTGTTTATACCAAGAAATACCTCCTGCATGAACTTTATATTTTCCAACATGAGAAGTCAGTGTTGAATAAAAATTTGTTCCTAGATTCAGACCAAAAAAATTATTATCAAATCTTCCGTTGAATGGACTATTTAACATTAAATCAGTTCCAAAATTAATATTTTTCTTAGCAGTACCNGANATTGACAGTAACATCATTGGCTCTCTATANCCTGTTCCTACAGAAATAGTAGTCTGTTGAGGATATTCNCCAGAATAATAATTATCTATTGAAAGTGGATACATTGTTGGTAAATCTCTAACATANCCAAAAAATCTGAAATAACCACCAAATCTGATATTTTGAATGGGATTTTTAATTGACAAAGAAGTACTCTTAAACTTAAATGATGTTGAATCAATATTTTGAGCAAAAGAAAATTTTGTTAGCATAGACAATATAAAAGTAATGCAGATTAGAAATATTTCTTTCTTTTTAAAAAACAACTTATTTAATTAAATTAAAACTTGCTTCTAAATCTCCAACAAAAAATGAATGCTTACCTACCTCATTTGTCCAATCAAAATCAATACCAAAAAAACCAAAATCCAATGCATCTAGCTCAAATATAACTGTCTTCTTTTGCTTTGGTTCTAAACTTATTTTATTATATCGAACTAACTTTCTTAGTGGAGGAGAAATAGATGCATAATGATCTCTAGCATATAACTGAACAACTTCTTTACCAAAGATATCACCTGTATTTTCTACATCCACACTTAAAGTGATTTTCTCATTTTTTGAAATAGAAATATTTTTCTTACTTAATCTTAAATTAGAAAATTTAAAGTCGGTATAGCTCAAGCCGTATCCAAAATTCCATTGAGGATGAAAAAAATCATACTTCCAATTGTTGCCATTCAAAGTTTCTAACTTCTTATGATCATAATATAAAATAGCACCATCATATCTAGGATAAGTATAAGGAAGTTTTCCTGATGGATTAACGACACCTGTCAAAATATCAACAACAGCTACTCCACCTTGATCCCCAGGTAAATATGCCTGTAAAATACCATCACATAACGGCTCAATATCCCTAATAATCTTAGGTCTTCCTGAAACTAAAACTAAAACAATTGGTATTTCAGATTTATGTAATTCCTTGACAATCATTTTTTGTTCATCAGGAAGATTAAGTGAATAAATATCTCCTGGCATTTCAGTAGAGGGTAATTCTCCAACACAAACTATAGCAACATCAACAGATTTAGATACTCTAACAGCTTCTTTTAAATCATTTGAAATCTCATCAAACTCATCACCATCTTTCATAAGCATTTTTGAACCTTCAAAAGAAAAGACATTTTTTAACCTACTTTCTAATTCTTGTTTAATTGTAGGAAAATCATTATTATACTTAGTTTCAATTCCTTGCCAAGTATGTGTCCATGCACCATTAAGACAATTTAAACTATTAGAAGTAGGGCCAATTAAAAGTATCTTATCCTCACTTTTTAGTGGTAGAATATTATTTTGATTTTTTAATAAAGTTATAGACTCTTTTGCTGCATTATATGCAATGTCTCTATGCTTTTTTGACGCTAGATCAGAATAATTATTTTTATCTGGTACAGACAAATCAGATAATAACCCAATTTTACCTTTCACTCTCAGTATTCTTTTTACAGCATCATTTAATCTGTCTTCACTTACAACACCATCATTTATTAATTTTATTAGTGATTTACAATACTCTTTATATTGAGGATTGTTTGGAACCATACTCATATCTACCCCAGCATTAAATGCAGAAGCAATTGCCATTTCAATTGTTGAATCAGTTAAATGCTCCTTATGTAGTTTAATGTAATCTTCCCAATCTGAAAGAGTAAAACCAGCAAAATTCCATTTTTCTTTTAAAACTTCACTAATTAAATATTTATTTGTATGTCCAGGAATCCCATTTACTTCCCCGCTATTAATCATAACAGTTAATGCTCCCGATTTGATAGCTTCTTCAAAAGGAGGAAGATAATATTCTTGCATAATTCTCTTAGGAATTAGTGCAGGTGTTCTGTCTCTACCTGATCTTGGAAAACTATATCCAACATAATGTTTTAAACAAGCAGCTACAGTATAATCATTAAACTTCTCTCCTTGATATCCATAAACTATAGATTTTCCCATTGTTTTTGCTAAATAAACATCTTCACCAAAAGTTTCAAAAAAACGAGACCAAATTGGAGTTCTACCTAAATCAAGA
This sequence comes from Flavobacteriales bacterium, assembly GCA_002718895.1. Classification (GTDB taxonomy): domain Bacteria; phylum Bacteroidota; class Bacteroidia; order Flavobacteriales; family TMED113. The sequence goes on from PBGD01000010.1 coordinate 14,937, forward strand.
ACAGGAGAAAAATTCCATCTAATTCCTGATGCTCTAGTTTCATATGCTGTTACTTCTCCTAATTTTCGTGCATGACTTGTATCCCAAGTAGCTGCTAAACCAATTTGTTGTGGAAACAAAGTACTATTAGATAAATATGTTGCTCCGTGAATTGCATCAATCCCATAAATTACTTGTATTCCATGAGGATTTTGCTTATTTTTTTCATGTATCTGACTAAGAATTTTATGCCACTTATCTAACGTAAATGTATGATTGGAAACATTTAAAATAGAACCAACCTTATATTTTAAAAGTGCTTCATTCAATTTTACAGAATCAATCTGATGAGGCTCAATTAATTTATTTAACGAATCCTTTAATAGTATTGCATCCAATGTAATTTGACAAGTCTGACCTACTTTTTCTTCAAGAGTCATATTATTTATTAATTTGTCAATAATTTTTTCTTGTTCATAATCTAATGGAAATGATGTTTTTTCATTTCTAGAGCAGGAATACAATAGAATTGTTATAACAAAAAATAAATACTTTTTCATAATTAAATAAATTTAAACCAAATAATAAACACTAAAACTATTACAACTACAGTCAATATCAAATCTATTTTCTTTTGATAATTAACTTCGTTAGAATTAAAAATTTCAGAACTATACACAAGATCTTTAATTTTATCATATTTAGGTGGAGGGGTTAGCATACTTACCACAATCATAACAAATGATGTAAGTAAAAAAAGGAATAATGCAAAATGTAAGAAATGAATCTGAGTAAAAATATTGTCTACTGCAAACACTTCCATAATTAATCTACTTAAGCCTAAAATTGCTCCTAAATAAAAAGCAGACATGACTCCAGAAGAATTAATTCTCTTAATAAAAAGACCTAACAAAAAAGCAGCTGCTATTGGAGGTGATAAATATGCTTGAATACCTTGAATATATTGAAAAAGTCCTCCTGAGGAAAGAGTTTCTTGAAATGGAATCCATAAAATACCTATTCCAACAAGAAAAAAAGTAGATAATTGTCCAATTCTAACTAGTTTTTTTTCAGAAATATCTGGTTTAAACTTTTTGTAAATATCTAATGTAATTAAAGTAGAACAAGAATTAAATACAGATGAAAGTGAACTCATTAGTGCAGATAAAATACCAGCTGCCACTAATCCTCTTAGACCAGCAGGAAGCAATGTTTGTACCATTACAGGTAATGTAGCAGCGCCATCACCGATCTGTTCCGCAAATTCTAAATTAGTTTGTGAATAAGTATATGCAATCATCCCAGGAACTACAAATAAAAACATTGGAGTTAATTTTAAAAATGCTGCAAAAATTGTTGCTTTTCTAGCAACCGAAATATTTCTTGCTGCTAATGCTCTTTGTACAATAAATTGATCTGTACACCAGTACCAAATACCTAAAATAGGAGCTCCAAATAAAATTGCCGTCCAAGGATATTCTGTATCTGAAGCTGATCTCCATAAACTCATCGCACTATCTCTTGAAGTTTCTACCATACTTTGCCATCCTCCAATTTCATTCAACCCAAAAACTGTAATAAGAATAGAACCTCCTATAAGAACAAACATTTGTAGAGTATCAGTATATACAACAGCTTTTAAACCACCTAAAATCGTGTAAAGGCCAGTTACAACAACTACTATAAGAGCTCCTAACCAAAAATCTATTCCAATTAATGTTTCAAAAACTATTGCTCCAGCAAAAATAGTCACAGAAATTTTAGTTATGACATAAGCAAAAATTGAAAGTATAGAAAGGTACATTCTTGCAGAAGATGAAAATCTTCTTTCTAAAAATTCAGGCATTGTTAAAACACCACTTTTTTTATAAAATGGAACAAATAACCATCCTAAAATTAAAAGCATAAAAGCTGCTAAAATTTCAAATTGAGATTCAATTAATCCTTTTTTAAATCCACTTTCTGCTAATCCAACTAAATGTTCAGATCCAATATTTGAAGCAAATAAAGAAGCCCCTACAACGAACCATCCAAGATTTCGATTAGCTAAAAAATATTCTGATGTATTGTCTTTTTTTCTTGAGTAGTATAATCCAATATACAAAATCATCAAAAAATATACTGAGATTACAATAATATCGAGTGTTTCCATTATTTAATAATTAATTTTTTATTCTTTTTATTTCCATCTTTTCCTTTAATTGTAACAATATAAATTCCCGAGTTCAAAAAATCAACATTTATATAATCATCATTAATTATTTTTTTTAATAATAATTTTCCACTTAGATCATGAATATGAACTGATTGAATCAAGTTCTTATTGATATATAATTTTTCTTTTGTTGGATTTGGGAAAAAATCAAAATCTTTAATTTCATAGTTTAAGGAAGAAGTACTAATATCTTGAAATACTCTGACGTAATCTATTTCTATTTGATTTGGAAAAACAGTATTTAAATTTGGTCCATCTTGGGTAATTGCCAAATTAATCATTATGTACCATTCATTAGAATTAAATGGCCATTCATGTTGGTTTGGAATTGAAAAATAACTAGAAGGAGTTAAAACAAATTTTTCAACTTCATCAACGTACCATTTTATGGTATCTGGTTTCCAAACTATTGAATAGGTATGAAATTCATCAGCATAAGAGCCAGAAGAAATGTATGAAGAGAAATTTTGATAAAAATGTGATGCTTGAGAATATGGACATGTTCCTATATGCGCTGCTCCTGTTGTGCTATTTGTTAAATAATTATTACCCCATTGTTCCATAATATCTATTTCTCCATCACATGGCCATTGACCATTAGTTGGCAACATCCAAAATGCAGGCCAAAACCCTTGTCCATCAATACTTTTAATGCGAGCTTCTACTTTTCCATATCTAAAATCAAATTTTCCTTTTGTTGTTATCTTAGAAGAAGAATAATAAAATGAATTATTCCAACTATCAACTAGTCCACTAGGCTCTTCTTTAACAGTTATAGTTGCAATTCCATTTTCCAACTCTGTATTTTGGCTCTGATAAAACTGTAATTCACCATTTCCCCAGCCCCACAATCCAAACTGAGAACCACTACCAATATCATGTGTCCATTTGCTTAAATCTAACTGACTGCCATCAAAATTATCTTCCCAAATAATTTGCCAATTTTGAGAGAAAGTTAAATGTGAAATTAAACAAAAACAAAAAGACAGCAATAACCTCATAAAGAATTTATTTAATAACAAAAATTTTCTTAGTAATACTCTTTCCTTTTAAATTTATCTTTAAAAAGAATGTACCTGTTGATTTAATTTTAATGTTGTGAAAACCATTTGATTTTCTTTCAACATCAAAATCTACTTGTTTACCAAAAATGTCAAGTAATACTAATTTTTCAATATTTTCATTTGTTGAAACACTAAAATCACCACTACTTGGGTTTGGATATATAGATAATTTTTTATAATTATTTGCAACGAAATTAGGAGTCGTACAATAATTCAAACAAGAAATAGAATCTGTAAATGTTCCTGAACCATCTTGTGGATCATAACAGTTACCATTACCATCACAATCCCATGTTTTTTGAACAAATGAACATGAATTACATTGTTCCCAACAAAAAACATCTAATACTGTATCAGAATTAATTGTAAAATATCTATTGACTGCATAGCCTAAACTAAGTGAAGAATCTAATGTTGTAATAACACAATTTAAGCTTGAATCTAATTCCTCTTGAATTGACCAATTGTCAGCTGAAAATTTATACTCTTGCAAATTTGTGTCTACTAATGTTGTAAATTCCCAAATATTATCATTATTTATATCTTCCATTTGCCAACAACTTCCACACCAATTATTGAATAATCCATTAACTTCAGGGGTTGTAAATGAGGATAATGCATTAGACATGTCTAGTCGAAATGTAACATTATATGCTAAACGCGGAGTATAACAATCATTACATCCACCCCAACAAACAGGGGGCAAAATGGTATCTTGAGTTACATAAATATATCTATTTATATATGGAGGAGTACCAACAACACAATGATCACCTTCAAATAACTCCTCTTGAATTGTCCAATTATCAGCTGAAAATTTATACTCCCATCCTAGTGCATTTGGATTTGGACCCGAACCTTCTAACAATGGAATTGTAATTTCCCATATCGAATCGTTATTATTATCTGTCATTTGTGCACAATTTCCACACCAACCATTAAAAATTCCATTTAACTCAGGATTAGTGTAATTTATATTAGTTACACCTCTTAAATCTAATTGAAAAGTAACATTATATTCATAAATACAGCTACTATCACTACAAGTTGCTAATGAATCATAATTGAAAGCTGAAGTATCCATACAACCTAAAATATAACCACAACTACCATCATCATAAGTTGCTAACACATTATAATTACACGCTATTGTATCCATACAACCACCAATAACCGGAAAAATACAAGTATCATTACAAGTTGCTAAACTATCGTAATTAATAGCAGTTGAATCAGTACAACCATAAATACAAGGAATACAACTTCCATCATCATTAGTTGCTAAAGGATTAAAATTTGATGAAGTTGAGTCAGTACAACCATAAATAATACACGAACTACATGATTGCCAACAAACAGTATCAGGTAAATTTATATTTAAATTAATACTTCTTAAGGTATCTCCAGTAGTAGGGTTAATCGAATAGCAATTACTTAAATTGTTCATATTTTCACATACGCTGTCAACACAAAATTTATAAGTATATTGACCTTGTTGAAAAGGAGGTATAGTTGTAGTATATTGGTAATAATTATTACCAATATCAACCATATTATAAAATTGAGTTCCCCTATTAAACTGAACATCATTATACACACCAGTATACAAATTCATGTCTACTGTAAAAGTAAATGAGTTTTGTGAAAATATATTAAAAGTTGAAAAGGTTAATATTAAAATAAAAAGTTTTCTCATCTAAAAAATAGTAATAGTTAACAAATATACAAAGACTTAGTGTAGTATCTACACAACATCAAAAATTTTTAACATAAGTTAATTTCTTAAAATTTATATTGAAATGAAATTAAATAATTATTAATTTCTTATTAACCACTCCATTATTAGTAGTGATCTCTAAGAAGTAAACTCCTTTAGTATATGTCGCTAAATCAATTTTCTTAGTGTATTCACCAACGAACTCTTCTAAGTTCTCAG
>PBGD01000011.1 GCA_002718895.1 Flavobacteriales bacterium
CGCGACCCTCAGCTTGGAAGGCTGATGCTCTACCAACTGAGCTACTCCCGCAAAATATTTAATACCAAAGTGGGGGAAAGAGGATTCGAACCTCTGAAGGCTAAGCCAGCAGATTTACAGTCTGCCCTCGTTGACCGCTTGAGTATTCCCCCAATTCAAACCTTTAAGTAAAAAGAGCCGATGGAGGGACTCGAACCCACGACCTGCTGATTACAAATCAGCTGCTCTAGCCAGCTGAGCTACATCGGCAATAATTTCACGCAACTAAACGTTCAATTTTCAATATTCTGAAAAAACAACATATACATCCACAATTCAATATTTCAAAAAACAACACATTTAACAGATAAGGAGCGAACCAGATCCACTAAAGGACTGCAAATTTATTAAAACATTTATCTTTTACAAAGAATAAAATAGGTTTTTTATTTTTTTTTTACAAAACTACCCCCTAGGATGAGTAGAACTATATACTTTCTTTATTTTTTCACTTGAAACATGAGTGTAAACTTGAGTAGACATTAGTGAAGAATGGCCTAAAATTTTTTTAATTACATTTAAATCAGCTCCATTATTTAAAAGGTGAGTCGCAAAAGCATGTCTTAGAACATGAGGACTCGTCTTGTTAAGACTACTAAACTTTGATAAATAAAAATTAACAATTCTATATATCATTTTAGGATATGTTTTCTTACCTTTTTTAGTCACGAATAGATAAGATTGAGCATCTGGATGCATTTGAATTTTAGATCGTTCTTGAATATATGATTGAAATAATTTTATTAAACAATCTGTTATTGGAATAATTCTTTCCTTATTTCTTTTACCTAAAATCTTTATAAACTTATTTTTTTTATCAAAATTATCTATTTCAAGATTAATTAATTCTGACAATCGTAATCCTGACTGATAAAGTAAATCTATAATAAACTTATCTCTTAAGCCGTTAAAACTTTGCTCAAAAGTATCTGGAGATTCAAAAAGTAATTTAAGTGACGATTCTGAAACTACAGACGGAAGTCTCTTCTCTTCCTTTAAAGAACGAATTTTTTGCGCAGGATTATTATCTAATGATAGTTCTATTTCACAAAAATTAAAGAATGATTTCAAAGAACTAATCTTGCGATTAATTGTCTTAGCAGATAAATTCTTATCCTTAAGATGAATGATCCAATCTCTAACATCTGCTGATTTGATAGAATGAAAATTATCTGAATTAAAACCTAAATAATTAAAAAACTGATTTAAATCAATCAAATAAGAACGTGTAGTAAAAAAAGAATACCGCCTTTCATTTTTTAAATAAGACTGGTATTTTTTTATAAACATAGTTAAGGGTAATATCATTTATCTTTATCTAAAGATAATGATACCATTTGATGTAAAAAAATTATCTATTAATCTTCTTGAGAATTCAAATATGTTTGAGAGAATTTTGCTTTCATCATCTCTTCTCTCCTTTTAGTTGATTTTTTCATAAAATGCTTGCGCCCACGTATTTCCTTTAAAGTCCCAACTTTATCAAATTTTCTTTTAAATCTCTTGAGTGCTCTATCAATAGACTCTCCTTCTTTTACGGGTATAATAATCATTTATCTAAAATATTTAGTTGGCGAAAATAATATATTATTTTAATAAAATCAAATTAAGTTCTTAGAAATAACTATCTTCTGTATTTCAGATGTTCCCTCACCTATTGTACATAATTTTGAATCCCTGTAAAATTTTTCAACTGGAAAGTCTTTAGTATATCCATAACCACCAAAAATCTGAACTGCCTCGGTTGCTATTTGCACACATGCTTCCGATGAGTAATATTTGGCCATTGCACTCTCTTTTGTAACTGAGTTATTTTTCATAATCAGCTCACAAGCTCTATATATCAATAATTCACTAGCTTCAATTTCAGAAAACATATCAGCTAATTTAAAAGAAATGGCCTGAAAAGATGATATGTTTTTACCAAACTGTTTTCTCTCTTTTGAATACTTTAAACTTGCAGCATAGGCACCTTTAGAAATACCCAAAGCTAATGCTGCTATAGAAATTCTTCCGCCATCTAGTACTTTCATTGCCTGAATAAAGCCATCACCCTGAAGCCCTATAATATCTGATTCTGAAACTTCACAATTCTCTAAAATAACCTCTGCTGTCTCTGATGCTCTCATACCAAGCTTATTTTCTTTTTTGCCAGCTTTTAAACCCGGATTATTCCTATCAACAATAAATGCAGAAATTCCATGAGAATCTCCTAAATCGCCTGTTCTAGCTAATACTACCACAACATCAGAACTAATACCATGGGTAATCCAATTTTTAGTCCCGTTTAATATCCACTTATCTCCATTTTTTACAGCAACTGTAGACATATTTAATGCATCTGAACCAGTACCTGTCTCAGTCAATGCCCAGGCCCCCAAATGTTCTCCGCTGCATAATTTAGGTAACCATTTATTTTTTTGATCTTCACTACCACACTTTAAAATATGCCCTACACACAATGAATTATGAGCAGCAACTGATAGAGCAATTGAGCCACATACTTTTGCAAGTTCTGAAATTATTACAACATAATCATTGTAATTTAAATTACTACCTCCATATTTTGTGGGTACCAGAACACCTAGCATTCCTAACTCACCAAGCTTCTTCATAATATCAATTGGGAACAATTGAGACTCATCCCATTCCATAAAATATGGGCGTATTTCTCTTTTTGAAAAATCTGATATTGTCTCAGCAATTAATGTTTGATTTTCAGAAAAATTAAAATTCATAATTTACTTGTATTTTTTTATTACACCATTACTAATTTTTTTTAAATAAATATTTAAATCTTTTTTCACTTCATTAGATAAAATGATTAAACCAATAATATTTGGGAATGCCATTGCTAAAATCATCATATCAGAAAAGTCCACAACTGCACTTAAACTTGCAGACGAGCCAATTACAATAAAAATTAAAAACATTATTTTATAAGAAAGTTCTGACAGCTGACTTGAACCAAAAAGAAAAGTCCATGATTTTAATCCATAATATGACCATGATATCATGGTAGAAAATGCAAAAAGTAAAATTGCAATAGCTAATATATATGGAAACCACCAAATCACGCTCCCAAATGCTGCTGATGTGAGTTCTGAACCACCCATACCAGAAGTGTTTTCATAACTACCAGTAATAATAATTACAAATGCTGTCATAGTGCATATAACAATTGTATCAATAAAAGGCTCTAATAAAGCTACCATTCCCTCAGAAACAGGCTCTTTAGTTTTAGCTGCAGAATGAGCAATAGAAGCAGAGCCAACACCAGCCTCATTGGAAAAAGCTGCTCTCTTAAAACCAATAATTAAAACTCCAACAAATCCACCAAGACCTGCTGCTGGATTAAAAGCACCACTTATAATCTCAGACACTACAAATGGAACATCTGATATATGATATATAATAATGACTAATGCAGCACCAACATAGATTGCAGCCATAAATGGAACTACCTTTTCAGTCACTTTTGCAATACTTTTAATACCACCCAAAATCACAAAACCTACCAATATGGCAAGAATTAAACCAAACAGTGGACCAAAATTAGACAGAGTAGGAAAAACACCTTTAACAGCTGCAAAAGCTTGATTTGCTTGAAACATATTACCTCCTCCTACAGAACCTCCAACACACAAAATTGCAAATAAAACTGCCAAAATTTTTCCTAAAAGGTGAAGGTTTTTCTTTGCTAATCCATCTCTTAAATAATACATTGGACCACCCGAAACTTGACCACTAGAATCAATAATTCTATATTTAACTCCTAGAGTACATTCAACAAACTTTGATGACATACCTAAAAGCCCTGCTATAATCATCCAAAAAGTAGCTCCGGCCCCTCCCAATGAGATAGCAATAGCGACTCCAGCAATATTACCCAAACCAACTGTTCCAGAAAGCGCAGTAGTTAATGCTTGAAAATGAGAAACTTCTCCTTGATTATTAGGATCATCATAATGTCCTTTAACTAATGAAATAGAATGGGCAAAACCTTTAAAATTGATGAAATTCATTTTTAATGTAAAAAAAATAGCACCAAATACTAACCACACAACAATAAAAGGTACATTTCTTTTTTGACCAAATAAACTAGTAATATCATAAAATAAAACGTTTGCCATTTTAGAAACCATAGGGGATAATGATTTGTTTAAATCAGTAGAAAACATATTTACTTTATTTGAAAAAGTATGTTTAAATTCAAAATATTTTTCGTCTTCAGTCAAAGCTAATCTATCTACAGTACACAAAACTATATTAAACTTTCTAATAGTATCTTTTGGATAATTATAATTCAATACTAAAGTATCTTTTTGTATAAACCATATTCCTGCTGACTTAATAGAATCTACTTTATAATCGAAAGAATAGTCACTATTCAACTTAAAATAATCATTTGGATTAATATTTAAATCCAAACCCGTGACATATAAATAAGAATATTCTTTCATAATTAAATCATCAAAACTTTCTTCAGAAGAATAAGAAAATGACAAAGTGGAAAAAGGTATAATTATATAAAGTAGATACAAAAAATAATTTTTCATGATATTTTAGTTAATGCATTAGTTAATTTTGTTGGTTTAAATTTTAAAATATTAATCGCTTTGTCAATGTTCAAAGATGTATCTAATGGACGTTTAGCAAACTGATTAAAAGATGTTGAATTAGTTTTTTTAACCAAATCATCATTCAAACCGTAATGTCTAGCGATATTACAAACAAAATCAAAAATTGATAATTTTTCACCACTAGAAATATGAAAAACCCCATACTTTTTCATGTAAAGAATATCGTTAATCACCAAAGCTAAATCATTAACAAAAGTAGGAGTTCTAAATTGATCAGATACTATATTCATTTTTATATTTTTTATTAAATTTTCTTTTACCCAATTTAAAAAATTATAACGATCATCATTTAAACCATATATAAGAGAGGTACGTATTATGGTAAAATTAACACAATGCTTTAATATAATTTTTTCATATTGTAATTTACAAAATCCATAATAATTAATTGGATCGGGTTTATCTTCTTCTATATAAGAACCTTTATAACCATTAAACACAAAATCAGTGGAAACATGAATAAAATGTGGTTTTTTTTCTACAAGATATGGAAGGAAATTATTTGCACTATTTAAATTAATGTTATAACATCTTTTCTGAATACGTTCACAATCATCAACATTTGTCATCGCAGCAGCATTTATGATAACTGAGGGAGCATATTTATACAACACTTTTTGACACTGATCAAATGATGACACATCCATTTCAACATATTTGTCACTTTTAAATTTAGATGTATCAGGACCTATTCCAGTAGCTATAACAAAAAAGTTACTTGAAAGTTGTTGACGTAATTGCTGACCTAGCAAACCATTTGAACCTGTAATTAATACTTTAGATTTATCCACAAATCATTAAATAATATTATTGTCTTTTAAAATATTTTCCATTTCAATTTGGATATTAATACATTTTTCAGAAACATATTGTACAAAATTTTTATTTGAAGAAGCATAAATAATATCGCGAGATGAATTAATGATTAGCCCACAATTAGAATTTAAACCAAATTCACATACTTTTTGTAATGATCCACCCTGTTTCCCAATACCCGGTACTAAAAAAAAGTGACTTGGAACTTCCTTTCTTATTATTTTCATCTCGTTTAATTTAGTAGCTCCAACTACGAACATAGTATTTTCATAACTACCCCATGTTTTAATTACTTTAAGAAACTCTAAGTAAATTGGAATATCATTAATAGATTTTATATTTTGAATTTCACCTGCACTAGGATTAGAAGTCGTTAATAACAAAATCATCCATTTTTCTTTTCTTATAAAAGGGTCTATGGCATCTTTTCCCATATAGGGAGATAGAGTCACAGCATCACAACCATAATGATTATAGAAAGATTCCGCATACATTTTAGCAGAATTAAAAACATCAGATCTTTTTGCATCTAAAATAATAAAATGTGATTTTGGTATATAATCAATTGTTTTTTTTAATGATACTAAACCAGATGGTCCAAGTTTTTCATAAAAAGCCAAATTAGGCTTATAAGCAATGGAATAATTTTTACTAGCATCAATTATTGACTTATTAAATTCAAAAATTGGGTCATTACTTGAAAGTAAATGTGGTGGCATTTGATTGATATCTGGATCTAACCCCACACATAAAAAAGACTTTTGTGTCTTAATAAACGAAATTAATGATTTAATATCCATTTACCCTGTTTTTAATTTCTCTGCATTCTCTGCTATTTTTAACTCTTCAACAATCTTATCAAGATCGCCATTAATAATTTCATTTAACGAATACAAAGTTAAACCAATTCTATGTTCAGTGACTCTTCCTTGTGGATAATTATATGTTCTTATTTTATCAGATCGGTCTCCAGTTTTTACCATTGTTTTTCTTTGACCAGCAATTTCTTCATTTCTTTTTTTTAGTTCAATATCATAAATTCTAGATCTTAATACTTTTAATGCTTTAGCATAATTTTTAATTTGTGACTTTTGATCCTGACACTGAGCTACTACACCAGTAGGGATATGAGTTAATCGCACAGCAGAATATGTTGTGTTAACTGATTGGCCACCTGGACCAGATGAACAATATGTTTCTTTTTTTATATCACTTTCTTTTAATTCAATATCAAAGTCTTCAACTTCTGGTAACACAACTACGCTAGCCGCAGATGTATGCACCCTTCCCTGAGTTTCAGTTTGCGGTACTCTTTGTACTCTATGTACCCCAGACTCATATTTAAGTAATCCATATACATCTGCGCCAGAAACACTAAAAATAATTTCTTTAAAACCACCTGAGATTCCTTCATTAACATCCATAATTTCTTGATTCCATTTTTTTGAATCAATGAATTTAGTATACATACGAAATAAATCTCCGGCAAATATACTAGCTTCATCTCCTCCCGAACCTGCACGAATTTCCACTACAGCATTTCTTGAATCATCAGGATCTTTAGGAATTAATAAAATTTTAACTTCTGCCTCTAAATTGGATTTAAGTTCTTCAGACTCATCTAGATCTAATTTAGCTAACTGTCTTAATTCTTCATCAATTTCAACATTTAAAATCTCTTTAGCCTCATCAATATTTTTAAGCACTGAAATGTATTTATCGATAGTCTTTACAATAGGACTCAAGTCTTTAAATTCTTTATTTAACTTAATGTATTTTTGCATGTTAGAAATAATATCAGGCTGCACAATTAGGTTTGAAACCTCATTAAATCTTTCTTTTATGGCTTTTAATTTATCTAACATTACTTTTTATAACTGATAATTTTGTTTGGAGAATTAATTGTCAATTTACTATTAGTAGATTTTTTAACATAACCAATAACTTGAGCATCTAAATTATAGGACTTAGCAATATCAATAATTTCTTGAGAAACATCTTTCTTTAAATACAATTCCATTCTATGTCCCATGTTAAAAACTTTATACATTTCTTCCCATGAAACATTAGATTCTTCTTTAATCAAATTAAATAAACTAGGAATTGGAAACATATTATCTTTCACTACATGTAAATTGTTAATAAAATGTAAGATTTTTGTTTGTCCTCCACCTGTACAATGAATCATTCCAGAAATACAAGATCTGTATTTTGTAAAAATATTTTTTATCACTGGCGCATAAGTTCTAGTTGGTGATAAAACCATTTTACCTATTGTAGTATTGTTTATTTTATCTACTAAAGATTTAGAACCACTATATACCAATTCTGGGTTAGTTGTTGGATCAAAACTTTCCGGAAAATCATTTGCTAATTCCTTATTAAAAACATCATGCCTTGCAGATGTCAAGCCATTGCTTCCAATACCATAGTTGTATTCTGTTTCATATGTAGTCTGACCACATGAAGATAAACCTACAATAATGTCACCACATGATATATTAGCATTATCAATCACATCATTTTTATGTATTCGTGATATAACAGTATTATCAAGAATAAGTGTCCTAACTATATCACCCACATCAGCTGTTTCACCCCCCGAAGATACAATATTTATATCCCATTTTTTATACATCTCTATCAACTCATTTGTTGAGTTAATTATTAAAGATATCACATCGCCATTAATTAAGTGTTTGTTTCGACCTATAGTTGATGAAAGAATAAAATTATCAACTGCACCAACGCATAACAAATCATCTATATTCATAACAAGTGCATCCTGAGCAATTCCTTTCCAGACTGAAATGTCATTAGTTTTTTTCCAGTACACATAAGCAAGTGAAGATTTGGTTCCAGCTCCATCGGCATGCATAGCTAAAACATAATCTTTATCACCACAAAGATAATCAGGTATCAATTTACAAAATGCAAATGGAAACATGCCTTTATCAATATTTTTAATAGCGTTATGAACATCTTCCTTGTTTGCAGAAACACCTCTTTTTAAATACTTCTCCATAAATTCTAATAAACAAAAAGAGCATCTAAAAGGACACTCTTTTTTTATAAAGTTTTATTTAATTATTTTACCTAACAACTAATTAACTTCTTGAATATAACTTCCGCTCACTTTTTTACTTTTCACTCCTATTGGCTCTACTTGACCCTTTTGATCAATAGTTGCTCTTTTAATAGGTTGTGAATTATCTTCTAAATCAACAGGATTCTCTTTAATCCATTTGTTGAAATCATCGCTTAAGACCTTAAAATCTGTACGTCTATTTTTTTGATGAGCAGCATTAATTAATTTTTGACTGTTTAATTTGAAAATATATTCCTTATCTAAAATACCAATTGGCAAATTAGATGTAGATTCTTCTAAAACTACAGGCTCTGAAGAAGCCATTCCAACAGGAACTAATCTTTTAGAATCAACACCCTTTTCTACCAAATACTCTACACAACTAAGAGCTCTATCGTAAGAAAGTCTATTATTTAAAGTATCACTTCCTCTAAAATCAGTATGAGATCTAAGCTCAATAACAACGTTGGACCAATCTTTAGTCAATAATGAAGCTAATGAATCTAATTCTTGTTTAGACTCCTCTCTTAAATCAGACTTACCAGTATCAAACAAAACACTTTTAAGAACTAATGGTCTACGCATAGTTCGCATTTCAATTGGACCTCTATACATATCATATGAAAGATGCCCTTTTCTAGTACCTTCTTCTTCTATATAAACACAATCTCTTTTATCTATATTTTTGGTTGTAATTGTAGTATCAACTTGCTGAAAAAACCAATCTTTGTTTATAACCAATCTAAAATCTTGATTTTCTTCAAAGTTTGAATCATCAAAAGAGAACTCGCCAAATCCGTTAGTGTGAGCTATTTTACTAGAATTTGGACCAATCAGTTCAACACTAGCACCTTTGATAGGAGACCCATCAGCAACATCCGTAACTTTCCCTGAAAGGGTAAAGAAAATCTGTTGTTTATCAAAATAGTAAATATCAGTGTTACCTTTGCTTTTCCACTTACTTCCAACTCTATTAGAAGAGAAAAACCCCTTCAACTCTGGCTCTGCATCTGAACCAACATTAGTAGATTCAAATACAATGCTAAAATCATCATAGCAAGTATTAATCGGATATTTTAAATTTTCAGCTTCTAAAAACATTGATTCAACTGTATCATCAGCGTCAGGATTATGAGGTGCTTTATAAATATCTAGTCCCCCCATCCCCACTCTTCCGTCAGATGAAAAATATAAATTTTTAGTTTCATCACTATAATATGGAAAACCTTCATTGCCGGATGTATTTACATTTTCACCCAAATTTACTGGAACACCCCATGACTTTTGCCGTCTATCATATTTAGTGACATAAATATCTGTACCACCAAAACCTCCGTCAATTTCAGCGGAAAAAAATAAAGTTTTTTCATCAGCACTTATTGAGGGGCCATGAACATCAACTAAAGTATCAATTGGGATTTTTTCCATAACCACATCTCTAAACTTTTTTCCTCTAAATGTTGTGGAATATATTCTTCGTCCTTGATATTTATTTTTTTCAAAAACAGCCCTCGTAAATAGCATTTTATTACCTCGCTTATTAAAGGAAATAACTCCCTCATCAGAATTTTTCAAATTCACAATATCTTTTAGTCCATCATTAATATTTGTCAATGTAGTTTCATCCCATTCTGGAGGAACTACTGATGATTTGCTAGATGTTTTTCTAGATTTACCTTTATCACTTTTCTTTTTTATTACAAAAATATCTGTGAATCTCTGACCTGTTTTCTCATTTAGACTTTTACCTAAAGCTTCTTCTCTAGAAGAAGTGAAAAACAAATCTTCATTTTTTTTATCTCTAAAAAATGGTGCAAAGTCATTTGCCTTAGAGTTTAATTTACTTCCTGCATTAACAACTCTATATTTACTACCATCTAAAATCCAATCTTGACTAAGTCTTAAAGATTCTAGAGCTTGATTTCCTTTATCATCTTCAGGCACTAGGTCAGTATAAATTAAAAACTGCTCTTCAGCTTTGTCAAACTTTTCCATTGATTTATAACATTCTCCTAAAAAATAATGCACTAAAGGATTGTCATATCTCATTTTCAATGTTCTTCTAAAATTACTTTCTGCTTTTTTATAATTGCCGAGAAAATAATAACATTGAGCTAATTTGAAACTTATTTCATTTTTTTCAGACCTGTCGTCAGATCTGGAATATGCACGCTTATAAATAACTTCAGCCTTACTGTATTCAGAATTATCAAACGCTTTATTTGCCTTTACAAAATCTCCGGATTGTTGTGCATTCACAAAGAAGGAAGAAAATAATAAAACAAAAAAGAGAAGTAGATAATTTTTTTTAAGTATCATAGGTTGTGTTTTTTTTGTTAAAGATGCAATTTAAACAAAAATTCGTAGATCAAAAAAAATTAGAATGCTTGATGAATTTTACTTGTAGTTTTAATCATTACATTAATAATTCTATATGGGTCTGCATTCGATGCAGGTCTTCTATCTTCTAAATAACCTTTCCAATCATTTGAAGGCATTGAAATAGGGATCCTAATAGAAGCTCCTCTATCAGAAAGACCGTAACTAAATTTATCTATTGATTGAGTTTCATGTAACCCAGTTAACCTTAACTCATTGGAAGAACCATATTCTTTGATGTGCGCATCATGGTGCTCTTTTAATGCTTCGCAAACTGCCTTAATATATTGTTCACCTCCAATTTCCCTCATGAATTTATTTGAAAAATTACAATGCATACCTGAACCATTCCAATCTCCTTGCACAGGTTTTGGATGAAATTCAAGACCTACACCAAATTCTTCGGTTACTCTGTGTAGCAAATATCTTGCTATCCACAAATCATCTCCTGCAGAAAAGGGATCTTGACCTAAAACTTGAAATTCCCATTGACCAAGCAAAACTTCTGCATTAATACCTGTTATATTTAATCCTGCCTCCAAACATAAATCTAAATGTGCTTCAACAATTTCACGACCTGCAACATTTTTATTACCAACTGAACAGTAGTACATCCCCTGAGGATTAGGAAAACCTTGCTCAGGAAATCCAAGAGGACGAGAACCATCCATAAGAGTATATTCTTGTTCAAATCCAAACCAAAAATCGTTATTACCTAATTCAATTAATGAACGGGTATTAGATTTGTGGGGGGTGCCATCAGGATTTAAAACTTCACATAAAACCAGATAAGCATTAAGTCTAGCAGGATCATTATATAATTTTACGGGCTTTAGGACACAGTCTGATGAATGACCTTCAGCTTGTAAAGTCGAACTTCCATCAAAAGACCAATTAGGCAACTTTGATATATCATTATCAAAACTATCAAATTTAAGAACTTTGGTTTTACTTCTAAGGTTAGATTCTGGCTGATAACCATCTAACCAGATATATTCAAATTTATATGGATTCATAAAGAATTAAATTTAATTAAAGAAAAAGTTGATATTTTTTTCAGAAAGATATATTTACTAAAGTAATTTCAGTAAATAAAAAACTATTTTTTATTAACATATATTAATTTTTATCAACAAATAAATACATGATCATGCATTTTTATCATCTGCGGATATTTCTTTATAAATGTCAGATACTGAACTCTTGATTTTGAAAATAAAACGTCCAAAATCTCTCATAACTGTAGGAAAATTTTTAGATCCAAAAAAAAGAAGATAAACCAAGCCTATAAATAAAACTTCACCAATTCCTAAGTTAAATAGTAAAAGCTGCATATCAAAGTGCGATTATAATTACTTTTTTTGACTTGTATCATGCATAATTGGAGATGCAATAAACAAAGAAGAATATGTACCTACCAACACACCTACCATAATTGCAAACATAAAACCTCTTACAATTTCACCTCCAAATAAGAAAATAACAAATAAAACAAAAAAAGTAGTCAAAGAAGTATTAATTGTCCTACTTAAGGTGCTATTTAAGGCTTGATTAATTACATCTGATCGATCACCTACTTTAACAGAAAGAAATTCTCTGATTCTATCAAATACAACAACAGTATCATTAAGCGAATAACCAATGACAGTTAAAACTGCAGCAATAAAAGCTTGATCGATTTCCAAAGAAAAAGGAAGGAGACCATAAAAGATTGAAAAAACAGACAATAAAATTAATACATCATGAAAAACTGCCATTACAGCACCGAAACCATACTGCCACCTCTTAAATCTAAAAAGAATGTAAATAAAAATTAAAATCATCGAAAATAATATTGACCAAAATGCGGAACTTTTAATATCATCTGCAATTGTAGGGCCAACTAACTGTGAACTCATAACTTGATACTGATTATTTGAGTAAGTCAATATTCCTTCATTTAATTTATCTTCAACTAATTGATCTGCTTCTAGATCGTTTATCATAAAATTAGTAGTGATTTTAACCTGGTTTGTATTTCCAAATGTTTTAACTTCTGGATACATACTTATATTATTATTATCCACAAATACAGCACCTAAACTATTTCTTAAATCATTAGTCTTTACAGGCTCTTCAAAACGAACTATATATGTTCTACCTCCCTGAAAATCAACACCTTGATTTAGGCCTTTAGTGAATAAAGAAAAAACACCTATTACTATTATAATTAGTGAAAGAATGTAATATCTTTTTCTATTAGCAATGAAAGGAATATTTAAATTTTTAAAGGCATTTCTAGTAATGCTATTTGAAAAAGTTACAATACGTTTTGACTGGAGACGAGCCTCAAAAATTAATCTAGTTATAAAAATTGCACAAAATAGCGATGTTAAGATTCCAATTATTAATGTAGTTGCAAAACCCTTTATTGGTCCGGAACCAAAATAAAAGAGAACAACACCTGTTAATAATGTTGTAATATTTGCATCTATAATTGAGCTATAAGCTTGAGCATAACCATCTCGAATCGCTAAAGTTAGGCCTTTACCCTGAGACAACTCTTCTCGAATTC
This sequence comes from Flavobacteriales bacterium, assembly GCA_002718895.1. Classification (GTDB taxonomy): domain Bacteria; phylum Bacteroidota; class Bacteroidia; order Flavobacteriales; family TMED113. The sequence continues at coordinate 13,520 of PBGD01000011.1, forward strand.
GTTCATAGATTAAAACATTAGCATCAACTGACATACCAATAGTTAATACAATACCAGCAATACCAGGTAATGTCAATACTCCACCAAGCCCTGATAAAGCGCCAAAAATGAAAAACATATTGATTATTAAAGCAATATTTGAAGCAAAGCCAGCATGCATATAGTAAAAAATCATGTATAATAAGATGAATCCTAGTGCAATTAAAAATGATTTATATCCAGATTCAATTGCTTCGGCACCCAACGAGGGTCCAACAATTTCTGATTGTATAATACGGGCAGGAGCAGGTAATTTTCCTGCTTTTAAAATATTTGCCAAATCTTGGGCTTCATCAAGAGTGAAATTTCCAGATATAACAGAACTTCCTCCAGAGATCTCTGCATTTACAACTGGGAATGAATAAACATAATCATCAAGTACAACAGCAACAGATTGTCCAATATTTTCTCGGGTTATTTTTTGCCAATCTCTAGCCCCAGATCTATTCATTCTCATAGATATTTGAGGATTACCAAATTGATCAATATCTTGTGAAGCATCAACAATAACATCACCAGCCAATTCTGCTTCATTAGTCCTATTAGATTTTATTGCTAATAACCTTAGTCGTTCTTGATTTTCATCAAAAGGTTTAGCCTCCCATAAAAAATTAATATATCTAAATTCAGATTGAGAAAAAATTTCATTAAATTCTGTTGATGATAAATATTCATTTACTTTAACAGTATCTTTGATTAATGCAGATCCTATAACAGGACCAGGAATAATTTGAACGCCATTTGTATTAGGGTCAATAGCAACATTAGGTGCTAAAACTTCGAATAATAGATTTGAACTTATTGAAAGTGAATCATCAGATGCTTCAGCAACTAAATTATCAATTTCGTCACTTGCTAGATCACTTTTGGCACTTGATTCTTTTTCAGAAATAATATTATCTCTATACTTTTCACTTATTATAATATCAGCTTGTTGAATTAAGTTAAATAGTAATGTGTTATCATAAGTTTCCCAAAATTCCAAAACTGCTGCACTTTGCAATAACTTTTTAACTCTTGCAACATCTTTAACACCAGGCAGCTCGACAATGATTCGCCCAGTTCTTTCCGCCTTTTGAATACTTGGTTGTGCGACACCAAATTTATCAATTCTAGCTCTAAGAACTGTAAATGCTCGATCGACAGCACCCTCTGCTTCAACTCTAATAATTCTCATAACATCAGAATCTGATGCATCACTTGGAATCTTATCTCTCAGATCTTTATTGCCAAAAATTCTAGGAGAAGATAACCTGCTTGATATTGCTGCATTTTGATTTAGTTCATTAAATGCATTTTCAAAAAGAGTTAAATAATCAAGTTGACTATCACTTTCACTGCTGCTAGCTAATGTCAGTGCTTGATTGAATATAGGGTCTTTACTATTGTCAGACAATGCAATCAAAATATCTTTCATAGATATTTCTAGTGTCACGTTCATTCCACCTTGCAAATCTAATCCTAATTTCAATTCACTATCTTGACATTCTGATAAGGTCCATGACTTTTGACCAAAAAATAACCATGGTGTATAAACAGGCTCATTAGCCATAGAGTCTAAGTAATATTTCTCAAGAGAATAATCACCACCGCCAAATTGTATGGCTTTTGATTGCTCTCTATTTACTACAAATGTGAATGATAGAGAGAAAAGAAAGGAAATAAAAAAAATGACACCAATAAATCTAATCAGATTTCTAACATTATTATTTTTCATATGCTAATTTAATTTATTTAAAAGAAGGTCAAATATATAAAAAAGCATTAAAATTTTAACATTTAATTATATTATAATAAGTAAATAATAAATATGTTGTTCTTTTTTAATATTGTAATTTTGTATTAAAAATTAATTAAAAATGAGCAGATTCGGATATAACTTTTTTCTTTGTTTTTTCATTGCTAATTACTGTTTTGGTCAAATTAATTTTATTCAAAATAACGATATTGGTGTAGTTAAAAATGGTGATAATTTAGATTCTCCTTGGGCGGGCGGGCTAAATTTTGCACAATTTTCAAAATTAGATTTAAATCTTGATGGAGTTGATGACTTACTTGTGTTTGACAGGTCTGGAAAAAATGGAACAAAAAATGGGAATAAAATTATTCCGTTTCTATATAATCAAGACATAAATAACTATAAATATGCTCCAGAATACATTGAAAGTTTTCCATCACTAAAAGATTGGGCACTAATGGTGGACTACAATCTGGACAATAAAGTGGATATATTTACTAGTTCCGATAACTCTATTGCCGTCTACACAAACACATCTAATGATTTTTTAGAATTTGATTTTTATAAAATGATTACATCAGATGCTGGATTTGGACAAATAAATGTATACGTCAACAGTGCTGATATTCCAGCCATTGTTGATATTGATGGCGATTCAGATATTGATATTTTATCTTTTGACCCATCAGGAAGCTACATTTACCTTCATGAAAACAAATCAACTGAGTTATATAATAATGCCGATAGTATTGAACTTACTAGAAGTGATAATTGTTGGGGACGATTTAGGGAAGATTTTTCAACAAATAGCGTCACATTAAATCTAAATGATGATTGTATATATGACAGTGAATCTATGAGAATGGGGCATTCAGGATCAACTGTGCTTGCTTTAGATCTAGACCCATTAAACAACCAAGGTTTTGAACTTTTGCTAGGAGATATCACATATAACAACATGGTCATGTTATTTAACGGAGAGGATAATAACTCAAATTTAATGTATAGTCAAGATTTAAATTTTCCAAGCTATGATCAATCTATAGACATAACCAGATTTCCTGGCGCATTTCATATAGATATAGACAATGACAACTTAAAAGACCTAATAATAAGTCCAAATGGAGTGAATGTTTCAGAAAACCACAAGAATTGTTTGTTTTACAAAAACACCGGATTAAACGAAAACAATTACTATGAGTTTGAATTTGTAGAAAATGATTTTTTAATTAAAGAAATGATTGATGTTGGAACAAATTCACACCCAACACTTATTGATTTAAATGACGACAATCTTTTAGATCTTATTATAAGCAACAAGGGTTATTTTGATAATGGGAACTATAATTCACGCATTTCCCTTTATAAAAATATTGGAACTATAAATCAACCCACTTTTGAACTTATTACTGAAGATTTTAATAATATTTCTGAAATTGGTAATTTAGCCAATATTCAATCACTCTATCCAACATTCGGTGATTTAAATAATGATGGACAAGTTGATATGATTATTGGTGATAATAATGGACAAATTTATTACTTTGAAAACAATATTGACTCTACATCAGAATGGCCCTCATATGAAGAATATGTAGTCCTAGACATTGATGTAGGTAGCTTTGCAACTCCTCAACTTATTGATTTAAACCGAGATAATTTATTAGATTTAGTAATTGGTGAACGAATGGGTGTTGACAACGGAATTCTTAACGGCATAAATTACTTTCAAAACACAGGAACAATGAATGAAGCCGTTTTTGAAGACTTTACGCCTGAATTTATTGATCAAGACGGCACAATAATTAAAAGCTTAGGTGCAATTCATCTTGCAGATGCAACATATTTAACTGGCTATACCGCACCTCATATATTTGAAATCGATGGATTATATTATTTAGCTGTTGGCACTGAAAATGGTAATATATACTTATATGATAATATTGAAACAGAAATGAATGAAAATATGATTTTAAACATTAATAATGAATTCAACTTAATTAGTGAGAACATGCTTAATATAAATAATTGCATCCACTCAAAAGTTAGTATAGCAGATGTTGATAGCGATAATCAATTAGATTTAATTAGAGGGAATGCGAATGGGGGATTAGAATTTTTTAAAGGAGATGCTAATAACTTTGTTAATGAAAATGATATCAATCAAATTCAAATTAAAATAAAACCAAATCCAAATCAAGGTTCATTTAAAATTCAATTAAATAATAACAACACAAAGTACATAACATTATTTTCAACTGAAGGACAAATACTATATAAACAAAAAACTAATTTGAATTTAATTGAAATTAACAACTTTAAAAGTGGGGTTTATATAATTAAAATTGAATTAGATGATAAGACTTTAGTTGAAAAAATAATTGTAACAAAATAACACAATACTAAATCAATCCCATTTCCACCAAAATACTGTTCGTTTTTTTGACTCCTTCTGCAGACTTCATTAAACTCTCTTTTTCATCCGAATTTAAATTAAGCTCAACAATTTTCTCAACTCCATTCTTACCTAAAATAACAGGCACTCCTATAGTAAGATCATGTAAATCATATTCACCATTTAACATAACTGAACAAGGAAACATTTTATGTTGATCGCAGACAATTGATTGAACTAAAGCTGAAACAGCAGCACCTGGTGCATACCATGCAGAGGTACCTAGCATAGAGGTTAGAGTAGCACCACCCACTTTTGTTTGATGTGTAATATTTTCTAGTGTTTCATTTGATAAATACTCATTGACACTAATACCATTTCTTGTAGCTAAACTGGTAAGAGGCACCATACCCTTATCACTGTGCCCACCTATTACAATACCTGAAACATCAGATGCTGGACAACACAAAGCTTCTGATAATCTATATTTAAACCGTGCGCTATCTAAAGCACCACCCATACCAATTATTCTATTTGAAGGAATTGATGTCACTTTGTGAGTAAGATAAGTCATAGTATCCATAGGATTGCTCACAATTATAATAATTACATTTGGAGAATGAGCAATTAAATTATTTACTACATTATTCACTATTCCTGCATTTATTTCAATTAATTCTTCACGTTTCATACCTGGTTTTCTAGGCACACCACTAGTAATAACAGCTACATGACTATCAGCTGTCTTAGAATAATTATTAGTACAACCATAAATTTTAGTATCAAAGTTATTCAATGATGCAGTTTGCATTAAATCCATAGCTTTACCTTCGGCATAATTTTCCTTTATATCTAATAGAACTACTTCTGAAACAAAATTTTTAATTGCTATATATTCAGCACAACTTGCGCCTACCGAACCAGCTCCTACAATAGTAATTTTCATATCTTAAAATTATTATTTAATTGTTTTAACTTTGGCTAAAGTATAAGAAAATATTTAAATGTGAAATTATAATAGTAAATTTGTAGTTTAAGCCTTTAAATTATTTTTCAAGTATTATGGCAATATAAAAATTATAATATATGGCACAATTTTTTCACAAATGAATAGAGTTTTAAAATATTTTTTATTAATCACACTAATTATGACTAGTCAAATCTCCAAAGGGCAAGTCGTAGCTCAAGGAGACACTGTTTTATGTTCTGGTCAGGAAGGTCAAGTAGGTGTCACCTTATCTGCAACTTCTTTTGCTGTTGACTTAACAGATTCGGGCATTGATTCAGACGACGA
>PBGD01000012.1 GCA_002718895.1 Flavobacteriales bacterium
CACACCCCGCAATTATCGAATGTACCTACACACTCATCAATATCATCGCAAATAAGGTCACCATCTTGGTCAGCTTCACAATTTCCATTACATTCTCCTATTGCATCCAGTTGACCTACACAGTTATCGTCAATATCACAAATGCCATCACCGTCAATATCTGAATTTGTAGGATCATTTGGACATGGATCATCAAGGTTATCTACAAAATCTTCCCCAGGATAGTTACAACCTGCTATTGTGAAAACAGGTGCCCCGTTTACAATATCACCAAGCCCATCTTGATCACCATCAAAATACCAAATTGTTGTATTGTTTGGATTATTTGCTGTATCTGGACACGGGTCATCATTATTGGCGACAAAACCAGGTTCTTGATTACATGCCTCAATAGTTGAATTTGGATTACCAAGTCCATCGCCATCACTATCTGCGTACCAAGTTTGACCATATGTGCATGAGTCATCGTCCATTATTGCAGTATCATCATAATTACATGCATTTGAGTCAGTACATCCATATGTCAAGATGTAGTCGCCTTCAAAATTTACTGATAATAGTTCCCCAAACTCGTTACAACCAAAATTATCAGAAAAGGGCATCATTGTAGATAGAGTGGCCCCATTTTGATCCATAGATATTACTTGGTCACCAATTAGCAGCAACCATGTATAAAGACTTTCACCTGCTTGAAACCCATCAATCTCGGAACTACTTGAATCATCTCCAAATGCTGCTACTGAGCCTGTTGTTCCTGTCCACTCCATAGATCCACCACATACAAGTTGGCCATCTTCATTCTCGTAAAAAACACCAATAACTGAACCATTAGGAATAGCTTCATTATTAAGAGAAATATCTAGTGAGTTAATTTGAGTGTTATTAATTAGAATTGTCATATTACAATCAGTTATTGTAACATCCCAGTCTAGACTATAACATGAACCATCATCAATAGTTGCATTTTCATTGTAGTTGTATGATGAAGCGTCAGTGCAACCTGTAACGCCACTTAATTCACAAGCAAAGCTTGCAGATAATAATTGTCCAAAGCCATTGGGAGTAAAAGAAGTTGAGAATGGCGGAGTAGAATTCATTGAAATATTCTGCGAGCTTAAAGTTTCATCACCTACTTTTAAAAGCCAAGTTATATCTTCCCCATTATCAAAGCCATTATCAAACCCAGCTTCAGAAGCAAAAACTGGTATCGCTAATTGATCTCCATTCCACTCAAGGTATCCAGCGCATTGTAAATTACCATTATCATTAGTAAAAAAAGCACCTATTAAAGATCCATTAGGAACATCATCACCATTTAAAGACACTACATCTGAGCTAATTTGAATAGTCATATTTGCATCAGTGATGGTGTATTCCCATGTAATATTTTCAACGATGCAACCACCATACTCACAATCTTCAGTTGTAAACTGAGTGTTTGTATTTTCACATCCTTGATCAAAATTACTTGCTGTTGGATCTGTACATATTGGGCTAACAGCAATACAAGATCCATCATCAATAGTTGCATCAGGATCATAATTTACAGCAAAAGGACAAACACAACCAGATATTAGACAGTTTTCATTTGCAATATTTACACTTTCACACCCCTCTCCCTCTAGAGAGTAGTTGTCTGCTAGTGGGTTTGAGCAACCTTCGATAAGTGTACAAGATCCATCATCTACAGTTGCACTAGAATCAAAATTATCAGCACTTTCACAAGTACATCCCAAGACAGCACCATAAAGGCAATTTTCTGATCCTGGCGAAGTGCCAACATAAACAGTAAGTCCATCTACATTACAATAGTTGTCGCTTGCAGGGTCAGTGCAATAGTTTGTACTGGCAGGGAGAATACAAAAAACACCAGAAACTAAATTGCCAGATGTACCATCACTACATGTGCATAGGTCTAATTCTACAGGCTCTTCATCACCACCAAAATCAGCTGAAAGACCATATAGTCCATTTGGTGCAAAAGAGTTTGCTACAGCTTGTTGTGTCATTGGATCAGTTAAGTTAATAGTGTTAGGTGTGTAATCTATGCCATCAACATTTAGATAAAATGACATTTCATCGCCAGTGGAAAGACCATTATCTTCCCCTGCGTCTGTCCCCCAGACTGCAAGTGCTACAGGACTTCCACTTATATAATCACTATCTAATTCTACATATCCCGCACATGTTAAAATACCGGAGTTATTTTCAAAAAAAACACCGATTAATGAACCCTCTGTTGAAACGGCTTGTCCGTTTAAAGTTACACCAGGATATATCGCAACAGTTGCATTTCCAGTACCTGTTGGTGCGGGTTGTGTCCATTGAAGATTTTGCGCATTTAAAATTGAAAAACTGAATAATATAGCAATAAGAATTGCATTGTAGTATAATTTTTTCATAAGCTGTAATTTAATATGTTGAGATAGTATCTGGTTTGATACAAAGGTGCTATTGTATCCACAAGATAATAAAAATATCAACAAAAAACTAATTTAAAAGTCTGCTAATTTAATATAAATTGTTGTTTTATTAGATTAATACTGTGAAATTCAAATACTTATAAATTAAAATTATTTTTTAAGCTATATTAGCACAAGTATGCGTTATCAAACTTTCAAATCTTTTGCTTTTTCGATTTTATCAACTTTGATTTCCTTCCTACTTTTAATTTTTATTGGAAAGATATTTGCATTAAATCTGAATTCAATAAAGATTTACTTATTAATTGTTTTTCTTGCAACTTTATTATCTTGTACCCTCTATTATTTATTTTTCAAAAAACATATTTCCCTCAAAAGAAATATTAATTCATATGAAATAAATAATTTAAAAACTGCAGAAAAGTATCGAAGGGAATTTTTTGGAAATGTGTCTCACGAGTTGAAAACACCTATTTTCAATATTCAGGGATATATAGATACATTATTAGAGGGAGCTCTTTACGATAAAGCTGTTAATAAAAAATATTTAAAAAGAACTAATAAAAGTGTAGATAGATTAATATATATTATCAAAGATTTAGAATCAATATCTCAATTGGAGTCTGAAGAATTGAAGTTAGATTATAAAGTGTGGAATTTAAAAAACTTAATAAACGATATAGTAGATCAATTTGAAATTAAATCAAAACAAAAGAAAATACAGTTAGTACACGATAAAAAAAGTACTAATTGTAAAGTCAGAGCTGATAAAGATAAAATTAGTCAAGTTTTATATAACTTAATATCTAATTCTATTAAGTACGGTAAAAGAGGAGGTACAACTAGAATATCATGCCATCAAGAAGATTCTAAATATTTAGTTTCGGTTAAAGATAATGGTATAGGAATAGCCGAAAAAAATATCAAAAGATTATTTGAAAGATTCTATAGAGTTGATAAAAGTAGATCAAGAGAACAAGGGGGTACAGGCTTAGGCCTGGCTATTGTAAAACACATTGTTGAAGCACATAATCAAAATATCTCTGTTAAAAGTTCCATAAATAAGGGAAGCGAATTTGTGTTTTCATTAGATGGCAAAGGATCAGTTTAAAAAATTACGCTTTAATTAGCTTTCAACTTGCATATTTTGATAATTTTGCATTATAATTATAAGAAAATAAGATGAAAAATATATTATTGAGCTGTTTATTTGTTTGTGTAATTAGTTGTTCTCAGAAACCAATATCCAAAACATCTGAGCCACAAAAAACTGTATTTAATACTAATTCAAATAAGGTTTTTTTTAAAAATATTAGTAATGGAGACACATTAGATAGCCCATTTGTTGTTGAGATGGGTGTAGTTGGAATGAAAATAAAACCTGCTGGACCATTAGAGACGGGTACTGGACATCATCATATAATTATTGATAAAAAACATATAGATTATGGAAACATAATTCCTATGGATGAAACTCATCTGCATTATGGTAAGGGCGATAGCATAGCAACCATTTCTCTTCCAAGCGGAGATCACACTTTGACTCTTCAGTTTGCTAATGGTGTTCATATGTCGTATGGCGAACAGTACAGCAACACAATTACTATATACGTAAAATAAAATTTGATTAATTATGAAAAAATTTAACATCACCTTAATTATAGTTATGACAACCGTCATTTTTTCAAAAGGCCAAATATTCTTTTCAGAATATGCTGAAGGTTCTTCATACAACAAGTATTTAGAGATTTATAACTATTCTAATGAAACTGTTGATTTAAGTCAATTTGCATTTCCAAGTTGTTCGAATGGATGTGATTTAGTAGGAGAATGGGATTATATGAATTACTTTCCTGAAGGGGCTTCTATTGAACCAGGAGATGTGTATGTAATTGCGCATCCAAATGCAACAAATCCTGATAATGACACTTACACTGAAGAGATTGCTCAATATAGTGATCATGTTTTTTCTTATTTAAGCAATGGAGATGATATTTTTGCCATAATTGATGTTTCTTCAGGTGATATAATTGATATTATTGGAGATTTTCAATCAGGCGAGGATCCTGGTAGTGGCTTTGATGTTGCAGGTGTTACAAATGCTACAAAAGACCATACTTTATTACGAAAGAGTTCGGTTCAAAATGGTAATCAAGGAAATTGGATTCTTTCAGCTGGTACTAACATAGATGACTCTGAATGGATAGTATTGGACAATGAAAATTGGACTAATTTAGGTTTTCATGAATATGATAACTTTAATCAAAATCCTACTGGTTGTACAGACCTTGAAGCTTGTAATTATGATCCATTAGCAACAGAAGATGATGGCACATGTGAGTATGTAGTTGATTGTTTAGGTGAGTGTGGTGGATTTGCATATTATGATGTATGTGGAGTTTGTGATAGCGACCCGCTAAATGATTGTTTGCAACCTTTGACTGGATGTAGTTGGTGTGAACTAGCTGCAAATTACTTTGATTTTAATCCGTTAATAACCAATACAAGTATGACTCTATTTTATAACCCTGAAAACAGTAGTCTTTTAGCAGGTGATGTTGTTGGTGTATTTTACTCAGATTTTGAAGGTTTTATTAAATGTGGAGGCTCTCAAACATTTGAAAGTGGATCACTTGCAATAGCTGCATGGGCTGATGATATATCTACTTATATGACAGATGGTTTTCAATCAGGAGATTCATTTTTATTTCTTGTACTAAGAGGGGGCACTGTATATCAAGCAAGTGCCTCTTTTTCAACTGATTCGTCATACAGTAACGTTTTCAATCCCGAGACATTCGGTCAAATTGAGAATATAACAGTAGGCGAACAATTTGTAGATGAATGTGTTCTTCCGCTAGGCATTAGTCAAGATTGTAGCCAATTTTTTAATATTTCTGATAATGTTGATTTAAATAAAATAATTTATTCAATTGATTTATATGGAAGAAGTGTAGAGAATTTGAATGTTAGTAATTTAATATTTCAAAAATACAGTGACGGAACAGTCAGTAAGGAAATTTTCTTAAACCATTAGATTACATCCTCTAATAGACGAGTTTTGACTTCTTCCTAAGATGTCAAAGCCATCTTTATGTATGCTGCCAGAATCATTTGTGGCAATAAAACAACAGCTATAAATATTAGCCAAGTCAATAATATTTACACATCCTCTCTTGTCATTAATTATTTTTAAAGGATTTGTTTTGTCTCTTATTAGCACTTTTTTCCATGGTGGTGTTTGAAATTTTTTCTTGTTTATAAAATAAGATTGAGAGAGTAATTCAGCCATACCATATTCAGAAAAAATGTTTTTTGTTTTAAATAGTTTTTTAAGTCTATTGTGAAGATCTTCTCTAATAATGATTTGACTCCCCCTTTTTACACCACCTGTTTCTATAATTGTTCCAAAATTTAGAGAGACATTATATTCTAGTCCAAATTCTAAAATTTCAAAACCTAGTCCAAAAAGAATAAATTTCTTCTTGTTTTTTTCAAGATAGTTAATCTTTTTGCTAAGAATCGATTTTTTTTTTATATAAAAACCACTATCTGTTGATTGACTTTTCGCAATTAATTCATTACACATAAATGCTAATGAAGAATGTGGATTTTTTTTAAAATCTGGCACCAAACATAAAAAGACATATTGTTCAGGATCGCCAAAAAAATAATTAAAATTATTTATAATTGATTTTTTATATACATTTAAATCAGAGAGATAATGTTTAGATCTAATTGTACCAGTTGTTCCACTGCTTTGAAAAAATAATTCTGGTTTTTTTAGCCCAGCGATTATTTTTTTTGTTTTAAATAATTCAATAGGCATAAATGGAATGTCAATATAATGTTTAATGAGATTATAATTAAAACCCATTAAATTTATATATTGTTTATAGACTATATTGTTTTTGAACTGATAATTAAATGCCTCTAACGCATATTTGTTAAATTCATTTTCATTAGATATTTGAAATATCTTTTGTAAGTATTTTTTTTCGTTCAAAATAATTTATTCACTTTAGCATTTGCAATAAAATTATGAAAAAAATTATTTTTTTATGTACTGGAAATTCTTGCAGAAGCCAAATGGCTGAAGGTTTTGCAAAAAAAAAATTTGATTTAGAGAATTACCAAATAGATAGCGCAGGTGTTAGAGCAGATGGAATAAATGAATACGCAGTTAAGGTAATGTTAGAAGTTGACATTGACATTAGTATTCAAGAATCAACAAGTTTAAACACTCTTAACCTTGGTGTATATGATCTAATAGTGACTGTTTGTGATCACGCACATGGGTGCTTAAATGTAAATATAATTAACATAAAAAAACGTAACATTATTCATAAACATTTTCCAGATCCAATATTGGTAAAAGGAGATAATGAACAGGTGATGAATGCTTATAGATACACAAGAGATTTAATTAAGGATTATATTCAAGAAATTCAAATTAACTTTAATAAATATATCGAAGATGGCAAGAAATAAGTTGAAGAAGTTTGAAGAATTAAATAGAATGGCTCAAGTATTTCAACCTAGTAGAGACGAGATTTTAAAAAATAATTTTTCTATTAAAGGGGAATGGTGCAAAAAATTCAATAACTCCAATCCTATAGTTTTAGAACTTGGTTGTGGTAAAGGTGAGTACACTATAAATCTAGCTAAGATGTTTCCTCAAAAAAATTATATAGGCATTGATATCAAGGGTTCTAGAATTCATACTGGAGCGACTTTGGCAAATAAAGAGTCTTTAGTAAATGTTTCTTTTATTAGAACTCAAATAGAATATTTAGAAAATATTTTTTCCAACAATGAAATAAGTGAAATATGGATTACTTTTCCTGACCCTCAAATAAAATATCACAGAAGAAAAAAAAGATTGACTCACCCTAGTTTTTTATCTATGTATTCAAATATTTTAAAACCTGGCGGATTAGTTCATTTAAAAACAGACAGTATGTTTTTACATGGTTACACACTAGGATTATCAGAATCTAGTTCATTAAAAGTACATAAGAGCATACATGACATTTATAGTGTGTATAGTAATGATCCAAAGCTAAATATAAAGACTTATTACGAGCAAAAGTTTTTAAAAAACCAATGCCCAATTAGCTACTTGTCATTTTCTTTTCTATAGTTAGAATTTATTTTATTTTTGTATCGTGAATTTAGATAAAAAAACTATTTTAAATCAACTAGTTGAGGCCAGTCAAAAGGGGTTTGTCTCATTAAATGATAGCGCTTTATTTAAATCTGTTAATATTGAGAATGAAAAATTAACTGTTAATATAGAGGTTAAAAACCCTTCTTTGCAGTTTAAAAATAAAATTCAAAAAGAAATAAAAAATTATCTTTTAAAAGATTATCCAACAATAGATGTTTCTTTTAATTTTTCTCATTTTAATAACAAAAAAAATGTAGATAAAACTGAAATTAAAAATATTATTGCAATAGCTTCAGGCAAAGGCGGTGTAGGCAAATCTACTATATCATCTAATTTAGCTGTTTCCTTACAAAAGCTTGGTTTTAGTGTTGGTTTAATAGATGCGGATATATATGGTCCTTCTATTCCACTTATGTTTGACGCTGAAGGTGAAAAGCCACGTTTAATTGACTCTTCTCCTAATTCATTAATGAGTCCAGTTATAAGTTACGGAGTTAAAATTATGTCTATAGGTTTTTTTGCTGGACCCAATCAAGCACTAGTTTGGCGAGGGCCTATGGCAACCAAAGCATTAAAACAAATAATCACTGAAACTTACTGGGGTGATTTAGATTATCTTTTAATAGACCTCCCTCCAGGAACCGGCGATATACATTTGAGTTTAGTTCAAAGTGTTTCTGTTACTGGTGCAATTGTTGTTACCACTCCCCAGCCAGTTTCTATCATTGATGCAAAAAAAGCAATCAAAATGTTTACAATGGATTCAATAAATGTGCCGGTTTTAGGATTGGTTGAAAATATGTCATGGTATTTAATTGAAAATCAGAAAAAGTATGTTTTTGGAAGAGATGGTGGCCGAAGTCTTTCAGAAATAGAGAAGATACCTTTATTATTAGAATTGCCATTAAATGAAAGCATAAGAGAAGCAGGTGATGTGGGCAGGCCAGCCGCATTACAAGATACTGAATTAGGTGAAATATTTAAATCTCTCGCAGTTAAAGTAGCGGAGTCAACAAACAAAAGAAATATTAGCTTGCCAAACACAAAAAAAGTGGAAATTACACATAATAAAGGATGTAATTAATTAATTTTATAGAATGAATGACTCTCAATTATTAAATAGAATTAATCAAGGTTTAGATGAAGTTAGACCATATCTAGCAAAAGATGGTGGTGATGTTACTTTGATAAAAATCACTTCAGATTATGTTGTTCATGTCCGTTTTGAAGGTGCTTGTAAGACATGCGATGTAAATCAAATGACATTAAAATTAGGTATTCAAGAGTCTGTCCAAAAATTTGCCCCAGAAATAAAATCAGTGGAAACTATAAATTAAAAATGATTAAAACAGATGTTCTTATTATAGGTGCTGGTCCATGTGGATTATTTGCAGTATTTGAAGCCGGATTATTAAAAATGAAATGTCATTTAATTGATTCATTGCCACAAGCTGGCGGTCAATGTGCAGAAATCTATCCAAAAAAACCAATATATGATATACCAGCTTTTCCAGAAATATTGGCAGGTGATTTAGTAAATAACTTAATGCAACAAATAAAACCATTTAAACCAGGATTTACTTTAGGTGAACGAGTTGAGTCTATTGAGAAGAAAAAAGACGGTAGTTTTTTAGTAGTTACTAATCTTGGCACAGAACATTTATCTAAAGTTGTAGTTATTGCTGCTGGATTAGGTTGCTTTGAACCTCGCAAGCCACTAATAGACAATTTAGATTTTTTTGAACGAAAAGGTGTAGATTATATTGTCAAAGATCCTAAAAAATATACAGATTGTAAAGTAGTTATTTCTGGTGGTGGTGATTCTGCTCTTGATTGGGCATCTTTTCTTGCCAATAATATTGCTAAAGAAGTCACATTAATTCATAGACGAGATTCTTTTAGAGGACATCCTGATTCTGTAGATAAAATTATGGAGATGACTAAGGAGGGTAAAGTAAATTTAATTACAAATGCTGAAGTTACATCTATTTCTGGAGAAAGTTCTTTAAGCCAAATAAGTATTAAAACTGAAAATGGAATAGTTATAAAAGATACTGATTTTTGGATTCCTCTATTTGGTTTGACTCCAAAGTTGGGCCCTATAGCAAGTTGGGGTCTTAATTTAAATAAAAACGCTATCGAAGTATATCCACATGATTACAGCACTAATATTGAAGGAGTTTATGCCATTGGTGATATTAACACTTATCCTGGAAAGCTTAAGCTAATACTTAGTGGTTTTCATGAAGCTGCTTTAATGGCACAGTCAGCATTTAAACATGTTTTCCCTGAGGGTAAAAAATCATTTAAATACACTACCGTACTAGGTGGGATTAAAGGATTTTAAATATTGGAAAAAATTTCTATAAATATTATTGATTTTGATGGTGAAAGATACTCCATTAAAACTGATGTTGATCTTAATTCTAATTTAATGGATATTCTAAAAGAAGAAGGCTTTTCCATGGGCCACTGTGGTGGAATGGCATTATGTGCATCGTGCCATTGTTATGTGGAACACAATAAAGAATTGCCAACCATGAGTATAGAAGAAGAGTCAATGTTAGATCAGTTAAATAATTTAAATCAAACCGAAAGTAGGTTAATTTGTCAAATTCCTTGTACTCCTGAACTAGATGGAATTACAATTAAATTAGTTAGAAATTAATTTTTTAATTCATCAGGAATAATACAAATTGGAACAGGCTTCATTTTGTGTTGATTAATATTATTTAATTCTTTAAATTTTAATAGTGAAGCTTTTTTTTGAAATGAAAGACTATCTATTGAACCTTTAAAATCCATTGCCCATTCTAGTTCACTGTACGAAACGCCAATTTGATCTTCGTCAGTTCTATCGTCCTCCCATAAGCCGTCTGTTGGAGGGGCACTAATTATATCATTATTAATTTCTAGTTGTTTTGCAACATTAATAACTTCTGATTTTGTGAGATCAGCAATGGGGCTAATATCAACACCTCCATCACCATATTTAGTAAAGAAGCCTATACCAAAATCTTCAATTTTATTTCCAGTGCCAACAACAATACCATTTTCTTTTCCTGCAATTTGATATAAAGATGTCATTCTTATTCTAGCTCTAGAATTTGCAAGAGAAAGGTTTGAATGGTATTTATTGGGGATGCTGTTTTTAAATGAATCAAATAAAATACTCAAATCAATATTCTCACATTTAATATTTTTAAAATTTTTTAACAACCATTTTTGATGTTGATGGGCTCTATCTAGTTCTTTTTTATTTTGGTGAATCGGTAGTGAAATAGCAATTGTTTTTAAATGAGTTTTTGCGCATAAAGTTGAAGTGACAGCAGAGTCTACTCCGCCAGAAACCCCTACTATTAATGTACTTATATTGTGATTTTGACAATAGTTATCAATCCAGTTTACAATAAAATTTATCATTTTCATTTTTTATCTAAAATAAAAAGCCAAGTCTTAATCCAATTTGATGAAATAATACTTGAGAATTATTATCACTTTGAATAGCATCAGTAATGTTATTATTAAAAAAAACACTACCCTCTATAGCCGTCTTGCCACCTAACGAATATTCTGTTCCTAAGAAAATTGACATATCAATAATTGCAGAGTGAGCTTGTTCATTTGAGTTAGATTTTTCTTTAATTTTGAAATTAATTGATGGACCAATTCTAGCAAAATAATTAAAATTTGAAATTTCTCTAGAGCGCATTTTTATAAACAATGGAATTGTAATATACTGAACTTTATAATCACTTTTAAAATTGACTGAGTTATGAGTCATTTCACCTCCTTTATATGAAATGGCAAATCCAGATTCAAGTCTGTGGTGCTCATTTAAAGCCATTTCTACTGCCCAACCATAGATGAATCCTACATTGTTACTTGTTTCAGTTTCAGAGGCATCAGTACTGATAAAATTTATTGTTGGAGATACATATAGCCCCATTCTTGCATTTTTTAATTTACTGTTAATATCTTGAGAGTATGATTGTAAAAAAAGCAATATAAATAAATAGAGAAAATTTATCTTTTTCATAATTTTGATATCTATAACATTAGAAATTAAATATACACTTAAAGTGCAAATAAAACCAAAATGAAAAAAAAGTTTTTATTCATTCTTCTTTTATTCATTCTTTCTTTTTCACTTATAAAGTCATTTTATAAAACTATACCAAATTGTGAATTTGATATATTTAGGTTTGAAAAGGAATTTTTTAATATACATCCAGACTCTTTTGACATAGATTTCCCTGCTATTCGAAATAAATATCCTAACTTTTTTTCTCAATCCTCTGTAAATTATAAGCATGATGTGCTTTTAAATGATACATTGAGGTCAGTTTTTGACTCCGTTCAAATTTTATTTTCAGGCAGTATTCCAGAAATTGAAACAATTCAACAATCATATTGTAATTATAAAAGATTCTTCCCAGATCATAATTTTGCTTTGTATACTTACGTAGAAGGTTCTTTTGATTTTAGATATCCGGTAGTTTGCTCATCGGGAAATCTTTTTGTTTCACTAGAACTTTTTTTAGGCAAAAAACATTCATTTTACAATTCTTTACCTGAGTATGTAAAATTTTCACATGACATAGATTTTTTACCTTCATCATGTTTTCTTACACTTGCCTCCATGCATATAAAGAAAAGTCCATTAAATGATTTTCTTTCTTCAATTCTTTATCATGCTAAAGCACATTATTTTGCAAAAAGTATGATTCCAAATGTGCAAGAATATCAGTTGTTTAAATGTCCAAAAGATAAAATAGATTGGTGTGAAAAAAATGAAAAAGTAATTTGGGAATATATGATAGAAAATGAGTATTTATTTTCATCTTCAAGTGATTTAATCGACCGTTTTGTGTCTTTAGCTCCATTTTCAAAATTTGGATTAGATATTGATCAATTTTCTCCAGGTAGTGTTGGCGTGTGGCTCGGACTTCAGATTTTAGAGTCGTATGCGATAAAAAATGATGTTCCATTAAATGAACTCTTGAACGAAACAGATTATTTAAAAATTTTAAATTCATCTGGTTACAAACCTATTTAATATGAAAAAACAACAAAAAACTGCAAGTATAAACTTTGATATTCATTTAGATGATAATAATATACCTGAAAAAATAAAATGGCATGCAACTGACGGAGGAAATAAAATTAATGATGCAAAAGCCATTATGTTGTCTATTTGGGATGGTGTTGATAAATCTTCCTTAAAAATTGATTTATGGACTAAGGATATGATGGCAGAAGAAATGAAGTTTTTTATTTTTCAAATATTAGACTCTCTTTCAGATAATTACTTAAAATCTATTGGTGATGAAAAAGTAGCTGGGGAAATTAAAAAGTTTGCAAAAAAAATTGGAAAAATATCAAATGTTTTGAAATAACTTATTTAGTTCTGAAATGTGTTCTAAAATTTCATTTCTTCCAATTTTTTTTTGAGCTTGAACTAATAATGCTTTTTGGAATTTTATTCCAATTATTTTGCATCATTATATTATCATAATGTTTGATTTTTTTTTCAATAAGTTCTTTTTTAATTTGGTCACATTTGGTGAATACTCTTACAAAATACATATTATTTTCAACTAGCCATTTCATCCGTTCAAGATCTATTTTTTGTGGAGAGATTCGTATGTCAATTAAAATAAATACAGCAACCAATCTAACCCCTCTTTTTATAAAATAATTTTCAGTTTCTGTAATCATTTTTAATCTTTTCACTTTACTTAGTTTCGCATAACCGTAACCAGGCAAATCCACAAGTGCCCATTGATTATCAATATAGTAATGATTAATCAACTGAGTTTTGCCAGGTTTAGAGGAGGTGTAAGCCACTTTTTGATTAACAATAAGATTAATTAGTGAAGATTTACCTACATTTGATCTTCCAATAAAAGCGTATTCTGGAAGTTTATTTTTTGGACAGTTTAAGATTGTTTCACTGCTGAAAAATTCTGTAATTTTTAATGACATTTTTTTAGCCAATCTGTTAATATTTTATTAAATCTATCTGGCTTTTCTATCATGGGAGCATGGCCACATTTATCTATCCAAAAGATTTCAGAATTTGGAATATTTTCATAAAACTCCTCGCCTACTCTTGGAGGTGTAATTTTATCATTTTCACCCCAAATGATGCATGTTTTTTGATGAATTTTAGGTAGTTCTGTTTTCATGTTGTGTCTAATTGCAGACTTTGCCATCATTAAAACTCTTAATACTTTTTCTCTACTATTAACAATCTCAAAAACTTCATCAACTAATTTTTTAGTAGCTTTTTTAGGGTTATAAAATACTTCTTGTGTTTTAGATTTTATATAATTATAATCTCCTCGTTTAGGAAATTGACCACCAAGAGTATTTTCGTATAGTCCTGAGCTGCCAGAAAGAATTAATTTATTTACTTTATCAGGATGCTTTAATGCCAAGAGTAATCCAATGTGCCCTCCCAAAGAGTTACCTAAAATTGTATATTTTTTGATTTTTAGCTTGTCCATGAATTTATTCACAAATTTTGCTAATTCATTCACATTCGTTTTCAGGACTGGTAATTCATAAAGGGGCAACATGGGAAGTATTGTCCTGTAACCAAAATCAGGTAATGTCTGAATTGTGCTTTCAAAATTGCTCACTGCTCCCATTAATCCATGTAATAAAACAATAGGATCTCCTTTTCCTCTGTCTATATATTTTTCTTGCATTGCTTTGAAATTTAGTTTAAAGATATGTTTTAAAAATTAATTTTCCCTCCAATTAAGAATACTTATTAACAATAAAAAGTTTAAAATGTTAATAAGGTGTTTATTTCTTGTGAAAAAAAAATAGTGGTATAAAGTGGTATAAAGTGGGTCTAAATTTATAATTTTATACTCTTCAAGTAATATATGTGGTAAAGTGAATACAAATTTGATAGGTGTATACGATTGTAAACTTGATTCTAAAAGTAGATTAATGTTGCCAAAAGCATTTAAGAAACAACTGGGTCCTCTTTTAGAAGAGCCATTTATTTTAAAACGAAGTGTGTTTCATCAATGTCTCGAATTGTTTACTATGGTAGAATGGAATAAAGTGGTAATAAATATTAATAAACTGAATCGATTTGTAAAAAAAAATAATGATTTTATAAGGATGTTTACTGCAGGCGTTAAGTTAGTTCAGCTAGATGCTACAGGAAGACTATTGTTGCCTAAAGATTTACAATTATATGCTAATATCAACCACAGTGTTGTTTTATCAAGTTCAGCAAATATGATAGAGGTGTGGGATAATAATGCTTATGAGAATATAATTAATAATAAAAATATTGATTTTGCATCATTAGCTGAAGATGTAATGGGATCCAAAGACTTTAATGATGAATAAATATCATGAATCTGTTTTGTTGAAAGAATCAATAAATGCATTAAATATAATTTCTGATGGTGTTTACGTAGATGTAACTTTTGGTGGTGGTGGGCATTCAAGAGAAATTTTAAAACATATTAAAAATGGAACTTTAATTGCATTTGATCAAGACAGTGATTCTTTGACAAACACTATAGTTACAGAAAAAAAATTCCACATCATTCATAGAAATTTTAGATACATACAAGATTCCTTAAATACACTAGGGATCAGTAAAATAAATGGTTTAATTGCTGATTTAGGTGTTTCGTCTCATCAATTTAGTGACAATCAAAGAGGTTTTTCAATCAACTATGATGCGAGAATTGATATGAGAATGGATAATAGATCTTTAACAACAGGAAAATTTATTTTAAATAATTATTCAAAAAAAAATCTGAACAGAATTTTTAGAGATCATGCAGATTTTCGTAATCCTAATTCAATTTCAGATCAAATAATAAATTTTCGTACTAATAAGGAAATAGAAACAGTATTTGATTTAAAGAGTATTTTTCAAGCTTCTATAC
Source organism: Flavobacteriales bacterium (assembly GCA_002718895.1). Taxonomy (GTDB): domain Bacteria; phylum Bacteroidota; class Bacteroidia; order Flavobacteriales; family TMED113. Next base: position 15,522 of record PBGD01000012.1, read on the forward strand.
CTTTAAAATATCAAAACAAGTTTTTTGCAAGATTATTTCAAGCTATTCGAATAGAAGTAAATGATGAAGTTAATTCGTTAAAAGAAATGTTAGATCAAACAAGAAATATTCTGGTTTCATCAGGAAGAATTGTGGTCATTTCTTATCATTCAGTAGAAGATAAAGTTGTCAAAAATTTCATGAAATACGGCAATTTAGAAAATAGTTTACAGCAAGATTTCTTTGGAAACAAATTAAGCCAGTTCAAAGTTTTAACAAAAAAACCAATTACACCAGCAAGTACTGAAATTAATAGAAATAATAAATCTAGGAGTGCTAAAATGCGTGTGTGTGAAAAAATATAGAAAGTGAATTTAAGAAATATTAGATCAATAATAAATAAAGAATTTTTGGACATTCGTTCATTTATAATTGTTTTTAGTCTTTACTCAATGATAAGCATAGGTTTTGCTTATCATATTGAAAAACTAGATCGGCAATTAAATAATTTATCTCAAGAAGTTAAAGTATTGAAAGTGAATTATGTTAATTGTAAAACTAGTTTAATGAGTTTAAATAAATATTCGACTTTATTAGAAAAAGGTGAATTTTTTGATCTATATCCCTCAAACGTTCCAGTGAAAATTATTGAATTTGAAATATGAATATTAAGTATCCATTTAGGCTGGCAATTGTGTCTTGTTTTTTATTAATCTTTTCATGTTTGATTTGCATAAAAATTTTAGCAATTAACAGATCTAGCGAACACTCTAATGTAGATCATTTGAAAATGGCTTTAATTAAGGCTAATAGGGGTGGGATTTATTCATTTAATGATAAAATACTAGCTATAACTAGTTCGAGCTATGAAATTAGATTTGATGGAACTTATCTAAATGCTAACAAGGAAGATTTATTAGAATTAGCACGAGATTTATCATTAATATTTAAAGATAGGTCAAAAAAATTTTACTATAAAGAATTAAAAAAAGCAAAATATAAAAAGTATTACTTGTTGAAAAGAATAGCATCTTTTGATGAAGTACAATCTTTAAAAAATAGCTCATTTTATAAAATGCCTTTACATGGTGGTTTAATTATAAATCAGTATTCAGATAGAAAAAAGCCTAATTTAAACTCTGCAGCGAGAACAATTGGTGATTTGTATAAGGATACTGACGCTCCTATTTATGGTCTTGAGTATAGTTATAATTCCCAGTTAGGTGGTGTCGACGGTCAACATTTAACTTTATATGAACCAGGATTAGAAAGAAAAATAAATAGCTCTGAAAATATTAGTCCTGAAGAAGGTCAAGATTTGATCACAACAATTGATTTGAGTTATCAAGATATTTTAGATCAAGCATTATTAAGACAATTAGAATTATATGAAGCTAATTTTGGAACCGCTGTGTTAATGGAGGTAAAAACAGGTCAAATTAAAGCAATTAGTAATCTGTCTAAAACCAAATCTAATAAATATGCTGAAAAAATAAATTTAGCAGTTTCTCACCAAATGGAACCTGGTTCTACATTTAAAACAGCTTCTATGATGGCATATTTTGAAGATTATAATGCAGATCCAAATGACACAATTGATTGTAAAAATGGTAAATACAGATTTAAGGGCTCGCCAATTTATACTTATGACAGTAAAAAAATGAAGTTTGTGTCAGTGAAGCAAGCATTTGCACATTCATCTAATATAGGTATTGGTAGACTAATAGTAAACAATTATGGAAATTCACCTAATAAATTTATAAATAGATTAAACGATTTTGGACTAACTAAAAAATCTAATATAGATTTAGCAGGTGTACCAAAACCTGATATAAAATCACCTAATCAGACAAGCTGGTCTGGTATATCTTTGCCATGGATGTCTTTCGGATATGGAATAAGCTTGACAGCTATTGACATATTAACTTATTATAATGCAATCGCAAATAATGGATATTTTATTTCTCCTTATTTAGGCTATGCACTGAGACAAGGTAGTGAAAAAAGTAAAATTTTCAGAGAGGACTTCTCTTATAAAATTTGTTCTGATTTAACAATAAAAAAAATTAAAACTTTATTGAGAGAAGTTATAATAAATGGTACAGGCTCAGATTTGAATGAATTACCTTTTTCTGTATCAGGAAAAACAGGTACAACTGTTAAAAATTATTCTAAAAAACAAGAAATTAAAGAATATCAAGCTTCTTTTGTTGGATTTTTCCCCTCAGAAAGCCCAAAATATTCTTGTATAGTTATAATAGATAAGCCTAATATAAGTAAGGGATTTTACGGGTCAAAAGTTGCTGTGCCGGTATTTAAAGAAATAGCAAATAAGATATATTTATATGAAGGTGCAAGGTGGGAAAGTCAACAATTTAAAAAAATAATTAACAAAGAATATACAATTTCACAATTAATTAAAGACTATTCGATTCAACCTTCTTTTTTGCAAGATGACCTATATCCCTCGGTTATAGGATTACATATCAGAGATGCTGTTCCTTTTTTAGAACATCATGGTTATAAAGTTATGATTAAAGGATCTATGGGAAATGTTAAAAAACAGTATCCTCCTGAAAACTCTAAGGTCAAATCAAATTTAGCAATAACAATTTTTACTTAATGAAAAAACTATGTAATATTTTAAGTAATGTTGATTTTCAATTAATTCATGGATCTGATGCAATTGATATTAAGAGTATACATTATCATACATCTGATATAGCTAAATCTGCATTATTTTTTGCAATACCAGGGGTTAATCACAATGGTCATAATTTTATAAATAAAGCAATATCCCTAGGTGCTATTGCTATTGTGTGTCAAGAAGTTCCAACGAATCTTGATTCAAAAGTGACATATTTAAAAGTATCAGATAGTTCTAGAGCTTTAGCCGTTGCATCTTCTAATTTTTATAATCATCCTTCAAAAAAACTGAAATTAATTGGAGTGACTGGGACAAACGGCAAGACATCAACTGTGTATCTTTTGTATAATTTATTTACTTATTTAAATTTTAAAGTTGGCTTAATTTCAACTATTGAAAATAGAATAAATAACAATAAACTTCCAAGTCAACTAACAACACCAAATGCTGTTGAGTTAAATAATTTATTATCTCAAATGGTAGAGGCAGGCTGTCAATATTGTTTTATGGAAGTTAGCTCACATGCCATTCAACAAAATAGAATTGAAAATTTAGACTTTGATATTGGGGTCTTTACTAATTTAAGTCGAGATCATTTAGATTACCATAAAACTTTTGAACTCTACAGAAATGTTAAAAAACAATTTTTTAATAATCTTAAACTTTCTGCATCCGCCATTATTAATTTAGATGATGAAGAAAGCTGTGGTGTGGTAGATAATACATTATCAAAAAAAATTTACTATAGTCTTGAACAATCAGCTGATTATTATGCGAAAATTTTACAGTCTGATTTGAACGGACTATTAATGAAAATTGATGACCATGAATTAAGCACAAATTTGATTGGAGATTTTAATGCATACAATATACTTGCTGCTTATGCGGTAGCATGTGAATTAAATCAGCAGTCAAATCTTGTGATACGTGCTCTAAGTTTAGCAAAATCAGCTCCAGGAAGATTTAATACTTTAAGAACAAATAGTGGTTTGACAGCTATTATAGACTATGCACATTCACCAGATGCTTTAATTCAAATTATCTCATCTATATCCAAATTTTGTACAACAAAGAAAAATTTAATTACTGTTATTGGTTGTGGAGGAAATAGAGATAAAGGTAAAAGATCAATAATGGGTAAAATAGTATCTCAATATAGCTATAAATCAATTTTTACATCTGATAATCCTCGATTTGAAAATCCTGATTCAATAATTAATGATATGATGTCAGATTTAAATGATGAGATTAAAGAAAATGTTCATACAATAACTAATAGATATGATGCCATTTCCTTTGCTGTCAAACAAGCAAAAAAGAAATCAATTATACTCGTTGTTGGAAAGGGACATGAAAAAACTCAGGAGATTAATGGCGTGAAAACCCCATTTGATGATTTTAAAATTGTTTCTAAACTTCTAAAAATATAGTAATATGTTACATTATATATTCGATTACTTAAATAATACAGGTATAAATTCTAATTTTCATAACCTTTTTAATTACATTTCATTCAGATCTGCTTTAGCAATTTTAACTTCACTATTTGTTACTATATATTTTGGCAAAATTATCATTACTTTTTTATCTAGTAGATTAGTTAAAGATAATATTAGAGACTTAGGTCTACAGGGCCAATTAGAAAAAAAGGACACACCTACAATGGGAGGAGTAATAATCCTAATAGGAATATTAATTCCTACTATTCTACTTTGCAGATTGAATAACATCTATATAATGATTATGATCTTTACAACCATTTGGATGGGATTAATCGGTTTTTTGGATGATTATATTAAAGTTTTTCAAAAAAACAAAGATGGTTTAGCAGCAAAATTTAAGCTAGTTGGTCAAGTATTTTTAGGATTCGTAGTTGCTTTAATTATGTTTTTCCATCCTCAAATCACAATTAAGGAGAGAATTCAACAGCCAATTATAGAAAATGTTGCACCTAGTGATAATACTTCGGAGCAATTGTCAGAGTATCAATTTACCAGTGCAAAAAAGTCGTTAAAAACTACTATACCATTTTTAAAAAATAATCAATTAGATTATGGTGATATACTTAAAATTTTTAAAAATCAATTTTTTGTTTTCATTTTTTTTGCATTTATAGTTGTATTTATAATTACTGGAGTATCTAATTCTGCGAATTTAACAGACGGAATTGATGGTCTTGCAACTGGAACTAGCGCAATTATAGGAGCTACATTAGGAATTTTTTGTTATTTGTCAGGGAATCTGGTTTTTTCGGAATATTTAAACATTATGTATATTCCAAATACCGGAGAGCTAGTTGTATTTATTGCATCTTTTGTTGGTGCTTGTGTGGGGTTTTTATGGTATAATTCTTTTCCTGCCCAAGTATTTATGGGTGATACTGGTAGTTTAGCATTAGGTGGAATCATTGGTGTAGTTGCTATTTTAATTAGAAAAGAATTATTACTTCCAATTTTTTGTGGTGTATTTTTTATTGAGAGTCTATCTGTAATAATTCAGGTATCATATTATAAGTATACAAAAAAACAATCCGACATTGGAAAAGGAAAAAGAATTTTTTTAATGTCTCCCCTTCATCACCATTTTCAAAAAAAAGGAATTCATGAGAGCAAAATAGTAACTAGATTTTGGATAGTATGTGTTTTCTTATGCCTGTTGGCATTTGTGACTTTAAAATTACGATAAGTGAATAAAAATAGTATTTTAATTATTGGATCTGGTATAAGTGGTTTAGGTGCAGCAAGGTTAGCTGCTAAACACAATTTTAATACGATTTTAAGTACTCTAAATAAAATTAATGAAAAACAAAAAATAGATTTAATTAATCAAGGAGTTAAAATTGAAGAAGGTTCTCATAGTAATTTATGGCTTGATTCAGTGGATTTTATCGTTAAAAGCCCTGGTGTATCTCCAAAAATCCCAATTTTATTAAAAGCAAGAAAAAAATCATTACCAATTATTTCCGAAATTGAGTTTGCTTCTAGCTTTAATAGTTCAAAAATTATAGCAATAACTGGAACCAATGGAAAAACAACAACATCAACTTTATTATTTTATATTTTAAAAAATGCTGGTCTAAATGTTGATTTGGCGGGTAATATAGGTAAAAGCTTTTCAGAAAGTATTCTTACTAATACATACGACTATCATGTTCTAGAATTAAGTAGTTTTCAGTTAGAGGATATTGATCAATTTCGACCCCAGATATCAATTATATTAAATATTTCCAAGGATCACATGAATAGATATGATTCATATGAGGAATATGTAAATGCCAAATTAAAAATCAATATGAATCAAAATGAAGAAAACATTTTCATTTATCCTTATAAAGTAAAATCAGTTGAAGAATATCATACAAAAGCAAAAAAATACACATTTGGAAAAAATAAATCAGATAATTCCGCCTGTGGTGCGTGGATTGAAAATGATGAAATAATAATAAAAACAATTAAAAATAATTTTACTATGACTATACATAATTTAGCCCTAAAGGGTACACATAATATTTATAATTCTATGGCTGCTGCACTAGCTGCTAGTGCCCTGGGAATTAAAAATGAGATTATTAGAAAATCATTAGCTGATTTTCAAGGAATCAATCATAGAATGGAACTTGTTGGCAAAATATCAGGAGTAAATTTTATCAACGATTCAAAAGCTACAAATTGTAATGCAGTATATTATGCATTAGAAACTGTAAGTTCTCCAATAGTTTGGATTTGTGGTGGGGTAGATAAAGGAAATGACTATTCAAATTTAATCGATTTGGTAGAAAATAAGGTAAAGTCTATTGTAGTGTTAGGTAATGATACTAAAAAAATAAAAAATAATTTTGGACATTTAGTTCAAGAGCTCATATGTGTTAACTCAATGAAAGAAGCGGTAAAGACTGCTTATTCTATATCTAATGTTGGCGATACAGTATTATTCTCACCTGCATGTGCAAGTTTTGATTTATTTAAAAACTATGAAGAACGTGGGGAAGCTTATAAATCTTGTGTTTTAGAAATTTGATTATAATGATTAAACTATTTGGCGATAAAATTATATGGTGGGTGTCAATTTTACTTTTTTTGATATCAATACTACTTGTTTATAGCTCTGGAGGTTATAATTCAATTATGAGCCATATCCCACATGTTATCATGGCCATTGGAATTGTATTTATTTTTTCTAGATTTAATTATAAATACTTTACTAATTTATCTGTTATTTTATTATTAGTTTCAGGCATATTATTGTTATACTTATTAATATTTCCTTCTTTATATCCAGGAGCAAATGCAAGTCGTTGGATTAGAGTGGGTTTCTTTTCTTTTCAACCATCTGAATTAGCAAAATATAGTTTAATTCTATTTCTTTCTCGTAATCTTTTTTTATATAAAAATACCATGACATCTTTTATATCAGTATTTAAATATATTTTATTACCTTCTTTTTTCATTATTTTTTTAATTATTCCTTCCAATTTATCTACTGCTATTTTAATAATTTTAATTGTTTTATTTCTTCTTTTTTTTTCAGGTTTTTCAATAAAACTATATTTCAAGTATTTACTTTTACCTCTTATTATCTCTTTAATATTTTTTATTACTATTTTATCCTTACCTCCAATTAATTTTATAGATAAATCTTTACCGCGGTTAACTACCTGGAAAAATAGAATCTGTTCTCAAGAAATTGATATTCCACCATTTATATGGGTAGATTGCTCAAATTATGATCCTTCAGAAGTATATAGTAACAATTATCAAATAAATAAAGCTTTAGGAGCAATTAATAGAGGGGGACTCATTGGTCAAGGTGCCGGAAATAGTTATTATAAAAAAATACTTCCAGAGTCTAAGTCGGATTTTATTTATGCAATTCTAATTGAGGAATATGGTATGATAGGAGGTTTTTCAGTTTTGTTTTTATATTTATCCTTTTATCAAAGGATATTAATTCTAAGTAATAAAACAAAAGAAGAATTTCAAAGATTACTTTTATTAGGACTAGGCACTATTATTTTACTACAAGCTTTACTGCACATGAGTGTTTCAGTCAACCTAATCCCTGTTACAGGCCAGACACTCCCATTGATTAGCAAAGGTGGATCATCGCTTTGGGTTACATCTTTAGCAATTGGAATTATTTTGAACATTAGTTATCAAATTCAAAATCAGTACTCAAGTCATGAAAAATAGTAAAAAAATTATTATTACCGGCGGAGGCACTGGCGGACATATTTTTCCAGCCATAGAAATAGCTTTAGCATTAAAACAGCATGATGCAAGTATAGATTTTTTATTTGTTGGGTCTTTGGGTAAAATAGAAATGAAAAAAGTACCTAATTATGGTTTTAAAATTATTGGACTTTGGATTCAGGGAATTCACAGAAAATCATTATTGAAGAATATATTATTTCCTATTAAATTATTAATTAGCTTAATTCATTCATTAATCATTATTTTAATTTATAAACCTAATGTTGTCATTGGAACTGGTGGATATGCTAGTGGTCCTGTAATTTTTATTGCATCAATTCTAAAAATACCCACATATATTCAAGAGCAGAATAGTGTGCCTGGTATTACAAATCAAATCTTATCTAAAAGAGCAAATAAGATTTTTGTAGCATATGATAAAATGGATGTTTTTTTTGAAAAAAATAAAATTATTGTTACAGGTAACCCTGTTAGAAAGTCGTTGTCTAACAAAAATATCACTTTACATAAAAGCAGAAGTTTTTTTAAACTTAAAAGTGAGTTGTTTACAATTCTAGTTGTTGGAGGTAGTCTTGGAGCAAAACCTATAAACAATGTTATTTTAGAATTATTAAAAATGAAAAAGGTTGATTTGTTACCAAAAAAAAGATTACAGTTAATTTGGCAAACAGGCCCTGACCATTATAGTGAAATATTAAATAAACTGAACACTGAAATTGATGTCGCTTCTTCCATGTTTTGTAATATTTCAGTTCATGAGTTTATTGATGCTATGGATTTAGCCTATAAAGCTGCAGATGTGGTAATTTCTCGTGCTGGAGCGATAGCTATCGCTGAAATATGTTATCTTAAAAAGGCAAGTGTTTTAATCCCCTCACCATTTGTCGCAGATGATCACCAAAAAAAAAATGCACAATATTTAATGAATCAAAATGCATCTATTGTTATTAATAATGATGGTTTAGTTGATGGTAATAGGTTAATTAAAGAAATTCAAAATTTACAAGATAATTTAAACTTGATAAGTGAGTTGGGAACCAATGCACATAATCTTTTCTTATACAACTCATCTGATTTAATTAGTAGATTTATAATTAATCAACATTTTAATGATGATCAATAAATATCAAAATATATATTTCATTGGTATTGGCGGAGTTGGGATGAGTGCTTTAGCAGGCTGGTGTTACGACAAAAAAATCAACGTTTTAGGTTACGATAGGAATAGTAATGATTATACACTTAATTTAAAGTTAAAAGGAATTAAAATTGAACATAATTTAGATGTCAAAATAGATATAGATGTTCTAAATAATAATAACACGTTAGTCGTTTATACTCCTGCAATTCAATTTACAAATCCTATATATAATTTTTTTAGAAAGAATAATTATCAAATTATCAAAAGATCTGATTTACTAGGATTAATTTGTAACAAATATAAAGTTATAGCAGTATCAGGTACACATGGTAAAACAACTGTTTCTATAATGCTTGCTCATATTTTGACTTCTGCAGGCTTATCTCCAAATGCTTTTTTTGGTGGCTTATCAAATAATTATAATTCAAATTATATTCTAGGTAACAGTAAATATATGATTGTGGAAGCTGATGAGTACGATAAGTCTTTTTTAAAATTAAATCCATTTATTTCAATTATAACATCAATAGATGAAGATCACATTGATACTTATAAATCTTATGATGATATGATTAATGCATATATTGATTTTTGTGAAATTACATTGCAGAATAGGGATATGGATTTATATAAAACATCAAAATTTAATTCTAATATTTTTATTTCTGATGTTGCATCAAAAATAATGGAAACTAAGATAGGTAATAGTAAAATAATAGCATTCAATAAGATTAACACTAATTTACAATCTAACAAAATATTTAGTGGTATATCTCAACATATGCCTGATCATAATATTAAAAATTTTATCGTAGCTAGCTCTATTGCTCAAATACTAGGAGTTGAATATAGACAAATCCGTCAAGCATTTAAAACTTATTTAGGAGTTAAGAGAAGGTTTGAATATCATTCAAATACAGAAAATTTAATTTTAATTGATGACTATGCACATCACCCTGAAGAACTAAATGTGTTAATAAATAGTGTAAGAACATTACATCCAAATAAAGAAGTTTTTTTAATATTTCAACCACATTTATTTTCTAGGACACAACATTTAAGACAAGGTTTTATAGAAGTTTTAAGTCATGTAGATGGGTTAGCTTTATTAGACATATATCCAGCACGAGAACAACCTATACCGGGTGTTAATTCTAATTCACTACTATCAGAAATAAATTTGAAAAATAAATGGAATATTAACCATCAAAAAGTATTAAAATTATTGTGTAAAGTTAAACCTAGTTTGATTGTGTTAGCCGGAGCAGGAGATGTACATAAATTAATTCCTCAAATTAAATCCTTGTATCTATGAAATTTTTGTTCTCATTTTTTAGAATGCTATTAATTTTCACAACTTTTATTGTATTCATTTTAATTTTATTTTCTTTTGAACAAAACATAAAAATATGTGATCTAAGTAACATAGATTTTAAATATAAAAATAAAAACATATATAATAGTTTTGTAGAAAAAAATGTCAGAGAAAAATTAATTATTGTATGTAACAATAAACATCTTCAGCAAGATATAAACACATCTTTGTTAGAAGATTTAATTTTAGAAGATCAAAATATTAAGAAAGCAGAGTTATATTTAGATGTTAGTGGAAAATTAGAGGTTATTCTTGAATTCAAAACTCCATTTGCTAGACAGTTGAAAAATCAAGAACTAATTTACTTAGACAATGAATTAAATATCTTATCAGATGTTATTCAATTTGATAAAAAACTTATAGTATTATCAGGAGATGTAGAAACTAGTGATAATAATTTAATTAAATTAATAGAATCAGTATATAATAATAAAATTTTAAATAGTTTGATAGGTGGTATAAATTATGATTTTGAAGGGGGATATGTTTTGTCATCCAATTATTGTAATCTATTTATTGACATTGGGTTTCAAAGCTTGTCAGATGAATTAATTAAAAGAATAGAAACTTTTTTATTGTTTCAAGAAGAATTTAAATATTGCGATTATTGTGATACTATTAATTTAAAATATAATAATCAAGTAATTTGTGTGAAGTAATGGATCATGAAAAAATAGTTTTTGGTCTTGATATAGGTACAACTAAAATTGTTTGTATAGCTGGTAAATTAAATGAATTTGGTAAACTAGAGGTTGTAGGAGTTGGACGATCAAAGTCATTAGGTGTCAAAAGAGGAATAGTTAATAATATAATGCAAACTGTTGAATCTATTAATCATGCTGTAGAAATAGTAAAAGAAAAATATTCATTAAACATAGATAGCGTTTGTACAGGTATTGCGGGCCAACACATTCGAAGTTTACAACACTCAGATTATATATCAAGGGAAAATCCTGAAAAATTTATTGATAGACAAGACATACAAAAATTACATAATAATGTGAAAAAATTAATTTTATTACCTGGAGAAGAGATTATACACGTTTTAGCTCAAGAATATAAAATTGATGGAGAGTCAGATATAATGGAGCCTGAGGGTATGCATGGGAGAAGATTAGAGGCAAACTTCCATATTGTTGCAGGTCAAACAGCTGCTATTAAAAATATTTCTAGATGTGTGGTTACATCAGGCTTAAAAATTAATGCACTCAATTTAGAGCCACTTGCGTCTGCAGATGCAGTTTTAAGCCCAGAAGAGAAGGAGGCAGGTGTAGTTTTAGTTGATATAGGTGGGGGAACTACTGATGTTGCTATTTTTAAAGATGGAATTATTCGCCATACTGCAGTTATTCCTTTTGGTGGTAATGTAATTACGGAGGATATAAAAGAAGGATGTTCAATTATTGAAAAAGATGCAGAAAGATTAAAAGTTCGTTTTGGATCTGCTTTACCTAGTGAAAATAAGGATAATGAAATTGTTTCAATTCCTGGATTAAGAGGTGGTGAGCACAAAGAAATCTCATTAAAAAATTTATCAGAAATTATTAAAGCTAGGGTAGAAGAGATTATTGATCAAGTTTATAGGCAGGTTACATCTTACGGCTTCCAAGAGGGTAAGAATAAATTAATTGCGGGTATAGTTTTGACTGGAGGTGGTGCACAATTGAAACATATAAAACAATTAACTGAGTATATAACGGGTATGCCTACACGTATTGGATATGCTAATGAACATTTGTCTAAAAATACATTGGAAGAAATTTCAAATCCATCATTTGCTACATCTGTCGGGTTGGTTTTAAGAGGATTAAAAGTCAATAATTTCGAAGACATAAAAGATGAACAAGATCAAAATTATTTAAATGAGAAAAATTCGTCTACTTTTTTTGAAAAATGGTCCAAAAAGTTTCTTCAATACTTATTAAATGAATAATTAATTATATTAAAATGAATATATATGGATAAAAGTCAATTCCCTCAAGATTTATTTTCCTTTTCTAACGCTGAAAAAAATATTAATAATCAAAATAATGAAACTGGTGATCTAAATCTAGATTCTGAAACTGAAACCTTTGAAGAAACTAATGATTTAGACTTCGGGACTGAAACTGAAACCTTTGAAGAAA
>PBGD01000013.1 GCA_002718895.1 Flavobacteriales bacterium
TATGGAGAATATATTTTCACTTACCTAGGGTGTGGAGCTACTGAAAATATTATTGTTAATATGAATTCAATAAGCCCAATTTTGTCAGGTCCAGAAAATGTTTCTTGTTTAGATAGTTTTGAGTTATCTGCACAAGTTGAAGGAGATACCGGCATCTGGTCTGGACAAGGTCCTGGAAATATTAGCTTTAATAACTCTAATTCACTAAACACAACTGTCACGGTAGACGAGTATGGAGAATATATTTTCACTTACCTAGGGTGTGGAGCTACTGAAAATATTATTGTTAATATGAATTCAATTAATCCTATTATTTCAGGACCAAACGAAATTTTCTGCCTGGAACAATTTAATTTGTCTGTTCAAAATGAAGGGGAAACTGGTTATTGGAGATTTGATGGACCTGGAAATGCAATTTTTGAAAATCCCAATCAAACAAATACAAGTGTTACTATTGATGAATATGGTTTATATACTTTTTATTACACTGGATGTGGTGCAAATAGCAACTTTCTCACAGTATATTCAAATAAAATACAACCTGAAATATTAAATCCAATCAATAATATCGAAATATATTGCGATTTAAATATAAATCTTGAAGCATATGTATTAGGAGATAATGGCTACTGGAGTTATGAAGGACCAGGAAATGTGACTTTTGAAAACATAAACTCTATCAACACATCTGCTACAGTAGATAGGTTTGGAAGTTATAAATTTATATATAACGGATGTGGAACAGCAAATTTAGTAAATGTAAATTTCCTGGATATTGAACCCCAAATAAATACTAGTAGCATTATATACTGTGGCTTCGAAACAACTCTCAGTACAGATGCAAATCAAGAATTAGAATGGGCTATTATTAATAAACCTCACAACGCAGATGCCAATTTTTCAGACATAAATTCTCAAAATACAAATCTAGTTGTATCAGAATATGGAAAATATATGATTTCACTAACAAGTTGTGGGAATACATCTGTTAAAGAAATAAGCTTTGAAAAAGAAGCTCCATATATCATTGCTCCTAACTTTCAAAATTGTGTACTTAATGCTGAGTTAATTGCTTACTCAGATTATAGTTCAAATGGTACATGGACCCAACAAGCAGGTAACCCTGGAGCAATATTTACTAACCCTAATTCAAGAGTTACTACAGTAACTGTTCCAAGTTACGGTTTATATCAATTCTCATTTCCTGGATGTGATACATTATCTACAGTAACTATAGGTTTTGAATGTCCAATAATAATTCCTAACTCTCTCACACCAAATGGAGATGGCAATAATGATTTTTTTATTATTCAAAATCTTAATCCGCAAATATATACAGAAAGTATTCTTACAATTTATAATAGATGGGGACGAAAAGTGTATACATCAATCAAATATGGTTTAGAAAACAACTGGTGGGATGGAAAAACTACTATTAATAATGAGCAAATTATTGATGGAACATATTTCTATTCCTATGAGATATATAATAGCTTATTAAATCAAAAAGAACATTTTACTGGAGAGATAAGTATCTTCATCTCAAATTCATCATCTTCAAATGAAATAAATGATGAACTTGAGATAAGATAATTGGCTAAAAATTATTTTATTTTCTTAAAAGTTTTAGAATCAAAATTATTTATTAACTGCAGATATTTTTTATACTGCTTAGAACTTATAGCATTTTGAATCATCACATCTCTTCTTTCTGCAAAAGAAGAAATAGTTTTGTCAAAACCTTTGATAGGTTTTCCTGTAGACTTGGCTCTTTGTCTTGACATACTAACAGAGTCCATATATCTACTAAAAGCACTTAAAAAAGCTCTCTTTTGTGTAGGATCTAATTTTAAAGTACTATTAAAATAATCAACCGCATCTAAAACAGGTTGTGGGTCAAATTTTTGTTTTAATGTCATGCGATCAAAAAACATCAGATTTTGCTTGAAATGAGAAAATTTCTTTTCGCCTAATAAATCTTTTATCACTTTGTCTCTTCTCTCAGTAAAACGCATTACATATGCATTTAATTTTTTCTTTGAATCAGATTTAATTCTAGCAGTTTGAATATCATTTACATAATTATGAATAGATCCTGAAAAAATACTTAATTGCTTTTTATCAAGTTTTAAAAGATTTTGAAAAAAATCAATAGTTTGATTTGTGTTTTTTTTCAATTCTTTTTTTTGTTCTATTGTCATTTCCTTGTTATCTAGGGGCTTAACCATTTCTTTTTGAGCAAAAGAAATTGAAAAAGACAATAACAATAGGGATGTTAAAAAAATTTTATTTATCATAAGGCAAATATTTTAAATTATCGTATATACTATTTGTTAATTTAGTTAACGAAAATAGGTATATTTTATTATAATAACTAATTTGAAAAATACCAACCTATTGTAAGATTCAAACTTCTAAGTCTAAAATTATTATTAATTGTTGAATTGGTTAAGTCAAAAGAATCGTAAACTTGATTATCAAAATCGGTATTATAATTATCAAAAAAGTCATCATCTTTTGTGGATATTTCACGAAAAAATTTAGAAAGTCCTAGATTATATCTAATAGAAAAGTTTAAATACTTTGTTTCAATAGAAAAGCCCAAGATACCAACAGTATTCCAATTAAATGGCCATTCATTTCTATCAAAGCCATGATTAGAAACAAGAGAGTTATTATCAAAAAAATCATATACTACTTTCTCATCAGAATTATTAGTATAATTACTATAAGAATTATTTTGATCTATAATACCAAATACAAGATTCTCTTCAGCTACCATTACAAAACCAAACTTTATACCTGCCTCAAAGGAAATTTGTTTTGCAGGTTTAATTTTTATTAAAAAAGGGAAATTTAAATAATTTACACGCCAAAAATAATTAGCTATAATATATTTATCATTATTGCTTAAACCTGCTAAACCAAAAACAGGGTTATTAAAAACACCTGTACCATTTTGGAAAACAATGTGATTAAAATCTAATTTCTGAAATTGAAGTTCTGGTTGAACAAAAATGCCTGAAATAATTGGGAGAGTTGCTCTTATTCCAAGAAGACCTCCATTGATTAACTCATTATTATTGGTTAAATCATTATCATTAATTAATAATATAGATGTTAAAAAAGATTCGTCAGATTTAAGCGAAATATCTAATAAACCCATATTGTCATTTAAAGGGGGATAAATAGAATTATAACCTATAGATGTACCAACATATAAGCCTATTGAAGGTTTTTGAGCAATTAAAGTAATTGGTATGATAAAAAAAAGAAGAAAAAATCGCAAAAAAAAATATGTTAAAATATTAAATAAATATATTTAAAAAATAATAATATAAATAAAGTCTATTTATAAAATAAAAGCACTGTCATCAAATAAAAATAAATTCAACAATTTTATGTTGTGTATCCTGTAATAGACATTAAGTAAGGTAGTGATTGTAAAATACGTAAAATGGTGAAAAGAAGTTTGTGACCCTGAAAGGATTCGAACCTTTAACCTCCTGATCCGTAGTCAGGTACTCTATCCAGTTGAGCCACAGGGCCATTGAAATTATTTATTTTTAGCTAAAAATGCTCTTAACTGAGCTGTATTTCTAGGCTTCGATAAAACTTCCATATTTTCATTTAAAACAAAAATTGCTGGAGTTTTCTTGATTTTATAGTCAATACATATTGGAGATTTAAAAACTTTAAATTGACAGATGTTTGTCCAGTTAAATTTATTTTCCCTGACAGTTTTTTCCCACTTACCCTTCTGACCGTCTAATGAAACTGCAACTATTTCCATATCATTAGGTTTATTGTTATTATACCAACTAGCAAAACCTGGCAGTTCTGCCATACAATGAGTACAATGAGAAGCCCAAAACATTAAAACTGTATGTTTATTTCTCTTACAAATTTTATCTAATTCAATTAACTTTCCGTTCATATCTTTATAAGAAAAAGATGGAGCAGTCCCACCTACTTGTAAACTTTTAAAATGCGAAGCTCTTTCTTTCAGCAAGGTGCTGGGTGTAACATCATCACCACATCCCTCACCAAAGATATACTCATCCATAATATAATTACATAATTCATCCCAACGTTGATTTTCTGATGCGCTAGTCTGTCCTGTGTTATAAAAACCATCTAACATATTAAACATACAAAACTCTGCAACTTTCTCATTTTTTTTGGCATATTCCATAATTACATCAACAGCATCATGAAAACCATACTGATTATTCTTTATGTTATTAAAATTCCTAATGTAATTTTGTATTCTCACAGGTAGCAGATTACTTCTAATTATACACTGATCAGAAAAATCTATATCATTAAAATATAAATGTTGGACATCTTTATAAGGAGATTGCATACTAGATAAGATCATACCATAATATGTACCAGGATATTTATTTGACATACTTAGACCATATTGAAATACTTCATCTTGAAGTGAATTAATTTCAGCCATCTTTTGATCTCTAGTTTTATTGCTTTTCTTTACAAGTTTTATTTTTGAAGCTATTGATTTATCTTTAACATCATATTGTTTTTTTATTTTGTTTTCAATAGAGTTTTCTACAATATAGTTTTTGTTAATACGATGACTATTTATTTTTACATTAATTGCACCTTTTAGTTCTGCGGGATTAATAACAAAATCTAAATAATTTGAGTTATTTAAAGCTAATCTATAAACACCTGAGTAATAAGTTTTTTTGGAAAAACTAAATCGCATGTTATTAATGCGAGTACTATCTAATACATATTCTAAATTACCAATCATTTCATAAAGAAAAATTTGACCACTTTTAGATTTTATTTCTCCTCCAAATTCTCCACTAATTACAACTTCTCCTTTAGTATTTGGAACATATTCCTGAGCAACTATAATGTTTGACAAGAAAATTAATAATACTATTATAACTTTTTTATTCATTTTTTATTCATTTAAGTGTGAATATATTACTTTTTTAGCAGAGTATAAAGTATTCTTTAACAAGGAGGCAATTGTCATAGGCCCCACCCCGCCTGGAACTGGAGTTATATAAGATGAATTACCCTTCACATCTTCAAAATCTGCATCTCCAACTAATTTGTAACCACTTTTTGTCTTATTTGACTTTATCCTATGTATTCCAACATCAATAATTATAACATTTTTTTTAATCATATTTGATTTTAAATAATGAGGAAATCCAAGTGCTAAAATAATTATATCAGCATCTTTAGTTAACAAATTAATATTTTTAGTTTTACTATGAGCTAAAGTTACTGTTGCATTACCGATGGTTTTATTTCTTGACATTAAAATGCTTATTGGTGTCCCCACAATATTACTTCTGCCAATAACTAAACATTTTTTTCCTTCAGTATTAATTTTATATTCACTTAATAAACTAATAATACCAAATGGAGTCGCAGGCAAATAACAAGGTAATCCAAGAACCATTCTTCCTATATTAATAGGATGAAATCCATCCACATCTTTTGTATGGCAAATAGAATGTGTAATCAGGCTTTCATCAATATGCGATGGGAGCGGTAGCTGAACAATAATTCCATCAACACTGGCATCAGAATTTAAATCTAAAATTTTAGAGACTAATTCACCTTGTTTGATTTCTTTTGGATACCGGATCACTGTGGAATCAAAACCTATATCCTTACAGGACTTCACTTTAGCACTAACATATGTTTCCGAGGCTGGATTATTTCCAATAAGTATAGCAGTAAGGTGAGGAGGTCTATTATTTTTTTTTATCAATTTTAATGTTTCTAAAGCAATTTCTTTTTTCACTTTTTCTAATAACAATCTACCATCTAAAATCTTCATAATAATTGTAATTTATTGAAATTGCGATTGTCCTCCACTAAAATTTTTCATCATATTATCTAAACCTCCATTTTTCATCATTTTCATCATTTTACCCATTTGACTAAATTGTTTAATGAGTTTATTAACATCTTCTATTTTCGAACCACTACCAGATGCAATACGTTTTCTTCTAGAGTGAGTGATAATTTTTGGATTATTTCTTTCTTCTTCAGTCATTGAAAAAATCATTGATTCAATACCTTTAAATGCATCATCATCAATATCCATGTTTCTAATTGTCTTACCTACACCTGGTATCATACCCATCAAATCCTTTAAACTTCCCATTTTTTTTATTTGCTTAATTTGTTTTAAAAAATCATTAAAATTAAATTGATTTTTAAGCAACTTTTTTTCCATTTTGCGGGCTTCCTTTTCATCAAATTGCTCCTGAGCTCTTTCAACTAATGAAACCACATCACCCATGCCTAATATCCTGTCTGCCATTCGCTTTGGATAGAAAACATCTAAAGCATCCATTTTTTCACCTGTTCCGATAAATTTAATAGGTTTATTCACTTCGGATTTAATTGTTAATGCTGCACCTCCACGAGTATCTCCATCTAATTTTGTTAGAACAACACCATCATAATTTAAAACCTCATTAAACTTTTTTGCAGTATTTACAGCATCTTGACCAGTCATTGAATCTACGACAAATAAAATTTCAGTAGGATTAACACTATCTTTAATTAACTTTATTTCATTCATCATTTGTTCATCAACTGAAAGTCTTCCAGCAGTATCAATAATCACAAGATTCTTTCCATCTTTTCTAGCAAAATTAACGCCATCTTTGGCAATTTCAATTGGATTTTTTTTATCTAAGTCTTTATAGACAGGAACTGAAATACTTTCACCTACCACTTCAAGCTGATCTATAGCTGCGGGTCTATAAATATCACATGCAACAAGTAATGGTTTTAAATTATTTTTCTTTTTAAAGTGTTTTGCTAATTTGGCTGAAAAAGTTGTTTTACCTGAGCCTTGTAAACCTGCAATCAATAAAACTGTAAATTTAGAATCTAATTTAACTTCAGCAGATTCACTGCCCATTAATTTTGCTAACTCATCATGTACAATCTTAATCATTAATTGACCAGGATTTAAAGAAGTTAGAACTTCTTTACCTAAAGCTTTTTCTTTTACATCTATGACAAATTTCTTAGCAGTTTTGTATGAAACATCTGCATCAATTAACGCTCTTCTCACTTCCTTCAAAGTTTGAGCAATATTAATTTCAGTTATTCTACCATGACCTTTTAATATACTAAAAGCTTTTTCTAATTTATCTGATAAATTTTCAAACATATTTTTTTTACATTTTAAGAGGAACATCTATACCTAAAATTCCCATACCTTTTTTAATCAACTGACTTACCTTAAGTGATAAGGTGACTCTAAAATTAATATCTTTTTGATTCTCAACATTCAAAATGGGTATTTTTTGGTAAAAATGATTGTATTCCTTCGCTAAATTATATAAGTAATTTGCTAAGATACTAGGATTTAAAGATTTTGCTGATTGTTGTATAGTAAATGGATAGTTTAAAATATTTTTTATTAACGAAATTTCTTCATCAAGTAATTTTCGATTTATATCGTGAATTATTTTAAAATCATTTACTTTATTTAAAATTGAGTTTATTCTTGCATATGTATATTGTATAAAAGGTCCTGTATGACCATGGAAATCAATAGACTCTTTGGGGTTAAATAACATATCTTTTTTGGCATCAATTTTAAGAATAAAATACTTTAAAGCGGCATTACCAATTATTTTTGACAAATTATTAATAGACGACAATTCTGACTTTTTAGATTGAATAATCATTTTTTTAGAGTTTTCATACATCTCATTTAAGAGATCATCTATATCAACTACTTTCCCTTCACGTGATTTCATTTTGCCATCAGGAAGTGTTACCATCCCATATGAAAGATGATTTAGATTTTTGGACCATTTAAAACCCATTTTGCCAAGTATTTTAAAGAGTACATTAAAATGATGATTTTGTTCATTGCCAACAACATAAATCATTTCATTAAATTTAAAATCCTCATATCTTAAAATTGCAGTACCTATGTCTTGAGTAATATATACAGCTGTTCCATCGGATCTAAGGAGTAATTTTTTATCGATATTGTGTGAATCTAAATCCACCCAAATAGATTGATCTTTATTTTTTATAAAAACACTATTTTCTAAACCCTTTAAAACATTTTGCTTACCAATTAAATAAGTTTTACTCTCATAATAGTTTTTATCAAACTCTACACCAATCTTTTTATATGTATTATCAAAACCACTATAAACCCAAGAATTCATTTGTTTCCAAAGTTTTATTATTTTCGGTTCATCATTTTCCCATTGCACTAACATCTCTTTAGCTTCATTCAAAATTGTTGATTTAGAATGAGCTTCATCCTGCGACATTCCTTGAGAAATCATTGTTTCAACTTCTTCGCGATATTTTTTTTCAAATAAAACATAATAATTACCAACAAAACTATCGCCTTTTATATTTAAAGATAATGGAGTTGCTCCATTTCCATACCTATTCCAAGCAACCATGGATTTACATATATGTATTCCTCTGTCATTTATTATCTGAACCCTAGTAACTTTATTACCATCAGCTTTTAATATATTAGAAATAGCATGGCCAAGTAAAATATTTCTTAAATGACCTAAGTGAAGAGGTTTGTTTGTGTTAGGTGAAGAGAATTCTAGAACAATATGATTATTTTTTTCCTTATTGATTTCAAAGTTTTCAGAGAAACTAAAAGATAATACATCCAGCCAAAAAAAGTCTTTAAATTCTAAATTTAAAAAACCCTTGACTATATTGTAAGAATTAACATAATTAATATGTTTAACTAAGAAATCACCTAATTCTTTAGCAGTAAGGTCAATGTTTTTCTTAGAATATTTAAGAAGTGGAAATATAATCACTGTAAAATCTCCATTGAATTCTTTTCGTGTTTCTTGAACTTGAATATCATTTAAATTAATAGATTCATCTGGATACAAATCAAATATTAATTTTGAAATATCAGTAATATGTGTCTTATAAATCATAATTTAAATAAGAGGTTTTAAAAATATTTCTGCAATCATACATCTGGCACTTCCTCCACCAAAATACTCAATAGTCTGTAATGATGAATGTAATATTTTATTTTTTTCTAATATAATTTTTTTTTGATCAGTTTTTAGTGAATTAAACGCGGATGTACTCATAACTAAAAACCTTTGATTCCTATTATTAATTAATTGTATAACATTTCCTAAAAAATTATTCATTTGTTCAATTGAAATATTAATAATTTTTTTATTTGTCTTTTTAATGACAGATTTAACTTTAGCTTTGTCAGCTGGATTAATAATAGCATCTAAACAAATAACAACAAAATCTTCGCACACGCTCATAACTACATTTGTGTGATAAATGTCCTGACCTTTGTCTTTTGCATAAAATGCAACAGGTGAATAATTCATTTCTTTACACCAAGAATTAAACAAACCTAAATTTGTTCTTTTTGAAATACATGCATATGCAATTTTATTTTCTCTATCTAACACCATACTACCAGTTCCTTCTAAAAAAATATTTTGATGCTCACAATTGCAAGTATCATCAATTAAATGATTAACAGTAAATTGATTTTGTAATGAAATAATTATATCATTCCTTCTTTCTAGCCTTCTACTTGAAGCGTACATTGGATAAAGATGTATAATACCATTAAAATGAGTACTAATCCAATTATTTGGAAAAATAGAGTCCGGTGTATTATTTTCTTCTATATCAGAAAATTGCAATACATTAATATTATTTGATTTTAGTAAAGTAACAAAATTATCAAACTCATGTGTTGCTTGATGTGAAATTACTTTAGGACTAAGTGAAGTAATCTTTGATTGATATTTATTATCTAAAGCAGTTTCTGCATTGTAATTAAATTTTACAGGTCTAATCATAAGCACTGTATTAGTAACTTGTCTATTCATAATGATTTTGCCTTATAATTGGTAATGTACTACATCTAAATAAACCACCCATTTTTGAAACTTCAGAAAAAGAAACCTCTTCAACTTTATATCCCTTTTGAACAAGTAGATTATTCAAACGTTTAAACTTTATATCAGAAACAACTATATCTTTAGATATTGAAAAAACATTTGAATACATATTATACATTTCATTTTGAGTAATTTCAATAATATTTGATTCTCCAAATATTTTTATAATTTTAGTCAAATCAGACTTTAACTTAAATCCATCAGGGTATAAAATTAAATGTCCTAATCCTAGTGGTTGAAAACAACAATCTAAATGCAAACAATTTAAAGAAGGGTTATTGTCTGATTTTTTCAGCTGAAAACCTAAAATATTTTTATCAGGAAATTTGTCTTTAAGAAAATCAATTGCAAGTCTATTAGTTCTACTAACTTCATATTTTTCAAAGTCTGCATCATTAGAAAAACCTACAAATAAATGATTTTTTAAAACCAACACATCCCCTCCTTCGATAAAAATATTTTCAGGAATACTTTGTATATTATTAGAGCTTATATTTTTTAAAACAAATTCTAGACCCTGTATCTCATTACGTCTTTTATCAATGGTATTGGCAATAAAAAATTTATTATCTATTACAAAACCAATATCACGACTAAAAACCTGATTACATGCAAAAATATTTAAAGGACGAAAAGTCTTAATATCATATTTTTTAAATACTTCACTTAACTGATTTAAGTCACTTTTAAGATCTTTTTCTAATGGAAATTTACCATTTAAGATGTGTTCTTTTGATTTGGGGTCATATGCTTCATCTATAGTTGGACATCCTCCAAAATCATTTGATATACCTAAAATCACAACCTGAAGTCTATCAAATTCTGTATTTACAAAAGGCTTTAGCATTTTACATTTTATTTATATTCAAATATATAGAGAACAAATAAAATTAATTAGCTTTACTAATAGATTTTGATAAAAATTATGAATATGCACCAAACAAAAGATAATATTAAATTAAAGATTCATAAAAACTTTATTAATATAATTTTTAATAGGCCTCATAAAAAAAACGCACTCAACTCTGACATGATTCATGAGATACAAGAAGCACTTAATAATTTCAAGGACAATAAACAAATTAAAGTTATTGTTTTTTCTTCAGACTGTAATATTTTCTGTGCTGGTGCTGACTTACAAAGTCTACACAATATAAAAGATTTTTCATATGAAGAAAATCTTGAAGATTCAACTATGTTAATGAATTTATTTAAGACAATGTTAACTTATCCAAAGTTAATTATATCCAAAGTTGAAGGTGCAGCAATTGCAGGAGGGTGTGGCATAACAACAGCTTCTGATATAGTCTTTTCAACAGATGAAGGAAAATTTGGATACCCGGAAGTAAAAATTGGCTTTATCCCTGCGCTGGTAAGTGCTTTCTTAACAAAGAAAATTAATGAACAATTTGCAAGAGAATTATTACTTACTGGAAAACTAATTGATGCCAAAAGAGCCTTTGAAATTGGCATGATCAATTTTTTATGTAAAAAAACCACAATAAACAATCATGTAGATAGTTTCATCAAAAACCATATAAGAACAACTTCCTATAATTCAATCTATGAAACAAAAAAAATGCTATACAAGTGGTTAAATATTGATGAAAAACTTAATATAGCTGCTGAATTTAATGCAAAAAATAGACAAAGTGAAGATTTTAAAAAAGGGATTTCATCTTTTTTAGATAAACATAAAATTGACTGGAGTAAATAAAATGAGTGATATTTATTATAAAATAAAAACATCTATTAGTTTAATAGGGAAAGCAACATCAGTTTTTTTATTTCTTTCTTTTAATTCATTTTGGAAATATGGCAAAGTAGATCAGAGTGAGGTAATAGGTCAAAATAATAATTATGTAAACACGCAAAATCTACTAGGTGGTATTGGAGCAGAAACTAGCGAGTTCTTTATTAGCTTATTTGGAATTAGTGCTTATTTAATTGTTTCAATAACCTTTATATTATCATTTAAATTATTATTTAATATCAAAAAAATAAAATACTTAAATTTAATTATTCACCATATTTTTTTAATAATTTGGATTCCCCTAATGTTATCAAAATACTCACAAGGTATTATATGTGGGAAAACAGGAATATATTCATCTTCAATTTTAATTCCGTTGATCGGTAATATTGGGATAACCTTACTTTTAATTCTTACACTATTTCTATATATAGTTATTGGTTTTAATGTAACATCAAATAAAATAAAAAAATTAAAAGAATACTTTTTATATGTTTTAAATCAAACAATTAATAAAATAAAAGAGAAAAGAAATCTTAAATACAATTTAAAATCAAATACAATAAGAGATAGTAAACCTGGAATTCTTGAAATTAAACCAAATGATACTGATTTAAATCAAAATTTTACAACAACAAAAGTGAAAACCAATGAAAAAAGTCAAATTGTTGTAGAAATTGCTCAAAAAGAAAAAGTTTCAGACCAAAATAATTTGAAATTAAAAGATGCAACAGAAAAGTATATTTACCCATCCTTAGACTTATTAAAAAACTATGAAAAAAATGACATTTCTATTGATAAAAATGAAGTTGAAAAAAATAAAAAATTAATTGAGGATACTTTAAAAGATTTTAAAATTGATGTAACAGTTAAACGTGCTACTGTAGGGCCCACAATCACCCTGTATGAAATTGTTCCTGACGAAGGAGTTAGAATTTCTAAAATTAAAAACCTAGAAAACGATATTGCTCTAAGAATAAAAGCGATTGGTGTACGAATTATTGCCCCATTACCAGGAAAAGGTACTGTAGGTATTGAAGTACCAAATCAAAAACCAACAATTGTTTCTATGAAAAATGTCTTAGAATCTGAAAAGTTTCAAAATTCAAACTTTGAACTCCCTATTGCGTTGGGTAAAACAATATCAAATGAAACATTTATTTTAGATCTAACTAAAATGCCCCATCTTCTTATTGCAGGTGCAACTGGGCAGGGTAAATCAGTTGGTTTGAATGCTGTTTTGTGTTCTATTTTATATAAAAAGCATCCATCTGAAATAAAATTTATTTTAGTGGATCCAAAAAAAGTAGAACTAACACTTTACAACAGGATAAAAAAACATTTTTTAGCACAACTTCCAAATGATAATGATGCAATAATTACAGATACAAAAAAAGTTGTAAAGACTTTAAAATCATTATGTCTAGAAATGGATAATAGATATGAAATGCTAAAAAAAGCAGAAGTAAGAAATATTCAAGAATATAATGATAAAATAAAATCAAATTCATCCAATAATAACGAGCATAAATTCCTTCCATATTTAGTCTTAGTTATTGATGAATTTGCAGATTTAATCATGACTGCTGGAAAGGAAGTAGAAATACCGATTGCTAGATTAGCACAATTAGCAAGAGCTATAGGAATACATTTGATCATTGCTACACAACGACCAACCACAAACATTATAACTGGAACAATTAAAGCAAATTTTCCTACCAGAATTGCTTTTAGAGTCATACAAGGAATTGACAGTAAAACCATTATTGATACAGTAGGAGCGAATCAATTAATTGGTAGAGGTGACATGTTA
Source organism: Flavobacteriales bacterium (assembly GCA_002718895.1). GTDB lineage: Bacteria > Bacteroidota > Bacteroidia > Flavobacteriales > TMED113. The sequence continues at coordinate 13,526 of PBGD01000013.1, forward strand.
ATATCTACTGGGAGTTCATTATCTAGGATTCAATGTGCATTTATCGACACATCTGAAGTTGATAAATTAACTACTTTTATTGGCAATCAATTATCTGACACGAAACCATTTGAACTTCCTGTTGAAGCAGAAAACGTAGAAGTCAATGTAAAAAATATTGAGGAAAGAGATCCACTATTTAAAGAAGCAGCGCTCTTGATAGTGATGCATCAACAAGGATCCACATCAATGATTCAAAGAAAACTTAAACTTGGATATAATAGAGCTGGTAGAATTGTGGATCAGCTTGAAAGTGCAGGCATACTAGGCCCTTTAGAAGGGAGTAAAGGTAGAAAAGTTTTGGTTCAAACTGAAGATGAATTAAATCAAATAATATGAAAAATTTAACTTTAATTATAATACATTTTTTTTGTCTATTTAACTTTGGCTTATCTCAACATCAAGACACAAATAAAATACTTGAACAAGCTTTTAAAAAAATTAATTCACAAAACGGATTTAATATTGAATTTGAATATAATTATAATGCTCCTGCATTTAATAATAATCCAATTACTGGAAATATTGCGTTATTTGATAACAACAGATTTTATTTAAAATTTAATGACCCAACTAATATTATTCAAATAAATGACGGAAAAAAACTTATGACAATAATGATCCATGAAAAAGAAATTACAATTGATACTGTTAGTAATACATCCTTTTTTTTCTTAAGAGAACTTTTTGTCAATTACAAAAATAAATTTACAAGTAAGATAATAGCAGATTTCAACAAACAATTATCTATAGAGCTTACTCCCAAAAAATCAATTAATCAATTAATCTACAATCATTGTGTTAATATATTAAATTTACCTAGCTGTCTACAATTTCCTAATCAATGTAGAATTGGACTCTCTAAAGAAAATACTGCATCTTTAAATAAATGCTTAGAAGAAAATAACGGATATGAAAAAATAGATATTGAGAAAATAATAATTGATATTGATAAAGAAAGCTATTTAATTAAATCTGTTACTCAACAAAACAAAAATCAAGGAATTGGTAAAATTTCAATAATTAATACAAGTACTGCCAATCAAAAATGTTTACAATTAGATACAATCAAGTACTCAAAATTTGAAATTATAGACCTTAGGTAAGAATTAAAATAATTGTTTATAACCGAAATCATGATAACGCAATATCATAAATCCTTGGTTTCTAAAGCCACCAGATTTGCACTTTCTAAAGTCATACTGAGTTTCTAAATATATTTTAGGCTCCATATCAGAAATATGATTTAAAATAGATTGGTGTTTTGACAACAAATCAAAAAAATACAAACCAATCTCAAATCCTTTTTTAGCATATTTGATTTGAGGTAAATAGTCGTATTCATTATAAAAATCTACAATAAAGGAACTAATAACACTATTTGTATCAATACTTGAATGAGGAAAAGACACATTTAAATCCATTAATTCATGAACTGACAGATATTCAAAATCAAATAAATTATTAAGACCATATACCGTCATTCCACTATCACGACATGCATGTAGTTTAGATAAAATATCCGTAACAAAAACATTGTCATTTGAAGGTATCACAACAATATTTTTCATGCCCATAGTATCTAGCTTATGATGAATTGAATCTATAACGGTATTAGCAACTTTAATTTGTGTAAAATTAAAATTAGTTGTATCAATATCATTAATCATTAAATTAGTATAGAAAATATCATCTGGAACTATTGTGTCAATTAAATTCAATGTATCATTAAATTCATTTATAATGAAATTATTTTTATAGACTGTGTCTTTGTGCACTAATATAATATGATCATCCTTATGTTTGTTGAAAATATAATTTGAAAATTGTGATAGATAATCAGTGACATCAGATTGTACTTGGAAAATATTTTCTAAACTATCAATAACAAATGATTTTTTAGAGAATGGATTTACAATGGGGGTTGAAGAACTACTATTTTTAGAAAAATATAAAAAATTATCAATATACAATGGACCAATAATTAAATCAAAATCATCTGAATTTTCATTTTTTAAAAAATTATTCAAAATAGTTTTTGATTTTTCACCCTCATCAATATCATATATATTCAACTCAACATTAATTTCATTAATTTTATTTAGTGATAAAAGGAAACCAAGAAAAAAATCTATTGATATTGAACTTTTCTTATAAAATTTATAAGGCTCAATATTTGAACTATTATTTGATAAAATAGAATCAATATTTAAGTTATGAAGAGAATCATTTTTTTCATTACAAAAAGGTAGCAATAGTCCGATTCTAAATGTAGGTAAAGACTGAACATCTGAAGAAAATAAAAAGGAAAAAAAACTTGAGTCAATTTTATGACTATGCAAATTGTTAGATTCTAATGAGAAAGATAAATTAGAATATAAAACAAAGGAACATAAAAAAAATAATTTATTAGTCACTCCCATTCAATTGTTGCAGGAGGTTTAGAGCTAATATCATATACAACTCTATTAATTCCTCTCACTTTATTAATAATTTCACCAGATACTTTAGACAAAAAATCATAAGGAAAATGAATCCAATCTGCAGTCATACCGTCAGTAGACTCTACTGCTCTTAAAGCAACAACCTTTTCGTATGTTCTTCCATCACCCATAACTCCTACACTACTATCTTCTAAAAGAATTACACCAGCTTGCCAAACTTTATCATACAATCCATTTTTCTTTAAAGAATTGATAAATATATAATCTGCTTCTTGTAAAATACTTATTTTTTCTTTTGTCACTTCCCCCATTATTCTAATTGCAAGACCTGGACCAGGAAAGGGATGTCTACTGAGAAGATTTTTATTAATACCTAATGCAGAACCCACTCTTCTAACCTCATCTTTAAACAACTCCTTTAAAGGTTCAACTACCTTTAACATCATATTTTCAGGCAACCCACCTACATTGTGGTGAGATTTAATTGTTTCAGAAGGACCTCCTTTCGATGAAATAGACTCAATTATATCAGGATAAATTGTCCCTTGGCCCAACCAATTTACATCTTTAATTTTATTTGCAATACTATCAAAAACATCAATAAAAGTTGATCCTATAATTTTTCGTTTTTTTTCTGGATCTTTAACCCCATTTAATTTTTCTAAAAATTTTTCACTAGCATCTACACCAATAATATTCAATCCCATATTTTCATATGCGTGCATAACTTCTTCATATTCATTTTTTCTTAGTAAACCATTATTTACAAATACACAATTTAAATTTGGACCTATTGCTTTATGAAGTAAAGTAGCAGCAACAGTTGAATCAACACCACCAGATATACCCATAACTACTTTTTCATTTTTAATTTTTCTCTTTAAGTATAGAATAGTTGAATCAATAAATGATGAAGATGTCCAATCTTGAGTGTAGTTACATACTTTAATTAAAAAATTTGATAAGATTTTTGTACCATATTCAGTATGATAGACTTCCGGATGAAATTGCAAACCAAATGTTTTAGATCGAGACATTGAGAAAGCTGCATTTTTTACATCTTCAGTACTTGCAATTAAATTTGAATCTAATGGCAATTGAAGAATAGTATCTCCATGAGACATCCAAACTTTTGAATGATTTGGGATATTTTCAAATAATTCACTAGAGCACTTAATCGTTAAATTAGATCTACCATATTCCCTATTGTTTGATGGGCTAACTTTTCCACCAAAATGATTAGCAATAAATTGTGCTCCATAACATAGTGATAGTAAGGGCACCTTACCAATAATTAAATCAAGATCTATAGTGGGATGGTTTCTATCACATACTGACGATGGACTACCTGATAAAATAACTCCTTTAACATTATTATGTATTTTTTTAAATTGATCATATGGAATAATCTCTGAGCACACATTTAACTCTCTAACTCTTCTTGCAATAAGTTGAGTATATTGAGAACCAAAATCAATAATTAATAACACTTCGTTCATAAATTAAATGCTTTTAAACTTTATGACTTCTCATTTAATATAGTGTATTTATTAGCAAATACCGAACATTCACTTATTAATAATTCAAAAAAAGATTCTCCATATTTCATATAAAATGGAATAAATGAATCTACCCTTTCTTGTGGAATATTATTTGGAAATAATTTCTTATCTATTAGACGAGTTTGATCTAATATCATTTTATTAGATAACTTATGTTGCTTAAGAATTTTCTTATCTAGTTTTTTCACTTCTTTAATGAGATTTTTTTCAAAAGAAATAAATGAACTTAAGCTTAAGTCAGTAAGTTTGTTTATTTTAGTATTTATTGATTTTAAAAAAAGATCTAATTCAATATTAAAATTTTCTAACTCCACTCCTTCTAAATTTAGAATGATTTTTTTGATTTTTTCTTCAGTGTTTAAAAATAAATCATTTAATTCTAAATTATACTTTCTTATAAAATCAGACTGCCTTTTGGACAGAATTAAAAAAAAAGATCTTAATTGTAAGATTGGAAATAGAATTTTCATCTGATGAAAAGCTGCCTTCAATTGCAACCAATATGAAATTTCAGATGGTCCTCCAACATATAGAATATTAGGCATAATTTTCTGTTGATACAAGGGTCTTAAAAAAACATTTGGACTAAAATTTTCAGGAAACTCTTTGATTTCTTTTATTAACTCTTCATATGACCATTCTTGTTGATGTATTTTTGAAAAATATTTATGACCATTAAATATAATTTTAGATCTTAGGCCTTTGAATAGGTAAAATATATTTGAAACTAATGGATTAATATGAGGTTTATAATTTTTAATAATTAATTCATTTGTTTGTTTTACAGTTTTATATATAGTGCCTCTATTAATTTCCATACAAAACTCATTAACAAACATTTTTTTCAAATTCTTGTGATTACCATCAATAATTACTAAACCAAAATCGTAAAAAAAAGAAGTTAAAATAGAACGAATAGAATCAGTGTATTTTTCATTTTTAGAAATAGATTTATGATATAATTTATATAATTTTTTACCAAACTTAGTTGATTCCAGTATCTTTTTTAATTCCTCCAATAAAGGCAAAATAGTTTTAGAGGGTAGTGAGCCTGTTGCAAAATTTAATTCATTTTGATCCCACTTAAAGTGATTATCAAATAATTTAATTTTATTAATTTCTTCAAAATCATGATCTTCTGATGCCATCCAAAAACATGGAACAAAATTAGCCTCCTTAATACGTTTATTAAGATATTGTGAGTAAGAAATTACTGTTATAATTTTATATATAAGAAATAGTGGAGACAATAATACATTTAATTGGTGTCCTGTAGTAATTGTGTATGTATTTTTGTCTGAAATTTTTATAATGTTATTATAAACTTTTTTTGTCTCAACCTCAAAAGAAGTATTATCATATTGTTCTTTAAGCACACTGACTAAAATAGATCTACAATCATTCTTTACATTTTTTATTTTTGCTTTTACAGAATTAAGATTTGAAAAATCTGAAAGTAGTGGGTTTAATCTAGGATGACAATTAGCAAAATCAGTAATTAATTTATTAAATAGTTTTGTTTCATCAAGATCAATTGTTTGCTTATAAAATCTCATGGCTAATTAAACAATGATTCTACAAATTGTGTTTGATTAAATAATTGTATATCATCAATTTTTTCACCAACACCAATATATTTAATTGGTATTTTTAATTGATCACAAATTGAAATAATTACCCCACCCTTAGCTGTACCGTCCAATTTAGTAAGAGCTAAATGTGTTACATTAGTTGATTTCAGAAATTGCTTAGCTTGTTCCAAAGCATTTTGCCCAGTAGAAGCATCTAGAGCTAATACAACTTCATGAGGAGCATTTGGAAGTAATTTGTTTATCGATTTATTTATTTTTTCCAATTCATTCATCAAATTAACTTTATTATGCAATCTTCCAGCTGTATCAATTAATACATAATCATAATTTGATGAAATCGCTGATTGCATGGTGTCATAAGCAACCGAAGCAGGATCAGCACCCATATCTTGTTTAATTATAGGAACATCGATTTTTTGAGCCCATAAATTCAGTTGGTCAATTGCAGCTGCTCTAAAAGTATCAGCAGCTCCAATTAATACTTTTTTATTTTTCTTTTTTAAATAATTAGCTAATTTGGCAATTGTAGTAGTTTTACCTACACCATTAACTCCAACAAATAAAATAACATATGGTTTATCATGATTTTTTGACATTTCTAACTTGTCATTATTAACAGATAGTAATTCTATAATTTTTTGTTTTAAAATGCCTTTTAATTCATCATTATTTAAATACTTTTTTTCAGCTACATGTAATTCAACTAATTCAATAATTTTAATTGTTGTATCTACACCGATATCAGCTACAATCAACATTTCTTCTAACTGATCTAAAAATTCCGCATCAATTTTATTTTTCCCAGAAAAAAACATTTTCATTTTATTAAAAAACCCTTCTCTAGTTTTATCTAATGATTTATCAAGTTTTTGTTTTTCTGTAATTTCAGTAAAAACTAAATTATTTGATTCGTTATTAACTAACTCATTAGATTCTGAGATATCTAAATCATTAGCTGAAACATCATGCAATGACTCATTAGATTCTGAGACATCTAAATCAGTAGTTGAAACATCATGCAATGACTCATTAGATTCTGAGA
>PBGD01000014.1 GCA_002718895.1 Flavobacteriales bacterium
CTGTATCGTAACCTCCTGAACAACCATATGATCCCGGTCCTTCATTTGCATCATACCAAGAAGAACATGTGTCTCCATATGCATCTGATGCTGAATCATCATTTTCACATGCTGGCTCAATACATTCACATATTTCACATCCATTTTCATCTACTACAAAACCCAATTCACAATATATTTCACAAAGAACTTCTCCACATGGATTGGTTTCAACACATGAATCATGTGAACCTAAATAATCCCAAGTGTTATTGGAGTATACTGTCCATTCACAAGTCTCAGAAGCTGATGAAACAGACCAATCTGGATTTCCTTGTGTAATATCACAGTTTCTAACAATAGTATTATCTTTTGTATCCCCATCACAAACATCAAATGCTGAACCTGGATCAGAACCATCTTGACCAACTGCATCAATAAGAACTCCATCTTTAGCAAGACCAATGGCATCATCACCATTAAAGTTTGCTTGTGACCACACTTCATCACATTGAGCTAATATAGTTCCATCAGATGATCCATTACATAAAACATAGACATCACCACTAGCTAGAGTGCCAGATAAAGAGAGTGTAGATTCAGCCCATGATCCTCCATTAGATATTTTCCACATCTCATAAGAACTAAGATCAACATCTGAACCAGTACCATTATAAATCTCTATGTATTTATTATTACTTGATCCTTCTGCATATTCAGATATAAATAAATCTTGAGCATTTACATTAAAAAAAGTTAGCAATGAAGCAATCACCACTAAAGTAGATAGTATTTTTTTCATAATTATTAAGTGTAATTAGGGGTTATATAAATTCGTACTGAATTTAGTGAATTTTCAAATCTTTTAAAAGAAATACAATACAAGAATTAAGAATAATTATCAACTAAATTCTACTATTTAATCAAAAATTGTTAATAACTCAAAAAAAAATCAAGGCATTATAGAGGAATGATGAGAGAGGATTTTAAAAGTCCCATTTTGCTTTTGGAAGACAAAAGTAAAGCGAGCATGAGCAAGTTCTCTTTGTCCGTTTGATCCATCAACTTCAAAATCATAAAAGCCATTTACAGAAAAGTTATTTTCATCAACAACATGAGTTTTAGAATCAATAACAGAAGCTTGAGGTTTTTTAGCTAAAAAATAATCAAAGTATTCTCTTATTTTAACCTCTCCTACTCTAATTTCATCAGAAAAAGTTCCTAATAGTAGACCATTTTCAGCATAAAGACTAACTACCTCATCAGTATTTTGTTGAGAAACTAAATCAATCCATTTATTTAATGCATTTTCCATAAGACATATTTTTTTTGATTATGATAAAGATAAAAATTTGGAACTAATCTCCTTATTAGGAACCATACAATTATTTCTTTTACCAAAAAAATAATACCTTGATTTTGCAAAAGAAATGTAAATAAGATCTCTGATAGGATAAGGAATGATATAAAAAACTAATAAAATTCGCCAAAAGGTATCTAAATGACTTAATATACTTAATACTGCAGATGACTTTGATTTTATCTTACTATTATCAATAAGCATAATTGAATTCATACTTAATTTATGATTTTTAATATATTTTTCTGCCTCCTTACTTTGTAGTGATGCAAATCTAAAAACATCCTTTTTATCATTTTTAATGACAAATTGAACAGACCAAATACACATATTACAAACACCATCAAATAAAATTATTTTTTTACTATTTAAATTATTTGTCTTCATAATTATAGTCTGTATTCAAATGTAAGATAAATATTTCTTGTTGGTGATGGAATAATTCCTGGACCTGGATAACCAGTAGCCCTAGTAGTAAAATAATGATTGTTTAATAAATTATTTATACCAAATTCAAAAGTCATTTTATCAATATCATAAGATAGTGATAAATCTAAAACATTATAAGCAGGTATTTCACCTAATACTCCACTTAAATCTGATTCAATAGAATTGCTAGCATCAGTAAATTGTTTTGATAAATAAGTATATTGTAAATTAATATTCATTTTTTTAATACTAATTTCAAAACCTGTTTTTAAGTTTATATCAGGAACAAATTCAACTTGTTTACCCTTAATACCATTTATGTTAGATTCAACATACTCAGAATTAAGAGTAGAAAAATTTATAAAATAATTAAACCTATCAAAAATAGACATATTAAATCTTTTCCTTAAGTTAAAATTAAGAAGTATTTCTTGCCCAATTATAATGGCATTACCAACGTTCCCTTTTTCATTTTTTACAATAAAATTTTCAAGTTCTTTTTGTATAAATCCAATTCTATTATTATAAAAAAGATAAAAGGAACTAATGTCATATAAAATGAAAGATTTGTATGTTCCTCTTAATCCAAAATCAAAAGTATATCCATTTTCATCTTTAATATTGGGGTTTATAATAAAATTAGGGTTTATAATATTTATATCTGCAAATGTAACACCTCTAAAGTTTTGAGATAAATTTGAATATATTTCAAATGTTTTTGTCGGTTTTGAGCTAAACCCAATACCATACAAGAAAAAAGATCTTTCACGTTCTTGATTAGTATAAATTAACGAGTCATAAATAACACCATCAGCCAAGTTGGTGTTCACTATTCTATAATCACCCTCAGATGCGGTATTTATATATTCAAATCTTAGTCCAGGACTTATAGTGTTTTTTTTATTTATGTATATCACGTTTTCAACATAAAACGCAAAATTTAAATTTGGATTCACATAGTTTGATTGGGATTCATAAAACGGATAATCGTTTATTTGAAAACTAAAGTTTGGGTTAGATTCATTTGAGCCAGGACCTTGGGCAATAACTGTTTCACCCGAGTAAAGTTTAGTTCCAAGTAATAATGCATTATTGATGTTGAATAAGTTGTATTTGTGTAGAATCTTAGATTCAACTCCAATATTATTAAAGTCACTTTTAATTAAGTCTCTTTCTTCATTAGAATCAATTTGATTTAATCTGTTTGTTCTAAAGCCAACTGCATATCTATGAGCGTCAAGAAAAAATGTACTAATGGAAAATTTTGTAGCTTCAGACAGGAAATAAGAAAACTTTAAATTATATAAAAGCCAGTTAACATTAAACCAATTACGTTCTCTATTACTTTGTAAAATATTTTCTTGAAACATTCTATCAGTTAAACCTCCAGGTTGTTGTGCTAAATAATCGAGATATGTTAGCTCAAATGAAAGAGACATTATATCAGATTGTTTATGAGAAAAATACAAATAAAAGTTTTTAGATTTAAAATCAGAATTAGGTCTAAAACCATCACCATTTTTAAAATTATAAAAAGTATAATAAGAAGATTTATTCTTAGTGCCTGAAATACTAGTAAAATTAGTGGAAAGACCAAAAGAACCTAGTGTATGTCTAGAAACAATGTCAATTGTTTTATTAGGATGTGGTTGTTGTATATTAAAGTTAACCAAACCACCAAATTGTGTTCCATATTGTAAAGCACCGGCCCCTCTTACCACCTCAATATTTTGTAGACACTCAAATGGAGGAACATAATAACTTTCTGGATACCCAATAGGCTCAGCACTAATATCGTAGCCATTTTGTCTTACATTAAAATTAGAAGTCCTCCTAGGGTTTAACCCTCTACCTCCAATATTTAATTGCAAACCTGCATCATCAGTTTGAAATACATTTAAACTACTTGTTTTATTATACATTTGTCTAGCATTATTAGAAGACCTTCCAGCTTTATCTTTTGAAACAATTAACTCACTTTTTTTACCAGAATTTAGTGTGTTATTTTTAAAGGATATATCTTCTAGAAAACTTGTGCCATATAAGTCTTTTCTTTTATCAGTAACTAGCACTTCTTTTAAATTATTAGTTTTTGATAAAAAAATAGTATTATTTACAATGGATGTATTAAAATATATGGCCTTTTCAAATCTAGAAAAACCATTTTTTAAAAATGTCAACTTGATAGAATCATGACTAGTTGAATACTCATAATATCCATTTTTGTCAGTAATAGTTAAAATATTACCATTTGAATTTATAATTTGAACATTAGATAATGGAAGATTTTCAACACTATCAATGATATAACCAGAAACTTGATTTTGACTGTATATCAAGCTTGATAAAAATAATATAGCTAAAAATTTATAATCCTTTAATTTCATCATTTAGAGGTAAAATCCATTTTTTATTTTTAAAAGACTCCTTTTCGTCATATAGATTAACTGTGTTACTAACACATCTTTGGCTTTTTCTGCCATTTAAAGTGACATAATTATCTACATAGACTTCAATATCTTTATTTATATAAGAATAATAGTCACCAAGATGATGTGCAAATTCTAATATTAAATCAGGTTGAAAACTCATTTGTTTCTCTTGAAAAGGTGTTAAAAAATTACTATTATCAACATAAAAGAAATTATTTTTATTTGCTGGATTAACAATTTTAAAATCTGTAAAACCAGTTTTTTCTACTAACATAACTCTCCAAGAAAAACGATATCCTTGTTCATGCCAAAATAATTCACCTGGATATAATAAATATCTAAATGGAAAAATAAGTTGAATAATAAAAAAAAGTGAAATAATTAATAATACAGATTTATGATACTTAAAAAAATAATCCTTTTCTTCTAAAGAATTTTTAATATTATTTTTCTGAATGTTTAAAAAAAATAAAAGATTATATATAAATTTTTTAATAAACATAATTATTTTAAAATGAAATTTTGGTGAGAAAAATATAATAGAACTTACAATCATTATATATGGAAACATTCCAATAGGAAACAAAACTTTTGTTAAAAGATGAAAAATAATCACTAAAATGAAACCAAATAATCTAGTTCTTGAATAAAACAAAAGAAATGGAATCATTAAATCATATAATATACCAGCCCAACTCATAAAATAATGAAACCAATCATATTGAAACAAAGTTTCACCTACAATTGGAAAGTGATATCTAGATGTTAACCAGATTTTAAGAGGCATAGCTTCAAGTAACCAATCAGAATTTAGTTTTGCTAAACCTGCGTATATATATACAATTGATATTAATAATTTAAGTGAATCTACTGTCCATTTAGGGACTGTATTATATGATTTTTTAGCAAGGTAACTATCAATTGAGAAAGAGGAACCTGCTGGTAAAAAAATTAATAAAAAACTCAATATACTTATAAAATAGTAATGATTTAAGTATGTAGTCTTATCCATCAACTCTATATAAGTAAAGCTTATAAAAAAAATTATAATTGAAATTCTATACTTATATCCTACACAAACAAATAAAGAAGATATAATTGCAATGATAAAAATCACATAAGTCCAATCACCTATAGGTTTTACCCATTCAAATAAATAATACGAAAAATGAAAATCAGGTTTAATATAAAGACTATCAATCCAACCTTTTGACCAAAATCTACACAAGCTAAAAAACATGAGTAAACCAAAAAAAAATCTATATATAGCTAATGAATGAGATTTAGTTCTCTTTTCTAAATATGAAACAATCATTGAGGACATTATTAATCTCCGTCAGTATCCGTGTAATCAGTAGCGATATTTAGCGCACCTAACATGTCTGTTTTTAATAATGCAACCATTTCTTGCATTTCTAAAAAAACATCAACTAAAACCCACTTATCTGTCTCTATTTGATCATAAAAGGTTTGATTTATATTATTTAAAGATGTTTCAATATCATTAAACTGATCCGTAATATCTTGTGATAAATTATTTTCAGAAGAAGTAGGTAGATAATTTAAATAATCTTCAAGAGAAACACCACTTGAGATATTATTAGTTGAATTTCCAGTAAAGAAATTTTTACATGCTAATAAGGCTTCTAAAGTTAAATCTTTTGAAACATTTTTTTTGTACAATGCTTCAACAGTTGTGGGTTGAATCATCCCACCTGATCTCATTCCTGAAGGTATACCAATCTTACCATCTCTAAAATATTTTTCAAAGTAATATATATAATCATTAATTATTTTATTTAATGAAGATGTGGCAGTGTTATCTGTTGAATTAATAAAACTTATTCTAGAACTATTCCAATCCTCTGACACTTGAGAACTAATTGCAATCATAGATTTAATAATATCTTTAAGATAGTTTTTATTATTTTCAGCAGAATTAGAAGAAATATACTGTTCAATAATAGAGTTTTTATCAATATCTAAACCATGTAACATATAATCCATTGCAGGAAAGCCTATTGCAGTTTCATTTTCATCATTATTAAGATTTGAAACTGACTGTAATATATTATCATGAATTAAATTAGTATCAGTTGGGTAAGTATTAATTTTTTCTTGATACTCAATATCTTCAGCGAGATTAATGTTAAACATTTGAACATGTTGCCATGACTTATATGAATCGAGCCATAAATTACTTAATTCATCATAATTCATTGCATTAGGATTTTCAATAAAATCATCAACAGCTTGATCTAGATTTTGAAGACTGTTATTAAAATGAATAAATGAAGGAATAATAATATTATCTACCCAATTTGTTAACATGCTAGATCTATCAAATCCATCAACAAATTCAGAAGATTCATCTTTATCACAAGATGATAAAAAAAATAGAAAAATAGATAATAAAAAAATATGTCTCATAATAATATCTTAATAAAGAACAATCTTAGTAAACTAACCTAATTAAAATTTGATTATCCCCTCCAAATTATATTATCAATTAGTTTACTAAGATATTCTGTGAATAGTAACTTAAAAAATCTATTTAAAATCCCATTTCAGTATCAATTTCAGCTGCCATAGCATTTAGTTCACTAGCAGTTCTATCCCAAAAGCCATTACCTTCCATTAACTGATCAAGCATTGTATTAACTTGAGAATGAGTAAAGTGATCTGTAAATTGCAAGCTAATAATAAAACCATATCCTTCAGACAAATCATGCAATGCCATTTCATGTGATCCTGCAGTTATTTCATTAGCTCCTGCTTTCAAGTAATCAGACGCTTTATATGCAACTACATCGTCTAATCTTTCTTTAATAATTACCGCTTGCTCGTCTCTTAAATCATAGTCTCCAGCAACAATTGCAGCTCTTCCTAATTTAAATGCATTATAAATATCATCAGCATGGTTTGGAAATTGACTAGAAACTTTGCCTAAGTATTTATTTAGCAAAGCATCTACTTGAAGAGCAGGATTAGTTTGATTATCTCTTCCATATAGATATCCAAAGCCTTCATCCCAGTAATGCTCCATAGATGTGTAGTTATCAGTAATTTCAGTATTATCTTTACCAGAAAGATATTCAGGATGTGTATATTTATTTGTTATTTGATCTAAACACATTGCACCGATAAGACCCTTCATAATTCCCTGATTAAACTCTAATCCCTTCTCGTCAACCATTCTATTGCCTGATCCCGCTGAAGTTGTTCCTGCAACGCCAGCAGAAGCAGTGTTACCAGATGCAGCAAGTACAGCAGCCTGTCCTGTAACCATAGTTAAAAACATATTTTGAACAGCTAGTTGTTCTGTTTCAGTTAAATTACTATTTGTTCCAACAGCAATTTTATTTCCTATTTTTTGATCAGAGCAACTTTCAATAGTTGTAGGAAAAATACCATAATAAATCATATCATTAATCATAGCTTCAGTAGTACTAGCATCTTTCATAGCACCATCTAATGCGCTTGCTTGATTTAATCTACATGTTTGACCAGCATACGCAACAGAAGTTAGACCATTTCTTTCAAAAGTATAATCAGCTGGAGCTGTTACATTGTGGCCATGATCATCATCATGATCGTCATCATCTTTATCACAACTTGTAATAAAGAAAGTCATTGAACACACGAGTGCGAAATAAAATAATTTTTTCATTTTTAAATATTTAGTTAGTTAGTTAGTTAGTTAGTTAGTTATTTTGTAATTATAGTTTTCTTAATTGAACCATCATTATAAATGAATAATAATGGTATGTTTTTTGTTATCTCACTAATATCTCTTCCCATCAAATCTTTTATCATAATCAAATTAGATTCAGTAATAGTATTTGGAACAATTGATGTATTTTCTTCACAAGAACATTCACAAAAATCAGATATTATCATACCTCCAAAATCTGCCATTGGTGCTCCATTCCAATTACAAGCTTGATCTTCAGAGTAACCATAATTATTAATTAAATATGTAATAAGAGATGAGCATTCAGTTACAAAAAAATTACCAAAATATTGCTCAACTAAAGCATCATTGTCACTACATTCATTACAATCAGGACCAAATTCAAAATCTTCTGATCCTCCCTGAAGAATTACAATATCATCAGCAGATAATGACCATGTAAAATCTTGTCCACCATCTATATCAATAGAAAAACAGTCATTTTGATCACTTGTTAAAAAACAATCTTCTAAAACACCATCTCCATTTAAAATAGAGTATGATGCCATAACATCTCCATCAGAATTTGTTACAGTAAAAGAATTTTGTGCTGCATTGTAATAATTTAAGGTTAGTAAAGTATATCCCTCATTACATGATGTTGATTGAGGTTGACATGAACACTCACAAACAGATCCTAAACCATTTGGAAATGCAAGTCCAGGTCCAAAACCAGCACCATCCCAATTACATGCTTGTTCTAGTGTAAAATTATAATTTGTCATTAAAAAATCCACTGTTTGATCACACTCAGTTAACGAATTAAAAACACTAGCTATGTAATTGTCATCATTTACACATCCATCTTCTTGAGAAAGTAATAAATTCAAGGGTAATAAAAAGCCAATTAAAATGATTTTAAATCGAGTAAATAATAGTTTTTTCATATAATATTTATTTAGAATTATTTTAAATAATGATTCAAATGTAGAATATTATTTAGAATTAAAACAAATAAATATTAAAATATTTAAATGCTCACTTATTTAATAGATTAAAAAATATATAAATGTTGAAAAAATTAGATTTTTTTGCCTGCATTTTCGCCATCAACCCATTTTCCATCTTTGACTTGACCTAAGTATTTAACTATTTTGTTGGAAGAATATTGCTTAATTGCTTTTTCAACTTCATCCATGTTTTTTCTTATGATTTTAATTCCAACATTAGAACCTTGAGTTTTGAGCTCAAGATAAAAGCCATTTTTAAGCTTTGGTGGCTGAGTGGAAGGTCTACCTCTTTTTTGCATGTGCGCAATATACTTAAAATAATCACTTAGACTAATATATTTTAATTTATTTTTAAAAAATGAAAAGTGAACAAAAGAAAAAAATTTTTGAAACAATCGATATTGAAATTCAAAGATTACATAAAAATATAAAACAATTAAAAATAGATTCTAGACCAATTTCACCAGAAAATGCAATTGGAAGAGTATCAAGAATGGATGCAATAAATAACAAGAGTATAACTGAAGCTTCATTAAGAATCGCAGAAAATAAATTAAAAAGCTTAATAGAAATTAAAAATCAAGCACAAACAAAAAATTTTGGTAAATGCATAAAATGCTCTAAACAAATACCTATTCAAAGAATTTTAATAGTTCCTGAAAGTAAAAAATGTGTAAATTGTGCTAATTAAATCATTATCACATGAAAATATTTAGATTATTTTTATTTACGCTCATCCCAATATTGACTTTTTCTCAGTGTGATTTACCATGGTGGGACCCCTTTGAATTATTTGGAGAATGTGGATGCACAGATGATAATGCTTGTAACTATAATCCTAATGCTACATATGATGACCTAATCACATGTACATTTCCTCAAGAATTTTACAACTGTGTCAATGAGTGCATAAACGATATGGACTCAGATGGGATATGCGACGAATTAGAAACTGAAGGATGTACAGATACTGAAGCATGTAACTTCAATGCCTTTGCCATTTTAAATAATGGATCGTGTGAGTACATTAATAATATTTGTGATATATGCCAAAATAATATTATTATTAATAATGATATAGATAATGACGGAATATGTGACTTTGAAGATGACTGCGTAATCGTTCTAGATATTTTACAAAATGACACAACTATATGTCCGGGTACTGAGATTTTAATAAGTACGTCACATGAAAGTGGTTCATATAGCTTAAGTTTTCCAAACATTAGTCAAACTATTGGGAGTGCTAAAGCAACATCAAACAATAATACTGATTTTAATTTAACTGAAGATTTTACAATTGAATTTTGGTTAAAAGATGAAACCAATGAGTATTGGAGCCTTATGGGCAACAACTCTTATGGTGATAATGAACAAGGCTGGCTACTTAAAAAACCAAATGAAAACCTAATGTTTGCATGGACCTATAATCCTAACGAATTTAATTTTCACACTGTAAATAATAATGAATGGGAACATATTGCAATTTGCTATTCTAACACTTCTAATAAATTCTCTTACTTCAAGAACGGTGAATTAATTACCCTAGAAATAAAAGTGGCTAATGTCAACACTTCAATTTATGATTTTATAATAGGACATGAAGCAGGTGCTGCTAACTGGTTTAAAGGTAAAATAGATAACTTAAGAATATCTAACGTAGTGAGATACTCTAATAATTTTAATCCATTCTTAAGTTTTATTGCTGATCAATATACAATTGCTATGTATAATTTTAATGAGGGCATTGGAAATATTGCCTATGATATTTCAGGAAATGAACGAGATTTAGAACTTATTAATACAGAATTTAGTACAGACACTCCTTTATTTCAGGAAACTATTTCTTGGTCTAACAATCAAACAACTGCTGAAATAACTGTATCCCCTATTTCAAACACCACATATATAGCTGAATTATATAATGAAGATTTTAATTGTTATGAATATGCAGAAATAACTATATATATGGACGAAGAAATAAATTGTAATACATTTATTGATGAACAATCAATTAATAAAATTTTTAAAAAAATAGATATTTTAGGGCGCCAATCATTGAATAGAGAAAATGAAATAATTTTAGAATTAGATGAAAGGGGAAATCTTATAGAGAAAAAAATTATTCTCAATTAAATGTATTTAGAACATCCATTCTCACAATAAATGAGTTTTTCTGTTATAGTTTTTTCTAAAATCTTTTTATTAGCATCCAACATATTTCTTGATTGAGAATCATGAAACAAATGATACATTATAGCAATAAATTTTAACTTTTGTTTTTTAAGCCCTATATTCAAAAATCTAGCAGAAAGCTCTGAATCCTCCTTTCCCCAACCAATAATGTCTTCATTATATCCATTTACTTTTAAAAAATCTTTTTTAAAAAATGAAAAATTACAACCTCTTGTTCCTTTAAGATTTTTATTATAAAATTGAAATTTATATAAAATTGGAATTCTTATAGAGTTAAAAAAATTTTTATATTGAAAAAAAGAAAGTTTAGGCAAAAAAATGGATTTATTAGAAATTAAACTTTGAGTCAATTTTATATTTAACAAAACTCTACTTCCATGTGAAAAAGTCATCTTTTTAGCAGAAGACAAATGATCTTGAATAAACTTAGAATTCAAAATTACATCACCATCAATTTGAATAATATAATCAGATTTTGCATAAACAATTGACTTGTTTAAAATAACTGTTTTTCTAAATCCTCTATCTTCATGCCACATGTGATATAAAGGAATTGTAAATCTGGATTTATATTTTTTAATCAGTTTTTTTGTTTCATTAGTTGAACCATCATCTGCTACAATTAACTCAAAAGGCAAAACAGTTTGATTCAATACGCTTATCAAAACTAATTCTAATGAGCTAGGGTTATTATAAGTAGATATAATTAATGCGACTTTCATAAATTATCATTTTTCTCATATAACTTCAGGTATTTATAGAAGACACCTGTTGATCCTGAATAAGCAATTAAGAAACCAACATAACCATCTAAAAAGCCTAAACGGAAAATATAAGTTTTAATAAAAAAAAATAAAGACTTAACAATAGCGATTAAAGGTGATGACTTTTTAGTATGTTGATTTGAATACAAAGTAGAGTAACTATCAGTTTTTTGAATTAAATCAGAGATTGAAAGATAAGTAAAATGATCAATATATCCATTTAAAACTACAACACTTAAATCTGTACGATTAACTTTTTCATGAACCAAAGAATTATCAAAATTAGTAGTTTGTTTATTAAATAACCTCACAACTTGTTCATTATAAAGACCGGAGAATTTAATTTTCTTTTTTTTATAATAAGATATTCTTTGAAAAGAGTAAACAGTATTTGTGTTTAACGAAACTTGTTTTAAACTATTAATTAAACTTGCACTTAAAACCTCATCACTATCTATTGACAATATCCAATCATTACTTGCATAAGATATTGCTTTTTTTTTTGTATTTGCAAAGCCTGTAAATGAACCTTCAAAAATTTTAACATTTTGATATGACGAAGCTACTACTTTTGTTTTATCATCACAATCATTTAAATACAAAATAACTTCTCTAAAATCAATTAAACTATTTAGACATCTTTTAATTATTGACTCTGAATTTTTAGCAATGATAACAACTGAAATACAACTTAGTGAATTAGACATTTAAATAAAATTTAATTAAATTATAATTAATTATACTATAATATCTAAAATCAAAACATTCTATGAAAATAAACAGGCGTTTTTTTATGAAAAAAATAATTAATATTGGTCTCTTTAGTCTTTTGCCAATTAAAATTTTTCCTAAAAACTATTTTAATGATTGTGAAATAACAACATCTGATATACAAGGTCCTTTCTACATTGAAAATTCTCCTAATATATACAATCTTACACCTCCTGAAATCACAAGTGACTTTCTTTTTATTACTGGAACCATCTATGCAAATGATTGCATAACTCCAATTCCAAATGCAGTAGTCGATGTGTGGCATGCAAACAAAGGTGTAAAAGATACCAACAGTAATTCATTCATCAATTCAGACTATGATGAAGAATATTTTAGAGCAAAAATCTATACTGATCAATATGGAAACTATGCGTATCAAACTATTCTGCCAGGAAAATACTTAAATGGCAGTCAGTATAGACCTAGTCACATTCATTATAAATCATCATATATGGGACAGAATGAAGTAACAACTCAACTGTATTTTGAAGGAGATAATAGTATCCCCTCAGATCCATGGGCATCAAATATTAACTCACAAAATAGAATAATTCCACTAATCAACGATAACAACGGTGATTTACATGGAGTTTTTGATATCACATTGGAAACAAATCCTGATGACATTAACTTATCTAAGTTAAAAGAACATAGTTTGATTAAAGGAATTCACCCTAACCCAATTACAAACAAAAGCACAATCTACTTAAATAGAAATAATGAAGAATGCTTTATAGAAATTTGCAATATAAATGGAAAATCTATTAATAAAATAACAAGAACAAATAAAGCAATAATTCCAATTAGCGAACTATTAAATTCATCGGATATTAAAAAAGGATTGTATATAATTAAGATTAGTTCAAATAATAAAGGTGTTGAGGCAAAAAGAATAGTTGTTAATTAATCAAATTTAAATTAATTTACATAATTATTATAAAAATAAACTTCAAGCAAGTATATGGATTTAGAGGGATTTTTGATAGAAAATATGAATATATTATTCTTAATTATTGGAATCATTGTTGGTTTAACCCTAATTAAATTAGCAACCAAGATATTATTTAGATTAATTATTTTAATTATTTTAATTATTGGTTTATATATTGGCTATCAACAAGTTTTTCAAAAAAATATTATTGATAATTTAACAAATTTGTATTGCAAAGAAAAAGAAACAAAAACCGCTCACTGCACTTGTTTTATTGATCCTATTCTTAGAGACCTAGAAAAAAGATTTCCGGATGAATCTCTCGATCAACTTAAAAAAAATAAACTTAAATGCAACACTGAATTCATAAAATCTTATAAAACAATGGAAACAGAAATTAAAAATTGTTTGACAGAAAATAATAAAGACAATATTCTTAAAGAGATTTTAAATGAAATCAAGAATAAGGGTCTTAAGATTTTAAAATAATTTCTCTTGAATAACATATTAGGCATCATATTACCTTTGATTACAGTCATAATATCGTCTTTAATTATGTGGAAAGCCTGTAAAATTTTCAACCAAGGCTCTAAAGTAATTGGTGCTAACCTTCCAAATGGAGTTAGAGGTGCTACAATTAACGCAATAGGTTCATCATTACCAGAGCTAATAACTGCTTTACTTTTTTTTATAATTCTTAGTGAAAATAATGAGAGTATTAGTGCTGCACTTGGAACAGTAATTGGCTCTGCTGTTTTCAACATACTTATTATTCCATCAATCGTTATATTTATTTTGATAAGAAAAAAATTTAATCTGAAAATTAAAAAAAAAATAATTTTTAGAGATGGTATAGTTCTGCTATTTGTTCAATTTTATCTCTTTAAAACTCTTACAGATAACATCATAACAATTAACGAAGCTCTTATGATGCTTTTTATGTATGGATTTTACATTATTTTCTTATTATATCAAAACAAGTCAAATGTAAAAAATGTGAAAATTTCAAAGTCTGAAATTAAACAAGGATGGAAAAAATTACTTTTAGGAGCAACAATTGCTGCAATTGGTTGTTGGCTATGTGTACATGCTTGCGAGGCTATTAGTCAAGCAAATTGGCATCTTCCATTTAAATCTAATACATCATTCCCAGGACTAAATATTTCAATTGGTTTAACTGCATTATTAATTGCTGCTGCTGCTTCTAGTATGCCAGACTTATTTCTTTCAATTATTGATGCACAGGAAGGACATGCTGATGATGCACTTTCTAATCCACTTGGATCTAATATTTTTGATTTATGTATTGCATTTACTATTCCATTAATTATTTACACATTAATAAATGGACAAATTGATTTAAGTAATACTCAAAATATCATTGAAATACAATATTTTATATTACTAATGATTAGTATAACTATTATATTTCTATCATCCATATTGTTTTGGAAAATCCAATATTTTAATTTATTTCATGTTATTTTATTTACAGTTTTATTTATAACCTTTGTTATTGTAATATGTCAACCTAAAATATTAAACAAAATATTAGTTTATTTCCTATGAAGATTAAGTTGATCTTTCTAATCATCATATGCACACAATTCTCTTGCACAAATAAATGCGACTCATTTAAACAAAATCAAAATAAATTTTATGGAATTGACATATCTGAATATCAAGAAGATATTTCTAGAATTAATTGGGAAATTATTAGAGATAATCAAAATCCTAAAATTGATTTTATCTATCTAAGATCAACTATGGGTAAAGATGGTGTTGACAAATCTTTTAATGAAAATCTTAGACTAGCAAAAAAAAATAATTTTAAAGTGGGTATATATCACTATTATAGACCTAATGAAAAACCAGAAGAACAATTTATTAATTTCCTGAATAATAATAGAAACATTGGTGACATGCCACCTGTAGTAGATATAGAAAAAACCAGCACTAAAGGGATAAAAGATCTAAGAAAAAAACTATATATTTTTTTACAGTTAATAGAAAATCATTATGGAGTAAAACCAATAATTTATGCATATCAAAAATACTATAATTTTTATTTAAGAAATCATTTTAAAGAATATGAATTTTGGATTGCTAGACATCATGGAATTAAAAATAAAATAGATAGAAATCTACCTAAAGATGAACCAAAAATATGGGGCAACAAATGTCCTTTAATATGGCAATATACAGCTACTGGTCAAATCAAAGGAATAAATTCAGATGTTGATATAAATATTACAAATAGAAAAATATGGACAGATTAAATTCGATAAAATTAGTTTAAATTTAATGCAATTTTGGTTCTAAAAATATGAAAGTTATCTTTTATATTTTTGTTAACTTCACTTTCAAAAATATAATTAAAATCTAAAAATATTTTTTTATTTATTGGAATAGAAAATCCGGTAGAATATCTAATTTTTTCATTTACAAAAAACATATCATGAAATAGCTCCATTGAACTGTTTAATTTTATTTTAATTTCCTTTAACGAAAAAGAGATCTTTATTTTTTGCCTAAAACTTTTTTCATTATTTGATTCATTTTGAAATCTACTTCTCAAAAGTAATGACAATTCATCAGATATTTTGTTTTTATAATGACATCCAAAATACATACGATGATTTATTTCATTTAGTAAATTATCATTATTTCTATTAAAAATATAACGATAACCTAAACTGTAAGAAATATGTTTATTTTGTGAAAATTTTAATTTAACATCAGTAAAATTCCTGTTTAAAAATGAAAGAGTGTCAATATACCTTATACCATTTTGTAGAGATAATGATGTTTTTTTATCAACATTATATTTCAATTCAAATCTACTCCATAATTGATAATCAACATCTACATCTTGTGACTTTGAAACAAATGAAAAGAAAAAAAATATTAAAAAACTATTTTTTAGTATCTTCTTCATAATAAAATATAGAGATATTTGCAACATCTCTTAAAAAATCTATCCGTTTAATCTCATATCGAACTATATTCAAACCAGTTCTTTGTTTTAAATCTTCAAGTAATTCATTTGATTTATCAGGAACAATAAGATCAATTTTTTCATAAATAATATTTTTCCTTGTTTCATGTTTTAACAACCAAAGCTTTTCCATTCCATAGGTAACAAATACAATTACCAAATTAGCAAAAAGAAGTTCTGCATGACTAATTTTTTTGTTTGCAAGTGCATTTACAACAGAAATTCCTATAACTAAAAACAAATATGTCATCTCTTTAATCGGAATTGGATCAGTACGATATCTTATAATACCAAAAATCGCAAATAAACCAAGAGCAAAACCTAATTGTAGCTTAACATCATCTAATAGAACGCACAGTACAAAAACTGTCAAGCTAATTAATAAATATGTAAATAAGTAATCTTTATTTTTCGTTAAAGGATAGTATATACCTCTAACAATTAATAAAACTATAGAGAGATTAAAAAAAGTTTTTAATATAAGACGCCAAAAATCTTCTGAATCAAATATTGGGGCACCTAAAAATTCAAAACTGAGTAATATATTTAATAGTATTTCCATTATTCTTGTAATAATTTATTTAATAATAATAATTTCCTTTTAAACCTGTTGTGTTTAATATTAGGATTTAATTTAATTGTAGACATACAATACTTGCTTATTCTTGTTGGTAAGATATGATTTTTTTTTGCAATTTGAGTAAAAAAAGAAGACGAGGTGGATTTATCTTTTTTTATTTCAGCAATAACTATATTTTCAAAATTATCTAAACTAGATGCGTAGGAAAATTTAAGATTAATATCAATTGTTAGTCTTTCAGTAAACATTTTATCAACAAAAGTTATTCTATCAAAATAAATCCATTGCTGAGGCACAAGACATAGTTTTTTACCTATTGTATCATTAATAAAAATTTTATGAACATCGGACAATTCATTTGGAATTAAAGGGACTGATGTACGCTTTTTTATTGTTTTACCTTTATTATTTTTAGTCTTAACTTCTAAAAAGGAAAGACCACTATCCAAGTATTCTCTAAAACGCACTTTATTTCTATTAACCCTTTCATTGTGATGACTTAAATAAAAAAAATTATCACTAGTATCAAAATATAGAGATCTATATGATTGAACCTTTTTATTAGAAATAGATAAAATATTATAATTAGATGTTAAATCAGAAAGAATAGATGAGAGTTTATTAATATTAAAAGCAAATTTAACATCTACTCGATTCATTAATTTAACAGAATCTAAATCTTTTAGTTTAACTGAGCTAAAACCATTCAGTATAGATAGGTTAGTCATAAATTTAATTTAGATTTTAAATAAAAATAATAATTATTTACGATTTCTATAAATACTTTCGATCATAGCTACTGAAACAGAAGATATTTGTATTAATTCATTTATAAGCTCCGAATCCTTACTTTCCAATGCAGCTTTATTAGCCTCACCAACTTCTTCACCCAAAATAGCAAGCCACTTATAAACATTATGATTTTGTTCTCCCCATTTTTTGTCTTGATTTGATCTTTCGTTTAAAATTAAATCTAAAATTTCTTTTTTAGTCATAGGATTAATTTGTCTAATTAAGATTATAATTGTTATTCTTTCCAGTTTGCTATAAACAAATTTGTTTCTCTCGTACCACCATTATTTCTATTAGATGAAAAAACAATCTTAGTTCCATCGTTAGAAAAAACTGGAAAGGAATCAAAAGTTGTATCATATGTAATTTGTTTAAGATTTTTTCCATCGATATCAATCATGAAAAGATTAAATGGAAAACCTCTTTCAGAGTGATGATTAGATGAGAAAATGACTTTTTTATCAGAAGGATGAAAAAAAGGTGCCCAATTTGCATTACCCAAATCTGTAATTTGCTTTAAATCACTACCATCAACATTACACATGTATAACTCCATTTTTGTTGGTTGAACTAAACCCTCAGCTAATAAATCTTTATACTCTTTTATTTCTTCATCAGTAGTTGGTCGTGATGCTCTAAAAATTAATTTTTTACCATCATTTGAAAAAAAGGCACCACCATCATAACCCAGTGTATTTGTAATTTGCTGAACATGAGAACCATCAATATTACATGTATAAAGCTCCAGATCACCAGATCTGATTGAAGTAAAAACAATTTTATCACCAACAGGTGATACTGTAGCTTCAGCATCATAACCCTCTTCACTAGTTAGTTGATTAATTATATTTCCATTTAAATCAGAAATAAAAATATCAAAACTATCATAAATAGGCCAAACGTATTTTCCATCACTTCTTCTTTTAGGCTGTTCTGGGCATAAAGAGTCTACTAAATGAGTAGAAGCATATAAAATTGTTGTATCACCAGGCAAAAAATAAGCACAAGTTGTTCTACCATATCCTGTACTAATTAAATTGGGTTTAAATTGATTCATTTGATAATTGTTAGTATCAGTAATAAATATTTGATCACATTTAGTATCCCAAGATTGATTTGTAGATTGAAAAACTAATTTAGAATCATTAAAACTCCAATATGCTTCAGCATTTTCACCATTAAATGTTAACTGTTTAATATTGAAAAAATTTTCTTCATCTGAATAAATTAGATTTTTATCACTATTAACAAGATCTTGTGTATTCCTTTGATGTTGGGTCTTTTTAGAACAAGAAAATAAAGACATAATAAGTATTAAAAAATAAATAGGATTCATAATTTTATTAAAATTTAAAACAAAAATAATTTTTTTAAATAATGAAAAAAATAACAGTACTACTAATTCTTATTTCATTCAATACTTTATCACAAAACCAAAAAGAAATTACAATAAATCAAATGAGAGATGATGTAAAATACTTATCCTCTGACAAACTTAAAGGTCGTCAAACAGGTAGTAAAAGTGAAAAAAAAGCAGCAAAATATATAATCAATAATTATCAAAAAAAATTACTAATAAAAAAAGGAGAAAAAGGATATATTCAAAAATTTAACAAAAAATTTAAACCAAATCCTCATTCTTCAATAGAATCTAAAGAAATTACTGTAAGTAATGTAATAGGTTATTGTGATAACAATCAACCAAAAACAGTAATAATAGGAGCTCATTATGATCACATAGGCTTTGGAGAATATGGGTCACGTTATACTGGAGAAAAAGCAATTCATAATGGAGCCGATGACAATGCAAGTGGAGTTAGTATTATGCTTAATTTAATTGATAAATTGTGTCCAAATAATCTATATAATTATTTGTTCATTGCATTTTCAGGCGAAGAGATGGGTTTAATTGGATCATCCTACTTTGTTGAAAACCCAACAATTAATCTTTCAATGGTAGAATTTATGATTAATTTTGATATGGTTGGAAGGTTAAATGAAGAAAATGGTTTCGCCATCAATGGTGTTGGTACTAGTTCAAAATGGAACAAATTAATTGATGAAACTAATGAAAATTATAATTATAAAATAATTAAATCAGAATCAGGTATTGGTCCATCTGATCATAGTTCTTTTTATACTAAAGATATTCCAGTATTACATTTTTTTACTGGTCAACATGAAGACTATCACACCCCTGATGATGATATAGATAAAATTAATTTTAATGGAATGTATTTAATAATGGATTTTGTTAATGAATTAATAAAAAAATCTAAAAAAATAAAAAATTTTGACTTTCAAGAAACAGTTAATAATTCTAATACGATGACATCATTTAATGTCACTTTAGGTATTATGCCTAATTACTTATATGATGGAGAAGGATTAAAAATTGATGGGGTAATAAAAAATAAAACCGCTTATGTATCAGGATTATTAAAAGGGGATATAATTCAAAAAATGGGAGAAATGAATATCAATGATATTTATAAGTATATGGAAGCTTTAAATCAATTTTCTTTAGGAGACACTACTAATGTAACAATTAATAGAGATGGTGAAATATTTAACTTACCTATTATTTTTAAATAATCAACTTTAATCAATTAAATAATTTAAAGTAAGATTTAAGACTGAGAAAGATTTTAATGTATAATTTGTATAATGACTAATTGATTCAAAATTTGTCTTCATAAGACTAAGACCAAAGATGAAATCTTTAGACATATTATACCTATAATCAAAACCATAAAATAAAGAATCATCAAATCTATCTAATTGATATCCTAAAACAACATCTTTATCAAAGATATATACAGCAAACATACCAGCAGAAATAGAAAAGTTATGTCGCTTAAATGAGAAACCTGGTTTTAGAGTAAATCCAATATTTTGGTGTAATTCAAATATATTATTATCATTTATACCCAATATTATATTATTATTTAGATAGAAAATTTCAGAAGTAATGTTATATATTTTTTTAATAGAGGTAATATTACCATAATGCAATGAAAAATTGCTTAAATTATTAACTCTATGATGTGATTGATTATTATTAGAATTAAGAATTGTTTGAGCAAAAGTACTCAAATGACCTAATCCAATATAAAAAGAACTTTGAGAATAGATTAAATTAATATTAAAAAATAAAAGAAAGAAAAATAAAATTTTTTTATAAAAAATACTCATATTAAATAAAAACATATTTATTTTAAAAATTGTAAATTGTAAATATAATTTAATCAAAATAACTTTTTTTTTGGAACAATATCACTTACTAATAATAATTGCAATCACATTTTTTATTATAGAAATGTTTACCCCTCTGTTTGTTGCAGCATCTATTGGGATCGGTCTTTTATGTGCAGCATTAGGTAATTATATTGAGTTAAATACTGAATGGCAAATTTATTTATTTTCAGCTGGACTTTTATTATCATTTGTTAGTATCAGACCATTATTAAGAAAATTAGATGTTGAAAAAAGTACTAATAGTGACAGACTAATTGGAATGGAAGCAATTGTGACTGAAGAAATAATAAATAATAATACAGGTCGTGTAAAAATCGAGGGAGATTTTTGGCAAGCCAAATCAATAGACGGAAGTGATATAAATAAAAATGAAAGAGTTAAAATAATTAATTATCAAAGCATTGTATTAATTGTTAAAAAAATAAATTAGAATCTCATGGAAACAAGTTTAATTGGAACATTAATTATTGCAATCTTCATTGCTCTCTTCACATTAATTATTGTATATAAAGGATTTAAAAAAGTTCAACAATCAAAAGTAATGGTTATTGAACGATTAGGTAAATACAATAGAACTCTACATTCAGGAATTAATATTATTATCCCATTAATTGATGAACCTAGATCATTAAAATGGAGATATGTTGAAGCAGATCGTTGGACAAGAAAAAGAAAATATGAATCAAGTGACGATTCAATTGGCGGTACACTAACTCAAGGATATATCACAACAATTAAAGACAGGAATGAAATTGATTTAAGAGAAACTGTTTATGATTTTCCAAGTCAAAACGTAATCACAAAAGATAATGTAAATGTTGAAATAAATGCTCTTATATATTTTCAAGTAGTAGACCCTGTAAAAGCTGTTTATGAGATTGAAAATTTACCAATAGCAATTGAAAAATTAACTCAAACAACGCTGAGAAATGTAATTGGTGAACTTGAACTGGATGAAA